>NZ_CP179727.1:1232429-1848644 GCF_047425875.1 Macrococcus animalis
TGGGAAAGTCATTTTGCTGAATGATATGGCAAAGTTTGATCGGTCCATGACACTTTTGTGTAGGCCGTTTGATCCACCTATTATAAAGGTCAGGTCACTTTTACCGGTATTCATCTTCTGTTCTATATTTTTTGATAATTCAACTGAATCAAGTTGCTTTCCTAAGATTTCTAATGTATACACATAGCTATCATCTTTTACTCTTGAAAGAATGCGCTGTGCTTCTTTTTCTTTCGCAATTTCAATGTCTTTTTCACTCATATTATCTGAGTCTTTTTCATCTGAGACTTCAATGAGTTCTATTTTAGAATACGCACCTAAACGTTTCACATATTCATCCACAGCCATTTTCCAATACTTTTCTTTCAGTTTACCCACAGTAATGATTGTTATCTTCATTTTTATTCATTTCCTTTACAAAGTTATTCTACTTATCCACAAGTTACTCACATATACACATTTCACATTCCTATTATAATCGTATTCTCTATCAAATCAATAGTATCAGTAACATTTTACTCTGTATAAAAATAAAAAAGATGCCCATTTAACCGGACATCTTTATACATTGTGCTTAATTCGTTAGTTATCCACAAAGTTATCCCTAGTTATGCACAATTTTACGTGAATAACTCGACTTATCCACTGTTGATAATTATTTTACTTGAATTTTACTATTAGTTTACTTACTTATCTTAAATTTCATAGATTTTTGTTGCTACAGCTTTATCTGTATCATGAATTTGTACTTCATTTACTGTATCTATATCATTTTTATTAAGGACTTGCTCAACGCTCATACGCGCTAAATCTTTTAAATTATTATCTTGAGATAAATGGGATAAATATATACGTTTTGTGCTACCTGTAATAACATCACGCATTGCATATGCAGCATCTTCATTCGATACATGCCCCATATCACTTAAGATACGTTGTTTGGTACTCCAAGGATAACGACCCATTCGAAGCATATCCACATCATGATTACTTTCAAAGACGAAGCAATCAGAACCATGTATCATACCTTTCATGCGGTCTGATACATAGCCAGTATCTGTAATCACGGTTAGCTTCTTATAATTGTTGTTGAAAATATAGAATTGTGGGTCTACTGCATCGTGTGATACGTTGAAAGATTCAATATCCATACCTGCTAATGTCTTCGTTTCATATGGATTAAAGATAAACTTTTGATCACTTGGTATTTTACTATCTGCACGTTCAATGCGTTCCCACGTTTTCTCATTCGCATAAATGGGTAACTTGTATTTTCTTGCAAGCACACCTAATCCTTTAATGTGATCAATATGCTCGTGCGTTACAAGTATGCCATTTAAATTTTCTATTTTTCGGTCAATTTGCTCAAACAAACCTTCCATTTTCTTTCCTGTTAATCCTGCATCTACGAGAAGTGACCCGTTCTCACTTTCAACGTATACTGCATTTCCCGTACTACCACTCGCTAGTACTGACATATTAATCATATTATCACTCACTCATTACAAAATAGGTTGTTCTGGATTCACAGCATCAATATAATACGTGTTTGATGTACCGTCTGATTTAAATACTGCCACTTGCCATGTGGGCTTTAGTACTTGTCCACGTACTTCTCGTACGATTGAATAATAGCCCAGTCTTACACTTGTTACTGTATCTCCTCGCTCTAATGCTGTTTGGTAATACAATACTTCAATCGCTTCTTTTGCTGGAATCACTTTCTTCTTCTCGTTATTCTTGCCTAAACCTTCCTTAATATCTTTAAGGTAAGTTTGCTTATACATTGTGACTTCATTTTCAGTATTATAAGAAAACGCGAGTTGCGCTTTATCATTATTTAGAATAGGATAATCTCCATACATTTGGTCGAAATAGAGAATACGTTGCTTGCGGTCAATTCCGCTAAGTGTATATTCTTTTCCATTATCAACTTCTGTATTGATATAGTCCCTTAATCCTGAAACTATTGATGTTTCATCTATTCGTTTTAGCTTAATTTTAGGTTTCACTTCATTTGATGTTACTGTTTTTAAGTTTTCGCTTTTTTTATCGAAGTCAGATGATGATTCAGTGAAACCTGCACTTTTAGCTGATACAATATTCATCATAACATTTTTTGCTGAGGGTAACTTTGGTAATTTAATCTTTTCTTTTTCAAAATCTATACGTTCAGATTTTGCATCTTCAACGATATTCGCACGTTGCACTTTCTCATGATAAATGAATCCTAAAGCTATATTGATGATTAAGAATACAAATATAAATAATGATGTGGCATGCTTCCAATCCATTATTTCAGCCTCCCATTATCGTACTCTTTCCATTCATTGTTATATTTAATGAACCACGCAGGTTTGAACGACAATGTTGATTGTATCGTTTCTTCATCAGAGCGTGTCATATTATAACCAATCATCATGTTTGATACGCGTTCAAATTGATAATGTTTATTCGATGCTAACGCAAAGCGTACTTCTTCAGCTGTTGGTAATTGTTTCACTTTTTGTTTCGTGGGCACTGCAACACTCGTAGTATAAAGTCCACGTTTATATTCATAAACAGATTTGTCTCCCCAAATAATATCTATTTCAGATAATTTCTTTTCATTAAATACTGGGTATCCTTTATAAAACATTTGGTAATTAATTGCACGGTCCGACTGCTTAACTCCAAAATAGCGATAATCATCAGTAAATCCACGATGTTCACTAATAAAATTAAATGAATTGATTAAATTATTCATCGGATTTGGTTTATCGTGATCGACTTCTGATAAATTATTGAATTTATATAACTCGTTATTAATCATCTTAACGATTCCTGTATTAGAGTTATATGTTTTTGACTGATTGTTATCAGAGCGTTCAATAATACTATTTTTATCTCCTAATACAGCTTTGTTAATATCGTCAACATTAATGTTATCTGCTAAATAGCTGTAAGCCTGTGTATGGGTAGGTGCTTCTGGTACATAAATACTCGTAAGTTCGTCTGTTGTCTTCTCATTCGTAATAATACCCGTATAGCTGTCCATTTTTCTACGTGTCGACTTTACTAGTTTGTTAAATGACTTACTAGAGCCGTTTGTTTCGATTTCAAACATTTTATAATCAGAAGTAATCATATACATTACTAGATTTGGTTTCGTATAACTATCAATAATGATACGCTTAAAGCTATTGTTCGTGTCGCCTTTAACCACATTATCTAATATGTCTGTTTGATACATCGCAATTGGCAAATCCCCTGCATAATCAAATATGACAAAATTATCACGTAACCCTTTAGACATAAATGATATGCCTTGGTTATTGCCACTGAGATCCGTAACCTTTAACCCTGAAATACGTTTAATATATTCTAATAGCATATCTTTATCAGTTGTACCGTATATTCGATCATTCGAATATGAAACAATCTGATATGGTAAAAACACACTATTAATGTTATCTACATTCTTCGGACTTAATGCTGTATTCGTCTTTGTAATTGACGTTTCCACGTTTGCTAAGTTGGGCCTAAAATTCCAAATTTTATATGTTAAAACGATGCTCGTCATGACAAGTACAAAAAGAATGACACCTTTTAAGATACTTTTAAACATCCCAATCACCATCATCTAAGACTTCACATGGAAGTGTAATATAAACTGATGTTCCGAATCCCTCTTTACTGTTCGCCCAAATACGTCCATTATGTGCTTCAATTATTTCTTTGCTTATCGCTAAGCCTAATCCTGTACCACCCATATTACGAGTTCTTGCTTTATCAACTCGGAAGAAGCGGTCAAATATTTTATCAACTTTATTTAATGGAATACCAATTCCATTATCCTTAATTTGAATAGTCATTCTGTTGAATAACGTGTTTTGTTTCACGTGGAATTCAACTTTCTTTTTACCTTTAGAATATTTCAAAGCATTTGTAATAACATTATCAAAAACTTGCGTCATCTTATCGGGATCTATTTCCACGAATATACCCGTCTTCGGAATATCTCGAATAAACGTAGCATTTTTCCCTTCAGACATTTCAAAACGGTTAATAATCTTATGAATAAACATATTGAAATCGATTAATTCTTTGTTTAAATGATCATCTGTATTATCCATTTTAGACAATTGTAACAAATCATTTACAAGACGAATCATACGGTCTGTTTCTTCACGTGTAACACTTAAGAATTGAGGTGCTAATGTCGAATCCTGCCATGCGCCTTCTTCTAAAGCTTCGATATAACTACGCATTGATGTAAGCGGTGTACGTAACTCATGTGATACATTCGCTACGAATTCACGACGCTCATTCTCAACATGATGTTGCTCGGTAACGTCATGTAATACTGCAATATAACCAGTAATAAATCCTGTATCTTGAATGATCGTAGAGAAAGACACACGTACAATCAATTGCTCTTTTTCGTTTAAGTCAATAACAATACCGCCCGCAATATCTTGTAACTCATCTAAAGAATAATGCTCTTCAATATTTAATATATCTAAGACGTGGCGTCCTTCTACTTCATCTTTATTCATATCTAACATTTTCAAAGCCATTTCATTAACAATGCGTACGCGCCCACGTCTATCTGTTGCAATTACACCGTCTGACATGTGGGTAATCACTGAATCCAATCGACGTTTCTCACTTTCTGTATTCGCTTGTGCTTCTTGTACACGTTTAGATAGATTGTTAAACGTTAGTGCCAATTCTCCAATTTCATCGTTTCCATATACTTTAACTCGGTTTGTATAATTCCCTTTGGACATCTCTAAAGCTTGGTTGCGCATATCTGAAATAGGTTTAGTAATCGTTCGTGCTATAAAGAATCCTAAAATGATTGTAATTAATAGTGATAATCCTGTACCGATAATAAAGATGCTATTGATTTTCATTAATTGAATGTATACAGGCTCAATTGACTCTTCGATATGTATGACACCTAAAATTTTGTTGTTGTCTTTAATCGGAAAGTTTTTAACCCACACACGTATTTTACCACCAGGATCATCTCTCAATTTAACGCGATCATTCGTTTTACCAAGGGATAATGATGTTTTAATCTGACTGTCATTTATTTTTTGATTAATACTTTCACGATTCGAATCACTACTTGTTGCTAAAATAACTTCAGAGTCATTAACATACCGTATTGTATCGATTTCGGTACGTAATGCATACTCATCGACAGTTTTTTGTATTTCACGCTGAACTTTATTTGGTGTCGTTTTATTTTCTTTATAAATATTTTTGATATCATAGTTAATCGATTTAATCTGCTGATTGATATTTGTTTTAAAATTTTTCGTTAACTCTTTTTCTAAGTTATTCGTAAAATATAACCCAATAATCTGCATCCCAATGATGATTAGTAATACATAAATCACAACCAGTTTAATATGTAATGATTGTAGTTTCTTATATAACGTCTTCATCCGCAACTACTCCTGTGTCTGTAAGAAGTATCCTACACCACGACGCGTTACAATATATTCTGGATGACTGGCATCATCTTCAATTTTTTCGCGTAGACGACGAATCGTTACGTCCACTGTACGGACATCACCAAAATAGTCATAACCCCATACCGTTTGCAATAAATGTTCACGGGTCATCACTTGACCGATATGTTTCGCTAAATAGTGGAATAATTCAAATTCACGATGCGTCAATTCAATATCAATTCCACGCTTTTTTATAGAATATGCTTCTGGATAAACAATAATATCTTTAATTACGATATCAGTTGATTCTTCTTTTTCTTCTGTTTGTGCCTGTGTATAGTGACGGCGTAAATTTGCTTTCACACGCGCTATTAATTCACGTGTTGAGAATGGTTTTGTCACGTAATCATCTGCACCTAACTCTAGACCTAATACTTTATCTATTTCAGAGTCTTTCGCTGTTAACATAATAATTGGCATATCATATTTTTTGCGCACTTCACGGCATACTTCCATACCATCACGCCCCGGTAACATAATATCCAATAATACTATATCCGGTTGTACTTCATAAATAAGTTCAACAGCATCGTCACCATCATAAGCCACGTGTACTTCATAGCCTTCTTTTTTCAAGTTGAATTCTAATATATCAGCAATCGGTTTTTCATCATCTACAACAACGATTTTTCTCGACATCGCAATCCCTCTTCTCTAGTAAAATTCAAAAGTATCCTACTCTTTAATTTACCACTGTTTCATACTTTTTTCTATAAGCTCGCATTTTTGAATGAAAACAAAAAAGAAGTTAGACATAAGTCTAACTTCTTAATATGTATGAGCAAGGCGATTGCCTCACTGATTAGCGGTCCCGACGGGAATCGAACCCGCGATCTCCTGCGTGACAGGCAGGCATGTTAACCGCTACACCACGGGACCTAAAATATTGAACTTAAATGGTGACCCCTACGGGATTCGAACCCGTGTTACCGCCGTGAAAGGGCGGTGTCTTAACCGCTTGACCAAGGGGCCATTAATTAATAGCACAAGATTAATTATAGCATGTAAAAAATAAATTTATCAAGCATTATTTTTAAAAATATTAAAATATTTAGTATAATAACTATGTATGCACTATTATTTTCATCCCGAAAGGAGCATGTTATGCCTGATTCCATTGAAAAAGTGATAAAACAACACAAAAAGCTACCTTTGAAAGAGAAAATTAAACGTTTTTCATTCATCACATTAGGTGCGATTCTCATGGCAGTTTCACTAGAACTTTTTTTAGTACCAAACAAATTACTCGATGGAGGCATTGTTGGTATTTCTATTATGGCGTCTCATTTACTTAAGTTACCTCTAGGTGCATTTATATTTATATTAAATATCCCATTCTTTTACCTAGGTTATAAACAAATTGGTAAAACATTTGCACTCTCTACACTTTATGCCATTACGATATTATCAATCGGAACAGCACTTTTACATCCTGTACCACCATTTGCAGACGAAAAATTTTTAGTCACAATATTCGGTGGTGTTATATTAGGTCTAGGTGTCGGCCTTGTCATTCGATACGGTGGATCTTTAGATGGAACTGAAATATTAGCGATTCTCATTAGTAATAAATCACCATTCTCCGTTGGGGAAATTGTAATGGTGATTAACTTCTTTATTTAT
Source organism: Macrococcus animalis (assembly GCF_047425875.1). Taxonomy (GTDB): domain Bacteria; phylum Bacillota; class Bacilli; order Staphylococcales; family Staphylococcaceae; genus Macrococcoides; species Macrococcoides animalis. The sequence continues at coordinate 1,239,560 of NZ_CP179727.1, forward strand.
GTCGCTGCTGGATTTATCTTTACTTGGGAATCAGCAATGTACTCTGTCATTGCATATTTCATTGCTTTTAAAACTATTGATATCGTTCAACAAGGACTTGATGAATCGAAGTCTATATGGATTATTAGTAATCAACATGAAGAGATTGGTGATGCTATTAATGCACGTTTAGGACGTGGCGTTACATATTTATCAGGTGAGGGTGCATATACTGGAGATAATAAAAAAGTCATTTTTTGTGTAATTACACGTTTAGAAGAATTTAAACTAAAAGATATCGTCAATCACTATGATGAAAGTGCATTTGTTGCTATTGGTAACGTATCAGAAGTTAAAGGCGGAAGATTTAAAAAGCGAGATATTCATTAAAACAAAAACAGCAATAAAGTCATCTATTTCAGGTAGATTCCTTTATTGCTGTTTTTTATTATGGTTTTAATTTTGTATGACTACTTTTTAATATCCCATAAATCTTCTAGTAAATTCGTTTGAGTTCTATCTGGGCCCACTGAGAAGATAGAAATCTTAACATTACACAACTCAGAGATACGCTCTAAATAACGACGCGCGTTATCTGGCAACTCTTCCATTGTCTTAACACTGGTTACATCTTCAGTCCAACCTGGTAACTCTTCGAAAACAGGTTTACAACGATTTAAAGCATTTAAGTTTGCTGGATATTCTGTGATAATTTCTCCATCTAACTCATATGCTGTACAGATTTTTACAGTTTCCAAACCTGTTAATACGTCAATAGAGTTGATTGATAAATCAGTAATGCCACTTGCACGGCGTGAATGGCGTAATACTACTGAATCAAACCAACCGACACGACGCGGACGTCCTGTTGTCGTACCGTATTCACGGCCAACTTCACGAATATGGTGTCCATCTTCATCAAATAATTCAGTAGGAAATGGACCGTCCCCAACACGTGACGTATAGGCTTTACATACACCCACAACTTTATCAACGAATGTCGGTCCAACACCAGTACCTACTGTTACGTTACCAGCGATTGGGTTACTTGAGGTAACAAATGGATAAGTACCGTGATCGATATCAAGCATTACACCTTGTGCACCTTCAAATAATACTTTCTCTTCTGCCATGAAAGCATCATCTAAAACTTTAGCAGTATCTACTGTATATTCTTTCAAACGTTGTCCAGCCGCGAAATATGGTTCAAAGATTTCTTCGAATGTAAATCCTTCAGCGTTAAACATTTTTTCAAATAATTCATTTTTAGCATTTAAGTTTTCTTCTAACTTCACTCTAAATGTTTCTTCGTCTAATAAATCAGCCATACGAATACCAATACGTTGAACTTTATCAACGTAAGCTGGTCCAATACCTTTTTTCGTTGTACCGATTTTGTTGTCGCCACGTTTCTCTTCTTCTAATTCATCTTGCTTTAAGTGATACGGCAAAATAACTTGTGCACGGTTTGAAATACGTAAGTTATCTGTTGAAATACCTCTTTCGTTTAATGCATCTAACTCTTTTAATAAGGCAACAGGATCAACGACAACACCGTTACCGATTACTGATAATTTATCTGAATAGAAAATTCCTGATGGTACTAAGTGTAATTTATACGTTTCTCCACCGAATTTAATAGTATGTCCTGCGTTATTACCACCCGAAAAACGAGCAATCACATTTGCTTGTTCTGCTAAAAAATCTGTGATTTTACCTTTACCTTCGTCTCCCCACTGCGTCCCAACAACTACGATTGATGACATGAGTGCACCTCCAAATTTTCTTGACTAACCTTAGCTATTCTATCAATATACAATTAAAAAATCAACCAAAAACCGAACATTAATAAATATACATTATTATATGTTATTTAAAAGGGATTTATTTTTATAATTTTGTATAAATGCATAAAATATATTAATTTATTTGATGTTATAAAGATTTTATATCGTATAACTTTAAAATATTTATTCAAAAAAAACAAAAAATAGCACAAACATTCTACTATTCCAATTGTAAAGAACACGCAAAAACACGTACTATTTATATATTTAAATATAAATAGTACGTGTTTTCAAACTACATCATATCTGCATGTGCATAATCAATATCAGTAAATTTATTATATTGCTTTAGGAAATGAAGCTTAACCGTACCGGTAGGACCATTACGCTGTTTTGCAATAATAATTTCAATTTCACCATTATCATCTTGTGCGCCAGCATCAATTTCTACATCCTCGCCATCTTCACCTTGACCGCGATTATAATAGTCATCACGGTATAAGAATGCTACAATATCTGCATCTTGCTCAATCGATCCCGATTCACGAATATCACTCATCATTGGTCGTTTATCTTGTCGCTGTTCAACGCCACGTGATAACTGAGATAAAGCAATTACTGGACATTCTAATTCACGGGCTAACGCTTTTAACATGCGTGAAATTTCAGATACCTCTTGTTGTCGGTTCTCACTAGAACGACTGCCCGAACCTTGAATCAATTGAAGATAGTCAATTAAAATCATATCTAAACCGTGCTCTTGGTGAAGACGTCGACATTTCGAACGAATATCCGTAATACGGATTCCTGGTGTGTCATCAATGTAAATATTTGTTCGAGATAATTTACCAACTGCCACAGTAAATCGGTTCCAATCTTCACTATCCATTTGTCCTGTACGGAGTCTATTAGAATCAACATTACCTGTACTACAAATCATACGGGTAGCTAGTTGATCAGCACCCATCTCAAGACTGAAGATTGCAACTGTATAAGGATGATCGTTCGTTGCAACTTGTGTTGCGATATTTAATGCAAATGCTGTTTTACCTACAGAAGGACGAGCAGCAATAATAATTAAATCATTACGATTAAATCCTGCCGTCATTTGATCTAAATCACGATATCCTGTTGGAATACCTGGTGTTTGTCCTTTATTGTTATCAAGTTCTTCAGCATTATTAAACACTTGCGTTAGTACATCTTTAATATCTTTAAATCCGTCTGCTCCGCGGTTCGTTGATACTTCCATGATGCGTTTTTCAGCATCAGCCAGTAAAGTTTCTAAATCGAGTGATTCATTATAACCATCGGCCATAATGCTATCAGCTACATGAATTAAACGGCGTTTTACTGCATCACGATAAACAATATCGACATAGAATTCTACGTTTCGTGCAGTAGGTACTTTCTCAGATAACTCAATTAAATATAATTCTCCGCCACTCGTTTCAAGTGTACCGTCTTGAGTCATTTGATTCATGACTGTAATAATATCAACAACATCATTCTGTTCGGATAAAGTAAGCATTGCTTGAAAGATGTTTTGATGGCTTTGTCTGTAAAAATGTAGCGGCAATAATGTTTCAAGCACAGAAGATAATACTTCGTTATCAATAAAGATAGCACCTAATACAGATTGCTCGGCTGTTAAATTAAAAGGCAGTTTCTTACCTTCAAGATAATCTGACATATTATCCTCCTATTAGTTTTATTCTGAAATTACATGCACTTTTAAAGTACCACTTACTTTGTTATGTAACTTCACAGGTACATTTGTGTAACCTAAGCTACGAATACCATCATGTAAGTCCATTTTACGCTTATCTAATTTAATACCATGTTGCTTATTTAAAGCTTCGGCGATTTGCTTAGAACTTACGGATCCGAAAAGACGTCCGCCTTCACCAGACTTTGCAGTTATTTCAACTTCTAAAGCCTCTAATTTTATTTTTAAATTTTCTGCTTCTTCTAATTCCTGTTGTTTATCTAACTCAATGCGTTTTTTTTGTGCTTCTAATTGCTTTAAGTTTCCAGGTGTAGCTTCAACTGCATATTTATTTTTAAGTAAGAAGTTATTTGCATAACCTACTGGCACTTCTTTAATCTCGCCTTTTTTACCTTTTCCTTTAACATCTTGTGTAAATATAACTTTCATTATTAATCGTCTCCTTCACTCTGCTCATTTATTATTTGTTGTAATTGTAATATTGCCTCATTGATTGTCATGTTCTCAAGTTGTGTTGCAGCATTCGATAAATGTCCACCACCGCCCATGCTTTCCATTACAAGTTGTACATTAATCTCACCTAAAGAACGTGCAGATATACCAACAACATTCTCTTTACGTTCTGCTACAACAAATGATGCCTCAACACCTTCAATTCCAAGTAATTCATCTGCTGCTTGTGCAACAATAACCGGATGAATAATTTCACCTTCTGGTCCATGTGCAATTGCAATACCATTATCTTCTAACTGTACTGTTCGAATAATTTCTGAACGTTTAATATACGTTTCGATATCATCTTTTAAGAAATGTTGTACTAAAATTGTATCTGCACCGTGATTTCTTAAGAAACTTGCAGCGTCAAATGTTCTTGATCCTGTTCTTAATGTAAAGTTGCGCGTATCTACAATAATACCTGCAAGCATAACAGTTGCTTCTAAACGTGTGAGTTTATGTTCTGTTGGCTGATATTCTAATAATTCTGTTACTAACTCTGCGGTAGAACTTGCATATTGCTCCATGTACACAAGTAAAGGACTATCTATAAATGATTCACCACGACGATGATGATCAATGACAACTTTGCGATATGCTTTATTCAATATACTTTCATCGATTACCATTTCAGGTTTATGTGTATCTACTATAACAAGCGTTGTCTTCTTCGTCATCATATTCCACGCTTCTTCAGATGAAATAAATATCTCATCTAATTCAGGTTTCTCAGATATTTCAGCCATGACACGTGATAACGTATCATCAACATCGTAATCATTTAATATAATATTCACTTTTAAATTATTCATCCTAGCAAACCGCGCCACACCAATTGCAGCACCTATGGCATCCATATCTGGTCGTTTATGTCCCATAATAACGACATTTTCACCTTCAATTAAAATGTCACGTAAAGCATGTGAAATAACACGCGCACGGACACGTGTACGTTTTTCCATTGGATCAGTCTTTCCTCCATAAAAACGTACCGCACCGTTCATATTCTTAATTGCTACTTGGTCACCACCACGACCTAAAGCTAAATCTAAACTAGATTGAGCAAGTGTACCTAAATCTAATAAATTTTCAGTGCCTTCACCAATCCCGATACTTAATGTAATATGTGTTTTAATTTCGCGACTTTTTTCACGAATATTATCAAGGATGTTAAACTTCGTCTCCTCAATTTGATGCAGAATTTTTTGGTTGAAGAACATCATATATTGGTCAGATTGATAACGCTTAATATATACATTATTCTCTTCTGCCCATTTATTGATTTCTGTCGACATCATACTATTAATTTCAGTACGCTGTGTATCTCCCATGTTTTGCGTAATTTCATCAAAGTTATCTAAGAATAAAATACCAACAATTGGCTTCGTATCTTCATATAACTGCTCTGTTTCAACTTTATCAGTAATATCAAAGAAATATAAAATACGCGTGTCTTCACCGTAAGTTACTTTAAATTTATAATCTTCAAATATAGCCGTTGTTTCTTTAACACCGGTATTTTTTAGTTGATTTAGCAAGTTAGGAAACACTTCATGAATGGATTCAGAAATAATCGGAGCAGTAATCTTCTCATTAATAAAGTGATTATGCCATTCGATATGTTCGTTCTCATCAAGTAGAATGACACCAATTGGTAACCCACTAATCGCATAACGCTTTCCTTTATCAATCGATGTTGAAAGATTAGCTATATATGTTTCGTTATGCCTAATACCATGTCTCAAATAGAAAAGACTGATGCATGTAATGACAAAAAGTATGCCAAACGTTACCAATGCTGTCATTGGGTGCACGGTATAGAGTATCCCAGTAATTATAAAAGCTGCAATACACATCACGACAAAAGGCATAATTAATGTTTGCTTATTGTACTTCCTATTCATTGTGACACCTCATTAAATTATTTATTACTTAAGTTTTCTTGACACTCTTTTTTTTAAGTTAACCATCAAATCGATTATTCCAAAAAGTTGCGTGATGGGTGCGTATATAAACGCAATAAAGAAAATAAATACAGTCAAGATTGGATGTGTTTTCCTCATACGCGTAAAGTAACTATAAAGGGATAACCCTTGGATAAATAATAACCACTCTAACACATATCTTAAGTTTATCACGATTCCAAGAGGAACATAATCTGTTTCTGAAACTCCAAAATGTGCCAATAATACAATTAAATAAACAATCAAAATTGATTTCGGCATTTGCCAAGTGAACAAAGGTCTGAAGTTTGGTGTTGCAATCTTAAATTGACGGAGTAACGGCATTGTAATCACGAGTTGTAATAACACAAGTAGGAATAAAAATAGTACAACAATACCTGGTACTTGTTTGATGACTTCATTCATACTTGTATTAAACATTTCTAATTGGTAGTTTTGTATCGTGCCTTCTTTAATACCTTTTGATAAATAGTCGTTATACACATCAATCGTCGGCTTAAACCACGATTGAACTTTCGGCAAGAAATCTGTCACTTGTAAAAAAATAATCGAAACGAGCGTGTATATACTATAAAAAATCGTTAAAATATATAACATACGCTCTTTTGATGCACGTTCAATAAGCAATTGACCAATAATATAACCCGCAAATATCGCTCCCATAATGATTTGCATCGTAAATATCGACATCAATACAGTCACAAGAATCACAATTAAACTCATGATGTAAAAACCATTTCGAGATTTACAGTACAAATATACTGTTGGAACTAATAAAAACGGTGCGATAAAAATAACCAATGCCGGTAAGAAATTTATTATCAACGTTAACACCAACATAATTGTAGTGATGATAACAGTTTTACTTAAATCTATCTTCAACATAAAATCTCACTTTCTAAAAATATTTCTATAACTATTCTATTTTACAACTTTACACAGAATACCTCAATGCATGTACATTTTATTCGCACACAAAAAAAGAGACTATCCCAAAAGGATAGTCTTATTATTTAATCTATTAACCTTCGATTGCAAATTCAACGCCAGCTTCGAACTTAACATCTTTACCGACCATAACGCCGCCTGTCTCTAACGCTTGGTTCCAAGTTAAACCATATTTTTCACGATTGATTGTACCTGATACTACTAAACCAGTTACATCTCCACCTGACATAGGATTTTTATGAACACCATTAAATTCTAACTCAAACGTTTCTTCGTTAGTAACACCTTTAATCGTTAAGTCACCTGTAATAGAATTGTTTGATACTGATTTAGATTCAAAAGTAATTTCAGGGTATTGTTCAACATCAAAGAAATCTCCTGATTTTAAATGTCCATCACGATCACCGTTATTAGTGTCAATCGAATCTACTTTAACTGTAGCATTTACATTTAATGAAGAAATATCATTAATGTCTCCAGTTACTGTTGAAGTAAAATCTGTGAATTCACCTTTTACTTTTGAAACCATCATGTGTTTTACTGAAAAATCGATGCTTGAATGTGCGTTGTCTAATGTAAAGTTTGTCATTGTTAAATTACCTCTTTCGTCGTTTGTTTTATTTTCTTTGTCTTTTCCGAAAAGCTTCTTAAACATGTTCAATCATTCCTTATCTCTATCTTATATATTTAATATATCAGATATATAAAATATATGCAAGTATAAAAAATATATTATAATATTTTTTATTAAATTAAGTAGATAAACACTTTTAAAGATAAAAATAAAACAAGATACCTATAATAATAGATACCTTGTTTTAATATATTTTAAACAATTTGTATTTTTTGTGATATTATTTAATAACTGTTTGCCCACCCATGTACGGTATTAATACTTCCGGCACAGTAATAGAACCATCTTCATTTTGATAGTTTTCAACAACTGCAGCGAATGTACGTCCTACAGCTAATCCAGATCCATTTAGTGTATTCACAAATTCTGCTTTTGAATCTTTATCACGTTTGAAACGGATGTTTGCTCGACGTGCTTGGAAATCAGTCATATTAGAGCAAGAACTAATTTCTTTATACGCATTATAACTTGGTAACCAAACTTCAACATCGTACGTTTTTGCTGCACCAAACCCAATATCACCTGAACATAAATTAATAGTACGATAAGGGATTTGTAATTTTTCTAAAATTGCTTCAGCATGATGTGTCATTTCTTCTAGGGCAGCATATGAATTCTCAGGGGTCTCGAAACGAACCATTTCAACTTTATTAAATTGATGCATGCGAATTAATCCACGAGTGTCACGACCCGCTGATCCTGCTTCACTACGGAAACAAGCTGTCATTGCTGTAAATTTGGTTGGTAACATATCTAAAGACATAATTTCATTACGGTAGAAGTTTGTTAACGGTACTTCAGAAGTTGGAATTGTGTATAATCCCTCTTTTTCTACTTTAAATAAATCTTCTTCAAACTTCGGTAATTGACCTGTACCAAACATTGAATCAGCATTCACAAGTTGCGGAGTAACCATTTCTTGATAACCATTTTCACGATGAGTGTCTAGCATAAAGTTCATTAATGCTCGCTCTAAACGCGCACCATCTTTCGTTAAGAATGCAAACCTAGCTCCAGATACTTTTGCTGCACGTTCGAAGTCCGCCATTTTTAAATCTTCAACGATATCCCAGTGAGCTTTCGCATCGAAATTGAATTCACGTGGCGTACCCCATTTACGTACTTCAATATTCTCATCTTCATCTTTACCGAAAGGTGTTTCGTCACTTACTAAGTTTGGTAAACGCACTAATTTATCACGTAAGTCCGTTGCAACAGTATTTAATTCAGTATCAATAGCTTTGATCTCATCACCAACAACACGCATTGCTTCAATTGCATCATCCGCATTTTCTTTGTTACGTTTTTTTAGTGCAATTTCTTCACTTGCTTTATTGCGTTTTGCTTTTAATTCTTCCGTTTTGGCAGTGAATTCACGTGTTTTCGCATCTAAATTTAAAATTTCATCAACGATTGACGTATCAATACCACGCATTTCTAATTTTTTCTTAACAAATTCAGCATCTGTTCTAAATAATTTAATATCTAACATGTTGATTTCCTCCTAAATTTTTTAGTTTATTTTTGGGTACAAAAAAATACCACATCCCTATAAAGGGACGTGGTATTTACGCGTTGCCACCCTAATTAATAGTTAAACTGAGTTTAACTATTCACTCCATTTCATAACGGCTCATCACCGGTTTGCCAAACTTCAAATATGGGTAGAATTTCATGTATACAACTTCATAGCTTGCACCAACCGCTATGTCTCTAAAAATCGTCTCTACACTACTTATCCCAAATGACAAATATATTATTTGATTTGATAATATAGTATCATACAGATATTATATTGACAACAAATAATTAAAAGTGATATAACGATTTAACATGTTTAAACTTACTAAGGAGAATGATTATGCAAATTATTGATTTTATCAGCATACCAAAACGTCAAGTGTTTTCGCACAAAGGGGATTATGGTCGTATTCTCTTAATAGGTGGCAATCAAAATATGGGTGGATCTATCATGATGGCGGCACGTGCCTGTGTATATAGTGGAGGTGGCTTAACTACTGTTGCAACTCATAATTCAAATCACACAGCGCTACATTCACGTTGTCCAGAAGCTATGGTATCTGATATAAATGACATTAAACGTATTACAAAGGTGATAGAAAATGCCGATAGTATCTTGATTGGACCAGGTCTTGGACTTGATTTCCAGGGTAATAATGTTCTAACGATTTTATTTCAACATATTCAAGAACACCAAACACTCATAATCGATGGAGATGCAATTACAATATTAAGTAAATTAAAACATCCTTTACCGAAATGTAATGTAATATTTACACCACATCAAATGGAATGGGAACGTTTAAGTGGTATTCCTATTGCAGAACAAACACCTGAAAGAAATCGTGCTAAAGCTGATGAGCTGGGTGCCCATGTAATCTTAAAAAAGCATGAAACAGAACTGTATTTAAAGAGTGGGGATTATAAAATCACTGTGGGTAACGCCGCAATGGCATCAGGTGGTATGGGCGATGCATTAGCTGGAATTATCGCGAGTTTCTTAGGTCAATTTGATACTGAAGAGGCTATTAAACAAGCTGTATTCATCCACAGCTTAATTGGTGACCAACTTGCACAGGAAATGTACGTTGTTCCAGCAAGTCGTATTATTGATGAATTGCCATATATGATGAAAAAGTTAGAAGAAAAATAATTTAGAATTGCTTTATAGTTTTATACAAATTTAACTATAAATTATAACAAAATAAAAAGAAGCATCGATACGATACTTCTTTTTATTTATCACTATTCTTACTCACTCGCTTCTATATCTTTCAACATCTCTGGATCATTTAAATCATTTTCACGGTATCGGTCTGTCGATGGCATTTTTAAGATAAAGTCTTCTTGTAATGCGAGTTCTACTTTCACATCTTCTATTTCATAATCAAAAACGTGTCCACCAGACTTTCGGTCATCACTTAAATAGTGAACGTGGTATCCACCGACACCAATGCCCATAATGAAGTGTGGTGTATAGAATCCAAATAATGTCCCTTCAGTTTCTTCAATATCGAAATAACCTTGTTCTTTTACCGCTTCTACAAGTTTCGGATACGGTTGTTCTTGTTTTTTTACCGATCTTGCTTTCACCAATTTGAATTTACCCGTGATCTTCACAGCATGAAAATAATTCATACCTTGCATTGCTTGTAAGATTTCTTCATCTAATTTTTTTTTATTCAAACTACCTTTAAATTCTAATGTCTTCGTTGGTTTAAAATCCATCATACTTGCAAAAGGCGTCGTCTCATCTAGTGACACTTCACGCACATTTCCCGTACTTTCGATTAAATACGGTGTGCCATCTAACACAATCAGTTCGCCATTTAAACTATCCATTGTTCCAATACCATAGTTACCTGTAGCAAGTACATCTGACATTTTGAACGTACCTTCAAACATCCCACCAACAAGCGCACCCATTGTTGAATATTGATATAAATGATTCATCTTAATCCTCCTAGTTTGTTGCGTCAGGTAATAAGTCAGCCATTAACTGTGCATTATTACTATAGTCTACTGGAATATCAACGATGACCGGACCATCTTCAGCTAACGCTTGTTTTAATACAGATTCAAGTTCACTTGAATGATTCACTTTGAATCCTTTTGCACCCATCGATTCGGCATACTTCACAAAATCAACTGGTCCTAAATCCACTGCTGCACCTTTGCCGTATTTTTGGACTTGTTGGAATTTCACCATATCATAGTGACCGTCATTCCAAATCAATTGTACGATAGGTGCTTTCAACCTCACTGCTGTTTCTAATTCTTGTCCTGAGAATAAGAATCCACCATCTCCAGCCATTGAGACAACTTTTTTACCTGGGCGAACGATTGATGCTGCAATTGCCCATGGTAATGCTACACCTAGGGTTTGCATCCCATTTGAGAATAGTAAGTGACGTGGTGCATAACTTCTGAAATAACGCGCCATATATATATATAAAGAACCCACGTCTACTGTTACAGTTGTTTCATCATCGATTAATTCACGTACTGTTTTAACGATATGTTTAGGATTTACTAGTTCTGAATTCATATGATCTTCTGGTAATTCATATTTTTGTTTAATTAAGTTTGCAACATTATTTAATACTTTTTTTGCTGATTCATCTAATTGAATGTCACCTTCATTTAACTTTTCATCTAAACGTTGAATCGTTAATGCTGTATTCCCAATTAATTCAGTGATTGGTGCATAGTGATTATCGATATCGCTTTGTACTTCATCTATATGAATTATTGTTTTTTCATTTTCCTTGTTCCAAATGATAGGATCGTATTCAATTGGATCATAACCTACTGTAATTACTAAATCCGCATGTCTTAATAACTCATCACCAGGTTGGTTTCTAAATAAGCCAATGCGACCGTAGAAATGTTCTTCTAATTCACGAGAGATTATCCCCGAACCTTGAAATGTTTCTACAACTGGGATAGGATTATGCGTCATAAATTGTCGAATTGCATTCGTATTCTCTTCTGATGATGCACGCATACCTAATAAGAATACAGGTAATTTCGCTTGTTTTATACGTTCAGCCAAAGTGTCAATTTCAAAAGATGGCGCTGGACCTAACACAGGTGGCTCTTTTACAACAATCGCTTCGACTTCTACATCATCTGCTGAAATCACATCTTGTGGAATACTGACAAATGCTGCACCTTTGCGCCCTTCAACACTTGAACGAAACGCATTTGTTACTGCTTCAGAAATACTATTTGCTGATTGTACTTCTACAGAATATTTTGATACATGACTCATTAATCCTGCATTATCTAAAGATTGGTGTGTACGCTTCAAACTATCTTCTCGTTTAACGTTACCACCAATTGCAACGACAGGATCACTTTCAGAATTCGCTGTAACTAAACCTGTTGCAAGATTTGTCACTCCTGGACCACTTGTTACAAGTACTACGCCTGGCTTACCTGTAATACGTCCGATTCCTTGTGCAATCAATGCTGCATTTTGCTCATGTCGCGTAACAATTACTTCTGGTCCTCTATCTTCTAATACATCGAATGCTTTATCAATCTTGGCACCTGGTACACCAAAGACGTGTGTTACACCATGATTGATAAGTGTGTCTACGAATAAATCTCCACCTGATTTTTTCATTTTCTAAACGCTCCTATTATATTTAATTTTTATACAGTTTAAATGCTAATACGATTGCACGGTGACTTCAAATGATACGCCTTTGAAATACATTTAAAACGTTTTCAGGAACAGTGAAACGGTTACATTATTGCTTGGGAAATAAAAAAGCTAAAGTTCAGTGCTTGAACTTTAGCTTTTAATTATGATTCTTTTTATTATTTAATCGTTGTCTTCTTCTTCAGTTTCATCTTCGTCTTCGTCGTAAATGTCGTCAAATGAAGAGCGTTCTAAAATGTCTTTTGTAGGTTTGTAATCGTCGTCTTCAACTATACCAACCATATGTCCATTTTCACTCTCAATATCTTCATCATTCGCTTCTAATGCCTCTTCAGTGAGCGTCGTTTCTTGTTCAGCAACAACTTCACCTGGAGCCTTATCTGCATCAATTATTTCGAAATCGTCCTCTTCTTCTTTTTCAACTTTTGCTACTGTTGCTACAAGTTGTCCCTCGCCTAATTTTATTAAGCGAACACCTTGTGCAGAACGTCCATTTTGAGAGAATTCTGCAACATCTAAACGAATTATGACACCTTGATTTGTGACTAACATAATGTCTTCGTCACCTTTAACGGTTGTAATACATACAAGATTACCATTTTTCTCAGTAATACTTGCTGTTTTAATCCCTTTACCGCCTCGGTTAGAAATTCGATACTCTGTTTCAATTGTACGTTTACCGTAACCATTTTCAGTGACGATTAGCACTTCATGTTCTCCATTCGATTCGATTACATCAAGTCCAATAACTTCATCACCTTCACGTAAAGATATACCTTTTACACCGGCAGCCGTTCTTCCAAGTGGACGTAATTTATTTTCTTCGAAACGAATCAATGATGCATTTTTCGTTCCAATAATAAGCTGTTTATTACCATCTGTTAAACGTACCGTAATTAACTCATCATCTTCTTTAAAGTTAATGGCAATCTTACCATTCTTATTAATACGTGCAAAGTGAGAGAGATTCGTACGTTTAATAATACCTTGTTTCGTTGCAAATATAATAAAGGCATCTTCTCGCTCTAAATCATTTACTGCAATCATTGTACTAATTTTCTCATCTTTATCAAGTTCTAATACGTTTACGATAGGAATCCCTTTCGATTGACGAGATAATTCTGGAATTTCATAACCTTTAATTTTATAAACGCGTCCCATATTCGTAAAGAATAATACATTATCATGTGTAGACGTCGTCACCATTTGGCTAACAAAGTCTTCATCTAAGGTATTCATACCTTGAACACCACGTCCTCCACGGTGTTGCGTACGATATGTTGAAGCTGGTAATCGTTTAATATAGTTGTTATGGCTTAATGTGATTACGATATTCTCTTCATCAATTAAGTCTTCATCTTCTAAGTGATCAAATCCACCAGCAGTAATTTCTGTACGACGTTCATCTCCAAATTTTTCACGGATTTCAATTAATTCTTCACGAATAATTTCAAGTAATTTTTCTTCATCAGCTAAGATTGCTCTTAACTCATCAATATATTTTAATAACTCTTGATATTCAGCTTCAATCTTATCGCGTTCTAAACCTGTTAAACGACGTAAACGCATATCTAGTATTGCTTGTGCTTGACGCTCAGATAACTTAAATCGATCCATTAAGCCTTCCATAGCTTCAGCATCATTTTTAGAACCACGAATTAATGCAATAATCTCATCAATATGATCTAATGCGATACGCAATCCTTCTAAAATATGTGCACGATCTTCAGCTTTCTTTAAGTTGTATTGTGTTCTTCTTCTTACAACAACTTTTTGGTGCTCTAAATAATGATAAATTGCTTGTTTTATATTTAAAATCTTTGGTTGCCCATCAACAAGTGCTAACATATTAACACCAAAAGATGTTTGTAATGGTGTTAATTTATATAAGTTATTTAAGATGACATTTGCATTTGCATCACGACGTACGTCAATAACAATACGGACACCCTCTTTTAAACTTGTTTCATCACGTAAATCTGTAATACCGTCAATTTTCTTATCACGTGCAAGTTCAGCAATCTTCTCAACTAACCGCGCTTTATTCACTTGATACGGAATCTCAGTTACAATAATTGTTTCTTTCCCATTTGGACGCGTTTCTATTAACGTCTTCGCTCGCATAATAACAGAACCACGGCCCGTTTCATAAGCACGACGAATACCACTACGCCCTAAAATAAGTCCAGCAGTAGGGAAGTCTGGTCCTTGAATATATTCCATTAACTCAGGAATTGAAATATCTGGATTCTTACTTAACTCTAATACCCCATTAATGACTTCTGTTAAGTTATGCGGTGGAATATTAGTTGCCATACCAACTGCAATACCAGATGCACCATTCACAAGTAAGTTAGGAAATCTTGAAGGTAACACAACTGGTTCTCGTTCATTACCATCATAGTTATCTTTAAAGTCAATCGTGTCTTTATTAATATCGCGCATTAATTCCATGGCAATCTTAGACATACGTGCTTCTGTATAACGCATTGCAGCAGCACCGTCACCATCCATTGAGCCGAAGTTTCCTTGACCATCAACTAACATATATCGATAGCTAAAATCTTGAGCCATACGTACCATAGCTTCATAAATCGAAGAATCCCCGTGTGGGTGATATTTCCCCATTACATCCCCAACGATACGCGCCGACTTTTTGTATGGCTTATCTGGTGTCATACCCATATTATTCATCCCATATAAAATACGACGATGAACCGGTTTCATACCATCACGTACATCAGGTAAAGCACGTGAAACAATAACACTCATCGCGTAATCAAGAAACGAATCTTTCATTTCTTTAACGATATTTTGGTCCTGTAGTTTTGAATCGTGTTCTAAAGCCATAAATGGCGCCTCCTTAAATTACTATCTTTATGCATCAACATTAGCATAGACAGCATTTTCTTCAATAAATGCACGGCGATGTTCCACAATGTCACCCATTAACATTTCAAATACTTCATCCGCTTCAATGGCATCACCTAATGTTACTTGTAACATAGAGCGGTTCTCTGGATTCATTGTTGTTTCCCATAATTGATCAGCATTCATTTCGCCTAAACCTTTATAACGAGCAAGTTGCCATTTCGGCGTAGCTGGTAATTCTTCTCTTAATTTATTAAGTTCACGTTCGTTATAAACATAATATTTCTTTTTACCTTGTTCTACTTTAAATAATGGAGGTTGTGCGATGTAAATATATCCAGCTTCTAATAACGGTCTCATGAAACGATAGAAGAACGTCAGTAATAACGTACGAATATGTGCTCCATCGACATCGGCATCGGTCATGATAACAATCTTATGATATCTTGCTTTTGAAATATCAAATTCTCCACCGATACCTGTACCCATTGCTGTAATCATCGAACGGATTTCATTATTTCCTAAAATACGGTCTAAACGTGCTTTTTCAACGTTTAATATTTTACCACGTAACGGTAAAATCGCCTGTGTCTTAGAGTTACGGCCAGATTTTGCTGAACCACCTGCTGAATCACCCTCAACGATGTATAATTCACTGACTGATGGATCTTTACTTGAACAGTCCGCAAGTTTACCTGGTAAGCTTGAAATTTCTAAACCTGATTTACGACGCGTCACTTCACGCGCTTTCTTCGCTGCAAGACGAGCACGTGATGCCATAATGCCCTTTTCAACTATTATACGAGCAACAGGTGGATTCTCCATCAAGAATCGTTCAAAATTCTCAGCAAACAAATTATCCGTAATTTGACGGACTTCTGTATTACCTAATTTTGTCTTCGTTTGACCTTCAAACTGAGGATTACCGTGCTTAATAGATACAACAGCTGTAATCCCTTCACGCACATCTTCACCTGATAATTTTTCATCATTTTCTTTAATCAATTTATTTTTCGCACCATAGTTATTGATTACACGTGTCAATGCACGTTTAAATCCATCTTCATGTGTTCCGCCTTCGTAAGTATGTATATTATTCGCGTAACTTAAAAGATTTGTTGAATAGCCATTGTTGTATTGTATTGAAATCTCAACTTCAATATCATCACGCGTATCATGAATATAAATGGGTTCAGGGAATAATACTTCTTTAGACTTATTTAAAAGTTCAACGTAAGACTTAATACCACCTTCATAGTGATATTCATCTTGAATGACTTCTTCTCCACGTTCATCACGTACAATAATCTTAATTCCTTTATTTAAGAAAGCCAGTTCGCGAATACGTTTTTGAAGAATTTCATATTCATATTCTGTCGTTTCAGTAAAAATTTCTGGATCCGCTTTAAAACGAATTGCTGTCCCTGTCTTATCCGTTTCACCAATGACTTTTAAATCAAAAGCTGGAGCTCCTTGATGATATGCTTGATGATGAATTTGACCATCTTTGTGAACATATACTTCAAGCGTTGATGATAAAGCGTTGACAACAGACGAACCTACACCATGTAGCCCCCCTGAAACTTTATATCCTCCACCACCAAATTTACCACCGGCATGTAACACTGTTAAAATAACTTCAACTGCTGGACGACCCATTTTCTTGTGCATTTCAACTGGAATACCACGCCCATTATCTGTTACCTTTATCCAGTCATCTTTTTCAATAATAACTTCAATTTCATCAGCATAACCTGCTAACGCCTCATCTATACTATTATCTACGATTTCCCACACTAAATGGTGTAAACCTCGTGATGCGGTTGACCCGATATACATACCAGGTCTTTTTCGTACCGCTTCTAATCCTTCTAAAACTTGTATCTGGTCAGCACCATATTGATCTAAATTCTGTTCCAAGATTGTCACCTAACTTTCAAGTAGTCGAAATATGTCCATCAGAGACATTAAATAATTTCGCTCTGTTAATTGTTTCATGTTCAATACCATCTACTGATGTTGTCGTTACAAATGTTTGAACTTTATGTTGAATCGTTGTGAGTAAATGTGTTTGTCTTAAATCGTCAAGTTCAGAAAGAACATCATCTAACAATAGAATTGGATATTCTCCAACTTCTAAATTAATAAGTTCAATCTCTGCAAGCTTAACAGACAATGCAGTCGTTCGTTGTTGTCCCTGTGATCCATATGTTTGTACATCAATATTATTAATTGTAAATGTCACATCATCACGATGTGGGCCATGTAAGCTTTGTGCACGCTCAATTTCACGTTTGCTATCTTTATTCAGCAATATAATACACGCTTCAATCATCTCTGTCGTATCATCAATACATTCAAGATTTGAAACATAATGTAATTTTAAGTTTTCTTTTCGTTTCGTGATGCCTTGATGAATAGGTAAAGCAAGTTCTTCTAGCTTTTCGATAAAAGATTTGCGTCGTTGTGTCAACTTCACTGCATATTCTGCAAATTGTTCATTCAATACTTCAAGCATTGTCGTATCCGTATTTCCTGACAGTTTAAGTTGCTTCAGATGATGATTCTTTTGTTTAAGAATTCTTTGAAAGTTCGATAAATCATTGAGATACACAGCTGAAATTTGTCCAATTTCCATATCAATAAAACGTCTTCTTATTTGAGGGCTACCTTTGACGAGATTCAAGTCTTCTGGTGCAAATAAAACGACATTCATATGACCTATGTATTCTGTTAATCGTTTTTGTTCTAAATGATTAACTTTTGCTTTTTTACCTTTGGATGAAATCGTGAGTGATAATGGCATGGTGCCATGTCGATATGCTAATTCGCCTTCAATATGACTATATTGCTCACCCCAAGTAATTAATTCTTTATCATTTGAAGTGCGATGACTTTTCGCCATAGCTAAACAATAAATCGCTTCTAACAAATTAGTTTTTCCTTGTGCATTAAACCCTATTAAAATATTAACTTCATCGTTAAAAACTAAAGTCGTTTGTTCATAATTTCTGTAATGCGATAAAGATAGTGATTTTAATTTCATTATTGTTCCATATAAGTAATCTTATAAGTTTCGCCTTCAACTTCTAATAGATCATCTTGATGTAACTTCTTGCCACGTCTATTTTCTTCTTCGCCATTAAGTACCACTGGGTTATCTTGAAGATACCATTTCGCTTGTCCGCCTGTTGAAATAATACCTTCTGCTTTAAGAAATTGACCTAGCGTTATCTCACTATTGAATTCGACTATATTTACCATTCACGGTTCACTCCTCTTCCATGTTAGTCATTATATAATTATACCTTTAATCTAGAAAAATTGCATGTCTTTTAGCATAAACAAAAACGCTGAATGCTTATCATTCAACGTTTTATTTTATGTTTAATACATATTAATTTTATTTTTATTATTTTCCATCGATATTTGATTTTTTAATAAGTAACATCATAATTGTAATTAATAAAAATGCTATCCCTGCTAAAAATGGAATTGTGATAAAACCGAAGTAATTCACATATTGCGTATTACACGGAACACCACCAACACAAGGTTTGATCGATGCAAATCCTGGAATCTTTTGTTCCATATAATGAAAAACAGAAAAACATAAGCCGATGATAGAAAATGTCATAATCAAATATTTGTAATGATACGCATTTGTGAATGCTGCGAACCCTGCAATCAATACAAGAGGATACATTAATATTCTTTGATACCAACATTTTTCACATGGGACAAAATGCATTATTTCTGAGTAATACAAACTTCCCAACATTGCGACTAGCGCAATTACCCAGGAAATATAAAAGAATTTAGTATTTTTCATTATTTCAACGCCTTATCAATTGCTGATGTAACTTCTTTAATATTCATTGGATCAGCTAATACTTTACCATCAACGATAATTGTTGGTGTAGATGTAATATTATGTTTTTGATATAATTCAATATCTTGTTGTACTTCAGCTTTTTGTTCGTTAGCTTTAATTGCATCAATAATTTTATTTTCATCACTTATTCCTGCTGATTTCATTGCTTTTTTCACAGCCGACATCGTTAACCATTTATCTTGAGATCCATTATGTGTTTGTAATTTAAATAATTCATCGTGGAAATCCCAATACTTATCTGGTTCATTTTTCAATACTGTTTCGCCCGCGAGTCCACCTAAAATTGATTCTTCAGCGTGAAATGGTGTATGAATGAAGTACAGTTTAACTTTACCTGTATCAACATACTTCTTTTTAAGCTCTGGCTTCATTGTAATATCAAAATATTTACAAGCTGGACACTTAAAATCACCAAATTCAATAACAGTTACTTTCGCGCTCTCTTTTCCAAGCATCGGTTGTCCTTTTAAATCTACTTTATCTGTATTTACAGGGTCCTTACCTTGATTGTTTTTATTGACTGCACTTTCTGTATTCGTATTTTCTACAGCTGACGTATCCACACTTTCATTATCAGCCTTATCTTTTTGCTTCATGAAAACCATTGCTGCTAATGCACCTACTACTAACAATGTAAGTACCATCGTAAAAATTAAAGAACTCTTATTTTTCATTCGAAATACCTCTCTTATTTGTGTTTAAACACTTTTGTTATTTAAATTTTATTACTTTTTTAAAATGCATAGTATAAATTTTATATTAAATAAAATAACATTGCCACAAATAAATATTAAATCTTTTGTGAACTATTTCGTTTGAAGTGCTCTTTTAAAGTTTTTAATTAAACTCTTATCGTTACTAAATACACTACCTTTATAGATTTTTGCTGCGATATAGAATAGAGCAATAATTGTTATAATGCATAAAATTATGCCGATAATTATCTCAGTATCGCTTGTTTTTTGTGAAATTGTTCTAAGTAACATGACTTGTGGTGTAAAGAATGGGATAAAACTCGAAATTTTTACGAGTAACGTATCTGGTGTTGTTAAACTGAACATTGCAATATAAAATGCAGCCATATTTAAGAATGTAACAGGCATAATTGCTTGTCCTATATCTTCAATTCGATTTGTAAGTGAACCTACAATTGCACTTAAGCTAATGTACAATAATAAACCTAAGATTAAAAATATTAGTGCGTACATTAAAACTCTTACATTTTCTTGTGTAAATTTAAATCCAAAGCTTTCTATCGTTTTATTTAAATCAAACACTTTAATACAAACAAGTATAGTAATGCCATAAATCAACATTTGAACGAGTGCAACTGTGATAACTCCTATAATTTTTGCCATTAAGTGCGTTATTGGAGAAATACTCGTTACTATCATTTCGATTACACGTGATGATTTCTCTTGTGCAATCTCTGTTGCAATTTGGCTACCATAGTTAATGGTGATAAAGAAGATTAAAAAAATCCCAGCATAAACTAATGCAGTGTTTACAGCTTTACTTTCTTCAGATACTTTATTGTTTGCGTCCACTGGTTTAATTACTTCATTTTTTACTTTTGCTTGAGACAATACTTTAGACAATTTATCGGGTGCTAAATTCAGGGATTTTGCTATATTATTACTTTGAAAAGCTGTTAATGTCGATTGCACTTGCATGAGTTCATTAGTACCCATACTATCTAGTGTGTACACTTTACTTTCAAGTGTTTTATCACTATTTTCTTTAATATCAATTAGTACTTTATACTTTTCATCTTTAATACCTTTTTTACCCTTTTCAAGATCCACAATCTTTAATTTCTTTTTCTTATCGAGCTTTTGAAATTCACTTTTAAAGACTGTTGCAAGTTGTTTGTCACTTGAAGAGATAACTGTTATATCATCCTCACTTTTATCAAAAAAATCATAAATTTTATCTGCATTACTGAGCGCAATTATAGCTAGTATTACAATAAGAGTAGTAATAATAAAAGATTTACTTGAAACTTTTTTCCAGAAGGTTAACCAAAACGTTGGTATAAATTTATTCATGTTTACCACCAACTTTCTCGATAAATATTTCATTAAGAGAAGGTTCATTCACTTGAAATCTTGAAACATACCCCATCTGTTTAACCGCTTCAAAAATGGTTGGTGCAATATCACCATTTGAAATTTGGATGCGTACGTCATTTTTATTTTGTTTGAACTTCGTTACACCAGATATTTCTGCTAACGCACTGAAGTCATGGTCGCCTTCAATAATAATTTCTTTCTTACCAAAGTCATGCTTTACTTGTCTAATATCACCAGATACAACTGTTTTTCCTTTGTTTAATATACAAACATAATCACACATCTCTTCAACATGTTCCATACGGTGAGAACTAAATACGATTGTTGCACCTTTTTCATTAATTTCTTGTACAGCTGATTTCAGCAACTCAACATTGACTGGATCTAGCCCACTAAATGGTTCATCTAAAATTAATAATGATGGATTGTGAATAATTGCACCAATCAATTGAATTTTTTGCTGATTTCCTTTAGATAAATCTTCAATTTTTTTATTCTTATTCTCAGGTACTTCAAATCGATTTAACCAATAATCAAGTGCTTTATCTATATCTTTTTTCTTCATACCTTTTAGTTGTGCTAGATACTGAATTTGTTCGCTTACTTTCAATTTCGGATTCAAACCACGCTCTTCTGGTAAGTAGCCTATAGAATCTGTAACTGAGTAATCAATCGGTTTGCCATTGTAAGTAATTTTTCCATTTGATTTTGAAAGCAAACCTAAAATCATTCGGAAAGTTGTTGTCTTACCCGCACCATTTCCTCCTAAAAAGCCAAGCATTTCTCCAGCTGGTACTGAAATATTTACGTCATCTACAGCTTTAAAATTATTAAATTGCTTACTTACATTTTCTAATATCAGCATCTATTTTCCTCCACAATCATATTTATACATAATCTAATTTTTAATAAGTGGCATCTCAATTAGAATTGTAATATATTACAATATTTTTGACAACTATATTAGTCAAAAGATAAATTTATTTATCAAAAAAGCTTAAACCATTATGGTTTAAGCTTTTAAAATATTAGTATGTTCTGATAGGTAAGATTAATTGCACTAAATTATCATCTTCTTCAGGTTTTAAGATGAATGGGCGCATCGTTCCGAAGAACTCAATACGAACATCATCATTGTCTATTGCACGTAACGCATCCATCATATACTTAGAATTAAAAGATATTTTTATACCTTCACCCTCAAATTTACTCGTTTCAACATCTTCTTTGACTGTTCCGATTTCAGGTGATGTTGAAGATAATTCAACTACATTCTCTGCAGCAGATAATTTAATGACGTTATTTCCGCCCTCACGTGCTAATAGAGAAGCTCGATCGATTGCATGGAAGAAATCCCCGTTATTAATAGAAAGTGCTGTCTCGAAGCTCTCAGGGAATAATCTTGATGTATCTGGATAGTTACCTTCAAGTAAACGTGAGATAAAGTTAATATTGCCGACTTTAAATAGAACTTGGTTTGAGGCAAAGAAGATATCAATTGTTTCTTCTGTGTCATCAATAATTTTATTTAATTCACTTAATGCCTTACCTGGAATAATTACATTGATAGATTCAATGTTCGTGTTTTCAAGTTGAAGCTTTCTTAAGGCTAAACGATGTGAATCTGTTGCAGTACAGTTGAGTACACCCTCATTAATCATCCAGTTTACCCCTGTTAATACTGGGCGTGTTTCTGACGTGGACACAGCAAAGTTTGTTTGTTTTATTACATTTTTTAATACTTTGATTGGGAGTGTGATCGCTTCTTGTTCACTAACTTGTGGTAATAAAGGATATTGATCTGAATCAATACCTGACACATTAAATTCAGATTGTCCTGAAGTTATTTTTGCTTGAAAATTATCATTTGTTTCAATAGTCACTGTATCTGATGGTAATTTTTTAATGATATCAACGAAGAAACGACCTGGTAATACTATAGAACCTTTCGTTTCAACGGATAAAATCTCGTTATCACCTAATTCAGTGGGAATTGTAATTTCTATTGATACTTCTGAATCAGATCCTGTTAATACTAATTTATTATCAAATGCATCTAATTTAATACCTGTTAACACTGGTAATGTTGTTCTTGGAGAAATCGCTTTTAATGTATCATTTAATTGAGTAATAAAGTAATCTCTTTGAATCGTAAATTTCATAATTGAATAAGCTCCTTAAAATGATATTTATATATATAATTTTATCTCTTTTAAAACCGTAATAATAGTAATAGGGACTGTGAATAGGTGGATAAGTCTAAAATTGTGAACAGAGAGAAGATATCCACATGTGTATAACCTGTTCATATGTCATGAAAAATTATACACAATTTGCACACTAACCCTTGATATCTTTTTCGATATTTTTCAAATCACTTTTTAAGCTATTATCATGTTCTAACTGTGTTCTGATTTTCTCGTGAGCATGAATAACAGTAGTGTGATCTCGACCACCAAATTCTTCACCAATTTTAGGTAATGAAAAATCTGTTAATTCACGTGCTAAGTACATCGCAATTTGTCTTGGGAATGCAATTGATTTTGTACGCTTCTTAGCGCTAAAATCTTCTAAACGAATGTTGTAATAAGCACCTACTGCATTTTGAATATCTTGAATTGTAACTTTCTTAGGTTTACTTGACGCAATGATGTCTTTTAATGCTTCTGCAACTAAGTCAGAATTCAATTCACGATTGACGAGTTTAGAATATGCAACAACTTTTGTTAAAGCACCCTCTAATTCACGAATATTAGATTGAATTTGTGTTGCGATATAAAGCATTGCTTCATTTGGGATTTCTATGTTTTCTTCTTCAGATTTCTTACGTAAAATTGCGATACGTGTTTCTAAATCAGGTGGGGTAACATCTGTTGTTAAACCCCATTCGAAGCGTGAACGTAAACGTTCTTCTAAAGTTGGAATTTCTTTTGGTGCACGATCACTAGAAATAACAATTTGTTTATGGTTTTGGTGGAGTTCATTAAATGTATGGAAAAATTCTTCTTGTGTTGATTCTTTACCAGCCAAAAATTGAATATCATCAATTAATAAGACATCTACATTGCGATATTTAGAGCGAAATTCTTCTGTTTTGTTATCTTTAATTGAATTAATAAATTCATTTGTAAACTTTTCGCTAGAAGTATAAACTACTTTTGCATTGGATTTATGTTCCATAACATAATGACCGATTGCATGCATTAAATGCGTTTTACCTAATCCAACACCACCATATATAAATAATGGATTGTAAGCTTTTGCCGGTGCTTCAGCAACTGCGAGACTTGCTGCATGACTGAAGCGATTGCCGCTTCCGATTACGAATGTATCGAAAGTGTTATCCGTATTTAACTGATTAGGTAAAATTTCTTGAGAAGGTGTTCTTTCATTCGGTTTATTTGATTGAAGATTAACATCAGCATCAGCATCATCAAACTCATCAGAGATTACTTTAATATTTAAATGTTCTCCAATGGTTTCCTCAATTACTTCTTGGATTAAATTGATATAATTTTTTTTAAGCCAGTCTGCATTGAAAGAAGTTGGGGCTAAAATAACGATTTTATTATTATCTAACGTTTTAATCTTTGTTTCACTGAACCAAGTATCGTAACTTGCGTTCGTGAGTTTTGTTTGTAATTTTGCTAAAACTTTGTCCCATATCGTATCAATTCCACTCATAATGTTCCTCTTTCTTCTAAAAAAATTTCAAAGTTATACACAAATAAAAAAATGTGAATAAACTTAAGCACAAGCTTTAATAGTTTATCCACAAGTTACTCACAAATTGTGGATAAAAAATAAGCTATATAGTTTGTCCACAAGAAATATATCAAAATCTTATCAAAAAAAGATTATAATATCAAGAGTTTTCATGAGTTATCCACAAAGTTATACTTAAGCACATGAACTCCTAATTTGAAATGTGGATTTGTGATTTTGCATGTGAATAACTTTTTAGTAATAAAAAAATTTAAAAATATATCCACAAATGTCTGTGAATTAATGTGGATAAGTGGATATCTTTTCTAATGCCTATTATAAGAAACAGGTTGATTTTAGATGTCTCATTTGATATACTTCAATAGTTATTGTAAATCACTAGACGAAATTCGATAGATGAAATATTAATAAAATGGAGGTGTTTTTAAATGGTAAAACGTACTTATCAACCAAATAAACGTAAACATAGTAAAGTTCATGGATTCCGTGCACGTATGAGCACAAAAAACGGACGTAACGTATTAGCACGTCGTCGTCGTAAAGGCAGAAAAGTATTATCAGCGTAAGATCACTGAACATTCAGTGGTCTTTTTTATTTTGTTTAAAACAGGTCAGTATTCTAGTATAATAGATGAAAAGTAATCAATTAGTGATAAGAAGTTGGTGTATCGTGGAGAAAGCGTATCGAATAAAGAAAAATGATGATTTTCAAAAAGTCTATAAACAAGGTAAATCAGTTGCGAATAAGCAATTTATTGTTTATCGACTTGCAAATTCTGAAAATGAACATTTTAGATTAGGTATTTCAGTGTCCAAAAAAATAGGAAATGCAGTCGTTCGTAATCGTATTAAACGTGCGATTAGAGAAAGTTTTACACGCCATAAAAAAGATATTATTAAAGATGACTTCATTATTATTGCTAGAAACCCTTCAAAAGATATGACAGTTGAAGAGATTCATAAGAGTCTAGAACATGTCATGAAGATTGCGAAAGGTTTTAATAAAAGAATCAGTTAATCTTAGATGGAGGTATGCCTGTGTTAGAGAAAATTTATATTGCAAATACTGTAGAAAATGCGATTCAAACAGGTTTAAATGAGTTAAATTTAAATGAAAAACAAGTTAAAATTGAGGTTATCAATCCTGGTAAAAAAGGTTTCTTTGGTTTAGGAAAATCTAATGCTGAAGTAAAACTTGTCATCATTGATCCAGAACTTAAAAAACTACCATCAATTTCAGCAATCCAAAATAGAACGAAAGAAGATATAAAATCTTGTGATGATGATGCTGGAAAAATCGTAGTGGAAAAAGCTGAAATAGCTTCAGAATCAGAAAAAACTCTAAGTGTTAATCAGGATGATACGCTTAATAAGCAACAATCGAAAGAGAATGCATTGATGCAAGTAGAGAACTATATTGTGGGAATCATTCATGAAATGGGATTAAACATTACGGCAAATAGTGCAATTAAAAACAGTAGTGAAGTCCTGATTAATTTAGAATCAAGTGATGCTGCACGTATTATCGGTAAACGTGGTCAAGTGCTAAATAGTCTTCAATTATTAGCACAGAATTACTATAACCATATCGAAAAGGGTTATACGACGGTAACGTTAGATATTGAAAATTATAGAGAAAAACGTAAAGAAACATTGCAAAATTTAGCGTTGAATATGTCTAAAAAAGCAGTGGCAACAAGAAAACCAGTCAAATTTGAGCCAATGCCAAACTATGAACGTAAAATTATGCATCAAATATTAACGAATATCGAGAATATTGAAACATATTCTGAAGGTCGCGAACCCCATCGTTATTTAGTCATTAAAGCAAGATAATTGATAACACCAGTTAACTCTAAAAACATTATGTTTTTAGAGTTAATCTGTTTATTTAAAGCAAATGTGTTTTCATTTTAACAATTTCGCACTACAATCAACAAATGAACATTAAAGGGAGGATCAATGTATGGAATTTGACACAATTTCAAGTATTTCTACACCAATGGGAGAAGGCGCGATTGCCATCGTTAGGCTTTCAGGTGATCATGCGGTAAGCATTGCAGATAAGATTTATAAAGGTAAAAATAAATTAGACAATGTTGATTCACATACAATTAATTACGGCCATATCATTGATCCTGAAACGAATGATGTCGTTGAAGAAGTCATGGTAGCGGTCATGAGAGCGCCACGTACGTATACCCGTGAAGATATTGTAGAAATCAATTGTCATGGTGGGATAATGACGGTTAATCGTGTATTAGAATTAACGCTTTCTAATGGTGCGAAATTAGCTGAACCGGGAGAATTTACGAAACGCGCATTTTTAAATGGACGTATCGATTTATCTCAAGCTGAAGCAACAATGGATTTTATTCGCTCAAAGACAGATCGTGCAAGTAAAGTAGCAATGCAACAAATTGAAGGGCGTTTAAGTACTTTAATCAGAGGTTTACGTCAATCGATTTTAGAAATATTAGCGCAAGTAGAAGTGAATATAGATTATCCGGAATATGATGATGTTGAAGAAGCAACGAATCAATTTTTACTGACTGAAGCGGAAAAGATTAAGTCAAGCATTGAAGGATTATTACAAACAGGTACACAAGGTAAAATTCTACGCGAAGGATTATCTACAGTTATTGTTGGGAAACCGAACGTAGGTAAATCTTCTATGTTAAATAATTTAATTCAAGATAATAAAGCAATTGTTACTGAAATTGCTGGTACAACACGTGATGTGTTAGAAGAGTATGTAAACGTGCGTGGCGTACCACTACGCTTAGTCGATACTGCAGGTATTCGTGAGACTGAAGATATCGTAGAAAAAATTGGTGTAGAACGTAGTAGACAAGCCTTAAGTAAAGCGGATTTAATTCTATATGTGTTGAATTATAATGAAGCTTTAACTGAAAGTGATTACCAACTTGCAGAAATTATTAAAGGTGAAGATGTAATAGTCATCATCAATAAAACTGATTTAAAGCAAGGGTTAGACATTGATGCTGTTAAGCAAATGGTCGGTGTAGATACACCAATTGTGATGACTTCGATGGTTGACCAAACAGGTATTGACCAATTAGAAGAGAAAATTCGTGATTTATTCTTTGAAGGTACAGTATCAAATCAAGATATGACGTACGTTTCAAATGCACGACATATTAGTTTATTAAAAGATGCAAAACAAGCAATTAGTGATGCCATTACTGCTGCTGAAAGCGGTGTGCCAATAGATATGATTCAAATTGATTTAATAAAAACTTGGGAATTGCTTGGAGAAGTGATTGGAGAGTCTGTTGCAGATGGCTTAATCGATCAATTATTTAGCCAGTTCTGTTTAGGAAAATAAGGAGGAAAAATTTTGGAACAAAGATATGATGTAATTGTTGTTGGTGCAGGTCATGCGGGTGTTGAAGCAGGTTTAGCTTCAGCAAGAAAAGGCGCAAAGACTTTAATGCTAACAATTAACTTGGACTCAGTCGCTTTTATGCCATGTAATCCATCAGTAGGTGGACCTGCTAAAGGGATTGTTGTTCGTGAAATAGATGCTTTAGGCGGCCAAATGGCAAAAACAATCGACAAAACGCATATTCAAATGCGTATGTTAAACACAGGTAAAGGACCTGCAGTACGCGCTTTACGTGCCCAAGCAGATAAAGTACTTTACCAACAAGAAATGAAAGATGTGATTGAGAACACTGACAACCTAGATATTATGCAAGGTATGGTGGAACGTTTAATTATAGAAGATGATAAAGTTAAAGGTGTTGAAACAATTATTGGTACGACGTATTACGCTGACGCTGTTGTATTAACGACAGGAACGTTCTTACGTGGAGAAATTATTTTAGGTAATATTAAATATTCTTCAGGACCAAACCACCAAATGCCTTCTATCACGTTAGCAGATCACTTACGTGATATTGGTTTTGACATCGTACGTTTTAAAACAGGAACACCACCGCGTGTGAATGGTAATACGATTGATTATTCAAAAACTGAAATTCAACCTGGAGATGAAGAACCACGTGCATTTAGTTATGAAACAACTAAATTCATTTTAGATCAACTTCCATGTTGGTTAACGTATACGAATGCAGAAACGCATAAAGTTATTGATGATAATTTACATTTATCCGCAATGTACTCTGGTATGATTAAAGGGACTGGACCACGTTACTGTCCATCAATTGAAGATAAATTCGTACGTTTTAATGATAAACCACGTCACCAAATTTTCTTAGAGCCTGAAGGACGTAATACGAAAGAAGTTTATGTTCAAGGTTTATCAACAAGCTTACCAGAACACGTTCAACTTCAAATGTTGCAATCGATTCCGGGTCTCGAGAAAGCAGACATGATGCGTGCAGGCTATGCGATTGAATATGATGCAATCGTACCAACACAATTATGGCCAACGCTTGAAACGAAGAAGATTGACGGCTTATTTACAGCAGGACAAATTAACGGAACAAGTGGATATGAAGAAGCGGCTGGTCAAGGATTAATGGCCGGAATAAATGCTGCTGCAAAAGTATTAAACCAGGAATCATTAATTTTAGGACGTCACGAAGCTTACATCGGAGTATTAATCGATGACTTAGTAACGAAAGGAACAAACGAACCATATCGTTTATTAACAAGCCGTGCCGAGCACCGCCTATTATTACGTCATGATAATGCTGATTTACGTTTAACTGAAATAGGTAAAGAAATAGGATTGATTGATGATGTACGATATGCTAAATTTATTGCGAAGAAGTCATCTATTTCCGAGGAAATAAAACGTTTAACGAATACAAGAATTAAACCGAATGTTTTAACGCAAGATATGATTGCATCACGTGGTGGTACAGCATTAAAAGATGGTATATTAGCAATTGATTTATTACGTCGTCCTGAAATGGACTACAAATCAGTTGTATCATTAATCGACAGTGACATTAAAGTCGGAGAAGATGTTGCGGAACAAGTTGAGATTCAAACAAAATACGAAGGTTACATTCAAAAATCTTTACAGCAAGTTGAAAAAGTTAAACGTATGGAAAATAAAAAAATTCCAGAAAATATTGATTATGACGATATCCATTCATTAGCAACAGAAGCACGCCAAAAATTAAAAGAAGTAAAACCATTAAGTATTGCTCAAGCATCAAGAATTTCTGGAGTGAATCCAGCTGATATATCAATTTTATTAGTCTATATCGAGCAAGGAAAAATTAAAAGGGTGAACTAAATGAATGAGACGCAATTTGTACAAAAACTAGAAGAAAAAGGTTTTGCAGTCACGGACCAACAACTAAAACAATTTGCAATTTACTATGAAACTTTAGTAGAGTGGAATAAGTTAATGAATTTAACAGCTGTTACTGAAAAAAAAGATGTGTATTTAAAGCACTTTTTTGATTCAATTACGCCAAGCTTCTATTATGATTTTACAAAAGTACAATCTATTTGTGATGTTGGAGCAGGTGCTGGATTCCCAAGTATCCCATTGAAAATTATGTTTCCACATTTGGAAGTCACGATTGTTGATTCATTAAATAAACGTATTAACTTCTTGAACCATTTAAGTGCTGAACTAGACTTAATGAATGTTCGATTTGTACATGATCGTGCAGAAACTTTTGGTAAGGGAGAGTATAGAGAGTCATTTGATATAGTTACAGCACGTGCTGTCGCACGTTTATCTGTGTTGAGTGAACTCTGCTTACCACTTGTTAAAAAAGGTGGTCATTTCATTGCATTAAAAGGAGCACAAGGAGAAATAGAAGTAGAAGAAGGTTTATTTGCGATTTCTATTTTAGGTGGAGAAGTCATTGAGAATCATCCTTTAACATTACCTGAAGAAGATAGTATGCGTTATATTTTAGATATTGAGAAGAAACGACAAACACCGAAGAAATATCCGCGTAAACCAGGGACACCTAATAAAGAACCTTTACTAAAGTAGAGGTATGAATAGTATTTTGAAGTGAAAGTGAGTCGATTGTTATGAAAAAACCTTTTTCTAAGTTGTTTGGACTAAAAGATAAAGAAGAAGATGTTGAAGTACAACGTCAAAATGGGAATGTAGTGTCTGTACCTGTAGAACGTATAGTACCCAACAGATACCAACCGAGACAAATCTTTGATGAAGAAAAAATTAAAGAATTGGCAGAGTCTATTCAATCATATGGATTATTACAACCTATTGTCGTGCGTCCAATTGAAGAAGATATGTATGAAATTATTGCTGGAGAAAGACGTTTTCGTGCTTTAAAGTTTAATGGAGTAGCTGAAACTGAAGTAATTGTTAAGCAAATGAATGACAAAGAAACAGCTGCTATTGCATTAATTGAAAATATTCAACGTGAAAATTTATCAGCTGTTGAGGAAGCGGAAGCATACAAGAAACTTTTAGACTTAGATGGCATTACACAACAAGATCTTGCAACAAGCTTAGGAAAGAGTCAGTCGTTTATTGCGAATAAACTTAGACTGTTACGTTTATCTCAACCCATTCTAGATGCGTTAAGTAAACAACAAATTACTGAGCGACATGCACGTGCGTTACTTGCTCTTGATGAAAATGGTCAAACCAAGATGTTGGGCATCATTAAAAGCCAAAACTTAAATGTAAAACAAACAGAAGAGCGTGTGAAACGTATGTTAGGCGGAGAAAATGTAAAACCTAAACGTATCGGATTTACACGTGACTTGAAACTTGCTTTTAATACAATTGGAGAAAGTTTAAAAACAGTTGAAAAAAGCGGTGTGAAAGTAAAACGTAAAGACACTGAATATGAGAATTTCTATGAAATTTCGATTAAAGTGTTTAAGAATGATGTTAATAAATAAAATTATTCTGTCAGCATAACGATGACTTCCTAATCGTTATGCTTTTTTGTATTTACAAAAGTTATCTAATTATTTAGAATATTAAATGTAAGCGATTTCATATAAAGGGGGATTATATGGTTACATTTATTTCATGCATAGTGCTTTTGATTTTGGGTTATTTCACATATGGATATTATATTGAAAAAATGTTCGGGGTTAATGATGAAAGACCAACGCCAGCTTATGATCAAAATGATGGTATTGATTACGTACCTATGAATACGAAATCTAATGCATTAATTCAGTTGTTAAATATTGCAGGTGTAGGTCCAATCTTTGGTCCGATTATGGGAGCTCTATATGGTCCAGTTGCATTTATTTGGATTGTCGTAGGATGTATTTTCGCAGGTGCAGTACATGATTACCTAACAGGCATGATATCGATTAGAAATAAAGGGGCACATTTACCAGAACTTGCCGGGAAGTTTTTAGGTAAGGCGATGAAACATGTCGTGAATGTATTTACTTTGTTACTTTTATTATTAACCGGAACAGTGTTTGTTACTTCACCAGCAATTCTAATTCATGATTTAGTAGATAAAAAATTGGCATTAAGCATTATTATTTTTATTATTTTCATTTATTATTTCTTGTCAACAGTATTGCCGATTGACAAAATTATAGGACGAGTTTACCCAATCTTTGGTGCATTTTTATTAATCAGTGCGGTAGGTATTTTCTTTAGATTAATTCAAACAGGTGCTAAAATTCCTGAAATTACTTTAGAAAATATGCACCCAGATGGTTTATCGATATTTCCATTACTTTTCTTTACGATAAGTTGTGGTGCATTATCAGGATTCCATGCAACGCAAAGTCCAATTATCTCACGTACGACAAAAAATGAGAAAAATGGGCGTCCAATTTTCTATGGAATGATGATTTTGGAAGGAATGATTGCTATGGTTTGGGCTGCAGCTGCAATGAGTTTATTTGGTGGCTATGGTGGTTTAAAAGAGATATTAGCACAAGGTGAAGCAGCCCTCGTTGTAAGTAAAGCTTCAACAATGTTACTTGGTTCATTTGTAGGAACTATCGCAATTATCGGTGTTATTGTATTGCCAATTACTAGTGGAGATACAGCTTTTAGAAGT
This sequence comes from Macrococcus animalis, assembly GCF_047425875.1. Taxonomy (GTDB): domain Bacteria; phylum Bacillota; class Bacilli; order Staphylococcales; family Staphylococcaceae; genus Macrococcoides; species Macrococcoides animalis. The sequence goes on from NZ_CP179727.1 coordinate 1,272,827, forward strand.
GCACGTATGATAATAGCGGATTATATTTCACTATCTCAACAATCAATTCTGAAACGTTTCTATATCGCAATTCCATTATTCATTATGAGTTTTATTTTAACGAAAATGGATTTCAGTATGCTATGGCGTTATTTTTCATGGGCCAACCAGACAACAGCGGTAATTGCTTTATGGGTTGGTGCAATGTACTTAGCATTATCTAAAAAGAATTATTTGGTTGCTGTGTTACCTGCTGTATTTATGACGTATAATGTTTTCGTCTATATATTAAGTCAACCAATTGGATTTGGTATGGATTTAACGATAAGTTACTATATTGCGATTATTCTAACAGCATTAATTATAATAGTTTTTGTTGTTCAATATAAAAGAATGTCAGGGCATTCTACATTTGATTTAGACCATCCAGTGGTATTTAAAAGAGATTATGTTAGATAATTAAAACATGAAGCAGGTGAGTGATATGACTCATCTGCTTTATTCTTTGTGCAGAAATCCAATAAAATTGTTATAATCGATACTATATGAAAAACAGACTAGGAGAGAATACAGATGACAAAAATATTGGCCATCGCAAACCAAAAAGGTGGAGTTGGTAAGACGACAACTTCGGTTAATTTAAGTGCGGCATTAGCAGAACTTGGTAAAAAAGTTTTATTAGTAGATACAGATCCACAAGGTAATGCCACTAGTGGTGTAGGCGTAGATAAAAATAATGTTGAAAATTCAGTATATGACATGCTTGTAGAAGATGTAAATATTAATAAATGTGTTTTAGAAACGTCACTTGACCATTTATATATTATTCCTGCGAATATTGCATTAGCGGGGGCTGAGATCGAGTTAGTTTCAGCAATGAGCCGAGAAGTACGTCTAAAATATGCATTTAAAGAGTTAGAGATTGATTTTGATTATATTATTATTGATTGTCCACCATCATTGGGATTATTGACAATCAATTCATTTACAGCGGCGAATGGTATCATCATTCCTGTACAATGTGAATATTATGCCTTGGAGGGTTTAAGTCAGTTACTGAACACAATTCGTTTAGTACAACGTCATTTAAACCAATCTCTTGAAATCGAAGGAGTATTACTTACAATGCTTGATGCACGTACAAATTTAGGTAATGATGTTATTGCGGAAGTGAAAGACCATTTCGGGGAAAAAGTATATGATACTATCATCCCACGTAACGTTCGTTTATCTGAGGCACCATCTCACGGGCAACCCATAAACGTTTACGATGCACGCTCAACAGGTGCAAAAACGTATAAGAGTTTAGCAGAGGAGGTTGTAAAACATGGCTAGAGGTTTAGGTAAAGGTTTAGGAAGAGGACTAGATGCACTATTCCAAGAAAACCAGCAAGATGAACTAGTTGAAGATATTAGTCTTTCCGAATTACGACCGAATCCATATCAACCGCGTCATGAATTTGATGAGAAGGCACTGAAGGAATTGAGTGAATCAATCAAAATTCATGGTGTATTACAACCGATTGTTGTTCGTAAATCTGTAAAAGGCTATGATATTGTCGTGGGTGAAAGACGCTATAGAGCAAGTAAATTAGCTGGTAAAGTGAAGATTCCAGCAATAGTTAAGTCGCTTACTGATACACAAATGATGGAACTAGCGATAATCGAAAATTTACAACGCGAAGATTTAAATCCTTTAGAAGAAGCAAAGAGCTACCAATTTTTGATGGATAAATTAAACTTAACACAGGCTGAAACAGCAGATCGACTAGGAAAATCGAGACCGTATATTGCTAATATGCTGCGTTTAATGAATTTACCACAAGCTGTGAAAGATTTAATTGATCAAAAGAAAATTACCGGTGGTCATGGACGTACATTATTGGGGTTAAAATTAGAAGATGACATGATTAAAGTGGCTAACAAAGTAATTGCAGAATCTATGAGTGTACGTGAATTAGAAAAGTATATTAAAGAATTAAACAATATAGAAGAAAAACCGAAAAAAGAAAATAAAAAACCAGTGTTTCTTGTGAAACATGAAGAGAATTTAAAACGTCAATTAGGAACTAAAGTAGAAATTTCTAAGTCCCGAAAAAAAGGTAAAATCGCTATTGAATTCACTTCAGAAGAAGAATTTAATCGTTTAATCGCATTGTTGGAAAATGCACAGTAGGTGAATGCAATGAAAGATATAATAAATGAATTAAAAGAGACGTTTTTTGATACAAAGATGTGGATGAATATTGCAACGAATATTCTTTGGTCGATTATTTTAATAATAGTTGCAATTGTTATCGTTAGAATCGTTCATAAGTTTATTGAGCAATTCTTTAGAGTGAGACTTAAAACAAATCTTTCTCAATCTACGAAGCGTGATACGACATTAATTAAGCTGCTGCAAAATATCGCATCATATGTAATTTGGTTTATCGTTTTGACAACAATATTGAGTAACTTTGGAGTTAAAGTTGAAAGTATTATTGCAGGTGCTGGTATCGCTGGTATCGCAATTGGTTTCGGTGCACAAACGTTAGTCAAAGACATTATTACTGGCTTTTTTATTATCTTTGAGAATCAATTTGATGTGGGTGATTATGTTAGAATTAATACGACTGGAACGACGGTTGCTGAAGGCACGGTCCAATCCATAGGTCTACGCTCGACTCGAATTAAGTCTTTTACGGGTGAACTGACAATCTTACCAAATGGTACGATGAATGAGATAGTCAATTTCTCAGTGAACAACTCGATTGCCATCTTTGATATTTCTGTATCAAGTGATGAGAACGTTTCTCGCGTAGAGGCAGTATTACAGCCTTATTTATTAACATTACCCGAGAAATATGCCGATTTAGTAAAACCACCTGAAATGTTGGGTGTTGAAATGGTTAGTGCTGGTGAGACAAAGATTAGAATGTCAGCTGAAACATTACCAAATAACCATGTTAAAGTATCAAGAATATTACGCGGAGACATTAAAGAATATTTAGATCAGAATGATATTCATGTCCCAGTGCCACGAGTCGTCATGTATAATCAACCAAATAAGGGTGATCAAAATGCAAAATGAGTATGACTTAAATACAATTGTCGAAATGAAGAAGCCTCATGCTTGTGGAGAAAAACATTTTAAAGTGATTCGTTTAGGTGCAGATATTCGTATTAAATGTGAAGGATGCGGGCGCAGTATTATGTTACCTAGACAAGCATTTAATAAAAAAATTAAAAAGATAACGGCACGTGCCGAATAAGGAGAATAATTATGGCTTTAACAGCAGGAATAGTAGGCTTACCAAACGTAGGAAAATCAACATTATTTAATGCTATTACAAAAGCAGGTGCGCTTGCTGCGAACTATCCTTTCGCAACGATTGACCCAAACGTTGGAATAGTAGAAGTACCCGATGTACGTTTAGATAAATTAACTGAATTAGTAACACCTAAGAAAACAGTACCAACAGCATTCGAATTTACGGATATTGCAGGTATTGTTAAAGGTGCATCTAAGGGTGAAGGTTTAGGAAATAAATTCTTATCTCATATCCGAGACGTTGATGCAATCTGTCAAGTCGTTCGAGCATTTGAAGATGAGAACATAACGCATGTATCAGGAACTGTTGACCCTGTTGATGATATTGAGGTCATTAATATGGAGTTGATCTTAGCAGATTTAGAATCTGTTGAGAAACGTTACGCACGTGTTCAAAAAATGGCGAAACAAAAAGATAAAGATGCAATGACTGAAGAAGCAATCTTAGCGATTGTGAAAGAAGCATTAGAAAATGAACGTCCGGCTAGAAGTATCGAATTTACGCCAGAACAAGAAAAGTTAGTGAAAGGTATGCACTTACTGACAGCGAAACCGATGCTTTATGTTGCAAATGTATCTGAAGACGACTTAGTTGCAGGTGAAGAAAACGAACACGTTAAAGCTATTAAAGCATATGCAGATAATGAAGGTTCTCAAGTGATTGTTATTAGTGCACGTATTGAAGAAGAACTTGCAGCACTTGATGAAGAAGATAAAAAAGAATATCTGGCTGATTTAGGTATCGAAGAATCAGGTTTAGATAAATTAATTAAAGCGTCTTACCATTTGCTAGGCCTTGCGACATACTTTACAGCAGGTGTTCAAGAAGTGCGTGCTTGGACGTTTAGACGCGGTATGACTGCGCCACAGTGTGCTGGGATTATTCATACAGACTTTGAACGTGGTTTTATCAGAGCTGAAACGGTAAGCTATAATGATTTAATTGAACATAATGGAATGAGCGCAGCAAAAGAAGCGGGGCGTGTACGTCTTGAAGGTAAAGATTATATAATGCAAGATGGTGACGTTGTACACTTTAGATTTAACGTATAAACTAAACAATAGGAGGATATGATGCAACCATTAAAACGACTCATGTATTGTATTAAAGTTATTATAAAGTCGGAAGAAAAAGATAATCCAGTATATCATATAACTTATCATTATTTAGTTCAGGCAGTTGCGCTATCCGAACCTATAAAGCTAAATGATTCAATTTACAACAAAGTGTCATTTCCTGCGTCTGCAATTCGTTATTTAGATATTGTTGGAACAGATGAAATTAATCCAAATGATACGGATTATGAAGAATATGTGCATTTATATCGCTCGGGAGATATTAAGTTATTCTATTCTAAAGAGATTGTAACGTATCAATTAAATGAAGTGCATCACTAATTAATGAAAACTAATGATTGATGTAATAAGTAATGTATGCTATAATTCTCTATTGTGAGTAATGAAAATTATTCCTTGCTTTATTTCTTAATAAAGCCGCATAGACCATGAGGAGGTGTAAAAGATGAGAAAATACGAAATTATGTATGTCGTACGTCCGAACATTGAAGAAGATGCTAAGAAAGCTTTAATCGAGCGTTTCGAAGGTGTTTTAACTTCTAACGGAGCGGAAATCATCGAATCAAAGGATTGGGGTAAACGTCGTTTAGCTTATGAAATCAACGATTTTAAAGAAGGTTTCTACCAAATCGTTAAAGTTAATTCAACTGATGCTGCAACAAACGAATTCGATCGATTAGCAAAAATCAACGATGACATTATCCGTCATATCGTTATACGCGAAGAAGAAAAATAAACCTAACATGTGGGGGCGATTTATTTGCTTAACCGAGTTGTATTAGTAGGTCGATTAACTAAAGATCCAGAATACAGAGTCACACCATCAGGCGTGTCAGTAGCTACATTTACATTAGCGGTTAACCGTACATTTACAAATGCTCAAGGTGAAAGACAGGCTGATTTTATCAATTGTGTCGTTTTCCGTAAGCAAGCTGAAAATGTGAATAACTTCTTAAACAAAGGTAGTTTAGCTGGGGTAGATGGCAGATTGCAATCACGTAGTTATGATAATCAAGAAGGCCGTAGAGTATATGTAACGGAAGTTATTTGTGATTCAGTACAGTTCTTAGAACCGAAGAATGCAAATCAAAGCCGTTCAAATAACGATCCAAGTCAAGACTATTCTAGTTATGACCAAGGTAATTATGGACAACAATCTCAAGGTCAAAATTATCAACCGAGCAATAATAACAATCAACAACAATCAAATGCATCAACACCATCAACGAACCCATTTGCTAACGCAACTGGACCGATTGATATCAGTGATGATGATTTACCGTTCTAAATAAAGAAATATTGAAGTAAGGGAGGCAACAATCATGGCAGGTGGACCAAGAAGAGGCGGTCGTCGTCGTAAAAAGGTTTGTTATTTCACAGCAAACGGAATTACAAAAATCGACTATAAAGAAGTAGAAATGCTTAAAAAATTCATTTCTGAGCGTGGAAAAATTTTACCACGTCGTGTAACAGGTACTTCAGCTAAATACCAACGTATGTTAACTGTAGCTATCAAACGTGCACGTCATATGGCATTATTACCATACGTTAAAGAAGAACAATAGGATCCTTAAATAAGTCATAACTCTTAATGAGTTATGACTTATTTTTTTAACTTTTTATGATTGAAAAATTATCTTTTATGTACTTCATAATAAATTAATATTTGTTAAATAAAGTTAATAAACATAGAGTATATTTTTACAATAAAAGTATTGAAATATACATAAAAAGTAAATATAATAAATTTTGTAATTATTAATATTTTGTAATAATTACAAAAATCGAGAGGGAGGTTGACCATTATGAACAATTGGTTAGATACAAATGGAGCATTTGAATTAAATCCATTTGACCGATTAATATTGTACAAAATCTATTATATCTTAGAAAAGTTAGATCCACCGAATGCTGAGATGCATCAATTACATCAAAAGATCGTTAGAGATGGTCATGACGCTCAAAATCATATTCTATTAGAAGAGTTGACGTTAGAATATGATAAGATTCCTCCTCATGTATCTGAGTTTGTTGATGCCGTCATTACTATGTATGTTCATATGACTAAATCATATGCGGCATTAGCAAGGCATGAACTTGAGGTACTGAAAGAACATCCGTATTATTCTTTTTTAGGATTTAACCTTGTAGATGAAACGGATTATGAGATTTATGCATTCTTCTATCTCAATGAAATGCGTCAATATGATGGTTATATTGATTTGACACTTTTTAGATCATTAGAATCAAAACCAGTAAGTTATAAGACATATCAACGTATGTTGGATATCTATGAGAGCACTAAAGTTGATTCATATTTATCTTTCGAAGTTTTGAGTCAAATATTAAGGTAAAGAGAGTAAAATATAAGAGGAGAATAGGAATAGTTCCTATTCTCCTCTTATATTTTACATCGCATCAATTAGTGTCTCAATGATTTCAGGTTTGATTTGATTACATTGAATATATTTAACACGATAAATATGCTCAATCGCTTTTTTTGAAGAGTCGTAATCATTTGTTTTTAAGTAAAGATTCATTGGTACAGCCTCATCATTATGAAGACCAGGTTGATGATAGTTATAATCTAATTTTGAGTATCCAAATTTCTCATAGAACGTGTGTAGCGGGCTATTACCATCATTATCTTTTTCGCACTCGAGCATAATATGTTCTAAAGAAGTGCCGTTATTCTCGCACAATTTTACCATAATATCTTCAGCTTCATTCATTAACTGACGAGCTATTTGTTTACCACGTACTTTTGGATTGACTACCAAGTAGACAACATATCCTATACGATACATAATCTCTAAATGAAACGCAATAAATCCATAAAGTGTATCATCCTCAAATATAGCAATGAAGTGATAACGTTCTTCATCTTGCTGTTTTAATTTAAAAGATTGTTCGAATACTTCAATTGGTTCACGAATATCATAATCAAATTCAGTATCGTATAATGTCATGCACTTTTGGAAATAGTGGTCGGTTTCTGTTAGATGTAAAAATTTCATTTTAGGACCCCATTTACATTATTTAATATACCTATTGTATCATTTGATTAAATTTATGCACACTTTTAGATTAATAACAGGAAATAAAAAAAGCCCTCATTGAGGGCTTTTAATAAAAAGCTATATTAACGACGGTCAGTTAAATCGTTGTCTAAATCATTGCGACGGTGCGCATTAGTATCATCAATTTCAACTTCTTCACGGCGTACTTCTTCTGAAACATGTTCAGTGTCAGTTACACGGTTTTTCTTAATTAGTAACTCTTCTGCAACTACGTTTTCTTTGTCGACAGAAACACGTTCTTCAGTTAATGGAACACGAATTGTTTCTTCGTCTAAATCGTTATCGAAATGACCATCAGCTACAGATTCATTTACTTTACGACGTTCAATTGTTACTTCATCATGTGATACAGGTACATCAAATTCTTGACGCTCAGATACTACATTCTTATCAATTGTTACTTCACCAGATTGAACTGTATCTTTGTTAACGCGTAAGCGCTCTTCATGTAATTTAATCTTTTCATCATCTGAAATGTCATTACGATCTCTTAAATCGTTATCTAAATAGTTTAAGCGTTCCTCTTTTGTCAATTTGTTATACTCATCATAGTTTAAATTTTTATTGTTATTCATATTAATCTCTTCCTCTCTAGTTTTTAAATTATTATTGCGGTGTAATTCTGCATGGTCTGCATCTGTATCAGTGTTATTAATCATCCCTGTAGTGTGACCAGCTACTGTGTTACCTGTTCGATATTCTTTATTTACATCTGAATCGTTTGAGTAATATGCGTCATTATCTACATATAATAAGATTTTTCCGCTATTTACTGCATTGTCGTATTCTACTCTCTCAGATTCTGATAAGTTCAACTTATCAAATACTTTGTGTTGTGGATCTTCACCTGTAAAGAAAGCAGCCACTTTATCACCGAATGAACCTTCAGCGTCTTTGAATTGTACATCTGTGTAATCTAATGCTGAGCCTTCTAATTTACTCTTAGAAATGACATGTAAGTCATGCTCTGCAATACCTTCAGATTTAAGTTGGTCGATTCTACGTAACAAACTTTCTTCATTTAAAAATGTTTCTAAGTTTCTCATCTTCATCGTACCTCCAATAGTTTGTTTTGTACGTTTCGTGATGACTGATGTTTTATTGTTATGCTAAATAGATACCCGTGAAGACAAAAGGTAAACACAAAATTATGAAATTAATATTCTTGTTTAGTAAAAATTAATATGCATATATATAGAAGAAAAGCATGTTTATTAATTAAAAATTATAATAATTATTTTTTAAATCTTTTAATTTATACCATGTGATGATGATAAGTACTTTAATATTAGAAGTCATTAATTACTTAATTTACCAATAAATATACTTAATTTCGTTTGTATTATTTAGAATGTTTCGTCAATTTAGTGTTCGAGACCTTTTAATAGAAATAGTATTGCTAAATAGCAATAACTTTGATATTATCTAAAAATATTATTAATAAGAATAACTCATATAAATTAAAGGATATGGCTTTAGGGTTTCTACCACATTACCGTAAATGATGTGACTATGAGTAATATTAGTTGCATATTTTCGTATATTTAGTGCGCTTATTACTCATCTTAAATTCTATTTAAGATGGGTATTTTTTATATCTTTTTACATTCTCAGAGAAATAAAATGGAGGTTTCAATGGAGTTTTTACAGCAAAAGGTAATAGAAGACGGTGTCGTGATTGATGGAAGTATTCTGAAAGTAGATTCATTTTTAAATCACCAAATTGATGCTCAGTTAATGAATGAGATTGGTAAGAATTTATTTGAGACATATAAGGATAAAAATATTACTAAAATACTTACAATCGAAGCGTCAGGTATTGCGCCAGCTATTATGGCGGCATTACACTTTAATGTTCCTTGTCTGTTTGCTAAAAAAGCACAGCCGAGTACCTTAACAGAAGAAATATACAGTACTGAGATTCACTCTTACACTAAAAATAAAACGAACCACGTTATTATTTCTAAAAAATTTTTGAATGAAGATGATCGGGTTTTAATAATCGATGATTTTCTAGCGAATGGTGAGGCTGCGCTTGGTTTATATAGTTTAGTTAAACAAGCGGGAGCAAGTTGCCAAGGGGTTGGTATAGTTATTGAAAAAAGCTTTCAGAAAGGTCGCCAAAGGCTGATTAATGAAGGATTAAATGTTACAAGTTTATGTAGAATTGCTTCTTTAGATAATAACCAAGTGACTTTGGTAGGCGAATAGGATGAAAAATTTATTATTAAGTATTCAACATTTGTTAGCAATGTATGCTGGCGCGATTATCGTCCCTATCATTGTTGGTGGTGCATTAGGATTTTCATCTAAAGAGACCGCTTATCTTGTATCAATTGATATTTTTATGTGTGGTGTGGCAACATTTTTACAAGTATATAAGAAGATAGGAATTGGTTTACCTGTCGTTCTAGGTTGCACGTTTACAGCTGTAACTCCTATGATTATGGTAGGATCTAAGCATGGATTAGATACGCTGTATGGATCTTTGTTTGCTTCGGGCATTATTATTGTACTCATTTCACCGTTCTTCTCACATTTAATAAAAATATTTCCGCCTGTAGTAACAGGAAGTGTAGTAACAATCATTGGAATTACTTTAATGCCTGTAGCGATGAATAATTTAGCAGGTGGGCAAGGTGCTAAAGATTATGGAAATTCAAGAAATATTATTTTAGGTATAGTTACATTAGTTATTATTTTAATTATTCATCGATATTCAACAGGTTTTATTAAATCAATCGCTATATTAATTGGGCTAATTGCTGGAACCATAATATCATCATTTTATGGTTTAGTAAGCTTTGATGCTGTTTCACAATCAAATATGTTCGAGTTTCCGAAGCCTTTTAGATTTGCCAGTTTCAAATTTGAAATAGAATCAATTATATTATTTGTAATTATTGGCATAGTTAGCTTGATTGAATCGACGGGCGTTTATACAGCGTTAAGTGATATTACAAATATTAAGATTACACGCAAAGACATTTCTAAAGGATATCGTTCAGAAGGATTAGCGATAATATTAGGATCAATCTTCAATGCATTTCCTTATACTGCATATTCACAGAATGTCGGTTTAGTCTCCTTATCGGGTGTTAAATCACAAAAAGTAATGTATGGGATGGTGGTATTGTTACTTATTTGTGGTTCGATTCCTAAAATTGGCGCATTAGCAACAGTGATTCCACCTTCTGTATTAGGTGGAGCCATGATTGCAATGTTTGGTATGGTAATGGCATATGGGGTAAAGATGCTTGGAACAATAGATTTTACCAAGCAAGACAATTTACTTATAATTGCTGTATCTGTTGGCATTGGTCTAGGAATTACAACAGTTCCAAAAGCTTTCAATGGTTTTGACGAAGAATTTACTTGGTTAACACAAAATGGTATTGTTATTGGGACTTTTACAGCGATTATCTTGAATTTATTTTTTAATGGATTAAACGATAAACAAATCGTGAAAAATATGAAATAATAGTAAGTAATAAATTACAATGGAGGAATTATAATGACGTGGGAAAGCAAGTTTCAAAAAGAAGGCTTAACTTTTGATGATGTATTATTAATACCAGCAGAATCAAGTGTATTACCGAATGAAGTGGATTTAAGTGTTTCGTTGTCAGATAACCTTAAATTAAATATTCCTATTTTGTCAGCAGGTATGGATACTGTAACTGAATCTAAGATGGCAATCGCTATGGCTAGACAAGGCGGTTTAGGAGTAATTCATAAGAACATGAGTATAGAACAACAGGCTGATGAAGTTCAAAAAGTTAAACGCTCTGAAAATGGTGTCATTACTAATCCATTCTTTTTGACGCCAGAAGAGCAAGTGTTTGCAGCTGAACATTTAATGGGTAAATACCGTATTTCTGGTGTTCCAATTGTTAATAATTCAGAAGAGAAAAAATTAGTTGGTATTATTACTAACCGTGATTTACGTTTTATTGAAGATTTTTCTATTAAGATTTCTGATGTTATGACGAGTGAAGCACTTGTAACGGCACCGGTTGGAACGACCTTAGAGCAAGCAGAAAAGATTTTACAACAATACAAAATCGAAAAATTACCAATCGTTGATGAGACTGGTATTTTGAAAGGTTTAATTACAATTAAAGATATTGAGAAGGTTATTGAATTTCCGAATGCTGCAAAAGATAGTCACGGGCGTTTGTTAGTAGCAGCTGCTGTGGGTATTGCAAAGGATACATTAGTACGTGCTGAAAAATTAGTTGAAGCGGGAACGGATGCATTAGTGATTGATACTGCGCACGGTCACTCTAAAGGTGTTTTAGAGATGGTTAAAGCACTTAAAACGAACTTCCCTGAAGTAACATTAATCGCTGGTAACGTCGCAACTGCGAGTGGTACACGCGCTTTAATCGAAGCAGGAGCTGATGTTGTTAAAGTAGGTATCGGACCGGGTTCTATTTGTACAACTCGTGTAGTAGCAGGTGTAGGGGTTCCACAAATTACTGCAATTTATGATGCGGCTACTGAAGCGAAAAAGCTTGGAAAAGCGATTATCGCTGATGGTGGTATTAAATTTTCTGGAGATATCATCAAAGCATTAGCTGCAGGTGGCCATGCAGTAATGTTAGGTTCATTGCTTGCAGGTACAACCGAATCTCCAGGAGAAACCGAAATCTTCCAAGGTAGACAATATAAAGTATATCGTGGAATGGGGTCCCTTGGTGCGATGGAACAAGGGTCTAAAGACCGTTACTTCCAAGACGATAAAGATTCTAAAAAGTTTGTTCCAGAGGGTATTGAAGGTCGTATTGCATTTAAAGGTGCATTACAAGATACAGTTTATCAATTGCTTGGTGGTGTAAGAAGCGGTATGGGTTACACTGGATCAAAAGATTTAGCAGCATTACGTGAAGAAGCTCAATTTATTAAAATGACTGGTGCAGGTTTAATCGAGAGTCATCCACATGACGTTCAAATCACTAAAGAATCACCAAATTATTCACTATAAACATCACACTAAAGGAGAACATCACTTATGGAAATGGCATTAGAACAAGAGTTAATTCTCGTATTAGACTTTGGTAGTCAATATAACCAGTTAATTACCCGTCGTATTCGTGAAATGGGCGTATATTCGGAATTACATGATCATGAAATTTCAATTGAAGAAATTAAGAAGATGAATCCAAAAGGGATTATCCTTTCCGGTGGACCAAACTCAGTTTATGAAGAAGATTCATTTACAGTTGATCCTGCAATCTTTGATTTAGGTGTACCAGTATTAGGTATTTGTTATGGTATGCAATTAATGACGAAATTACTTGGTGGTTCTGTAGAGCGTGCCAATGAACGTGAATATGGAAAAGCAGTTATTACTGCTGAAACACATTCACTATTTAATATGTTACCTGAAGAACAAACTGTTTGGATGAGTCATAGTGATAAAGTTATCAACATTCCTGAAGGATTCAGAATGATTGCAAATTCTCCAAGCTGTAAATATGCAGCAATTGAGAATGCTGACCGAAATTTATATGGCGTGCAATTTCACCCAGAGGTACGTCACACTGAATACGGTAATGATTTATTACGTAACTTCATTCGCAAGATCTGTAATTGTACAGGTGAATGGACAATGGAAAACTTCATTGAAATCGAAATCGAAAAGATTCGTGAGCAAGTTGGTGATAAAAAAGTACTATGTGCAATGAGTGGTGGCGTTGATTCATCAGTAGTTGCTGTGTTATTACACAAAGCCATTGGGGATCAATTAACGTGTATCTTCGTAGATCACGGTTTATTACGTAAAGGTGAAGGCGATATGGTGATGAAACATTTTGCTGAAGGATTCAACATTAATATTATCCGTGTGGACGCGAAAGAACGATTCATGAGCAAGTTAGCTGGCGTTTCTGATCCTGAACAAAAGCGCAAAATTATCGGTAACGAATTTATTTATGTCTTTGATGACGAATCTTCTAAGTTAGAAGGTGTAGATTTCCTAGCACAAGGAACGCTATATACTGATATTATTGAATCAGGTACAAAGACAGCACAAACAATTAAATCACACCATAACGTAGGTGGATTACCTGAAGATATGCAGTTTGAATTAATTGAGCCAATTAATACATTATTTAAAGACGAAGTCCGTGCACTAGGAATTGAGTTAGGTATTCCCGAGCATTTAGTATGGCGTCAACCTTTCCCTGGTCCAGGACTTGGAATTCGTGTATTAGGTGAAATTACTGAAGAGAAATTAGAAATCGTACGTGAATCAGATGCAATTTTAAGAGAAGTGATTGCTGAGTCAGGGTTAGAACGTGACATTTGGCAATACTTCACGGTATTACCGGACATCCGCTCTGTAGGTGTTATGGGAGATTATAGAACATATGATTATACAGTTGGTGTTCGCGCAGTTACAAGCATTGACGGTATGACAAGTGACTTTGCTAGAATCGATTGGGAAGTGTTACAGAAAGTATCAAGTAGAATTGTAAATGAAGTAGCGCACGTCAACCGTGTCGTTTATGATATTACTTCTAAGCCACCAAGCACAATAGAGTGGGAATAGAATATAAAAGCGCATTAAGTCTAAAAGACTTAATGCGCTTTTATACGTTGTGCTATGATGTATAAAAAAATGTCACAAAATATTCACAAAATAAATAAATACATAATATCTCAATCAATATATATGTAAATCATAATTTCATTTAAAGTCTAGCATTATATAATATACTTTCAAACATTTTTATTATATCTAAATAATTAAATCGAATATATAAATATTTAACAATATGTTAATAGTTAATAAACGTTATATATAGTATTGCTTAAAGACTAGAAAGCGCATAAAATAGAGGTATTAAACGATAAATAGATAATGAAAATTGAAATTACTATTTAACAAAGGAGGAAGAAATGGAAAATTTAAAACGTTTGTTGCTTGTCATTATGATGATGCTCATTGGATTACCACTGCAGTCTTTCATTAATATTAATGAAACACAGGCAGCAACGAGTGGTGTCCCCCCCGCAGCATGTACTAAAACGCTGACAGGTACATCATCTGTGCCAAAAGTTACGCTGAGTCCCAAGCCTTTAGATTTAGTTTTTATTTTAGATTCTAGTGGTTCATTTACTGCTAATATGCCTAAAGTAAAAACTATGATTACAACAGCTATAGACAAATATGTTCAACCAGCAGATGGCGATAGAACAATGGTTACAACATTCCAGGGGGTAAAAGATAATATATACCAATCCCCTGTAGGTACAAATTATGATGCATATACAGAGGGTAATTTCAAAATTACGACGAACAGTTCTAAATTAACATCTGATATTACATCTGTTAAGAACTTTGTAAATGCTGTAACGCCTTCGGGTGGTACACCTACACCAAGTGGTGTGACGCAAGCGTTAAACGATTATAAATCGATTGCGGGAACAGCTACTGACAGACAAACAGTATTTGTGTTAATTACTGACGGAGTAGTTAACGTTAATCCTAAAACTGGGAATGTAGAGAAAAATGCTACATTTGAACAGGCTTATGTAGATAATTTTAAATCTGTAAGCACAGCGATAGGAACGTATTATGATTCTTACTTAGGAGTATATTACACTCAATACCGATGGGCGAGATACAATGCAACTACTGGTGCATTTATAAGGTACGAATATATCAATGATTACCCTGGGACAGTAAATGATCAGTTTTATAATCCGACGAACGGAGTATGGGATTATATATATCCATATGAAACTTCACAAGACTGGAAGTCTAGACTAAATGACTTAACAGTAGCAACAACATCATTAAAGACTGCTTATCCTAATGCAGAACTAGTAGTGGGATTCCTTGAAGATAGGAATGCGTTCTCGAATATGAACCAATATGGTCCATTATATGAGTCAACAATGCGTCCTCAAATTCAAACTGCGCTTCAAAGTTATGCAACGGAACCAAGTTATTACATTAATACAGGAGATCCAACAGCATTTGTAAATCAGTTATCAGCTGCTATTAGTAATGCAGTTCAATCGGTATCTTCGACAGGTACATTTACTTTAACTGATGGTTATAAGATGAGCACGATGACTCTCATTAATAAGACAACAGGGGCTAGAATCCCATTAACATTTACACAAAATGGTACAACAATTACAGTAAATCAGTTTGATTATGATGGTTCGGATTATAGTTTGGAGTTTACAACTGAATTATTAGACCCAGATAAACTGATAATTGATGCAGATCCATCAGCAGATGAAATTGGACCTACTTTATTAGGTAATCTTACAATTGGTACACAAAAAGTTACAATACCGAAATTTGGTCCATCAGCGGCGGATACGTATCAATACTTTAACTGTGAAACATCAGTTAAGAAATCAGTAAAGAAAGCAACTGAAACAGCTTATAAAACACCAAGTACAACTTTAGATAGTGGAACACAAACATTTACATTCTCTAACGATTATTTGTTTAACAGATCTCCATTAGCTTGGTCAACAAGTCCAATATTATATGACAAAATTGATCCGAGATTAGAAATATTAGATGTAAAAGTAATCGCTCGTGATAGAACAGGTGCATCATCAGTTCCTTTTACATTAGGGTCAAGTGCGATTACAACGACGAACAATGAAGTAAGAATAACATTACCTCCAGATGCGGATGGTAAATTTACAAGTTATTTAAGTGATCAATACAAAGTATTGATTACTGCTAAAATTAAACCTGAATTTGCTCAAGATGGTGCTTTATATGATCAAATCGTTGCAAATGGTATTCCGAATCAGGCAGAAATTATTACAACAATTTCAGGAACAACAACTAAGCAATCTTTAATTTCAAATGAGGTTAAAGTATTCGCTCCGGATCAAAATCCATTACCAGTGAAGTTCCAAAAGAATGGTGTACTACCAGATGGTACGAAAAAAGGAATACCAGGTGCAGAATTCAAATTAACACCTGTGACGACTTATGAAGATGCAACAGGTAAAATAGTACAAGTTAATAATGGTACTCCTGTCACAGCGACTTCAGGTGCGAATGGTCAAGTTATTACACCTGATGTAATGCCGGGGGTATATATTTTAGAAGAGACAAAAGCCCCTCCAGGTTACACATTAGATGCAACAAAACGAAAATTGACTGTAAACAGTGATGGTACATATACTGTTGTAACAATTGATGCATCAGGTAATGAAGTGCCAGCAGCAAGTCCGCTGGTTATTGATAATAAACAACAAAAAACAAGTATTGATTTAGTAAAAACATCAAACGTATCTACTGTGACAAAAGCAGGAGATGTCGTAACATATACTTTCAAAGTTACGAATACAGGTGAAGTTGCACTTTATAATGTTAAAGTTGACGACCCGATGTTTGGTGCAGGCATTACGCTTGATAAAACAACACTCAATCCAGGAGAAACAGCTATTGGTACGATATCTAAAACAATCACTCAAAATGAAATTAATGCAGGGGATATCATTAATACGGCTGTTGCTACAGGAACACCACCTGGAGATTTAACACCTCCGAAAGATACGGATAAAGTAACGATTACCACACCAGATACACCAGCAATCACTTTAGATAAAGCTGCTGATAAAACAACAGTAAAACAAGGTGATGTTGTAACATATAGCTTTACAATTACTAATACTGGAAATGTTACGCTGACAAACGTAACATTAAATGATCCAATGTTAGGTGGAACTGTATCTGTTCAGAAAACAACATTATTACCTGGGGAATCAACAACAGGTACAGCAATTTATACAATTACAGATAAAGACGTTGCAAATGCTACAATTGTGAATACAGCGACAGTTACTGGTAAACCTCCAGTAGGATCAGATGTTACTTCAAAAGATACCGAAACAATTACGCCAAAAGTTACACCAGGGATTACTTTGGATAAGGAATCGGAGAATACATTAATTACGCAACCAGGACAGACTATCAATTATAGATTTACAGTTACAAATACAGGTGATGCTACATTAACAAACGTAGTAGTTACTGACCCAATGTTCCCTGATGGGATTCAGTTAGCACAAACAACATTAGCACCTGGAGAATCAACAATTGGAACATCAGAACATATTGTAACACTGGCAGAATTTGATAGTGGAAAGGTATCTAACACAGCAAAAGCCACAGGTACACCGCCAAGTGGCAACCCACCAACATCGACTGATACAGTGGACGTACCTACAGAATTAATACCTACTATTAAATTAGAAAAGAATACAACAGCAACATCAGTTAAAGAAGGCGATAAAGTAACATATAACTTCGTGATTACAAACACGGGTAATACTACTTTAAATAACGTTAAATTAACTGATCCAATGTTGGGTGGTAATGTAACGATATTAAAAACAACATTAGCACCAGGTGAAACAACAACAGGAACAGCTGTTTATACAGTTACAACAGCTGATATGTCAAAAGACAATATTACGAATACAGCAAAAGTAGATGGAACAGATCCTAAAGGTACGACAGTTAGTGACAATGATGAAGTTATTGTTACTCCAGATGGTAAACCAGGGATTAATTTAGATAAATCAACCGCAGTAGATAATGTTTCTAAAGCCGGCGATATTATCGATTATCAATTTAAAGTTACGAACACTGGAGATACAACATTAACAAATGTAACTATTACAGATCCAATGTTCCCATCAGGCGTAACGTTAGCAAAAACAACATTAGCACCAGGTGAAACGACGACAGGTACGGCTAAACATACAGTAACGCAAGATGAAATCAATAATGGCGAAATTAATAACAAAGCAGTCGTTACAGGAACACCACCGAGTGGAGAGCCACCTACTTCAAGTGATGAAGTAACAGTACCAGCGATTGGTACAGCGACGATTGATTTAACTAAGAAAGCAAATGTAACTGAAATTAAAAAAGCTGGGGAATTAGTAACGTACACATTCACTGTAACAAATACTGGAACGACGACATTGACAGATGTCCGTGTTACAGACCCACTTTTCTCTAGCGAAATTACATTAGCAAAAACATCATTAAATCCAGGAGAAACAACAACAGGTACTGCAACTTATTCTGTGAAACAATCAGATTTAGACAAAGGTGATTTACCAAATACAGCATTTGTAATTGGTGATGCGCCTATGAATTTAGAAGATCCTACAGATACAGATAGCGTTACGATACCAGCTGTGAATATGAATGGTATTGATATTGTTAAAACAAGCTCAACTACTGAAATTACAGCGCCTGGACAAACAGTGACATATAACTTTGTAGTTACAAACACAGGTAATACTACTCTTACAGATGTTAGAATCACAGATCCGATGTTCCCGAATGGTGGAATTCTGACTAATAGAACGATAGCTCCGGGAGAATCAACATCTGGAACAGCGATACACACAGTAACTCAAGAAGAATTTGATTCGGGCAAACTTGTTAATATTGCAAAGACAACAGGAACACCACCAAGTGGTACGCCTCCAACAGATACAGATACTGTTGAGATTCCTACAAAGCCAACAACAAGTATTGCGCTAGATAAATCAGCAGGACAAACCATATTACAACAAATTGGAGAAGTCGTTGTTTATACATTTGAAGTAACGAATACAGGTACCGCTACTTTAACTAATGTAAAATTAACAGATCCAATGTTTCCGGAAGGTATTAGTCTTCAAAAGACAACATTATTACCTGGGGAAACAACTATTGCAACAGCATCTAGAACAATAACCCAAGATGATTTAAATAAAGCAAGTTTAGACAATATCGCAACAGTTACAGGTACGCCACCAGCTGGCTTAACCCCGCCGACAGCGACGGATAATGTAACAATTCCAACAGAACGAAAACCTGAAATTGAGTTGCATAAGCATGCAGATATTCAAGATGTAGATCATGCTGGCCAAGTTATTACTTATGAATTAGAAATATATAATACGGGAAATGTTACACTTACAAATATTGAATTAATTGATCCGATGTTTGGAGGAGTTATAAACCTTGATACAACAACATTACAACCAGGTGAAACAACGAAAGTTCAATTAGAACATGTTGTAACTCAAGCTGAATTTGATAGTAGAGAAATCACAAATACTGCTAAAGTCACTGGCATTCCACCGGAAGGACCACCAGTAACTTCAGAAGAAACAGAAATTGTTAATACGACGCCGACAACTGCAATATCATTAGATAAAACGAGCGATGTAACTTCGGTTACTCAGGCTGGAGATATCGTCAATTACACATTTGTAATTACTAATACTGGAACAAGTACATTAACAGGTGTTTCACTTAATGATGATAAATTAGGTGGCGCAATAACATTAAAAGATACTGTACTTGCACCAGGGGCTTCGACAACAATTACAAAATCGTATACAGTAACACAAGAAGATATTAATAATGGAGAGATTTTAAATACAGCAACAACAACAGGTACACCACCAACGGGATTAACGCCACCAACAGCAACAGACGATAATAAAGTCGTTGCGGCAGGTAATCCGGCAATTGAGATTGTGAAGACTGTCAATACACAAACTTATAAATTAGGTGATACACTGATATACAAATTTGTTGTTACAAATACGGGAAATGTAACATTAACTGATGTAAATGCGGATGACTTATTCGTGGGTCAACATATAAATTTAGATAAGACAATATTACAACCTGGTGAAACGACAACCGCAACAATGGAATATGAAGTAACACAAGAAGATGTAGATAGAGGTAATATTCGAAACCAAGCAGTAGTAGAAGGTACGCCTCCTGGAGATTTGGAACCGCCACATGATGATGATAGCGTAACTGTAACAACTGATCGTTCAACAGCAATCACGTTAGATAAATCAGCAGATTTAACAAGCGTAAAAGTTGGCGATACAATCACGTACACATTTGACGTCAAAAATACAGGAACAACGACATTAACGGACGTAGAAGTTAATGACCCAATGTTCCCAGAAGGCATCACATTATTAACAACAACATTAAAACCGGGCGAGTCAACAACAGGAACGGCAACAAAAGTGGTAACACAAGAAGATATCGACGGTGGCAAAGTAACAAATACAGCAACAACAACAGGCACACCGCCAGGCAACTTAACACCGCCAACGGCGACAGACACAGTAGAAGTACCAACAGACCAACAAGCAGCAATTGATTTAGAGAAAACATCAGACGTAACAAGCGCTAAAGTTGGCGACACAATCACGTACACATTCACGGTAACGAACACAGGAACAGTGACATTGAAAGATGTTAAAGTAACTGATGCGATGTTCCCAGAAGGTATCACGTTAGCAACAACAACATTAAAACCAGGAGAAACAACAACTGGAACAGCAAGTAAAGTAGTAACGCAAGAAGACATTGATGGTGGCAAAGTAACAAATACAGCAACAACAACGGGTACACCGCCAGGTGATACACCAAAACCAACAGATGAAGATACAGTAGAGGTTCCGACGAACCCAGCAACAAGTATCACGATTGACAAAACAACAACAGCGACTGGATTAGTGGTAGGCGAAGCAGTAGATTATACATTTACAGTAACGAATACAGGAAACGTAACATTGAAAGATGTGATCGTGACTGACCCAATGTTTGGTGGCAACATCACATTAGGTAAAACAACATTATTACCAGGCGAAGTAACAACAGGCACAGCGTCACATATTGTGACACAAGAAGAAGTTGACGCAGGAAAATTAAGTAACACGGCGTTAACAACAGGTACACCACCAGGCGACTTAACACCGCCGACGGCAGAAGATACAGTCGTGATAACGCAAGACGGATCAACAGCAATCACGTTAGATAAATCAGCAGATTTAACAAGCGTAAAAGTTGGCGATACAATCACGTACACATTTGACGTCAAAAATACAGGAACAACGACATTAACGGACGTAGAAGTTAATGACCCAATGTTCCCAGAAGGCATCACATTATTAACAACAACATTAAAACCGGGCGAGTCAACAACAGGAACGGCAACAAAAGTGGTAACACAAGAAGATATCGACGGTGGCAAAGTAACAAATACAGCAACAACAACAGGCACACCGCCAGGCAACTTAACACCGCCAACGGCGACAGACACAGTAGAAGTACCAACAGACCAACAAGCAGCAATTGATTTAGAGAAAACATCAGACGTAACAAGCGCTAAAGTTGGCGACACAATCACGTACACATTCACGGTAACGAACACAGGAACAGTGACATTGAAAGATGTTAAAGTAACTGATGCGATGTTCCCAGAAGGTATCACGTTAGCAACAACAACATTAAAACCAGGAGAAACAACAACTGGAACAGCAAGTAAAGTAGTAACGCAAGAAGACATTGATGGTGGCAAAGTAACAAATACAGCAACAACAACGGGTACACCGCCAGGTGATACACCAAAACCAACAGATGAAGATACAGTAGAGGTTCCGACGAACCCAGCAACAAGTATCACGATTGACAAAACAACAACAGCGACTGGATTAGTGGTAGGCGAAGCAGTAGATTATACATTTACAGTAACGAATACAGGAAACGTAACATTGAAAGATGTGATCGTGACTGACCCAATGTTTGGTGGCAACATCACATTAGGTAAAACAACATTATTACCAGGCGAAGTAACAACAGGCACAGCGTCACATATTGTGACACAAGAAGAAGTTGACGCAGGAAAATTAAGTAACACGGCGTTAACAACAGGTACACCACCAGGCGACTTAACACCGCCGACGGCAGAAGATACAGTCGTGATAACGCAAGACGGATCAACAGCAATCACGTTAGATAAATCAGCAGATTTAACAAGCGTAAAAGTTGGCGATACAATCACGTACACATTTGACGTCAAAAATACAGGAACAACGACATTAACGGACGTAGAAGTTAATGACCCAATGTTCCCAGAAGGCATCACATTATTAACAACAACATTAAAACCGGGCGAGTCAACAACAGGAACGGCAACAAAAGTGGTAACACAAGAAGATATCGACGGTGGCAAAGTAACAAATACAGCAACAACAACAGGCACACCGCCAGGCAACTTAACACCGCCAACGGCGACAGACACAGTAGAAGTACCAACAGACCAACAAGCAGCAATTGATTTAGAGAAAACATCAGACGTAACAAGCGCTAAAGTTGGCGACACAATCACGTACACATTCACGGTAACGAACACAGGAACAGTGACATTGAAAGATGTTAAAGTAACTGATGCGATGTTCCCAGAAGGTATCACGTTAGCAACAACAACATTAAAACCAGGAGAAACAACAACTGGAACAGCAAGTAAAGTAGTAACGCAAGAAGACATTGATGGTGGCAAAGTAACAAATACAGCAACAACAACGGGTACACCGCCAGGTGATACACCAAAACCAACAGATGAAGATACAGTAGAGGTTCCGACGAACCCAGCAACAAGTATCACGATTGACAAAACAACAACAGCGACTGGATTAGTGGTAGGCGAAGCAGTAGATTATACATTTACAGTAACGAATACAGGAAACGTAACATTGAAAGATGTGATCGTGACTGACCCAATGTTTGGTGGCAACATCACATTAGGTAAAACAACATTATTACCAGGCGAAGTAACAACAGGCACAGCGTCACATATTGTGACACAAGAAGAAGTTGACGCAGGAAAATTAAGTAACACGGCGTTAACAACAGGTACACCACCAGGCGACTTAACACCGCCGACGGCAGAAGATACAGTCGTGATAACGCAAGACGGATCAACAGCAATCACGTTAGATAAATCAGCAGATTTAACAAGCGTAAAAGTTGGCGATACAATCACGTACACATTTGACGTCAAAAATACAGGAACAACGACATTAACGGACGTAGAAGTTAATGACCCAATGTTCCCAGAAGGCATCACATTATTAACAACAACATTAAAACCGGGCGAGTCAACAACAGGAACGGCAACAAAAGTGGTAACACAAGAAGATATCGACGGTGGCAAAGTAACAAATACAGCAACAACAACAGGCACACCGCCAGGCAACTTAACACCGCCAACGGCGACAGACACAGTAGAAGTACCAACAGACCAACAAGCAGCAATTGATTTAGAGAAAACATCAGACGTAACAAGCGCTAAAGTTGGCGACACAATCACGTACACATTCACGGTAACGAACACAGGAACAGTGACATTGAAAGATGTTAAAGTAACTGATGCGATGTTCCCAGAAGGTATCACGTTAGCAACAACAACATTAAAACCAGGAGAAACAACAACTGGAACAGCAAGTAAAGTAGTAACGCAAGAAGACATTGATGGTGGCAAAGTAACAAATACAGCAACAACAACGGGTACACCGCCAGGTGATACACCAAAACCAACAGATGAAGATACAGTAGAGGTTCCGACGAACCCAGCAACAAGTATCACGATTGACAAAACAACAACAGCGACTGGATTAGTGGTAGGCGAAGCAGTAGATTATACATTTACAGTAACGAATACAGGAAACGTAACATTGAAAGATGTGATCGTGACTGACCCAATGTTTGGTGGCAACATCACATTAGGTAAAACAACATTATTACCAGGCGAAGTAACAACAGGCACAGCGTCACATATTGTGACACAAGAAGAAGTTGACGCAGGAAAATTAAGTAACACGGCGTTAACAACAGGTACACCACCAGGCGACTTAACACCGCCGACGGCAGAAGATACAGTCGTGATAACGCAAGACGGATCAACAGCAATCACGTTAGATAAATCAGCAGATTTAACAAGCGTAAAAGTTGGCGATACAATCACGTACACATTTGACGTCAAAAATACAGGAACAACGACATTAACGGACGTAGAAGTTAATGACCCAATGTTCCCAGAAGGCATCACATTATTAACAACAACATTAAAACCGGGCGAGTCAACAACAGGAACGGCAACAAAAGTGGTAACACAAGAAGATATCGACGGTGGCAAAGTAACAAATACAGCAACAACAACAGGCACACCGCCAGGCAACTTAACACCGCCAACGGCGACAGACACAGTAGAAGTACCAACAGACCAACAAGCAGCAATTGATTTAGAGAAAACATCAGACGTAACAAGCGCTAAAGTTGGCGACACAATCACGTACACATTCACGGTAACGAACACAGGAACAGTGACATTGAAAGATGTTAAAGTAACTGATGCGATGTTCCCAGAAGGTATCACGTTAGCAACAACAACATTAAAACCAGGAGAAACAACAACTGGAACAGCAAGTAAAGTAGTAACGCAAGAAGACATTGATGGTGGCAAAGTAACAAATACAGCAACAACAACGGGTACACCGCCAGGTGATACACCAAAACCAACAGATGAAGATACAGTAGAGGTTCCGACGAACCCAGCAACAAGTATCACGATTGACAAAACAACAACAGCGACTGGATTAGTGGTAGGCGAAGCAGTAGATTATACATTTACAGTAACGAATACAGGAAACGTAACATTGAAAGATGTGATCGTGACTGACCCAATGTTTGGTGGCAACATCACATTAGGTAAAACAACATTATTACCAGGCGAAGTAACAACAGGCACAGCGTCACATATTGTGACACAAGAAGAAGTTGACGCAGGAAAATTAAGTAACACGGCGTTAACAACAGGTACACCACCAGGCGACTTAACACCGCCGACGGCAGAAGATACAGTCGTGATAACGCAAGACGGATCAACAGCAATCACGTTAGATAAATCAGCAGATTTAACAAGCGTAAAAGTTGGCGATACAATCACGTACACATTTGACGTCAAAAATACAGGAACAACGACATTAACGGACGTAGAAGTTAATGACCCAATGTTCCCAGAAGGCATCACATTATTAACAACAACATTAAAACCGGGCGAGTCAACAACAGGAACGGCAACAAAAGTGGTAACACAAGAAGATATCGACGGTGGCAAAGTAACAAATACAGCAACAACAACAGGCACACCGCCAGGCAACTTAACACCGCCAACGGCGACAGACACAGTAGACGTACCAGTTGAGATTGTTATTGTTCCAACAACAGAATTACCAACAACAGAATTACCAACAACAGAAGAACCAACAACAGAATTACCAACAACAGAAGGACCAACAACAGAATTACCAACAACAGAAGAACCAACAACAGAAGGACCAACAACAGAAGAACCAACAACAGAAGGACCAACAACAGAAGGACCAACAACAGAAGAACCAACAACAGAAGAACCAACAACAGAAGGACCAACAACAGAAGAACCAACAACAGAAGAACCAACAACAGAAGGACCAACAACAGAAGGACCAACAACAGAAGGACCAACAACAGAAGGGCCAACAACAGAAGGACCAACAACAGAAGAACCAACAACAGAAACTTATTCAATCAGTGATTTAGTTTGGAATGATGTAAATCAAGATGGAATTCAAGATGCAAATGAAGGTGGTTTAGAAGGAATCAATGTGATTTTAACGAAACCAGATGGTACTAAAGTTACAGTAGTGACTGATAAATATGGACATTACATCTTTACAGGATTAGAGAATGGTGTGTACACTATCGAATTTGTAATTCCAGATGGATTTAAAGGATCTCCAACGGGTCAATCAACACCAGATAAAGATTCAAATGGTAATATTACTAAAGTAGTTATTAATAATAGTAGTGATAATAGTGTTGATATGGGTATGTATGAGAAAGGTAGCGGTGGTACACCAACAACAGAATTACCAACAACAGAATTACCAACAACAGAATTACCAACAACAGAAGGAGCAACAACAGAATTACCAACAACAGAATTACCAACAACAGAAGAACCAACAACAGAAGAACCAACAACAGAAGAACCAACAACAGAATTACCAACAACAGAAGAACCAACAACAGAAGAACCAACAACAGAATTACCAACAACAGAAGAACCAACAACAGAATTACCAACAACAGAAGAACCAACAACAGAAGAACCAACAACAGAAGAACCAACAACAGAATTACCAACAACAGAAGAACCAACAACAGAAGAACCAACAACAGAAGAACCAACAACAGAAGAACCAACAACAGAAGAACCAACAACAGAAGAACCAACAACAGAAGAACCAACAACAGAAGCACCAACAACAGAAATACCAACGACAGAAATACCAACGACAGAATTACCAACAACAGAAACACCAACAACAGAATTACCAACAACAGAATTACCAACGACAGAATTACCAACGACAGAATTACCAACGACAGAATTACCAATGACAGAATTACCAACAACAGAATTACCAACAACAGAATTACCAACGATTGAAATTCCAGAAGGACTTAATCCAATAGTGACTCCTGTTACAAAACCAGCAGTAGAAGTGCCTAATAAACCTACTTTACCTGAAGATAATATCGTCAATATTATTCCTAAAGGTACAGAGGACGATGGTATTTTACCTGACACTGGTGAGGCATTGAAACATACGGGATTAGTAGGATTAATGTTCCTTGCATTAGGTGGATTACTTTTGGTATTACCAAGAAGAAAAAATTAATAGAAAACATATTAATTTTAAATGACTATCTCAAATGAGATAGTCATTTTTTTAACTAATTGTGTAAAATTTAGCCAAATGGGTATTATAAAAAATATAAAATTCGATTGGGGCGATAGAATATGAACACTCCTGAAGAACAAGTTTATTTAGTGTACAAATCATTATATACAGCAATGATAAATGAAGATGTTGATAGAATAAATCAGTTAATGATGGAAGGTAGTTTTTTAGTCCATATGACGGGATATAAACAACCTAAAAGGGAGTGGTTAAAAGCAATCGAAGATCAATCGATGAAGTATTTTTCGAGCTTAGAAGAAAATATTGAAATTATGATGAAAGATAAGAAAGCAACATTGATAGCGCAAAACAGAGTTGATGCTAATATTAATGGAATGAGAGATACGTGGCCGTTAGAATTAACGATTTATATGGTAAAATTTGAAAAGAACTGGATGATATCACATATAGATGCAAGAGCATACTAAATTTTTAATAATTTAATAGTAAATAATATTGACAGTATCATCACTTTATTATAAGATTGATATTGTCTTATTTGGAGGAATACCCAAGTCCGGCTGAAGGGATCGGTCTTGAAAACCGACAGGGGCTTAACGGCTCGCGGGGGTTCGAATCCCTCTTCCTCCGCCATTATTTAGACTAATATAATAATATATATAATGAATGACTCAATTAATTTTGAGTCATTTTTTTTTTTGAATTCTGTTATAATGATAGAATATTCAGAAAATATTAGAGGTGATGAGATGATTATTGAAGACATCATAATTAAAAGACAGGTTTCACAGCTCAAAAAGCCTTTTAAAACGGCATTAAGACAAACAGATGTTATTGAGAGTATCATCGTATTTATTAATACTGACAGAGGATTAGGTGTCGGAGAAGCAGTGCCTACTCCCGCAATCACAGGTGAAACATTAGAGAGTATTGTAGCTGCAATAAAATGGATTAAGGCACGGTTAATTGGTATGAGAGTTGCATCAGATTTATTGATGGAGATACAAACAGCTATTGTAGGAAACACAAGTGCTAAGGCGGCATTGGATATGGCGATATACGATTTGTTATCACAAGAAGTAGGACTTCCCCTCTATCAATATTTGAATAAGAAATCGGAATTACAAACCTTATCAACAAGTCATACTGTTAGTTTAAATGGTGTCGGCGAGATGACACATGACGCAGCTAGTTATGTAGAAGAAAAATTTGAATCGCTAAAAGTTAAACTTGGAAATGATGTTGATTTAGATTTGGCGAGAATTCACGCAATCTATGATGTCGTACCTGATGTGACTTTGTCGATTGATGCGAATCAAGGTTGGAGTGAGGAGGAAGCTATTCGTTTCATTGAATATTTAAACCATGAGAAGATTCAAGTGGATTGCATTGAACAACCTTTATATAGGAAAGATTATTTAGCATTGAGTCGACTTGGACAGCAGAGCGATATTCCGATTATGGCAGATGAGAGCTTGTTTGATATGTATGATGCAAATGTGATTGCAGAACTTGGGGGCGTATCATGGTTTAATATCAAGTTGATGAAGTCAGGTGGAATATATGGGGCACTTAGAATTCATCAAGTAGCACAAGCAAAAGGGATTCAGTGTATGCTCGGTTCAATGATGGAGTCGCATATTGCTTTAACTGCTGCGATGCATCTAGCAATTGCCCTGGAAATAAATAAGATAGATTTCGATGCACCGTTTATGTTGAAGGAGAAACTGATAATAGGTGGAATTTCATACGATGGTCCTAAAGTAAGTTTGACTGATAGAGTGGGTTTAGGTATCGATAACAAAGCATTATGGGAGGCGTTAATCGATGACGAAAGTTTGTAGTGTTCCGGTAAGTACCGTTTGGCGTAGTATTGATAAAGTGCGAGATATTGATAATGATGCAACGAGTTATCCTACGAATATTCAAAAATGGTTACTGAGTTTAAATTTAGAACAAAAATTATCTTTTTGTGAAGATTCTAGAATAGATACACAACTATTATACGGAGAACCACTTGAGATCCTTGAAGACATAGGTGATTGGTGTAAAGTCGTGTGTATTGAACAAGTGTCAGAAAGTGATGACCGTGGTTATCCAGGGTATATCCCAAAATCGCATATTGGTGAGATTGAAGGGATGAATCATTCAGTGGGACATGATAATAGATTTGCACGTATCATTATACCTAGAACATTGAGTTATAAAGCTGATGCTCCTTACTATGTGTTTTCATTTAATACAACTTTACCAGTGCATCGAATTGAAGATGCGTTTGTCTATGTATATAGTCCTGATGGAATTTTAAAACTTAAAAAAGAAGCTGTCTCAATACAATCCACGAGATTACCTGAGCAGAACCCAAGTTATAATGCACTGTATGAAGCAGCTTCAATGTATATCGATTTAGGTTATTTATGGGGTGGTATGTCGAGTTACGGTTATGATTGTTCAGGCTTTGTATATCATATGTACCGTCATATTGGAATTGATTTACCAAGGGATGCTCATGAGCAATACTTTGCAACAACGCCTATTGATAAGAGTGAGCTGTTACCAGGTGACCTTGTTTATTTCTCTAACGATAAAGACATAGATAAAATATCACATATCGGAATTTATATTGGGAATGGCTTTATGATACATTCGCCGAACACACCACTTTCAATAGAAGAAAGAACGATTGAATCTGGGTTATATGAAGAAATTTATGTCGGTGCGAGTCGTGTTTATGATTTCACTAATTCTTGAAGATACAACCCAAAGTCATGGAATGCTTGATGAATTTGGATATTTTCATCATTATCAGTGAGTACAACAAAGTTAATAATATTATCTTTGAATCGGACGATACCTGCATCATGATGAACACAATCATAGTCTCCTGTTTTTGTACCGAATTCGATAGACTCATCCGATAGATACATTAATGTCTTATCTTTTAATAACTGTTGTTTCATGATTTGGTACATAGATTCGAATTGCGGATGGTTTTGAATAAGCGTAAGCGTTTGAAACATATCTTGTGATGTTGTGAAATTATCTAAACCCTCAGAGCGACGTTTAGTATCCATCATTTTTCTTTGCAAGATGGTATCTCTTAAATTATTACGCAGGAAATATTTGTTTAATGATTCTATACCAATCCATTCTATAAGAGTATTGGTAGCTCGATTATCACTAGCAATAATCATCAAAGTGACTAAATCAAGTACAGTATATGCCGTCTGTGTTAAGTAAGGTGTAACTCCAGCACCTTCCACTTTCGTATCGATGGGAATAATACGGTCTAAATCACGAATGCGTTCATCGAAAATATATAGCATAATTGGTAATTTGATAAGGCTCGCAGACGGAAAGACTCTAGAAGCGTCTGATTTAAAAAGCAACTCACCGTTCATTGAGATTAACGTACTACTGAAATTATTATTTTGCAAAAACAATTGATTATGATTCATAAAAATCAAGTCCTTTCAAATGCTTGTATATAGTTATCATACAACTTTTTGAAATTAATTTGTGTAAAATAATAATATTTAAATAAAAATATTAATCGTGAAAACCTTTTCAGAAAACCTTTACATACTTGTATAGACAGTGTACAATAAAATCATATCACAGAAGAAGGAGTTGACCAGCATGGCAGTCAACAGAGACGAAGTTAGAAGTATAATTGACGCAATTGGTGGAAAAGACAATGTTTCAGCAGCAACGCATTGTGTAACAAGATTACGATTAGCATTAAAGGACGATTCAAAAGTAGATAAGGCAGCTTTAGATAAAATCAATTTAGTTAAAGGATCATTTGCAGCAAACAACCAGTTCCAAATCGTTATTGGTCCAGGAACTGTAGACGAAGCTTATAAAGTATTCGTGGATGAAACAGGAATTGGCGAATCTTCAAAAGACGATGTAAAAGCAGCAGCAGCAGAGCAAATGAATCCATTACAACGTGCTATCAAGACATTGGGTGATGTATTCATTCCGTTGTTACCTGCAATCGTAACAGCCGGTTTATTATTAGGTCTTTCTAATTTATTACTAGATGCCGGTGTGTTCTTCAAAGATGGATCAGTAGTAGACAAGTACCCACAATTTAAAGGTATTGCAGAAATTATTAAATTAATCGCCGTAACACCGTTTCACTTCTTACCTGCACTAATTGGTTGGAGTGCGATGCGTGTATTTGGTGGTAGTCCAATTCTAGGTTTAGTACTAGGTTTAGTATTAGTTAACCCAGCACTTGCATCACAATATGGTTTAGCGGATGCTAAAACTGGAAAACTAGTAGAAATCCCTACATGGGATGTATTCGGTTTAAAAGTTAATCAATTAAACTATGCAGCACAAGTATTACCAATCTTAATCGCGACTTGGTGTTTAGCGCAAGTCGAACGTTTCTTAAACAAACGTGTTCACGATTCAATCAAGATGTTAGTAGTAGGTCCTGTTGCATTATTATTAGTAGGATTCTTGTCATTCATCGTTATTGGACCAGCAGCATTCTGGCTAGGTAATCAAATCACTGGTTTCATTCAAATGATTTTTGAATCGGCTGGCTGGTTAGGTGGATTAGTATATGGTTTAGTATATGCACCACTTGTTATTACAGGTTTACACCATATGTTCTTAGCAGTTGACTTCCAATTAATGAGTTCAAGTTTAGGTGGAACATATTTATGGCCAATCCTTGCAATCTCTAACATCTCACAAGGTTCAGCAGCATTTGCAGCTTGGTTCTTATACAAACGTAAGAAAATGGTTAAAGAAGAAGGTTTAGCATTAACTTCTGGTATTTCAGGTTGGTTAGGGGTAACAGAACCAGCTATGTTCGGGGTAAACATTCCACTTAAATATCCGTTCATTGCAGCAGTTATCACAACTGGTATCGTAGGAGCAATTTTCGGTTCGCAACAATTATTAGGTAAAGTTGGGGTTGGGGGTATACCTGGTATCATGAGTATCAACCCTGGATTTAAAGTAACGTTTGCAATTGGTATGGCTATTGCAGTAATTTTACCAATCATCTTAACATTAGTATTCTCAAACTTCGCTAAGAAGAAAATGGGTGAAGATGTAGCGGAACCGATTGTTTCAGATAAAAATTTATAAAATTTCATAGTGAATAAATTAATCAACGAGCAACTTGTACTTACAGGTTGTTCGTTGTAAAATTATATTAAACTAAAAACGTTAGGAGTTATAATAATGGCAGTTACCGATTGGAGAAAGTCAGTTGTTTATCAAATTTATCCAAAATCTTTTAATGACACAACAGGCAATGGTCAAGGAGATATTAACGGTATTATTGAAAAGTTAGATTACTTAAAGACGCTAGGTGTTGATTATTTATGGCTAACACCAGTTTATCGCTCTCCAAT
Source organism: Macrococcus animalis (assembly GCF_047425875.1). GTDB lineage: Bacteria > Bacillota > Bacilli > Staphylococcales > Staphylococcaceae > Macrococcoides > Macrococcoides animalis. Next base: position 1,305,280 of record NZ_CP179727.1, read on the forward strand.
GAATGATAATGGTTATGATATTAGTGACTATTATGAAATTAATCCAGACTTCGGTACGAAAGAAGATTTTAAGCGTTTATTAGATGAAGCGCATGCGCGTGGTATTAAAATAATGTCTGATATCGTAATCAATCACACGAGTACAGAGCATAATTGGTTCGTTGAAGCACGTAAATCTAAAGATAATGAATATCGCGATTATTATATTTGGAAAGATGGTAAAGACGGACAACCTCCAACAAACTGGGAATCTAAGTTTGGCGGCAATGCATGGCAACTAGATCCAGCAACTAATCAGTATTACTTACGTTTATTTGATGTAACTCAAGCAGATTTAAACTGGGAAAATGAAAAATTACGACAAGAAATTTATGACATGATCAATTACTGGATTGATTTTGGCATGGATGGTTTCCGTTTTGATGTCATTAATTTAATCTCTAAAGCAGAATATAGAGACTCAGATAAAATAGGTAAAGAGTTTTATACAGATGGCCCTCGTGTGCATGAATTCTTAAATGAAATGAACCGAAATACTTTTGGTAAAAAAGAAGGTTTCATGACCGTAGGTGAAATGAGTTCTACGACTTTAGAGCACTGTATTAACTACACGCGCGAAGATCGTCATGAATTAAGTAGTGTATTTAACTTTCATCATTTAAAAGTAGATTATAAAGATGGTGAAAAATGGACAAAGATGCCGTTTGATTTTATTGAATTAAAACGTATTTTATTTGAATGGCAAGTTGGTATTTCTAAAGGTGGCGGATGGAATGCTATCTTCTGGTGTAACCATGATCAACCACGAGTGGTAAGCCGTTTTGGAGATGACTCTACTGAGGAACGTCGTCTGAAAAGTGCGAAGATGTTAGCTATTACATTACACTTCTTACAGGGTACACCTTATATTTATCAAGGTGAAGAGATTGGTATGACGAACTTGTATTTAGATGATATTAATCAATATCGTGATATTGAATCGACAAATGCATACAACATCATGTCAAAAAATGGGTTTACAAATGATGAAATATTAGATATATTACAAGATAAATCAAGAGATAATTCAAGAAGTCCAGTTCAGTGGGATGATAGCGAAAATGCTGGATTCACAACAGGAACACCTTGGATTGATGTAGCAAAAAATTTCAAACAAATAAATGTAAAACAAGCACTAGCAGATAAAAACTCTGTATTTTATACGTATCAAAAGTTAATTGAGTTAAGACATAACTTAGATATCATTACTTATGGAGAGGTGAAACCTTTATTAGAAGATCATCCGCAAATTTTTGCGTATGAAAGAATGCTTGATGATAAGTCGTTACTTGTCTTAGCTAACTTTACAGATGAGCCGGTTGATGTACCTATGTCAATAGATATTGAAGGAAGTGTGTTAATTAATAATGGCTCATTCCATTCAAATGTATTGGAGCCATATCAAGCAATCGCAATTCTTCGATAAATTATCGTGTTTTTGCTGCTAATGAATTATAGAATATAGAGGTGGCGTTATGAACAGCAATAAGTATCGCAAGATTTATCAGGAATTAAGTGGAAAGATTATTAACGATGAATATAAACATGGTGAGCAATTGCCATCGGAGAACTTACTTGTAAAAAAGTATGGTGTCTCACGTGAAACGGTTAGAAAAGCACTAAGTTTATTACAAACAAATGGATTTATACAAAAGTTAAAAGGGAAAGGTTCAGTAGTTATATACGATCAATCGATGAACTTTCCAGTATCACAGTTAATAAGTTTCGAAGAGATAAAACAATCGTTAAAAATGGATTATCATACAGTTGTTGAAAGCTTTGAGACAGTCTTAGCGAAAGATCATTTGAAAGTAAAAGAAGCATTAAACATTAGTGATGAAACAAAATTATTTAAAGTTGTGCGCTCAAGAAGAAAGAACAACATCGTAAATATAGTAGATACTGATTACTTTATTCAAGACATGATGCCAGCTTTATCTAAAGAAATTGCGGAACATTCAATTTATGATTACATTGAACATCGTTTAGGACTAAAGATTGCTTATTCAAATAAATCAATTACATTTGAACCAATGACTGAATACGAAATTGATTTGTTTGTAGAAGCAATGCCACCGTATGCTGCAGTTGTACGTTCAGTCGTTCATCTTGCAGATGCAACAGCATTCCAATATAATATATCAAAACACCGAGCAAGTGAATTTAAGTTTGTTGATTTCTCGAGAAGAGCGGTTGAAATCGAGAAGTAAAGTTTATTGTTGCATTATATAGCTAGATTTAGTATCATAAATATTACCGTGCTAAGTGGGGAGTTAGCGGTTCCCTGTACTTGCAATCCGCTTAGGCAAGACCTAATCCCTTTGCCGCGGGTAACAAGTTGTGAGGTCTGACCTAAATACGTAGTGTTGAGAGATCGGTCCTAGCCAATATAAACCCATGAATCATGTCAGGTCCGGAAGGAAGCAGCATTAAGTGGTACTTTGTATGTGACTGGGGCAGCCGGTTTTGAGCTGTCGACTTGGGTAACGCTTGTGTTTGTTATTCTAAGCAAAGGTGCACGGCTTAATTTTATATGAAATATTTCTATATAGATAGACACGTCGATTGACGTGTCTTTTTTTATTTAATTAAATTTCATCGAATTTGTAAATATTGTGTAATGCTTGTAAATTATATGGATAATTTGTGTGGCATTGATTATAATTGAAAGTGTTAGCAGTGAACAATAAACCAATTATATAAACGTGGGGAGAAATAATATGAAAATTACTAGATTATATACTACGAGTATCGCAGCCGCATTATTATCGACGACGATTTTAAGTGGGGTAGCTCAAGCTGAAACAACTGAAACTCCAGCTACAACAACTATATCACCTGCACTGACAGCAGAGCAAACAGCAGCGAAAGCAGCTTTAGATAACTTAATTAAGACAGCGGAGACAATTGAAAATTCTTATATCAATGATGCTGCAATGAAGTATGATCCAGAATTCAAAGCAATGCGTACTGAATTAAGTTTAGCAAAGAAGACCGCAGCTAAAACTGATTTAAAAGTAGCTGAATACGAAGATGCGAAAAAACGCCTAGATGACAAATTAACACCCGTTATTGTCAAACAAGAAAAGCGCATCGCTCAAGATAAGTTAGATGCAGAACTTACAAAAGCAAAAGCTTATAAGTTAGTTAAAGAAAATAACTATACGAGCAAACCGACGAAGTTACAAGATGCATTAAACAAAGCAATCACAGATGCAGATGCCTTATTTAAATCTTCAAAAACGACTACAGGTGAATTTAATAAAGGTTTAGAAACTTTATTATCAGCTAAAACAGCTGTAGCGAATGCACCTACTGTTGTGAAATTAGCTATGGATGGTTCAACTACTGTTAAATTCCAAACAGCTGAAGGTAGAACACAATTCCCTTCATCAGCTGGTAAATTAGTAACAAGTGGTATTGTAGCGCCTGAAGATGGTACTAAATATATCGAAGTAAATACATTACGTGATTTATCTAAATATGGTTTAATCTTACCGAAAGGATTTGAAATTTCTAATCCTGATAAACCAATCGCAAGTGTATCAGATTTCTCTAAAATTGAATTAAAACAAACGCCTGGACATAGTTTCGGTGAAGCGTTAGTAACATATACTTTAAAACGTGACGGCCAAGTGATTGATTCTGCAATTCCTAACTTCTCTGTATTACAAGAGACTGGTTTTGAAAACAAATACTCAGAAGTAATGGATTTATTATCTGCAGATCAATTAAGCGATATTAAAAAGTATTACCAAAAAGAAGGTTACATCGTAGATCCAACAACAACGAAATACACATTCAATAAAGAAAATTTCTACCAAAATGCTGAAATCAATTTTATTAAAAAGCCAGCTGAAGCGGTAGTTGTTGATAGTCCAGGTATGTCGTCATTTAATGGTTATGAATTTAAAGCGGGTCAAAAATACACATTACCGAAATATGTTGAGTTATATGAAGAGCCAAATAGTAATGTTCAATTAGACAACAGAGATTTCAATATTCAAGTGATGAGTGTTACGCGCGCTGGTTCAAAAACAAAATTAAAAGTTACAGATAACAAGATTGCTTTCCCTAAAGTAGGTAAGTATACCGTTAAATTTGTTGTTCGTGCGAAAGATGGAGAAAAAATCAGAGATTATAAAGGTAGAGAAAAAAACTACATTTATCTTTCTAACACTGCAACTGTAATTGACTCTGCGCCTGTTATTTCAGGTGTTAAAAACGCAACGTATAATAAAAAGACATTCTCTTATACAAAAGGAATCAAAGCTTTTGATTTTGTAGATAACAAAGCTGTTAAAGTAACTTACAAAGGCAAAGTAAGTCCTAGCAAAAAAGGTAAATACAAAATTTATTACTATGCTAAAGATAGCAAGGGTAATGTTGCTAAAAAGACTCGTTACGTTGTCGTGAAATAATTACATTTTATATTTTTAAGCTTGAGGGCTATCCTCAAGCTTTTTTATATCTTATTAATATGACCGACCTCAGTTCAATGTTATAATAAGATTACTAATTTGTTGGAGGGGACTCACTTGATTTATCAAGCTTTATATCGTGTGTTTCGTTCACAGTCTTTCGAGGAAGTTGTGGGACAGAAACATGTTACGACAACTTTAAAAAATGCGATTCAAAAAAATAAAATCTCACATGCTTACCTTTTTAATGGTCCTCGTGGTACGGGTAAGACGAGTATTGCAAAGATTTTTGCAAAAGCCATCAACTGTACGAAAAGTGACACGGGTGAACCATGTAATCAATGTCCGTCGTGTTTGTCTATTACAAATGGTACAAATTCAGATGTAATTGAAATTGATGCTGCGAGTAATAACGGTGTGGATGAGATTCGTAATATTCGTGATAAAGTAAAATATGCACCGGGTGAATCGACTTATAAAGTATATATTATCGATGAAGTTCATATGCTGACGACAGGAGCCTTCAATGCATTACTTAAAACGTTGGAAGAACCACCTGCGCACGCTATTTTTATTCTAGCTACAACTGAGCCACACAAAATACCGGCAACGATTATTTCTCGTTGTCAGCGTTTCGACTTTAAAGCAATCTCTTTACCGGATATCACAGATCATTTAGCGTTTGTTTGTGGTAAAGAAGGAATCGAGTATGAAGATGCAGCTTTAGATTTTATTGCAACAAGTGCTGAAGGTGGTATGCGAGATGCATTAAGTATTCTAGACCAAGCGATTGCCTTCGGTGAAGCAAGGTTAACGTTAAACCACGTACTTAATGTAACAGGTAGTGTTGGTCGTGATGATTTAATGGCATTAATGGATAAAGTGATTGTGCATGATGTTAAGGGTGCCTTTGAACAATATCATCAATTGCTAGCGGATGGTAAAGAAGTAACACGTTTAGTAAATGATTTAATTTATTTCTTACGTGATGTCATCGTTGAATTTGCTACAGATCAAAAAGGTGATGCCGCTATTTATTCACTGGGGTTACCAACGATTTATGAAATGATTGATAAGATTAACGACACACTTGTTTCAATGCGTTTCTCTGTAAATTCAAATGTTCATTTCGAAGTATTAATTGTTAAACTTTCTGAGCTTGTAAAACTAAGTGAAGCGGGAGCGCAAATATCACAAGCACCACAAAGTAATGTGAGTGTTGATACGAGTCAAATCGAAGCACGTATTAATGCGCTAGAATCACGTATGAATCAAGGGGGTACTCAAGTTTCAACACCTCAGAAAGCCAAGAAGGAACCTAAGAAGAATAAGAATGCTTTCTCTATGCGTCAAATCGAAACAGTGTTAGATAATGCGAATCGAGAAGATTTGAATTTCTTGAAACAAAGTTGGGGAGAATTACTGGCACATGTTGAGTCACAAGGTCAACGTTCTTTAGTAAGTTTGTTGAAACACTCAGAACCTGTTGCTGCAAGTAGTACACATGTACTGATTAAATTTGGTGAAGAAATTCACTGTGATATGGTTAATAATGATGATGCAAAAAGAGAACAGATTGAAACAATAGTATACACAATTATTAAAAAACAAGTTAAAATGGTAGGAGTACCAGATTCTCAATGGCTACAAGTAAGACATACTTATATTGAGAATCGAAAACAACCGAAACAGGAAGAAAAACCTGAGGAAGTTGATATTGTATCTGAAGCGGCAAATTTATTTGGTGAAGATGCAATCAATATTATAGATTAAATTATTAGGAGGAAATGAATATGCGCGGTGGCGGAAATATGCAACAAATGATGAAACAAATGCAAAAAATGCAAAAGAAAATGGCTGAAGAGCAAGAAAAATTAAAAGAAGAAAGAATTGAAGGAACTGCTGGTGGCGGTATGGTTACTGTTGTAGTTTCAGGACATAAAGAAGTATTAGATGTCATCATTAAAGAAGAAGTAGTAGATCCAGAAGATATCGAAATGTTACAAGACTTAGTATTAGCTGCAACAAACGATGCATTAACTAAAGCAGATGAAGTAACTGCAGATCGTTTAGGACAACATACTAAAGGATTAAACATTCCAGGAATGATGTAGTATGCATTATCCTGCACCAATATCGAAACTTATCGATAGTTTTATGAAGTTACCTGGAATAGGTCCGAAGACAGCCGGTCGTCTTGCATTTCATGTGTTAGATATGAAAGAAGATGACGTTATGAACTTTGCGAAGGCATTGGTTGACGTGAAACGTGAACTGACATATTGTTCAGTTTGTGGACATATCACAGATACTGATCCATGTTACGTTTGTAATGATAAGACACGCGACCGTTCAATGATTTGTGTTGTCGAGGAGACGAAAGATGTTATTGCGATGGAGAAGATGCGAGAATATAAAGGGATGTATCATGTATTGCATGGTGCGATTTCGCCGATGGAAGGCGTAGGACCAGAAGATATTAATGTCCCTTCGTTACTGACACGATTAAAAGACGAAGAAGTAACGGAGTTAATCTTAGCAACCAATCCAAATATTGAAGGTGAGTCAACTGCAATGTATATTTCTAGACTTGTTAAGCCGATTGGGATTAAGACGACGCGTTTAGCGCATGGTTTACCTGTTGGTGGGGATTTAGAATATGCAGATGAAGTTACTTTATCTAAAGCAATATCAGGTAGAACTGAGATATAACTTGAAAATAACCTTAAAGCTAATGCTTTAAGGTTATTTTTATAAGCAATTCCAAAGAAATAATCTTGTTAGCTTGATATAATTGTAAAATATGAGGTGATAAAAAATGACAACAGGATTAGTATTAGAAGGCGGAGGTATGAGAGGCATATATACGGCTGGTGTATTAGATTGTTTTTTAGATAATGACATTCTATTTAATTATGTTATTGGTGTATCAGCTGGTGGTAACATGGCGGCTTCTTATTTATCGAAACAAAAGGGTAGAAATAAGAAGGTCTCTTTAGATTTCTTAGATGATAAGCGTTATCTTTCTTTATCAAATTATATTAAGAATAAAGAAATGTTTGGAATGGATTTTATTTTTGATGAGATTCCTAGAGAGCATGTTCCATTCAATATGGAAGACTTTCTTCTATATAATGGCGAATATGTCGTTGCATGTACGAACTGCGAAACGGGTGAAACAGAATACTTTAATAAAGCCTATTTAAGAAAAGATTTAATGACAATTCTTCGTGCATCAAGTTCTCTTCCTTTAATGGCGCCTATCGTTGAGTATAATGGAAAGAAATTATTAGATGGTGGTGTTACCGATCCAATTCCTTTAAGAAAAGCACAACGTGATGGCATGATAAATAATGTAGTCGTACTAACAAGACCTAAAGGTTACGTTAAGCGTTCAAGTAGACTGTCTAAATATTTCAAAGTAAAAGGCTATAAAAAAGTAGATGAAGCTATGCAAAAACGTCCAGCTGTTTATAATGAGACTTTACAATATGTAGATAATCAAGAAGACAATGGTCACGCAATCGTAATTCGTCCATCTAAAGATTTGAAAGTGGATCGTATGGAAAAGAATCGCGAAAAATTATCTGCTATGTATGATTTGGGCTATCAAGACGCATTAGAGAAGCTTCCACAGATAAAAGAATGGCTAATAACACAAAAAAACTAAAAAAACTTTAAAAAAAGTGCTTAAAGTGTAATTTTTACGCTTGTTGAAGTGGTTGAAACCCTGTATAGTTATATCTTGTCCGGTAGAGATAACTCATACGGGGCAAGCACTTCGAAAGACAACTTAAAAAACTTTTTAAAAAAGTTGTTGACTTTCAAAATGCAAGAGAGTATAATTAAATCTTGTGAGACAGAAAAACTAAACACAATGAACAATGAACATTGAAAACTGAATGACAATATGTCAACGTTAATTCCAATAATTTGAGTGGACTTAGTTCACTCCCAAGAGTGATTGCCTCAAGCAATCAAAAGAGCATTATCAAACAAACTATTATGGAGAGTTTGATCCTGGCTCAGGATGAACGCTGGCGGCGTGCCTAATACATGCAAGTCGAGCGAATTGACAGAGATGCTTGCATCTCTCGATTTTAGCGGCGGACGGGTGAGTAACACGTGGGTAACCTACCTATAAGACTGGGATAACTTCGGGAAACCGGAGCTAATACCGGATAATATTTAGCTTCGCATGAAGCAAAAGTGAAAGACGGTTTTGCTGTCACTTATAGATGGACCTGCGGTGTATTAGCTAGTTGGTGAGGTAACGGCTCACCAAGGCAACGATACATAGCCGACCTGAGAGGGTGATCGGCCACACTGGGACTGAGACACGGCCCAGACTCCTACGGGAGGCAGCAGTAGGGAATCTTCCGCAATGGACGAAAGTCTGACGGAGCAACGCCGCGTGAGTGAAGAAGGTTTTCGGATCGTAAAACTCTGTTGTAAGGGAAGAACAAGTACGTTAGTAACTGAACGTACCTTGACGGTACCTTACCAGAAAGCCACGGCTAACTACGTGCCAGCAGCCGCGGTAATACGTAGGTGGCAAGCGTTATCCGGAATTATTGGGCGTAAAGCGCGCGTAGGCGGTCTCTTAAGTCTGATGTGAAAGCCCCCGGCTCAACCGGGGAGGGTCATTGGAAACTGGGAGACTTGAGTACAGAAGAGGAGAGTGGAATTCCATGTGTAGCGGTGAAATGCGCAGAGATATGGAGGAACACCAGTGGCGAAGGCGGCTCTCTGGTCTGTAACTGACGCTGAGGTGCGAAAGCGTGGGGATCAAACAGGATTAGATACCCTGGTAGTCCACGCCGTAAACGATGAGTGCTAAGTGTTGGGGGGTTTCCGCCCCTCAGTGCTGCAGCTAACGCATTAAGCACTCCGCCTGGGGAGTACGGTCGCAAGACTGAAACTCAAAGGAATTGACGGGGACCCGCACAAGCGGTGGAGCATGTGGTTTAATTCGAAGCAACGCGAAGAACCTTACCAAATCTTGACATCCTTTGACAACTCTAGAGATAGAGCTTTCCCCTTCGGGGGACAAAGTGACAGGTGGTGCATGGTTGTCGTCAGCTCGTGTCGTGAGATGTTGGGTTAAGTCCCGCAACGAGCGCAACCCTTATCTTTAGTTGCCATCATTAAGTTGGGCACTCTAGAGAGACTGCCGGTGATAAACCGGAGGAAGGTGGGGATGACGTCAAATCATCATGCCCCTTATGATTTGGGCTACACACGTGCTACAATGGATGGTACAAAGGGCAGCAAAACCGCGAGGTCAAGCAAATCCCATAAAACCATTCTCAGTTCGGATTGTAGTCTGCAACTCGACTACATGAAGCTGGAATCGCTAGTAATCGTAGATCAGCATGCTACGGTGAATACGTTCCCGGGTCTTGTACACACCGCCCGTCACACCACGAGAGTTTGTAACACCCGAAGCCGGTGGAGTAACCTTTTAGGAGCTAGCCGTCGAAGGTGGGACAGATGATTGGGGTGAAGTCGTAACAAGGTAGCCGTATCGGAAGGTGCGGCTGGATCACCTCCTTTCTAAGGATAATTACGGAAATCAAATCTTTAAGATTTGATAGGGATTAACATTGACATATTGTATTCAGTTTTGAATGTTTATATTTGACCTTCGGTCAATATGAAATATTCAATTGTACTTTGAAAACTAGATAAAGTAAGAAGAAATAAAAGATTTTACCAAGCAAAACCGAGTGAGTTCATATTTGAATTCTTAAAAAAATCGCGCGTTTATACATTTATGTATAAACATCACAATTATTAATAACAGATTAAGTTATTAAGGGCGCACGGTGGATGCCTTGGCACTAGAAGCCGAAGAAGGACGTTACTAACGACGATATGCTTTGGGGAGCTGTAAGTAAGCTTTGATCCAAAGATTTCCGAATGGGGAAACCCAGCATGAGTTATGTCATGTTATCCATATATGAATACATAGTATATGAGAAGGCACACCCGGAGAACTGAAACATCTAAGTACCCGGAGGAAGAGAAAGAAAACTCGATTCCCTTAGTAGCGGCGAGCGAAACGGGAAGAGCCCAAACCAAAGAGCTTGCTCTTTGGGGTTGTAGGACACTCAATACGGAGTTACAAAGGAACAATTTAGACGAATGACTTTGGAAAAGTCAGCCATAGAAGGTAAAGGCCCTGTAGTCGAAAAGTTGTTCTCTCCTGAGTGGATCCTGAGTACGGCGGAACACGTGGAATTCCGTCGGAATCCGGGAGGACCATCTCCCAAGGCTAAATACTCTCTAGTGACCGATAGTGAACCAGTACCGTGAGGGAAAGGTGAAAAGCACCCCGGAAGGGGAGTGAAATAGAACCTGAAACCGTGTGCTTACAAGTAGTCAGAGCCCGTTAATGGGTGATGGCGTGCCTTTTGTAGAATGAACCGGCGAGTTATGATTTGATGCAAGGTTAAGCAGTATATGTGGAGCCGTAGCGAAAGCGAGTCTGAATAGGGCGAATGAGTATCAGGTCGTAGACCCGAAACCAGGTGATCTACCCATGTCCAGGTTGAAGTTCAGGTAACACTGAATGGAGGACCGAACCGACTTACGTTGAAAAGTGAGCGGATGAGGTGTGGGTAGCGGAGAAATTCCAATCGAACCTGGAGATAGCTGGTTCTCTCCGAAATAGCTTTAGGGCTAGCCTCGTGTGATGATTATTGGAGGTAGAGCACTGTTTGGACTAGGGGCCCCCCTCGGGTTACCGAATTCAGACAAACTCCGAATGCCAAATAATTTAACACGGGAGTCAGACTGCGGGTGATAAGGTCCGTAGTCGAGAGGGAAACAGCCCAGACCACCAGCTAAGGTCCCAAAATATATGTTAAGTGGAAAAGGATGTGGCGTTGCCCAGACAACTAGGATGTTGGCTTAGAAGCAGCCATCATTTAAAGAGTGCGTAATAGCTCACTAGTCGAGTGACGCTGCGCCGAAAATGTACCGGGGCTAAACATATTACCGAAGCTGTGGATCCGTAAGGATGGTAGGAGAGCGTTCTAAGCAGCATCGAAGCATGATCGTAAGGACATGTGGAGCGCTTAGAAGTGAGAATGCCGGTGTGAGTAGCGAAAGACGGGTGAGAATCCCGTCCACCGATTGACTAAGGTTTCCAGAGGAAGGCTCGTCCGCTCTGGGTTAGTCGGGACCTAAGCCGAGGCCGAATGGCGTAGGCGATGGATAACAGGTAGATATTCCTGTACCACCTAAGATTGTTTGAACGATGGGGGGACGCAGTAGGATAGGCGAAGCGTACTGTTGGTTATGTACGTCCAAGCACTGAGATTGAATATTAGGCAAATCCGGTATTCATTAAGATCAAGGTGTGATGGGGAGCGAAATTATAGTAGCGAAGTCGTTGATTTCACACTGCCAAGAAAAGCCTCTAGTTAGAAATTAGGTGCCCGTACCGCAAACCGACACAGGTAGTCAAGATGAGAATTCTAAGGTGAGCGAGCGAACTCTCGTTAAGGAACTCGGCAAAATGACCCCGTAACTTCGGGAGAAGGGGTGCTTTTTAGGGTGCAAGCCTTGAAGAGCCGCAGTGAATAGGCCCAAGCGACTGTTTATCAAAAACACAGGTCTCTGCAAAACCGTAAGGTGACGTATAGGGGCTGACGCCTGCCCGGTGCTGGAAGGTTAAAAGGAGTGGTTAGCATCTCGCGAAGCTACGAATTGAAGCCCCAGTAAACGGCGGCCGTAACTATAACGGTCCTAAGGTAGCGAAATTCCTTGTCGGGTAAGTTCCGACCCGCACGAAAGGCGTAACGATTTGGGCACTGTCTCAACGAGAGACTCGGTGAAATCATAGTACCTGTGAAGATGCAGGTTACCCGCGACAGGACGGAAAGACCCCGTGGAGCTTTACTGCAGCCTGATATTGAAATTCGGCACAGCTTGTACAGGATAGGTAGGAGCCTTTGAAACGTGAGCGTCAGCTTACGTGGAGGCGTTGGTGGGATACTACCCTGGCTGTGTTGACTTTCTAACCCGCACCACTTATCGTGGTGGGAGACAGTGTCAGGCGGGCAGTTTGACTGGGGCGGTCGCCTCCTAAAGAGTAACGGAGGCGCTCAAAGGTTCCCTCAGAATGGTTGGAAATCATTCGCAGAGTGTAAAGGCACAAGGGAGCTTGACTGCGAGACCTACAAGTCGAGCAGGGTCGAAAGACGGACTTAGTGATCCGGTGGTTCCGCATGGAAGGGCCATCGCTCAACGGATAAAAGCTACCCCGGGGATAACAGGCTTATCTCCCCCAAGAGTTCACATCGACGGGGAGGTTTGGCACCTCGATGTCGGCTCATCGCATCCTGGGGCTGTAGTCGGTCCCAAGGGTTGGGCTGTTCGCCCATTAAAGCGGTACGCGAGCTGGGTTCAGAACGTCGTGAGACAGTTCGGTCCCTATCCGTCGTGGGCGTAGGAAATTTGAGAGGAGCTGTCCTTAGTACGAGAGGACCGGGATGGACATACCTCTGGTGTACCAGTTGTCGCGCCAGCGGCATAGCTGGGTAGCTATGTATGGACGGGATAAGTGCTGAAAGCATCTAAGCATGAAGCCCCCCTCAAGATGAGATTTCCCAACTTCGGTTATAAGATCCCTCAAAGATGATGAGGTTAATAGGTTCGAGGTGGAAGTACAGTAATGTATGGAGCTGACGAATACTAATCGATCGAAGACTTAATCAATTTTATAGATTTTTTATTCGGGATTGCCGAGTAATATCTAATTTCTTCTTACTTATCTAGTTTTGAAAGTATAATTTATTATCTTTCATTTGTCTGGTGACGATGGCAGAGAGGTCACACCTGTTCCCATACCGAACACAGAAGTTAAGCTCTCTAGCGCCGATGGTAGTTGGTCTTACGATCTGCGAGAGTAGGACGTTGCCGGGCAGATTTATAGTAATACCTTAAATGGATGCGATGAGCCGCAAATGAGTGACCTGTTAGGTCTCTTTTTTTTGCATTTTTTTAAGAGTATAGCCGAGTACTTTAGACATAATGTTGTTAGAATAAGTAATAGTAATACATACGTAAAGGAGGTTGATATCATGACGATGCATAAAGCGATTCTTGAACACTTTATGAAGGAACCTATTTCTTTTCATGTACCGGGACACCATTATCAAACCATTGGTAATTTAAAAGCATTAGATTTAAAATACGATATTACTGAAATCTCAGGTATGGATGATTATCATCATGCAGAAAGCATTATAAAGGAAAGCGAACTATTGTTAAACAAAATTGGTTACCAATCACGTTTCCTAGTGAATGGAACGACTGTAGGATTACTTGCAGTTATCATGTCTTTTATTAAATCAACTAGTATTCCTAGTATAGCTATTATGAGAAATGCACATAAATCTATTTATAATGGTGTTTCATTGGGCAAAGGTAGTGCATATATCTTACCATCAAATTTATCTCAAATGACTCAAGAGTATAGTGGAGTAAATTTAAATGATATAGATGAATCATTACTTCCGCATATAAATTTAGCTGTATTAACGTATCCTAATTACTATGGTGAAACATATGATATAAAGAAAGTGATAGATTATTTTCATAATCATAATATTCCAGTTTTGATTGATGAAGCTCATGGTGCACATTTTGATATAACTGATAGGTTTCCTGTAAGTACTCTGAAATATGGTGCAGATTTTGTAGTGCAGTCTTATCATAAAACATTACCTACATTTACGATGAGTTCTGTAATTCATATGAACAATTTAATCGATGAGGAAATTCTTTATCGAGTAAATTCTTATTTATCGAAACTACAATCTTCAAGTCCATCATATATGTTAATGCTCGGTTTAGAGTATGCAAATATTTTTTATCAAACTTATGATGATGATTTTTTCTTTGAAAGAAGAGCTAATTTAATTGAAGCATTCAATCAGAAATTCAAAGTAATTGAAGTTGCGGATCCTTTAAAAATTATGTTGTCGCATGATTGTTACAAAGGATCAGAGATTGCTGAATTGTTAGAAAGCCTAGGGATATATACTGAGCTTTCTAATGAAAAGTTTGTTTTATGTGTATTGCCATTATGGCATGAGGGCGATAGATATTTATTTGATAATTTAATGGAGAGAATCAAAAATATAAAACTGAATTATCATCCGTTTATAAGTGAAGCGAATACAGATATATTATATAATCAAACAGACGGGATCTATATTTCCCAGGAAACAAATCATGTTATCTATTTGCCGTTAGATGAGAGTGTTGGTCATATTAATGCAGAACATATAACTCCTTACCCTCCAGGTATTCCGTTTATATTGGCAGGGGAAGAGATAACGGTTCAGCATATAGCACATATTCAAAAGTTTATCCATACGGGTGGTCATGTCCATGGTATAGAGGATTTAAAAATTCGCGTGATTGGATAGGAGAAAAAGATGAGTTATTTTATTACAATAGAAGGTCCTGAGGGATCGGGAAAAAGTACAGTTGTTAAAGCGATTGAAGAAACATTAGTTAAGGATTTTAGGGTAATTACGACAAGAGAACCTGGTGGTATTAAAATAAGTGAAGATATTCGAAATATATTGTTAGATGATGCAAGTGCTATGGATTATAGAACTGAAGCGTTGTTATTTGCTGCGAGCCGAAGACAGCATTTAGTAGAGAAAGTGTTACCTGCTTTAGAACAGGGTAAAATCGTTATATGTGATCGTTTTATTGATAGTTCTTTAGCGTATCAAGGTTATGCACGAGGTATTGGTGTAGACGAAATTCGTGCCATTAATGAATTTGCAATTGAAGGGAAGTACCCTGATTTAACGCTTTATTTAAGAGTTGAGCCAGAAGTTGGTTTATCACGTATTAAAGAGAATTCACGTGAAACAAATCGTCTAGACAAAGAGGCGCTCAACTTTCATCAACGTGTTGTCGATGGCTATGATCAACTATTAAATGCACATCCAGAGCGTATAAAATTAATCGATGCATCACAACCTATTGATGCTGTGTTAGAGAAATGTATCGAAGCAATTTATAAATTCATTAGATAGTTTATGTTATAATTTATGATAAGAGGTGTTTCTAATGAAAATGGTAATCGCAATTGTACAAGATCAAGATAGTCAGAGTCTATCTGATACGTTAACAAAAAATGATTTTAGAACGACGAAACTTGCTTCAACAGGCGGATTTTTAAGAGCCGGTAATACGACATTTTTATGTGGTGTGGAAGACGAACGTGTTAATGAATTACTTACAATAATTAATACGACGTGTGGCAACAGAGAACAAGTTGTAACACCTGTTACACCAATGGGTGGTAATGCGGATGCATATATCCCTTATCCTGTTGAAGTAGAAGTCGGTGGGGCAACTGTATTTGTAATGCCTATCGAACAATTCCATCAGTTTTAAAAAATAGCTGCCTAGTGCAGCTTTTTGATTATACAAAGGAGTAGGTCACATGCACGAGCAGCTTCACTATTTAATTGAAAATAATAAATTAAGTCATGCATATTTATTTGATGGGCAAAATAGAAGTCAGCTAAAAGAAGAAGCGATACGTTTTGCGGTACGCATATTATGTAATGATGATGCCGTTTGCCATAGTCGTGTTGAAAATTTAAACCATGCGGATTTCTTATTACTAGAATCGACAGAAGCTACTATCAAAAAAGAGATGATTGAAGAGATACTGCATCGTATGAATCAAAAACCGATTGAAGGTACACACAAAGTCTATATCATTATGGATTTTGATAAAGTGACGGTTCAAGGTGAAAACAGTATTTTAAAGTTTCTTGAAGAACCTCCTGAAAATACAATCGCAATTCTTGTTACGACATCGCCTAAATTAATTTTACCGACAATTCATTCGAGATGTCAGCATATTTTCGTACAAGCGTCTGAAAATAATTTAACTGATCGTACTGATTTAGATATTCCTCAATCAGTACTTGCGACGATGAGTGGACTTAATTTCAGTGAGGCAGAAGCGATCGAATGGAATGAAACGCATGACTTTACAGAACTAAAATCTGTTATAATTAAGTGGTGCCAAACTCTATTGAACAGTGATACAATGGGATTAATTCAAATTGTCAGTGTTCTTGAAATATTGGATAGTCGAGAGAAGCAATTGTTAGGAATTGATTTAATGCAGTTGTATTTGCAAGATTTGATGTATATATTAATCGGGGACAAAGTTGTCAGTTTTCCAGAGAGTGTTCAAGCATTACAACAACAGGCGAGTAGGTTAACAATTGGCAAGTGTGTCAAATTGATTGATGATACATTAAATGCGAAACAAAAGTTACTGCAATATGTCAATGTGACATTAGTGTATGAAGAGATGGCGATTCAAATGCTAGATGAGGTGAAATAATGATAGAGATTATAGGTGTTAAATTTCAAAAATCAGGTCGAACAGAGTATTATCAACCTGGCAATGAGAAATTTGCAGTCAATGAATTAACAGTTATAGATAATAAAAAGCGTGGTGTTGAGCTAGCGCGTGTTATTATTCCGAATAAAGAAGTTTCGGAAGAAGATGTTGTGATGCCAGTACCAATGATTAATCGAAGAGCAACAGAACAAGATATTTTGAAGTATGAACAGAACATGTTAGATGCAGATTATGCTTTAGAATTATGTAAAGCACACGTAAAGAATCATAAGTTAGATATGCGTGTAGTCAATGCGACATATACGTTAGATAAGGCAAAAATTATTTTCAATTTTACAGCGAATGAACGTGTAGATTTCCGTGAATTAGTTAAAAGTTTGGCATATGATTTAAAAACGCGAATTGAATTACGTCAAATAGGTGTACGAGACGAAGCAAAGATTCTAGGTGGAATTGGACCATGTGGTAGAAGTTTATGTTGTGCGACGTATTTAGGTGACTTTGAGCCAGTATCTATTAAGATGGCGAAAGATCAAAATTTATCGTTAAATCCAACAAAGATTTCAGGTGCATGTGGACGTTTAATGTGTTGTTTAAAATACGAAAATGACTATTATGAAGAAACGAGACGTAAGTTACCGGACATCGGTTCTAATATACAAACTCCTGAAGGTTTAGGCCGCGTTATCGGACTTAATATTTTAGATGTTACGATGCAAGTGAAATTAAAAGGTATGGAAACACCTGTTGTTTATCATATTGATGAGGTTGAAGTGTAGGAGGTTTATAATGAACCGTGATGAATTGTTTAATGCATTAACAAAGTTAGAGAAACAAATTAACAGCGTTAATGAAAGTTATGAGACGTTAAAAGAATTGACTGTTGCATTAGTGGAAGAGAATGTTGCATTGAAATTAGAGAATGATAATTTGCAACGATTTATACAAATACCGAAAGAAGAACCAAAAAAGAATAACAAAGTATTACAAAGTAAAGATAATTTAGCTATGCTCTATGCAGAAGGCTTTCATATTTGCCCAACGGATTTATTTGGTAAACATCGTGGTGGTGGAGATTGTATATTTTGCTTAAGTTTACTATCAGATAAAGAATAAAAAGAGGCGAAAGCCTTTTTTTATTGGAGGAATAATTATGTTATTAGAGAATGAAAGATTAGATCAATTAATTAAAGAGGATTTATCAATTATCCAGAATGATGATGTATTTTCTTTTTCAACGGATGCTTTATTACTTGCTCATTTAACTTCTTTGAAGAAAAAAGATAAAGTGATGGATATTTGTTCGGGTAACGGTATCGTTCCGTTATTATTATCTAATAGAACTGAGATGCCTATTGAAGCAATTGAAATACAACCAAAACTAGTTGATATGGCGAGACGTTCTGTTAAATATAATAAACTTGATTCACAAATTTGTGTACACGAGATGGACATTAAAGTAGTGAAACAAAATTTTATTCCAAGTCAGTTTGATGTTATTACATGCAATCCGCCATATTTCAGAGCGAACCAAGAGTTTCAACACTTAAAAGAAGCGCATCGCATTGCTAGAACAGAAGTATTATGTACGTTTCAAGATTGTGTGAGAGCTGCGAATCATTTGTTGAAGCAAGGCGGTAAGATGGTTGTTGTTCAACGTGCAGATCGTTTGATTGATGTGTTGACCGACATGCGCTTAAGTGGTGTTGAACCGAAAATAATCCATCCTGTTTATTCTTCTCCAAAGAAACCACAAGCGATTACTGTTATTGTGGAGGGGATTAAGGGTGGAAAGCCTGATGTTAAAGTTATGCCACCCTTTTATATATATGACAACGACAATGAATATTCCATGGAGATGCTTGAGGTATATTATGGCTAGTCATTTTATTTATATTTTAGAATGCAGTGATGGTACACTTTATACAGGCTATACGAATAATTTAGAGAAACGATTAGAAACACATAATGCAAGTAAAGGAGCAAAATATACGCGTATGCGATTGCCTGTTAGGCTTGTTTATGAAGAACATTTCGATACTAAAAGTGCAGCGATGCAGCGTGAATATGCAATTAAGCAATTGACACGCCAACAAAAAATCAAATTAATCCAAGGAGGTACCTTATGAGTGGGACCTTGTATTTAATCGGTACACCGATAGGAAATTTAGAAGATATTACATTTAGAGCGGTAAGAACATTAAAAGAAGCGGATATCATACTTTGTGAAGATACACGTGTGACAAAAAAATTAGTAATGCACTATGAAATAGAAACGCCTCTTAAAAGTTATCATGAACACAACAAAGAGCAAGTTACAGAGTATATCATCGGACTATTAATACAAGGTGAAAATATCGCTTTAGTGTCGGATGCCGGATTACCGCTCATCAGTGATCCAGGTTATGAACTTGTTGTAGTTGCACGTGAAAAAGGGGTTAAAGTCGAAACAATACCGGGTGCCAATGCTGCACTTACCGCACTAATGACAAGTGGGATTAGTTCTTATTCATTTTTATTCGATGGATTCTTGCCACGTAAAGATAGTGAGAAGAAAGACAGGCTTGTGAGTCTTATGGCATTACCACATACCTTAATAATATATGAATCACCATACCGTATTAAACATACGTTAGAGACGATTGAAAAAATTGATTGTGAACGAAAAATTTCAATTGCACGTGAATTAACGAAAAAGTTTGAGCAAGTAGAGACAGATAACGTAACAAATATAATAGGGCGATTAGATATGGATATTAATTTAAAAGGTGAATTTGTCATTGTAATAGAAGGTAGTAATGGTCAAAATGACGTCAATTGGTGGTCTGAGATGTCTATAGAAGCTCATGTAAATCATTACGTTAAAGAAGGCTTGCGCAATAAAGATGCGATTAAACAAGTAGCAGTGGATCGTGATATGAAGAAAAATGAGGTATATCAAATTTATCACGTTGATTGAAGGAATAATAACAAGAAATAAATGAAAAACCATATAAAAAAGAGATTCAGTACAATTTCTGAATCTCTTTTTTATATATGGTATTATTTTTCTTTATTTTCAATCTCTTTTAAGATTTGTTCAATACCTTCTTTAGATAATACTAATTTACCACCAGCTAATAAGTAGTTATCTTCTGATACATCACCAGTTACAGCACAAGTCATGCTTGGTTTATATTTTTTTAAGATAATTTTATCTGCATCAGTGTAGATTTCTAAAGCGTCTTTTTCAGCGATGTCTAAAATACGACGTAATTCGATTGGAATAACTACGCGCCCTAATTCGTCAACTTTTCTTACGATACCTGTAGATTTCATAATATATTTCCTCCAAAATTTGATTTTGTTGTATTTATAGTTAATTCGACAAAAACATGTGCTAAGTTCGACATTTGTCTTAATAAGAGTGTACTACCGTTATTTTACATTGTCAACAAAATATCTTCGAATTCTTTATTTGTAATGGTTTGGTAATGTAATGTAATATTCAGTAATACAAAACTTTACTTGATTTTACATTACATTAATAAATTTACTTGTCGAATTGTAAAGATTAGTCATATTGAAAAAACGTGAAAACTTCTGTATATTTAATAGATAGATATTACTAGGAGGACGAACATGACGAACAATACTTTTTATATAACAACACCAATATATTACCCGAGTGGTAAGTTACATATTGGCCATGCATACTCAACAGTAGCAGCTGATGCAATCGCGCGTTACAAAAGAATGCAAGGCTACGATGTAAAATACTTAACAGGTACAGATGAACATGGTCAAAAAATCCAAGAAAAAGCCCAAGCTGCAGGAAAATCTGAAATTGAATATTTAGATGAAATTATTGAAGATATTCAGGCATTGTGGAATAAACTTGATATTTCAAATGATGATTTTATTAGAACAACTGAAAAGCGTCATAAAATGGTTGTTGAAAAAGTATTTGAGAAATTATTAGCGCAAGATGACATTTACTTGGGTGAATATGAAGGTTGGTATTCAGTTCCAGATGAAACTTTTTATACTGAAACGCAATTAGTTGACCCAATCATGGAAGGCGACAAAATTGTTGGCGGTAAGAGTCCAGACTCAGGTCATCCTGTACAACTAGTAAAAGAAGAAAGTTATTTCTTTAGGTTGAGTAAATACGCTGACCGTTTAGTTGAATACTATGACGCGCATCCAGAGTTCATTCAACCAGTGTCGCGTAAAAATGAAATGTTAAATAATTTCATTAAGCCTGGTTTAGAAGATTTAGCTGTTTCACGTACATCTTTTGATTGGGGTATCAAAGTGCCATCTAATCCTAAACACGTCGTGTACGTTTGGATTGACGCGCTAACAAACTATATTTCAGCACTAGGTTATCTGTCTGAAGATGATACTGATTTCAAAAAGTATTGGCCAGCAGATGTGCATATCATGGCGAAAGAAATCGTCCGTTTCCATACAATTATTTGGCCAGTATTATTAATGGCATTAGATTTACCATTACCGAAGAAAGTATTCGCACACGGTTGGATTTTAATGAAAGACGGTAAGATGAGTAAGTCTAAAGGGAACGTAGTAGATCCTCATATCTTAATCGACCGTTACGGTCTTGATGCGGTACGTTACTACTTAATGCGTGAATTACCATTCGGTTCAGACGGTGTGTTCACGCCTGAAGCTTTCGTTGATCGCACAAACTTTGACTTAGCAAATGACTTAGGTAACTTGGTGAACCGTACCATTGCTATGATTAATAAATATTTCGCTGGCAATTTAACTGGATACAAAGGTCAAATGCATGAAGTTGATGCTGAAATTGAAGCATTAGCAATAGAAACAAAAGAAAAATATGATACTGCAATGGAGAACTTACAATACTCAATAGCACTTCAAGAAGTGTGGAAGTTGATTTCAAGAACGAATAAATATATCGATGAAACAACACCTTGGATTTTAATTAAAGACGAAACGCAAAAGGAATTGCTTGAAAGCGTAATGTACCATCTCGTTGAAAATATTCGTTTTGCTACAGTAATGTTACGTCCATTCTTAACAGAAGCACCGACAAAAATCTTTAACCAATTAAACATTCAAGACCCAACATTATTCGAATTTGCGAGTCTTGATACTTATGGTAAGTTCAGCGACTTAAAAGTAGTTGAGAAAGCTACACCAATATTCCCACGTTTAGATGCAGCAGCTGAAGTGGAATTCATTAAGAGTACAATGCAACCACCAGCCCAAGCTGAAGAAGAAAAAGAAGAATTACCAAGTAAACCAGAAATCACTATTGACACATTCAATGAAGTTGAATTAAAGACTGCAACAATCATTGATGCAGATTACGTGAAAAAAGCGAAAAAATTATTAAAAATCCAAGTGGATTTAGGCAATGAGCAACGTCAAATCGTTTCTGGTATTGCAGAATTCTACAAACCAGAAGACATCATTGGTAAAAAAGTAGTCGTTGTTACGAATTTAAAACCAGTGGAACTACGTGGTGAGAAATCAGAAGGTATGATTCTATCAGCTGAAAAAGATGGAGCATTAACATTAGTGAGTGTGCCAAATGCAATTGAGAACGGCTCAATCGTAAAATAATAAATCACGAGGAGTGATATTGTGTTAATTGACACGCACGTTCATTTAAACGCAGATCAGTATGAAGAGGATTTACAAGAAGTTATTGATAGAGCACTTGAAAACGACATTGACCGTATGATTGTTGTCGGATTTGATGAAGTGACGATTAAACGTACTATGAAGCTTATTGAAGATTATGAGTTTGTGTATGGTGTAATTGGATGGCATCCAGTTGATGCCATTGATTTCAATGATGAATATTATGAGTGGATTAAAGAATTATCAAAACATCCTAAAATCGTAGCGATTGGTGAGATGGGATTGGATTATCACTGGGATAAGTCGCCGAAAGATGTTCAAAAAGAAGTGTTTAAGCGTCAAATACAGCTTGCTAAAGAAGTGAAGTTACCGATTGTCATTCATAATCGTGAAGCGACAGCTGATGTCATTGAAATTTTGAAATCTGAGAATGCACATGAAGTGGGTGGCGTGATGCATAGTTTCAGTGGTAGCCCTGAAACATGCGATGAAGTATTGAAACTAAACTTCATTATCTCTTTAGGTGGTCCAGTGACGTTTAAAAATGCAAAACAACCAAAAGAAGTAGCGAAACATGTGCCGCTTGATAAGTTAATCGTAGAGACAGACGCACCATATTTAACACCACACCCATACCGTGGAAAACGTAATGAACCAATGCATGTGAAACTTGTGGCAGAAGAAATTGCAAGTTTACGTGGAATTAGCTTTGAAGAAGTTGCTAAAAAAACGACTAAGAATGCGGAACTGTTGTTTGGTGGACTAGGAAAATAAGTAGAGACTTTTTGTCTCTACTTATTTTTTTGTTACGAATACTCTATCCATTTCTTAAATATCAAGTATAATTGTAATATTGTATATTAAGTAAAAAGGAAAGATTGATATGAAAATAAATGAAATGATTGTTGTTGAAGGTAAGGATGATACGACACGTGTGAAGATGGCTGTTGAATGTGATACGATTGAGACAAATGGCTCTGCCATTAATGATGAGACAATTGAGATGATTGCACATGCGGCAGAAGTGCGTGGTGTTATCGTATTAACTGATCCTGATTACCCAGGAAATAAGATAAGAAAAACAATTGAACAACGTGTTACAAATGTGAAACATGCGTTTATTGATGTAGATATTGCATGCAATAAGCGTGGTAAAATAGGCATTGAACATGCTCCTGTAGAGGCGATTCGTGAAGCGCTTGTAAGTGTTTCATCACCTTTTGAGCATGATTCTGAAACTGTGTCAAAGGCGTTACTTGTGGATTTAGGTTTAATTATAGGGCCATATGCGGCCACAAAGCGTAAGGAATTGTGTAAGAATTTAAGAATTGGTTATTGTAATGGTAAGCAGTTATTTCATAGATTAAATGCATTTGGTATAACTGAAGCGGATGTATTAGATGCTTTGAATTTAGAATATAAGGAGAATTACGATGGAAATGAATGATATTGCAACACCGACCCGTACGAAAGAATTGTTGAACAAATACGGTTTTAAATTTAAGAAAAGCTTAGGGCAGAATTTCTTAGTAGATCCTAATGTTATTCGTAATATTATTGATTCTGCAGGGATTGATGAAACATGTGGCGTGATTGAGATTGGTCCAGGTATGGGGTCATTAACAGAGCAATTAGCACGTAAAGCAAAGCACGTGTTAGCTTTTGAAATTGACCAACGTTTGATTCCGATTTTAGGCGATACTTTAAGTCCATATGACAATGTAACCGTGATTAATGAAGATATTTTAAAAGCAAACGTACAAGAAGCGATTGATACCCATTTAAGCGACTGTGACGAAATTTTTGTCGTAGCAAACTTACCGTATTATATTACCACACCGATTTTAATGGGATTACTAGAACAGCATTTAAAGATTTATAGTTATGTTGTGATGATGCAAAAAGAAGTCGGAGAGCGATTAACGGCTGTACCATCAACGAAAGCATATGGGTCATTATCAATTGCGATTCAATATTATACAGATGTTAAGCGTGTCATGATTGTACCTAAAGGCGTTTTTATGCCACCGCCAAATGTGGACTCTTTAGTGGTGAAATTGACAACACTACCTGAACCTCGTGTTAAAGTAGATGATGAGAAACTTTATTTCAAACTGACACGCGGTGCATTTGTACAACGTAGAAAGACAATTTTAAATAATTATATGAGTTTATTTTCAAACAGTAAAGAATACAAGGATGTCATCATCTCTTGGCTTGAAAGCAGTGATATCTCACCAAGTCGTCGTGGAGAGAGTCTTTCTTTAGAGGAATTTGCACAACTTGCAAATAATATTAAAAATTACCCTGAAATAGTGATATAAAATATTGACAAGTGGAATTTAAATTGATAAAATTAAAAATTTTATTGACTAAATACATGCAAAATGCTATAATTGAAAGCATAGCGAGGTGGGTTTCTATGCCAAAAACATTAGTAGACATCAAAAAAATTCTTGATTGTCAGTTAGGAAATCAGATTGTACTAAGAGCTAATGGAGGACGTAAAAAGTTAATTGAGCGCCGTGGAGTGCTTAAAGAAACTTATCCATCAGTTTTCGTGGTTGAATTAGACCAAGATAAACATAATTTTGAACGCGTGTCATATACATATACTGACGTATTGACCGAAAACGTGCAAGTGACATTTGTAAACGATCAGCAAGAAGAATTTCTTGTACAATAATAATTAAAGCCTATTCTTTTTAAGAGTAGGCTTTAATTTTTTTGTTTTTTTATTTTTGAAATACATGAATTTGTATTGCTCGACTTGTGATAAAATAGTATCAAATCTTTATTTAGTGAGGAATTATTATGATTTATGAAAATGCATCAGCAAAAATTAATTTGACATTAGACACTTTATATAAACGAGCAGACGGTTATCACGAAGTTGAGATGATTATGACGACAGTAGACCTATATGATCGTTTGACACTTGAAAAGCGTACAGACAATAAAATCGTGCTTAAAGTTGAGCATCTTTACGTACCTAACGATAATCGTAATTTAGCTTATAAAGCGGCTAAGATTATGATAGAGAGATATAACCTTGATTGTGGCGTCACAATTACACTTGATAAGACGATTCCAATTGCAGCAGGATTGGCGGGTGGTTCAAGTGATGCAGCAGCGACATTCCGCGGAATGAATCGCTTGTTTGATTTAGGTTTGTCACTTGATACATTAGCGGAACATGCAGCTGAAATTGGTTCTGACATTTCATTTTGCGTACACGGTAAGACGAGTTTATGTACAGGGCGTGGTGAAAAGTTAGAGCATCTACCGAAGCCGCCAGCCTGTTGGGTTATACTCGCTAAACCAGATATTAGTGTATCTACCCAAGAAGTGTATACAGGTCTCGATTTGACAAAACCACATGATAAAATTAATAGTAAAGCATGTGCTGAAGCAATTGAGAAGGGTGATTATAATGAAATGATTCTGCATTTAGGAAATCGTTTAGAAGCTGTAACAATTGAAATGCATCCGATTATTCAAACACTGAAAGATACGATGATGAAAGCTGGCGCAGACATAGCCATGATGAGTGGGAGTGGTCCAACAGTATATGGATTAGCTGCGAAAGAACGCCAGGCAAAAAGTGTTGTGAATGCACTTAAAGGATGCTGTAAAGAAGTTTATATGGTACGAATGCTCGGCTAATATAAAAGTCCGAACATTTGTGTTATATTTATTGTACAATATGCGTAAAGAGGGATATCTATGAAGTTTAAAAGAAGTGAAAGAATCGTTTATATGACGAGTTATTTACTAAGTCATCCAAATGAACTTGTACCACTGACATATTTCGTGGAAAAGTTCGGACAAGCTAAGTCTTCAATCAGTGAAGATGTACAGATTATTAAAGATACGTTCGTTAAAGAGGAAATAGGTACTATTACAACAACTGCTGGAGCCAGTGGTGGTGTGACGTTTAGACATAAGATGTTCTATAAAGAAGCAGATCAATTGATTTCGTCTTTATGCGAGATGCTTCAAGAGAAAGAACGTTTGCTGCCTGGTGGGTATTTATTCATGTCAGACTTAGTTGGAACACCAAGTTTGTTGAACCAAGTTGGTAAATTAATTGCTACTATGTATATGGAAGAAGAGTTAGATGCTGTTGTAACGATTGCTACGAAAGGAATATCATTAGCAAATGCTGTTGCAAGTATCTTGAATTTACCAGTCGTTGTCATTAGGAAAGATAATAAAGTTACAGAAGGATCAACAGTTTCTATAAATTATGTTTCAGGTTCTTCACGAAAAATTGAAACAATGGTATTATCAAAAAGGACATTGCCTGAAGGCTCTAAAGTACTAATTGTAGATGATTTTATGCGTGCGGGTGGCTCAATTATGGGCGTCATGAATTTAATGAATGAGTTTAAAGCAACAGTTAAGGGGGTAACTGTCTTAGTAGAATCAAAAGAAGTTAAAAATCGCTTGATTCAAGACTATACCTCTTTAGTGAAATTATCCGACGTCGATGAATACAATCAGTCTTTTACAGTTGAAAAAGGTAATTGCTTAGACAAATTTTCTAAATAAAAGGAGATATCATCATGAAATCTATTTTCACGAAAAATGCACCTGCAGCAATCGGACCTTACAGTCATGCGATTGTAGTTAATAATATGGTATACACAAGTGGACAAATTCCATTAACAATAGATGGTGAAGTTATTAGTGATGACGTTGCAGAGCAAACGAAGCAAGTATTAGTGAACTTATCAGCTGTATTAGAAGAAAGTGGATCAAATTTAAACTCAGTAGTAAAAACAATGATTTTTATTAGTGATATGAATGATTTTCCAATCATCAACGAAGTATATGGTGAATATTTTAAAGAACATCTTCCAGCAAGAAGTTGCGTTGAAGTAAGTCGTTTACCTAAAGATGTAAAAGTTGAAATTGAAGCGGTAGCTCTAAAAGTTAAGTAGATTTTTAACTTACATTATATTAGGAGGCTATCTAAGATGAAAGTCACAGACGTTAGAATGAGAAAATTAGCTACGGATAGTAGAATGAAAGCATTAGTGTCGATTACGTTAGACGAGGCGTTTGTAATTCACGATTTACGTGTTATTGAAGGCAATAACGGTTTATTTGTTGCAATGCCAAGTAAACGCACCGCTGACGGTGAATTTCGTGATATCGCGCACCCTATCAATAGTGAGATGCGTCAAGAAATCCAAGCTGCAGTAATGAAAGTATATGATGAAACTGAAGCAATTGAACCAAATGAATTAGGGCATAGTAATGATGCTAAAGTTGACACAGCAGATGATGCGACAAGTGAAACATCACCGAACTTAGTAGAATCTGATTCAGAGACTACAGTTGAAGAAGATTTGAAATAAACTTATAAATATAATTTATTTAATGAAGAAGTAGCGGTTGCTACTTCTTTTTTGTTTTTCGTAAAATGGATGATTTATGTTAAAATAAAATTAACTGAGCTCTTCTAAGTTTAGGCGATGCTTATAAATAAAAAAGATTGAACTAATGGAGGAAACGAGTATGACAAGACAAGCTGTAATTTTAGCTGCTGGAAAAGGTACACGTATGAAATCAAAGCTTCATAAAGTATTACACCCGGTATGTGGTAAACCAATGGTACAGCATGTAATAGATAATATTAAAGCTGCTGGCGTTACTGACATAGTAACAATTGTAGGCTACGGTGCAGAAGATGTGAAGGATGCACTAGTTGATCAATCACAGTTCAGTATGCAAACAGAACAGTTAGGAACGGCACATGCTGTTCAAATGGCTGAAGAGTATTTAGCAAATAAAGAAGGTACGACAATCGTTATTTGTGGCGATACTCCGTTAATTTCTGAAGAAACAATTCAAGGTTTTGTAGCACATCATGAAAATACAGGAGCAAAGGCGACGATTTTGTCCGCAAAAACAAATACGCCATTTGGCTATGGACGTATTATTCGTGATGAACATGGTGCAGTTGAACGTATTGTTGAAGAAAAAGATGCAAATATCGAAGAAAAGTTAGTAAACGAAATCAGTTCAGGTACATTCTGTTTCGATAATAAATTGTTATTCAAATTATTAAAACAAGTTGATAACGATAACGCACAAGGTGAATATTATTTACCAGACGTTATTAAATTATTACGTTCACAAGGTGAATTAGTTGAAGCGTTTGTAACAGAAGACTTTAGTGAGACTTTAGGCATAAATGATCGTTATAACTTATCAATTGCTGAACAAACAATGCGTTTACGTATTAATAAAGAACATATGATGAATGGTGTTACAATCATCGATCCATTAACAACATATATTGATAAGAACGTAGTCATTGGTGCAGATACTGTCATTGAGCCAGGCGTAATGTTAAAAGGTAACACGACGATTGGAGAAGGTGTAGTAATAACAGCACATACAACAATTGAAAACAGTGAAATCAAAGATAGTGTTGTTGTTAAACAATCATATATCTCAGAATCATTCGTTGATGAAAGAACTGCAATTGGGCCTTTTGCACAACTTCGACCAGGTAGTGATGTTGGTAAAGAAGTGAAAATAGGAAACTTCGTAGAAATTAAAAAGTCTAAATTAGAAGATGAAGTAAAAGTATCTCATTTAAGCTATATAGGTGATGCTGAAATTGGCGAACGTACTAATATCGGATGTGGCGCGATTACAGTGAATTATGATGGTAAAAATAAATTTAAAACAGTTGTTGGAAAAGATTCATTTATTGGATGTAACTCGAATTTAGTAGCACCAGTACATATTGGTGACGCATCATTCGTTGCAGCAGGTTCTACAATTACTGATAATGTACCAAATAAAAGTTTAGCATTAGGTCGTGCGAGACAAACGACAAAAGAAGGCTACTACGATAAAGAATAGTAATGTATAATGTTAAGGTCACGAATCATAAGTCGAAATGATAATAATAAGATATCTAAATGGGGGCATTACAAAATGATGAACAATGAATACAGAAATACCACTTTAAAGATTTTTTCTTTAAACGCCAATCAACCTTTAGCTGAGGAAATTGCGAAAGAAGTAGGCATTCCTTTAGGTAAATCAAGTGTCAAACGTTTCAGTGATGGCGAAGTTCAAATCAATATCGAAGAAAGTATTCGTGGTTGTGACGTATTTATCGTCCAACCAACGTCAAATCCAGTAAACGAACATTTAATGGAATTATTAATTATGATTGATGCATTAAAACGTGCTTCAGCAGTAACAATTAACGTTGTAATGCCTTACTATGGTTATGCAAGACAAGATCGTAAAGCGCGTAGCCGTGAACCAATTACTGCGAAATTAGTAGCAGATATGATTGAAAAAGCTGGTGCAGACCGCGTAATCGCATTAGATTTACATGCGCCACAAATTCAAGGATTCTTTGATCTACCGATTGACCACTTAATGGGTGTGCCGATTTTATCTGATTATTTCGAAGCGAAAGAAGAAATTGACAAAGAATCATTAGTTATCGTTTCACCTGATCACGGTGGAGTAACTCGTGCACGTAAGATGGCTGATCGATTAAAAGCACCAATTGCAATTATCGATAAACGCCGTCCGAAACCAAATGTATCAGAAGTTATGAACATTGTTGGAGATATCAATGGTAAAACTGCAATCATCATTGATGACATTATCGATACTGCAGGAACGATTACCTTAGCAGCTCAGGCGTTAATCGACAAAGGTGCAAAAGAAGTTTATGCATGTTGTACACACCCAGTATTATCTGGCCCAGCTTATGAAAGAATAGAAAATTCCGCAATCAAAGAATTAGTAGTTACTAACTCAATTCTATTACCGGAAGAAAACAAACCAGCGAAAATTAAACAATTATCAGTAGGTGAGTTATTAGCACAAGCAATCGTTCGTGTTTATGAACAAGAATCAGTGAGTATTTTATTTGATTAATCAATGATTAATTAAATAGCCTTAACGTTCGGTATTAAAGCGAATAATATATTTTTATACTTTTTAAATAAAAAATAAAAATATTTATGTTTATAACAATTTAATCAGGGTATATATCAATTATGTGAAGAGCATTTAAGACAAATAAACGCTTGCAAGCAGGTTTCCACAACTGATGGGTAAGTGTAGGAGCGCAAAGAGATTGCGCACAAAAGGAGTAACATTATTATGACTAAATTAAAAGCAATAATCAGACAAGGCAAACAAACACGTTCAAGCTTAAACAAAGTACGTAACGAAGGCAAGATTCCAGCAGTAGTTTATGGATTCGGTGCTAAAAATACTTCAGTTAAAGTAGAAGAGGTAGAATTCATTAAAGTAATTCGTGAAGTTGGTCGTAACGGTGTTATTGAACTTGAAGTAGGTTCAAATACAATTAAAGTTATGGTATCAGATTACCAAATCAACCCAATCAAAAACAAAATTACGCATATCGACTTCTTAGCAATCAACATGAAAGCAGAATTAACAGTTGATGTAGTTGTAAACCTAGTTGGTGAAGCTATTGGTACTAAAGAAGGTGGCGTAGTTCAACAACCTTTATTCCAATTATCAGTTACTGCAACGCCTGACGATATTCCTGAAAACATCGAAGTTGACGTTACAGAATTAAATATTGGTGATTCAATCATGGTTGGTGAGTTAAAAGCAGATAAAGCTTACACAATCAACAATGAAGATGATGAAGCAATTGTTTCTATCGTACCTCCGACAGTTGAAGAGCCTGCTGAAGAAGGCGAAGAAGCAGCTGAAGGTGAAGCGGCAGATGGTACTGAAGCTGGTGAAGAAGCAGCTGAAGCTACTGAAGAAAAAGCTGAATAATAATTCAATTCCAAGAGGCATACATTTGTATGTCTCTTTTTTTATATTATAATAGGGATAATGATGATTCGGAGGAAATAATAATGAAATGTATTGTAGGTTTAGGTAATATCGGTAAGAAATATGAAAATACAAGACATAACATCGGCTTTATGGTCGTTGATGAACTAATAAAAAAGCATAACATTGAACTAGATAAACAGAAATTTAAAGGTAACTACACTGTTGCGACAATTAACGGTGAGAAAGTATTATTCATTGAACCGATGACCTATATGAATTTATCGGGTGAGGCGGTGCGCCCATTAATGGATTATTATAAAGTCGAAGTAGAAGATTTAGTTGTCATATATGATGATTTAGATATGCCACAAGGTCGTATTCGCATCCGTCAGAAAGGTTCAGCGGGTGGACAGAACGGAATGCGCTCAATTATACAACATTTGGGGACACAAGAATTTAAACGTATTCGTGTAGGTATCGGACGTCCAGAAGGGCGTAAGCCGGTCGTTGATTATGTGTTACAAAAGTTTAGTGATGACGAGATGATAACAATGCATAAGGTGATTGATCATACAATCGAAGCTCTTGAAACATTTATTGGTGGAGAGAAGTTCGAGAATGTTATGAATCAATATAATGGTGATGTATGAGACAAATTATAGATCAATTATTGAATAACGATGAGCGATTTAATGAACTAAATGGTAGTTTAGGTAAAGAAAACATTTTAGTGACAGGTTTAAATCCGAGTGCGAAAGCTGTTATCTTAGCTGAGAGTTACTTAAAACATAAAAAGCAAATGATTGTTGTCACGAGTAACTTGTTCCAAGCTGAAAAGCTAGAAAATGATTTAGCACAGTTAATTGATGAAGATGAGTTGTTTAAATTTCCTGTACAAGATATTATGATTGAAGAGTTCTCAACGAAAAGTCCGGACTTAATGCGAGAACGTATACGTACGTTAACCCACTTGGCGAATGGCCAAGATGGGCTATTTCTTGTACCGATTAACGGGTTACAAAAGTTAATCAGCCGTAAAGAAGTATTTACCGATTATTATCGAGAAGTAAAGTTGGGTGAAGATATTGATTTAATCAAGTTGCAACAAGATTTAGTCGATATGGGTTACCAAAAGAGTGAGCGTGTAACAACACTCGGTCAATTTTCGGTACGTGGTGGATTGATAGATATCTATCCAATGATTGGCGAACCTGTACGTATTGAATTATTTGATACAGAAGTAGATGCCATTCGTTATTTTGATGTGGATAGCCAACGTTCATTAAATAATATAGAAGAAGTAGAAATTTCTACTGCGAGTGAATTTATTTTTACAAGTGAAGATATTAGTTTTCTTGAAGGGAATTTAGCTGCTGCTTTTGAGACAACACGTGAAAAAATTGCTACAAACGTTCGTGATGATTTACGCGATACGTATCAAACATTCAAAGTTAATATGGGTGAGTTATTAAATCATAATATTTTGCGACGTGTTGTAAAGTTTGCCTATCGAGAAGAAACAACAATCGTTGATTACTTTAATAAAGATGCGATTGTTATCGTTGACGAGATTAATCGAGTAAATGAAGCAATTGAATCGAGTGTTCGTGAAACAAGTGAATTTCAACAATCATTGATCGAATCAGGACGTGGTTTTGTAGGGCAATCGTTTATTAAAGAGGATAGTTTTGAATCTTTAATGAATCATTTTAAGATTGCCTATGTAACGTTGTTTACAGCATCAATGCCAGTAAAAATTAATAATATCTTTAAATTTTCATGCAAGCCACTACAACAGTTTTATGGTCAATATGATTTGATGTTATCGGAGTTTGATCGCTTTAGAAAGCATGACTTTAATGTTGTTGTACTTGCAAGTAATGGTACGCGAAAAGATAAGATTAAATCGATGCTAACAGATATGAAGTTACCTGTGACATTTGATGTACGTGAGAGTAAAGGCGGCGTAAATACAATTGTAGAAGGAGACTTATCGGAAGGTTTCGAGTTGCCGTTTATGAAACTCGTTGTTGTAACAGAACGTGAGTTATTTAAATTACGCAAAGAAAAGCCGAAACGTACGAAAAAGTTATCGAATGCTGAGAAAATTAAATCATATCAAGAACTAAATGTAGGAGACTATATTGTTCATATTCACCACGGTGTTGGACGTTATATGGGCGTTGAAACACTGTTAGTGAATAAGTTGCACAAAGATTATATAAAGATTCAGTATAAAGGAACAGATCAACTGTTTGTGCCAGTAGATCAAATGAATTATGTACAAAAATTCGTCGGATCTGAAGACAAAGAACCTAAGTTGAATAAGCTTGGCGGCACAGAATGGAAGAAGACGAAAGCACGTGTACAACAAAGTGTTGAAGATATCGCCGAAGAGTTATTAAAGTTGTATCAAGAACGAGAGCGTGTTGAAGGATATCAATTCGGACCTGACACTGAAGCGCAAGAAACATTTGAAATGGATTTCCCTTATGAACCAACAGCTGACCAAGTCCAAAGTTTAATTGAAATTAAGCAAGACATGGAAAAACGTAAACCAATGGACCGCTTGCTTTGTGGAGATGTCGGTTATGGTAAAACTGAAGTTGCTGTACGTGCAGCATTCAAAGCAGTACATGACGGAAAACAAGTCGCATTCTTAGTACCGACAACGATACTCGCGCAACAACATTACGAGACACTTATTGAACGTATGCAAGATTATCCGGTTGAAATTCAAATGATGAGTCGTTTTAGATCAAAGAAAGAAGTCGATGAAACGAAAAAAGGATTAAAGTCAGGGTTTGTTGATATCGTTGTTGGGACACATAAATTACTGAGTAAAGATATTGTATATAAAGATTTAGGTTTATTAATTGTCGATGAAGAACAGCGTTTTGGTGTAACCCACAAAGAGAAAATTAAAGCACTAAAAACAAATGTTGATGTATTAACTCTTACTGCGACACCGATTCCAAGAACATTACACATGAGCTTACTTGGCGTACGTGACTTATCGGTGATTGAAACACCGCCAGAAAACAGATTTCCCGTACAGACTTATGTATTAGAGTACCAACACAACTTTATTAAAGAAGCAATGGAGCGTGAATTGTCGCGTAATGGTCAAGTATTCTATTTATACAACCGCGTGGCAAGTATTTATCAGAAAGCAGAACAATTAGAAATGATGATGCCGGATGCACGTATTGCAGTAGCGCATGGTCAACTCGGTGAACGAGAACTAGAAGAGACGATGCTTGGATTTATTAATGGTGAGTACGACATTTTAGTGACGACGACAATTATTGAAACGGGTGTAGATGTACCGAATGCAAATACACTAATTATTGAAGGCGCTGATCGTTTCGGATTAAGTCAGTTATATCAATTACGTGGACGTGTTGGACGTAGTAACCGTATTAGTTATGCGTACTTCTTACATGCTCCAAACAAAGTCTTAACTGAAGTAGCAGAGCAACGTCTGCAAGCGATAAAAGAATTTACTGAACTCGGTTCAGGATTTAAGATTGCGATGCGTGATTTAAATATTCGAGGTGCTGGGAATTTACTCGGTCGTCAGCAACACGGCTTTATAGATTCAGTAGGATATGACTTATATTCTGAAATGCTACAACAGGCAGTGAATGAAAAGCGTGGGATTATACAAGAGGAAGATGTCCCACAACTTGAAATTGATATTGAAGTCGATGCATATATTCCTGCAGATTATATTCGCGAAGAACAAGCAAAGATTGAATTCTATAAAAAGTTACGTAGTGTGACAACCGAAACAGAATTGATGGATATTCAAGATGAAATGACCGACCGATATGGTGAATATCCGGAAGCGGTTAATCAACTTATGAAGATTGTTGAAATTCGAGTAAATGCTTTAGCATTTGGTATCGTGAATGTCAGAGATACAGGTAAGACAATTGTATTAGAATCAAGTATTGCGACGACGAACAAGATTAATGGTGAACGTTTATTTAAAGCGACTGAAGACTTCGGTCGTGACTTGAAGATAGAATATAAAGATAATAAAATGACATTTACGCTAAAGAAAAGTGCCAACTGGTTGAGTAATTTAGTGCAACTTTCGCGTCAAATTCAAGAGGGAATCGAGATTGATGGAGAATAAAAGTCCTGCGTTTAATAGTGTGATTGTGCTGACAATTACGATGCTGATTGTAAAAATATTAAGTGCCATTTACAGAGTGCCGTATCAAAATATATTAGGTGATACGGGTCTTTATGCCTATCAACAAGTGTATCCGATTATTGCAATCGTTTCAGTGTTATCCTTGAATGCCATTCCATCAGTAATCAGTCAGTCGCACTATGAAAATGCTTTTTTAAAGCAATTGTATAAAAATATTACTTGGATAAGTATAGTTGTTTTGCTATTAGTGTTAATTTTCAGTGATATTGTCGCAGGGTTGATGGGTGATCCATTGCTCAGTACGATGTTGCGCGTATCGAGTCTTGTACTATTACCTTTCCCAACAGTTGCCATGATTCGAGGGAAGTTACAACTCAATCATGCAATGAAACAGATTGCTTATTCACAAGTTATAGATCAAGTTTTGCGTGTTGCGATCATATTAATTTCAATCGGTTTGTTTGTTTGGTTAGATTTATCGGTATATCAAAGCGGTGCGATTAGTATATTTGGTTCATTTGCAGGATTACTTGGTGCATGTTTGTATTTAGTTTGGAGCAATAAGCGTAATCCATTACATTACCGAGGAAATAATGCAGGGTCGTATCGTAATTTTATAACTTTAATTTTGTTTTATAGTTTGAGTTATTTAATTATGATTTTATGGCAGCTTGTCGATAGTTTTACAGTCATTAATCAACTTAAAAATATTATGTCGTTAGATGAAGCGCGAGAACTTAAAGGGATTTATGATCGTGGGGGTTCATTAATTCAAATGGGACTTATCGTAACGACATCGTTCTCACTCGTGCTGATTCCGTTACTATCAGAATGTAAGCATAAAGGAAATTTGTCGCAAATGAATAGTTATGCGAATAGTGCATTAAAAATTACAGTCGTATTTAGTAGTGCAGCTGCGATTGGTTTGATGAATTTAATCCAGCCTTTCAATATGTTTTTGTTTAAATCAATTACAGGTTATGAAGCATTATTTATTTATATGATGGCTATTATATTCGTATCACTTATCATAATGTACACGGCAATGCTTCAAATCTTTGAAGATTATAAAGTGCAACTTTGGGGTGTTGGACTCGGTTTAACGGTAAAGATTGTTTTAAATCTAGTACTCATTCAAATGATGGATATTAAAGGTGCCGCTGTGGCATCCGTAGTTGGCCTTTTAGTGTATGCGCTTGTTTTACATACAGGCATCGTGCGTAGATACGATATCGCGTTTTCATCATTTTTAATGAAATGGATTATGACACTTGTTGTGATGAGCGTGTTAGTGCAATGTGTCATGTTCGTTGATTTTAATTCACGCATAAGTGCACTTGTTGTAGCATCGATAGGGGTAATTGTAGGAGGAATTGTGGTTGTTTATGCTATGATTAAGTGGAGAATCATTACCCGTGACGAATGGCAACACTTACCTTTGGGTAGTGTGATGAATAAATTAATGAAAGAGTGATTGGATGAATAAAATTACAGTAGTCGGTTTAGGGAACTACGGTTTAGATGAATTGCCCTTTGGAATATATCGCTTCTTAAATAAAGCGGATAAAGTATATGTCAGAACGTTAAGTCATCCAGTTGTTGAAGATTTAGAAGAAATAGAATGGATTAGCTTTGATGAAGTATATGAAGCAAACGATAGCTTCAGTAATGTGTATGAAGAGATTGTCAGTCGTTTGAAAAAATTATCAGAGACAGAAGACATTATTTATGCTGTCCCTGGTCATCCGATGGTAGCGGAATCAACGACAGAATTATTGCTGGCAGATAAAGATTTAGAAGTGGAAATCTTGGGCGGCAAAAGCTTTATTGATGACTTGTTTCAAGCCGTTCAGTTTGATCCGAACAATGGCTTCCAAATGCTTGATGGGACATTGCTAAACAAAGCGTCAATTAATCCACGTAACGGCTTAATTATTACGCAAGTGTATGATCAATTAATCGCGAGTGATGTGAAAGTATCGCTATTAGATATTTATCCTGCAGAACACAAAGTAGCAATTGTTACTGGTGCGCGTGGAGAAAATGCAGATGTCAGTTGGCACGCGTTACACGAAATGGATCATGACTTTGCATTATCAAATTTGACGTCGTTATTCGTTCCGCCATTAAGTGAAGATAATCTCTCTGGTGAATTTGAATATTTCACAGAAGTGATGGATACCTTAGTCGGTGAAAACGGTTGTCCATGGGATAAAGCGCAAACGCATCAAAGTTTGAAGCGTTATTTAATAGAAGAATCATATGAATTATTTGAGGCAATTGATAACGATGATATTGACCATATGATTGAAGAATTAGGTGACATTTTATTGCAAGTGGTGTTTCATGCAGCCATTGCGAAGAAAGATTATCTATTTGATACGCGTGAAGTGGTGAAGAGTATAACAGATAAGATGATTCGTCGTCATCCGCATGTGTTTGGAGATGAATCTATTTCAACCGTTGAAGAACTGCATACAGTATGGAATGATGCGAAAGCAAAAGAAGGCAAAGCAGAAAGAACAGTAAAGCAAGAGAAAATTTTTGCAGATATTTGCTTAAAGATATATGATTTGAATAAATCTCAAAGTATGCCTTTAGAAGATGCTTTGAAAGAAATAGTAGGTGAAATGAATGAGACTCGATAAATATTTAAAGGTGTCACGCTTAATTAAACGTCGAACATTAGCAAAAGAAGTAAGTGATCAAGGAAGAATTAAGATTAATGGCAATGTCGCAAAAGCATCAAGTACTGTGGCAGTAGAAGATGAGTTAGAAATCAGACTAGGACAACGAATTATTACAGTGGTTGTAACGGACTTAAAAGAACATGCAACAAAAGACAACGCTAAAGGTATGTTTGAAGTAAAAAAAGAAGAAAAAATCGAACAGCTTTTTGATTAGAGGTGTATCGCATGGCTAAAAAAATACGTACAATTGAAAATGAGTACACGAAGGAGCAAGCCAAAAAACACCGCGTTAATATTAAAAGCAGTAATATTGTAAGGAAGCGTATGGCGGTATTTGGCGGTATTTTACTGGCTATTCTTTTATTTTTAACAGTGTTACTCTTATTTCAAATGAATACGAATAGAGAACTTAAACAAGAACAAGCGAGTCAAGCTGTAGAATTAGAGAAATTAAAAGATAAAGAAATCGCATTAAAAGAGCGGTTGAAACAATTGAATAGTAAAGAATACATCGAAAAAATTGCGCGCAGTGAATATTTCTTAAGCAATGATGGGGAAGTTATTTTTAAGATTCCTGAAAAAGATAAAAAGAAAGACTTAACAGAATAAGTCAGAGTTCGCAGATAATTAGATTTATCAAGTTGTAAAATGAGGGAATCAAGCATATAATGATATATTATGAAGAATTATATCGGGAGGATTTATTAAGCTTATGGCAATTGAAGTTGGAAACAAATTAAAAGGTAAAGTTACAGGCATTAAAAATTTCGGTGCATTCGTTGAGTTACCTGAAGGCAAGAGTGGATTAGTTCACATTAGTGAAGTAGCAGATAGTTATGTTGAAAACATTGCTGAACACTTAAAAGTTGGCGACGAAGTAGAAGTTAAAGTATTAACGATTGGCGATGACGGTAAAATTAGTCTTTCTATTAAGAAAGCAAAAGAGCGTCCAAGAAAGCCAGCACCACCAAAAGTCGAGAAAAAACCAGAAGACTTTGAAAAGAAATTATCTAATTTCTTAAAAGACAGTGAAGATCGACTAACTTCAATTAAACGTCAAACAGAGTCACGTCGTGGCGGTAGAGGATCTAAACGTTAATAACGTGTGTCATATAAATCAAGAGCTAGGGGTAATCCCTATGCTCTTCTTTTGTTAAGGAGGTTATGAGGTTGAATATACTTTGGAATAGAACGGACACCATCGCTATTGCTGTATCTGGTGGTATTGATAGCATGGTGTTGTTAGATAAAGTGAGGCGAACTGGGTGTTACAATAAACTTTATGTCTTGCACGTAAACCATCAATTGCGAGATGCTTCTGTAGAAGAATTGACGATGATTACTAATTACTGTAATGAACATAATATTGAATTGGTTGTACATACTATTCCTAAAGGTTATTTTGACCTCACCAAAAGTATTCAAAATGAAGCACGTGTCGTGAGGTATCAATTTTTTGAAACAGTGATACATGAACGCGGCATCAATTATTTACTTACAGCGCATCATCTAGACGACCAAACAGAAACAATTTTGTTTCGACTTTTAACAAATCGCTATCATTACCAACCGATAGATATATTATCAGTGGATTATAGAGATAGTTATAAAATAGTGCGACCACTTTTAGATGAAAGTAAAAGTGACTTAATAGACTACGCTAAAGTACATAATGTACCATTTATGACAGATGAATCGAATTTGGAGAATAAATATTTACGCAATTTTATTCGCAATAATGTATTTACTGTGTTAGAACAGTCTTCATTGAATAAATACAACTTATTACACTTAGCAGATTATATGCGTGATGCGGACGCACTTGTGATGGAACGTGTGTCAATATTTAATACAGCTATTGAATCAAATGTAGTATCGCGTGTCGCGCTTACACGTGAAAATCGACTAGTTGCCGAGCGAGTTATTGTATTACTTATACAAAAGTATGCGCATGTTTATTCGGTGAGCCATAAATTGATTGAAGAAATAATACGTGTGTCACAAAGTGATGCTACGCATGCATCATTTGAAGTAACTCCAGGTTGGCATATTCAAATTGCTTATGATAAATTGATAGTACGAAATAAAAATGAAAAGATTGATGAGTATATAGAAGTAACTTTACCCGGGAAATATTATTTTAATGACTATGTTATAGATGTAAAGTATGTTTTTGAACCCATCACGATACGCACTAGAAAAGATGGTGATGTCATAGAAATAAATGGCGGTCATCAAAAAATTTCTCGTATAATGAAGGATTTTAAAGTACCAATCTATGAACGATCGAAAATACCACTCGTTTGTGTTGGAAAGCAAGTCATTGCCGTTGGAAATTATAAATATAATCATCATCCATTCAATAAAGATATTATTATTACAAAGGAGAATTAAACAATGCATAACGATATTGAGAGTATTGTATTAACGAAAGAACAAATTGAAGCTTCATGTGAGCGTTTAGGGCAAGAAATTACTAAAGACTATGAAGGTAAGTTACCTTTATGTATCGGTATTTTAAAAGGGTCAATTTTATTTATGGCAGACTTGATCAAACATATTGATACGCATTTAGAAATTGAATTCATGGATGTATCTTCATATCATGGTGGGACTGAATCAACTGGAGAAGTTAAAATCTTAAAGGATTTAGACGTATCAGTAGAAGGACGTGATATCATTATTATCGAAGATATCTTAGAAACGGGTACTACGTTAAATGCGATAGTGGATTTATTAAAATATCGTAAAGCGAAATCAATTGAAATTGTTACATTATTAGATAAACCGATGCGTCGTAAGGTCGATATTGAAGCAAAATATGTGGGTGAAAAGATTCCGGATGATTTTGTTGTCGGGTATGGATTAGATTACCAAGAAAAATATCGTAACTTACCGTACATTGGTTTATTAAAAGAAGAAGTTTATACTAAATAGTGAATTATCGTACTCAAATAAAATAAAATTTGTGAAAAATGTTTGAGTTCAATTAGTAGATTGAATATCATTTAGTGTGTTAAAATTTTTGTTAGCTTTACAAATAGGTAGGAGGACAACGTGAATGCAAAAAGCCTTTCGTAGTATATTGATGGTTACACTAATAGGTATCGTCTTATTCGGTGTGTTTTCAATGATAAATGGCACAGGTTCGATGCCAAAACAGATGACATACACGAAACTCATGTCACAGTTGGAAAAAGGTAAGATTGAAGAAATGACTATCCAACCTGGACAAGATGTATATTTAGTCAAGGGGAAATTAAAAGGTGCTGAGCCAAATGAAACATTTACTTCAGTACTGATGTATAACAACCAAAATGATTTAGAGAAAATTACTAAAATTGCCGAAGAGCAAGAAGGTGATTTGAAGTTTGATATAAAGCCAGCTGATAAAGAAAATGTATTTTTAGGTATGCTAAGTACGTTAATTCCATTATTATTGTTAGCATTTGTCTTTATTTTCTTCCTATCTCAGTCACAAGGCGGTGGCGGTGGCGGCCGTGTTATGAACTTTGGTAAATCTAAAGCAAAACTTTATGATGATAAAAAGAAAAAAGTTCGATTTAATGATGTAGCCGGAGCGGATGAAGAAAAAGCCGAGTTAATTGAAATTGTAGATTTCTTAAAAGATAATCGTAAATTTATTAAAATGGGTGCGCGTATACCTAAAGGAGTTCTTTTAGTAGGACCTCCAGGTACAGGTAAAACGTTAATTGCACGTGCCGTTGCAGGAGAAGCGGGTGTACCGTTCTTCTCAATCAGTGGTTCTGACTTCGTAGAAATGTTCGTCGGCGTCGGTGCCAGTCGTGTACGTGATTTATTCGAGAACGCCAAGAAAAATGCACCTTGTATCATTTTTATCGATGAAATTGATGCAGTTGGACGTCAACGTGGTGCTGGTGTTGGTGGTGGTCACGATGAGCGTGAGCAAACGCTAAACCAATTACTTGTTGAGATGGATGGATTCGGAGAAAACGAAGGTATTATTATGATTGCAGCAACAAATAGACCGGATATTTTAGATCCAGCGTTACTTCGTCCGGGTCGATTTGACCGTCAAATTCAAGTAGGGGCACCTGATGTTAAAGGTCGTGAGGCTGTACTTAAAGTGCATTCTCGTAACAAGCCACTTGATGAAACAGTTGATTTAAAAGCATTAAGTCAACGTACACCTGGTTTCAGTGGTGCGGATTTAGAGAATTTATTAAACGAAGCAGCCTTAGTAGCTGCACGTCAAGGTAAGACAAAGATTGATATGCGTGATATTGATGAGGCGACAGATCGTGTTATTGCAGGTCCGGCGAAGAAATCACGTGTTATTTCTGATAAAGAAAGAAATATCGTTGCATGGCACGAAGCAGGGCACACAATTATCGGTTGTGTGTTAGATGAAGCAGAAATGGTACATAAAGTTACAATTGTGCCACGTGGACAAGCTGGTGGTTATGCAATGATGTTACCGAAACAAGATCGTTACTTCATGACAAAACCTGAATTATTAGATAAGATTGTTGGATTATTAGGTGGACGTGTGGCTGAAGAAATAACTTTCGGTGAAGTTTCGACTGGCGCTCACAACGACTTCCAGCGTGCAACAGGTATCGCACGTAAGATGGTCACTGAATATGGTATGAGTGATAAACTTGGGCCTCTACAATTTGGTCACACCCAAGGTGAGGTATTCTTAGGACGTGACATGGGTCACGAACCAAATTATTCAGATCAAATCGCATATGAAATTGATTTAGAAGTTCAACGAATTATTAAAGAGAGCTATGCAAGATGTAAAGAAATTCTTCTTAAACATCAAGACAAGCTTGATTTAATTGCAAAGACATTATTAACTGAGGAAACTTTAGTAGCAAATCAAATCAACAGTTTATTCGTTGATGGTACATTACCAGAAGTGAGTTATGATGATTCACATTTATACCACATGAAAGAAAAAGAAGTGGTTGCAGATAACGCAGATGATTCAC
This sequence comes from Macrococcus animalis, assembly GCF_047425875.1. Classification (GTDB taxonomy): domain Bacteria; phylum Bacillota; class Bacilli; order Staphylococcales; family Staphylococcaceae; genus Macrococcoides; species Macrococcoides animalis. The sequence continues at coordinate 1,348,425 of NZ_CP179727.1, forward strand.
GTGTTACAGTTAAAGATGTAGATGATGAAGATTCAAATGATGCAGGTTCTTCTTATGAAGAAGTGAAGGAACAATTAGAAAATCCTGATGCACCAGTTGAAGATTCAAAGCCTGAAGCAGCACCAAATGTGGATAAATTAGATAAAGATAAGTTTTAATATAATAAGGTTGATGAGGAACTATCCGAATCTGCCGTTAATAATGAGGTTGGAATGAAGCGTTGCTTCTTTTCCGCCTCTTTTTAAAAGGAGAAAAATAATGTCAAAAGATTACTTAGTGAGAGCATTAGCATTTAATGACGAAGTGCGTGCGTTTAGTGTACGTACAACGAATTTAGTAGAAACAGCACGTGAAAAGCATGACACATGGCGCGTAGGTACTGCAGCTCTTGGTCGTACATTAACAGTTGGTACAATGATGGGTGCAATGCTTAAAAATGAGGAAAAATTAACAATCACTATTAATGGTGGAGGTCCTTTGGGGCAAATCGTAGTTGATGCGAATGCCAAAGGGAAGGTCCGTGGCTACGTTCAAAATCCACATGTACAAGTTGAGTCAATTCGTCCAGGAAAAATGGATGTTGGTGAAGCCGTTGGACGTAATGGTTATATAAATGTTGTTAAAGATATTGGAATGCGTGATTACTTTACGGGATCAACGGAAATTCATAACGGTGAAATCGCAGAAGACTTCGCATATTATTTTGCTACAAGCGAACAAGTACCAGCAGCTGTTGGCTTAGGCGTATTATGTACACCTGAGGAGAAAACACAAGCGGCAGGAGGTTTTATTATTCAATTGCTTCCATTTGCAAGTGAAGAAACGATTTCTTTTTTAGAAAAACGTATTAACGACATGGAGCCGATTTCTAATTTAATTAATAAAGGTTTGTCACCGGAACAAATTTTAGAAGAGATTTTAGGAGAAGATAATATTCGTATTATTGATTCGATGCCTATTGAATTTAAATGTAACTGTGGAAAAGAGAAGTTCTTAACTGCAATTAAAGGATTAGGTGAAGCTGAAGTAGAATCGATGATTAAAGAAGATGGTGGCGCAGAAGTAGAGTGTCACTTCTGTCGTGAGAAATATAACTTTACGCCTGATGAATTGCGTGACATTATCGCCTAAACTAATTATTTTTATTTGAGAGCTAAGTTTGTTATACTTATCCCGATAAAAAGAGTAAGAATAATTTTACAATTCGGAGGAAAATGATATGTCAATAAGAGTAGAACGCGTTACAGATTTAATAGGGAACACACCATTAGTGAAGTTAAACAATATAGTACCAAAAGGTGCTGCGGATGTTTACGTTAAATTAGAATATCAAAACCCAGGTAGTTCAGTAAAAGACAGAATCGCATTAGCGATGATTGAAACAGCAGAAAAAGAAGGAATCATAAAACCAGGAGACAATATTGTAGAACCGACTTCGGGTAACACAGGTATCGGTTTAGCAATGGTTGCAGCTGCAAAGGGATATAAAGCAACTTTAGTTATGCCAGATACGATGAGTCAAGAACGTCGAACTTTATTAAAAGCGTACGGAGCATCATTAGTATTAACGCCAGGTGCTGAAGGTATGAAAGGTGCGATTGAGAAAGCAAACCAATTAAAAGATGAGCATGGTTACTTTATGCCGCAACAATTCGAGAATATGTCTAATCCTGAAGTGCATAAACTAACGACTGGACCAGAAATCATAAAAGCAATGGAAGGTTTATCAATTGATGCATTCATTTCAGGAGTTGGTACAGGCGGTACATTATCTGGAGCAGGTGCTGTATTAAAAGAACATAATTCTAACATCGAAATTATTGCTGTGGAACCGACAGATTCTTCTGTATTAAGTGGTGGACAACCAGGTCCACATAAAATACAAGGTATTGGTGCAGGTTTCGTGCCTAAAACTTTGAATACAGATATTTATACAAGTATTGCGCAGATTACTAATGATGAAGCAATGGAAACGAGTCGCTTAGTAGCATGTGAAGAAGGTATTCTAGCAGGTATTTCATCTGGTGCAGCTATAAAAGCAGCAATTGATAAAGCTGTTGAATTAGGTAGTGGTAAAAATATAGTGGCAATTTTACCAAGTAATGGTGAGCGTTACTTATCTACACCATTATTTGCAAACTTACAAGACTAAATTTAAGGATTAAGGACCGGGACTTCAAGTCCTGGTCTTATTTTTATTACTGTAATTTTGTTATAATGAATCGAATATACTGTGGAGGTAAAATCGATGAAACAAACTTTAATAATGGGAATTTTAAATGTGACGCCAGATTCATTTTCTGATGGTGGAAAATACGATACACTTGATAATGCAGTTGCACGTGTACATGAAATGATTGCACAAGGTGCACATATTATTGACATTGGTGGATATTCAACACGTCCAGGATACAGTGAAATTTCAATAGAAGAAGAAATGGAGCGTATTGTGCCAGTTCTGCAGGCAATTAAAGATGTAGATGCACGTATTTCTGTAGATACGTTTAGAAGTGAAGTCGCAGAGGCGGCACTAGCGAATGGAGCACACATTATTAATGATCAATGGGCAGGTAAGTATGATTCGAATATTTTTAATGTCGTTAAAAAATATAATGCTGAAATAATATTAATGCATAATGCTAATGCTGAAATTCAAGGTGATGTAATGGAACACATGGTAACGGATTTATGTACGCAAGCAGAATGTGCTAAAGCTGTAGGTATACCGCATGACAGTATTTGGATTGACCCAGGAATCGGTTTTGTAAAGTCGCGAACGCAAGAAGTTGAAGTTATGCAACGCTTAGAAGAATTAGTTGTGCTAAATTATAAAGTGCTACTTGCGACGAGTCGTAAACGTATGGTGAAAGAGTTGTTAGGTGGAGAAACTTTACCAGAAGAACGTGATGAGGGGACACTTGCAACAACAGCAATTGGAATAAATGCAGGTGTCGATGGAGTTCGCGTACACAATGTATTAATGAATGCCCGTTTTGCAAAAGTTATGGACCAATTAAAAGGAGAAGCCAATGGATAAAATATTTTTAAATGGAATGCAATTTTATGCGTACCATGGTGTATTTGAAGCGGAAAATCAAATTGGACAAATATTTGTAGTAGATATAGAGTTGGATGTTGATTTAAAGCAAGCCGGAGAAACGGACGAGCTCGAGCATACTGTGAATTACGGTTCAGTTTATGATGACATTAAGGCTGAAATGGCAATACAATCAAAATTATTAGAACATGTAGCTGAACGTATTGCAAAAATACTCTTCAGTCACTATAATCAGATAATGGCCTTAAAAGTCAAGATTACAAAAATGAATCCACCAATACCGGGTGTATACGATGGTGTGGGTATTATGATTCATAGAACGAGGTAGTTATGACGATTGTTTATATTAGTTTTGGCAGTAACTTGGGCGATAGGGCACAACAAATACATGATGCTTTGATTTTATTGAACCATATTCCGAATACTGTAGTAACAAAAGTGTCGATGCTATATGAAACAGCCCCTGTTGGTGGTGTAGCACAGGATGATTTTTTAAATGGTGCAGCAGAAATCGCAACAAATTTAGAGCCGCTTGCATTACTCGATGCAATACAAGCGATAGAATTGAAGTTAAACCGTGTGCGTAAAATTCATTGGGGACCGCGAACGATAGATTTAGATATCATTTTATTCGGTGATGAAGTGATTGATAGCGAACGATTAAAAGTCCCGCATCCCTATATGCATGAACGTAGTTTTGTATTGATTCCGTTGAATGAAATTGCACCAGATGCAATGCATCCAGTGCTGAATCAAAAGGTAAGTGAAATTGTAACTTTGGACCCGGACGTAAGAATTTATAAGTGAGGGTAAAGATATGTGGAAAATTGGAGATATTGAGATAAATAATAAAGTCGTACTGGCACCAATGGCTGGTGTGTGTAATGCGGCATTTAGATTAACAGTAAAAGAATTTGGTGCAGGTTTAGTGTGTGCTGAAATGGTTAGTGACAAAGCGATTCTTTTCAACAATGAAAAGACAATGAAGATGCTTTATATCGATGAGAACGAAAGACCGTTATCGTTACAAATTTTTGGCGGTGAGAAAGAAACTCTAGTTGAAGCAGCTAAATATGTTGATCAAAACACAACAGCTGACATCATTGATATCAATATGGGGTGCCCCGTTTCAAAAATCATTAAATGTGAAGCGGGTGCGAGATGGTTGCTTGATCCCCCTAAAATTTATGAAATGGTATCAGCAGTCGTAGAGGCAGTAAATAAACCAGTTACTGTGAAGATGCGTATCGGTTGGGATGATGAACATATTTATGCAGTAGAAAATGCAAAAATGATTGAAAAAGCAGGGGCATCTGCCATCGCAGTTCATGGTAGAACACGTGTCCAAATGTATGAAGGACATGCAGATTGGGATGTAATACGCCAAGTAAAAGAAGCGGTTAATATTCCTGTAATTGGTAACGGCGACGTGACAAGTCCTGAACTTGCGAAGAAGATGCTTGATGAAACAGGTGTTGATGCAGTGATGATTGGTCGAGAAGCTTTAGGAAATCCATGGATGATATATCGCACTGTACATTATTTAGAAACAGGTGAGTTAATGCCGGAACCACATATTTCTGAAAAAATGAAAGTCGCAACACTACATTTAGATCGCTTAATTGAACTTAAGGGTGAAAAAGTGGCTGTTATGGAAATGCGTAAACATGCTTCTTGGTACTTAAAAGGGATACGTGGAAACGGTAAAGCACGTAAGTTAATTAATGTAGCTGAGACACGCGATGAATTAGTTGATATACTTAAATCATTCGAGGAATATATTATTGAAGCTGAGAAAAAAGAAGAACTTAAAATTGTAGAAGGAGTGTAATCAAATGACAGAAGAATTAAACGACCAAATGTTGGTACGTCGTCAAAAAATGCAAGACTTATTAGACCAAGGAATCGATCCATTTGGCCAAAAATTCGAAAGAACTGCAACATCAGCATCTTTAAAAGGCGAATGGGATGAATTTTCTAAAGAAGAATTACATGACAAAGAAGAAGAGTCACACGTATCTTTTGCTGGTCGTATAATGACGAAGCGTGGAAAAGGTAAGGCAGGATTTGCTCATGTTAAAGATTTAGACGGACAAATTCAAATTTATGTACGTAAAGATGCAGTTGGCGACGAACAGTTTGAATTATGGAACAATGCAGATTTAGGTGATATCGTTGGTATTGAAGGTGTGATGTTCAAAACAAACACTGGAGAATTATCTGTTAAAGCTAAGTCGTTTACAATGTTATCTAAGGCACTTCGTCCATTACCGGATAAATTCCACGGACTACAAGACGTTGAACAACGTTATCGTCAACGTTATTTAGATTTAATTACAAGCGAAGAATCAACACAAGTATTCATAACACGCAGTAAAATCATTCAAGAAATGCGTAGTTACTTAAATGCAAAAGGTTTCTTAGAAGTGGAAACACCAATGATGCATACAATCGCTGGAGGTGCTGCTGCGCGTCCATTCGTAACGCATCACAACGCGTTAGACATGGAATTATATATGCGTATCGCAATTGAGTTACATTTAAAACGTCTAATTGTTGGTGGATTAGAAAAAGTTTATGAAATCGGTCGTGTATTCCGTAATGAAGGTATATCTACGCGTCACAACCCTGAGTTCACAATGATTGAATTATACGAAGCATATGCTGACTATAATGATATTATGGATTTAACTGAAGAAATGGTAGCACATATCGCAGAAAAAGTAACTGGCTCTACAACTGTAGATTATGCTGGAGAATCAATTGAGTTAGCTCCGAAGTGGAGAAGATGGCATATGGTGGATGCTGTTAAAGAATATACTGGTGTTAATTTCTATGAAGTGAAATCAGACGAAGAAGCTCATAGTCTTGCAAAAGAACATGGTGTTGAAGTAAAACCGAATATGAAATATGGTCATGTATTAAACGAATTCTTTGAGCAAAAAGTAGAAGAAAATTTAGTGCAACCTACATTTATATATGGGCATCCAGTGGAAGTATCACCGCTTGCAAAACAAAATCCAGAGGATCCGCGTTTCACTGATCGTTTTGAGTTATTTATTGTACGTCGTGAGCATGCTAATGCATTCACTGAGTTAAATGATCCAATCGATCAAAAACAACGATTCTTAGCACAAATGGAAGAAAAGGCTGCAGGTAACGATGAAGCACATGAAATGGATGAAGATTATATCGAAGCATTAGAATATGGTATGCCACCAACTGGCGGATTAGGTATCGGTATCGACCGTTTAGTGATGTTACTGACAAACAGTGCATCTATCCGAGATGTACTATTATTCCCATATATGAGACATAAATAAGCAAAACTTAAAATATAAAACGCTCAAAAACGCTGTTATTTCAGTGTTTTTGAGCGTTTCTTTTATGTGTTAAATTATCAGAATTGACTTACTTCTAGAAAAATGAAAAAAAGTTGAGGAAAAACGTTGACTTTAGTCAACGGATTGCGTATTATTAAAAAGTCGCTTATGACAAGTGACGCGTATTAAGAAAGTTAATCAATTGTAAAGTTCATGAACACAGTGTAAAATTTACTATTGAAATAATCTTCGAAGCTGTTATACTTATATAAGTATTGAAAATTTGTCTGGTGACGATGGCAGAGAGGTCACACCTGTTCCCATACCGAACACAGAAGTTAAGCTCTCTAGCGCCGATGGTAGTTGGTCTTACGATCTGCGAGAGTAGGACGTTGCCGGGCAATATATACCCAGGAGGATTAGCTCAGCTGGGAGAGCATCTGCCTTACAAGCAGAGGGTCGGCGGTTCGAGCCCGTCATCCTCCACCATTTTATATTATGCCGGAATAGCTCAACTGGTAGAGCAACTGACTTGTAATCAGTAGGTTGAGGGTTCAAGTCCTTTTTCCGGCACCATTTCCAGAGCCATTAGCTCAGTTGGTAGAGCATTTGACTTTTAATCAAAGGGTCAGAGGTTCGAATCCTCTATGGCTCACCATTATTTTAATAGTAAAACTTAATAATGCGAAAGTAGTTCAGTGGTAGAATACAACCTTGCCAAGGTTGGGGTCGCGGGTTCGAATCCCGTCTTTCGCTCCATTAAGAAAATTAAATGCCGGGGTGGCGGAACTGGCAGACGCACAGGACTTAAAATCCTGCGGTAAGTGATTACCGTACCGGTTCGATTCCGGTCCTCGGCACCATTTAATTTTATTTTTTTGCGCCCGTAGCTCAATTGGATAGAGCGTTTGACTACGGATCAAAAGGTTAGGGGTTCGACTCCTCTCGGGCGCGTTTTTTAAATAAACGGGAAGTAGCTCAGCTTGGTAGAGCACTTGGTTTGGGACCAAGGGGTCGCAGGTTCGAATCCTGTCTTCCCGACTTACTTAATAATTTGGGGGCTTAGCTCAGCTGGGAGAGCGCCTGCTTTGCACGCAGGAGGTCAGCGGTTCAATCCCGCTAGTCTCCACCATTAAAAATTATTTAAAAATGAACATTGAAAACTGAATGACAATATGTCAACGTTAATTCCAATAATTTGAGTGGACTTAGTTCACTCCCAAGAGTGATTGCCTCAAGCAATCAAAAGAGCATTATCAAACAAACTATTATGGAGAGTTTGATCCTGGCTCAGGATGAACGCTGGCGGCGTGCCTAATACATGCAAGTCGAGCGAATTGACAGAGATGCTTGCATCTCTCGATTTTAGCGGCGGACGGGTGAGTAACACGTGGGTAACCTACCTATAAGACTGGGATAACTTCGGGAAACCGGAGCTAATACCGGATAATATTTAGCTTCGCATGAAGCAAAAGTGAAAGACGGTTTTGCTGTCACTTATAGATGGACCCGCGGTGTATTAGCTAGTTGGTGAGGTAACGGCTCACCAAGGCAACGATACATAGCCGACCTGAGAGGGTGATCGGCCACACTGGGACTGAGACACGGCCCAGACTCCTACGGGAGGCAGCAGTAGGGAATCTTCCGCAATGGACGAAAGTCTGACGGAGCAACGCCGCGTGAGTGAAGAAGGTTTTCGGATCGTAAAACTCTGTTGTAAGGGAAGAACAAGTACGTTAGTAACTGAACGTACCTTGACGGTACCTTACCAGAAAGCCACGGCTAACTACGTGCCAGCAGCCGCGGTAATACGTAGGTGGCAAGCGTTATCCGGAATTATTGGGCGTAAAGCGCGCGTAGGCGGTCTCTTAAGTCTGATGTGAAAGCCCCCGGCTCAACCGGGGAGGGTCATTGGAAACTGGGAGACTTGAGTACAGAAGAGGAGAGTGGAATTCCATGTGTAGCGGTGAAATGCGCAGAGATATGGAGGAACACCAGTGGCGAAGGCGGCTCTCTGGTCTGTAACTGACGCTGAGGTGCGAAAGCGTGGGGATCAAACAGGATTAGATACCCTGGTAGTCCACGCCGTAAACGATGAGTGCTAAGTGTTGGGGGGTTTCCGCCCCTCAGTGCTGCAGCTAACGCATTAAGCACTCCGCCTGGGGAGTACGGTCGCAAGACTGAAACTCAAAGGAATTGACGGGGACCCGCACAAGCGGTGGAGCATGTGGTTTAATTCGAAGCAACGCGAAGAACCTTACCAAATCTTGACATCCTTTGACAACTCTAGAGATAGAGCTTTCCCCTTCGGGGGACAAAGTGACAGGTGGTGCATGGTTGTCGTCAGCTCGTGTCGTGAGATGTTGGGTTAAGTCCCGCAACGAGCGCAACCCTTATCTTTAGTTGCCATCATTAAGTTGGGCACTCTAGAGAGACTGCCGGTGATAAACCGGAGGAAGGTGGGGATGACGTCAAATCATCATGCCCCTTATGATTTGGGCTACACACGTGCTACAATGGATGGTACAAAGGGCAGCAAAACCGCGAGGTCAAGCAAATCCCATAAAACCATTCTCAGTTCGGATTGTAGTCTGCAACTCGACTACATGAAGCTGGAATCGCTAGTAATCGTAGATCAGCATGCTACGGTGAATACGTTCCCGGGTCTTGTACACACCGCCCGTCACACCACGAGAGTTTGTAACACCCGAAGCCGGTGGAGTAACCTTTTAGGAGCTAGCCGTCGAAGGTGGGACAGATGATTGGGGTGAAGTCGTAACAAGGTAGCCGTATCGGAAGGTGCGGCTGGATCACCTCCTTTCTAAGGATAATTACGGAAATCAAATCTTTAAGATTTGATAGGGATTAACATTGACATATTGTATTCAGTTTTGAATGTTTATTAGAACAATGGCAATCTTCGATTGTGTATTGGTCTTATGCACTTGCGCAAGCAAGAACGTACCTTTTGTGGAATAGATTATTCAAAATTAAAACGGGCCTATAGCTCAGCTGGTTAGAGCGCACGCCTGATAAGCGTGAGGTCGATGGTTCGAGTCCATTTAGGCCCACCATTTTAATTATTGTACTTTGAAAACTAGATAAAGTAAGAAGAAATAAAAGATTTTACCAAGCAAAACCGAGTGAGTTCATATTTGAATTCTTAAAAAAATCGCGCGTTTATACATTTATGTATAAACATCACAATTATTAATAACAGATTAAGTTATTAAGGGCGCACGGTGGATGCCTTGGCACTAGAAGCCGAAGAAGGACGTTACTAACGACGATATGCTTTGGGGAGCTGTAAGTAAGCTTTGATCCAAAGATTTCCGAATGGGGAAACCCAGCATGAGTTATGTCATGTTATCCATATATGAATACATAGTATATGAGAAGGCACACCCGGAGAACTGAAACATCTAAGTACCCGGAGGAAGAGAAAGAAAACTCGATTCCCTTAGTAGCGGCGAGCGAAACGGGAAGAGCCCAAACCAAAGAGCTTGCTCTTTGGGGTTGTAGGACACTCAATACGGAGTTACAAAGGAACAATTTAGACGAATGACTTTGGAAAAGTCAGCCATAGAAGGTAAAGGCCCTGTAGTCGAAAAGTTGTTCTCTCCTGAGTGGATCCTGAGTACGGCGGAACACGTGGAATTCCGTCGGAATCCGGGAGGACCATCTCCCAAGGCTAAATACTCTCTAGTGACCGATAGTGAACCAGTACCGTGAGGGAAAGGTGAAAAGCACCCCGGAAGGGGAGTGAAATAGAACCTGAAACCGTGTGCTTACAAGTAGTCAGAGCCCGTTAATGGGTGATGGCGTGCCTTTTGTAGAATGAACCGGCGAGTTATGATTTGATGCAAGGTTAAGCAGTATATGTGGAGCCGTAGCGAAAGCGAGTCTGAATAGGGCGAATGAGTATCAGGTCGTAGACCCGAAACCAGGTGATCTACCCATGTCCAGGTTGAAGTTCAGGTAACACTGAATGGAGGACCGAACCGACTTACGTTGAAAAGTGAGCGGATGAGGTGTGGGTAGCGGAGAAATTCCAATCGAACCTGGAGATAGCTGGTTCTCTCCGAAATAGCTTTAGGGCTAGCCTCGTGTGATGATTATTGGAGGTAGAGCACTGTTTGGACTAGGGGCCCCCCTCGGGTTACCGAATTCAGACAAACTCCGAATGCCAAATAATTTAACACGGGAGTCAGACTGCGGGTGATAAGGTCCGTAGTCGAGAGGGAAACAGCCCAGACCACCAGCTAAGGTCCCAAAATATATGTTAAGTGGAAAAGGATGTGGCGTTGCCCAGACAACTAGGATGTTGGCTTAGAAGCAGCCATCATTTAAAGAGTGCGTAATAGCTCACTAGTCGAGTGACGCTGCGCCGAAAATGTACCGGGGCTAAACATATTACCGAAGCTGTGGATCCGTAAGGATGGTAGGAGAGCGTTCTAAGCAGCATCGAAGCATGATCGTAAGGACATGTGGAGCGCTTAGAAGTGAGAATGCCGGTGTGAGTAGCGAAAGACGGGTGAGAATCCCGTCCACCGATTGACTAAGGTTTCCAGAGGAAGGCTCGTCCGCTCTGGGTTAGTCGGGACCTAAGCCGAGGCCGAATGGCGTAGGCGATGGATAACAGGTAGATATTCCTGTACCACCTAAGATTGTTTGAACGATGGGGGGACGCAGTAGGATAGGCGAAGCGTACTGTTGGTTATGTACGTCCAAGCACTGAGATTGAATATTAGGCAAATCCGGTATTCATTAAGATCAAGGTGTGATGGGGAGCGAAATTATAGTAGCGAAGTCGTTGATTTCACACTGCCAAGAAAAGCCTCTAGTTAGAAATTAGGTGCCCGTACCGCAAACCGACACAGGTAGTCAAGATGAGAATTCTAAGGTGAGCGAGCGAACTCTCGTTAAGGAACTCGGCAAAATGACCCCGTAACTTCGGGAGAAGGGGTGCTTTTTAGGGTGCAAGCCTTGAAGAGCCGCAGTGAATAGGCCCAAGCGACTGTTTATCAAAAACACAGGTCTCTGCAAAACCGTAAGGTGACGTATAGGGGCTGACGCCTGCCCGGTGCTGGAAGGTTAAAAGGAGTGGTTAGCATCTCGCGAAGCTACGAATTGAAGCCCCAGTAAACGGCGGCCGTAACTATAACGGTCCTAAGGTAGCGAAATTCCTTGTCGGGTAAGTTCCGACCCGCACGAAAGGCGTAACGATTTGGGCACTGTCTCAACGAGAGACTCGGTGAAATCATAGTACCTGTGAAGATGCAGGTTACCCGCGACAGGACGGAAAGACCCCGTGGAGCTTTACTGCAGCCTGATATTGAAATTCGGCACAGCTTGTACAGGATAGGTAGGAGCCTTTGAAACGTGAGCGTCAGCTTACGTGGAGGCGTTGGTGGGATACTACCCTGGCTGTGTTGACTTTCTAACCCGCACCACTTATCGTGGTGGGAGACAGTGTCAGGCGGGCAGTTTGACTGGGGCGGTCGCCTCCTAAAGAGTAACGGAGGCGCTCAAAGGTTCCCTCAGAATGGTTGGAAATCATTCGCAGAGTGTAAAGGCACAAGGGAGCTTGACTGCGAGACCTACAAGTCGAGCAGGGTCGAAAGACGGACTTAGTGATCCGGTGGTTCCGCATGGAAGGGCCATCGCTCAACGGATAAAAGCTACCCCGGGGATAACAGGCTTATCTCCCCCAAGAGTTCACATCGACGGGGAGGTTTGGCACCTCGATGTCGGCTCATCGCATCCTGGGGCTGTAGTCGGTCCCAAGGGTTGGGCTGTTCGCCCATTAAAGCGGTACGCGAGCTGGGTTCAGAACGTCGTGAGACAGTTCGGTCCCTATCCGTCGTGGGCGTAGGAAATTTGAGAGGAGCTGTCCTTAGTACGAGAGGACCGGGATGGACATACCTCTGGTGTACCAGTTGTCGCGCCAGCGGCATAGCTGGGTAGCTATGTATGGACGGGATAAGTGCTGAAAGCATCTAAGCATGAAGCCCCCCTCAAGATGAGATTTCCCAACTTCGGTTATAAGATCCCTCAAAGATGATGAGGTTAATAGGTTCGAGGTGGAAGTACAGTAATGTATGGAGCTGACGAATACTAATCGATCGAAGACTTAATCAATTTTATAGATTTTTTATTCGGGATTGCCGAGTAATATCTAATTTCTTCTTACTTATCTAGTTTTGAAAGTATAATTTATTATCTTTCATTTGTCTGGTGACGATGGCAGAGAGGTCACACCTGTTCCCATACCGAACACAGAAGTTAAGCTCTCTAGCGCCGATGGTAGTTGGTCTTACGATCTGCGAGAGTAGGACGTTGCCGGGCAATCCATAAGAGATCCTTCGGGGTCTCTTTTTTGTTTGAATTTATAATATGTATATTGTTGTGAGTGAGCGAAATATCGTATAATTCGCTCACTCGCACATTAATATTAGTTGAAAAAAATAATTGAGTGAGCGGATTATGTATTATTTCGCTCACTCAATTATTTTTTGTATTGATATCGTGCACTTTTGGTACTACCTATCTTGTTGCAATATACACTCAAGTATCTTTTAAGAGTCGCCCCATTCACACCTGTATATTCTTCTAATTCTTTTCTTGTAAAACTACCGTTCTTAAACAAATTTATATCTTCTATTGCCTCAATAATATATTCTTTTTTTCCAACTTGATGACCACATATAGATTTCATCGTTCGTTGAGATTTTTCTTCAAACATCCCAAACGAGCCACATTTAAGACATTTCACACCTTTTTCGATAAATTCATAATCATAATAATGTACGCGATTGTACTCTTTTTCAACATGATGATCAACTAATAATAATCCTAACTTCAAATCTACATCATTAGATACGAGAGTCTTCAAATAGCTAATCACATCGGTCATTTGGTTAAAAAATACAATCTTCTCATTTCCGTTATAACCTTTTAACTTAAACTCAGGATTTACAAATAGAATTCTGCTACTTACGTTATATTCAAACGTGTGTAACTTAATAAACTGTTCTAATTTTCGATGTGCTCTATCCAACTGACTTAGTAATCCTTGATGTACGTTTCCTTTCTGACTAATGAAATTCCCATTATCAAATCGATACAACCCTGTATAGTTTTTAATATCAATATGAATCAAAGTATCATTGGCTACAAATATAAAGTCATACTGTGCTGTGCCAAATATATCTAAAGTTAAATCCCATATACGAACTAACTGCTTAAAATCTTTAATATATTCGAAAAATGCATATTCACCTTCAAAACCTTTCAAGTACTGTCTTAAGTTTTGATAATCAAGATCTTCAAATATAATGCGACCGTTCAACTTACATAAATATTGATAATAGAATGTTCTATGGTGTCGTTTAAGTAGCATGCGTGCCTCCACGATTTAATTCAATAAAGACTTAATAATCGCTTCTATTTTATCATCTTCAAAACTGCCGAAGCCAATGATATATTGATTACGGTATTTTGAATCCAATCCTTCATAATAATCTTGAATGGTATTGATATCGATGCCTCGAGTGTTTAATTTCTCACTCGTCTCTAATACAAAATGCATGCCGGCATCACTTCCGTATATCTTATAATCATGTAAATGCTTTTCAATTAAATCTAAAGTGAGCTCTAATTTTTTCTTATATATTTTACGCATTCGATTAATATTACGTTCAAACTCTCCATCTTTTAAAAACTCAGTAATCATAAATTGCATATGCTTAGGTACAGTATTGTTAGGTTTATTATCTAGAGTAAAATATTTTTCTAATAACACCCTCGGCAACACCATATAAGCTACACGAATACTTGGGAAAATTGATTTCGAAAATGTACTCATATAAATTACTTTGTCACTCGCACTCATACCTTGTAAAGCTTTCAATGGTCGGCCTTTATATCGGAACTCACTATCATAATCATCTTCAATAATAAACCTGTCACCATTATCCGCCCACTTTAACAATTCAATGCGGCGCTTCGCGCTTAGCACTACACCTGTAGGGAATTGATGACTCGGTGTCACATGAACAATACTACCTTGATCACGTAACTTACTTGCGATAATACCGTCAGCATCGATATCCATTTTAATGTAGTCTCTATTTTCATATTTCAGTACTTTCTTTATCAAAGGGTAGCCTGGGTTCTCTATATAATATTTACGGTCACCTAAAATTCGCGTCAATAGTGTAAACAATTGTTCGGTTGAGCTACCAATGATAATTTGTTCATTACTACAATTGACGCCACGTGAATGATATAAGTATCTACGAATCTCATTACGCAAACTTAACTCTCCTTGTATATCACCACGTTCTAATAAATCAAATTGTTCTGCTTCAAAAGCATCACGGGCATATTTACGAAACTTTTGAAAAGGAAATGATTTAATATGACTATCTTCAATCTTGAAGGAAATCTTATCTTTAATATGTAGTGTTTCTTCTAATACTACAGTTTCTTTCGGTATTGTATGAATCGTTTGAATATCTTCAACAAAGAAGCCGACTTTAGGCTTAGAATATATATAACCTTCATCTAAGAGTTGTTGATATGCAATTTCTACTGTCGTTAAGCTTAAGTTTAAATGGCTACTTAACTTTCTTTTGGAAGGTAACTTTTCATTAAATTGCATCTTTCCACTTAAAATATCTTCTTTTATAAATTGGTATAGCTGTGTATATAAATATGCGCCATCTAAAAAACGATAAGTAAGCATCTCCATATTAATCTGACCCCTTAAACTTATTAAAATCTGACACTTTTATAATACCAAAAATTACGTTACATTAATCAATGTAAACAAAAATTCAGACTATTCAGGGGTGTAATAATGAGTAAAATTCTAGGAACAGATAAAGTTAAACGTGGTATGGCTGAAATGCAAAAAGGCGGCGTTATTATGGATGTTGTTAATGCTGAGCAAGCAAGAATTGCTGAAGCTGCTGGAGCAGTTGCAGTAATGGCATTAGAACGTGTGCCAAGTGATATTCGTGCGGCAGGTGGGGTTGCACGCATGGCTGATCCACGTATTATTGAAGAAGTAATGAATGCAGTATCAATTCCAGTTATGGCGAAAGGTCGTATTGGTCATATTACTGAAGCACGTGTATTAGAAGCAATGGGTGTTGACTATATTGATGAATCTGAAGTATTAACACCAGCGGACGAAGAATTTCATTTAAAGAAAGACGATTTCACAGTACCATTTGTTTGCGGATGCCGTGATTTAGGTGAGGCGGCGCGTCGTATCGGTGAAGGTGCTGCGATGCTGCGTACAAAAGGTGAGCCTGGGACAGGGAATATTGTAGAAGCTGTACGTCACTTACGTAAAGTGAATGCGCAAGTTCGTAAACTAACTGTAATGAGCGATGATGAAATCATGACAGAAGCTAAAATCTTAGGAGCACCATATGAAATATTAAAAGAAATAAAAGCGTTAGGTAAATTACCCGTTGTAAACTTTGCGGCGGGTGGCATAGCTACACCTGCGGATGCTGCACTAATGATGGAATTAGGCGCTGACGGTGTATTCGTGGGTTCTGGTATATTCAAATCAGAAAGCCCAGAAAAATTTGCGAAAGCTATCGTACAAGCAACAACACACTACCAAGATTACAAATTAATCGGTGAGTTATCTAAAGAATTAGGTGCCGCAATGAAAGGTTTAGACGTGCATAAACTTTCATTAGAAGAAAGAATGCAAGAGCGTGGTTGGTAATGCAAATTGGAATTTTAGCTTTACAAGGTGCGGTGCGTGAGCATGCGCGTCATATTGAGATATGCGGACACACACCAAAACTAATTAAACGCATTGAAGATCTGGATGGTATTGAAGGATTAGTGTTACCTGGTGGAGAATCAACTACGATGCGTCGATTGATGGACTTATACGGATTTACTGAAGTTTTACGCGAAAGTGATTTGCCGATGTACGGTACATGTGCAGGTTTAATTTTACTTGCTGAAAACATAGTAGGTTATGAAGAAGGGCACTTAAAGAAAATGAATATTACCGTAGAACGTAATTCATTCGGTCGACAAGTGGATAGCTTTGAAGCCGATTTGGATGTTTTAGGTATTGAAAATCATGTGAATGCTATATTTATTCGTGCACCACATATTGTTGCGGTGGGAGACAATGTTGAAGTATTAAGTGAAGTTGAAGGAAGAATAGTTGCTGTTCGTCAGGATAATCATTTAGGTATCTCATTCCACCCAGAACTCACTAATGATATAAAGATAATGAATTATTTCATAGAAGAAATCATAATGAAAAATGCACATTAATATTCATTTGAGCTAAAATTTTTTCAATGTTTTTATGGTGTGTTATATTGCTCTAAGAAAGAGGTGCAATATAATGAAAAATTTAAGCTTAGTTGACGCAATTAATACCCGTCAATCTGTAAAAGGATTTGATCCAAATATAAAAATTCCACATGAAACAATGAAAGAAATGATTCAACTCGCTACAAAAGCACCTTCATCAATTAACTTACAACCTTGGCGCTTTGTCATTGTTGAATCAGATGAGGCAAAAGCTGCAATTAAAGACCTTGTGCGCTTTAATACGTATCAGTTAGAAACTAGTGCAGCTTTTATCTTAGTATTATCTGATAATAATCATATTGATGATGTTGAAAAAATTATGAATAAAAATGTTGAACTTGGATATATGTCAGATGAGGTTGCTGCTCAGAATACACCAATCGTTCAACAACTTGTAGCAAATGGACCACATTCTTTCTTTGAGCAACAAGGCATTATGGATGCGAATCTTGCAGCGATGCAATTGATGTTAGTTGCAAAGGAGTACGATTATGATACGAATCCAATTGGTGGATTTGAACGTGAAGAAGTATTACAAGCACTCAATATAGATACCAACCGTTATATTCCAGTAATGTTTATTGCGATTGGTAAAGGTGTTAAAGCATCCCACAATTCGAGTAGACATGAAGTGGAAGAAATTATTAGTTACGATTTCGTGGAAAACGGTACAATTGGCAATTAAAAATCGCAAAAACTCCAATGCAAAACTGCATTGGAGTTTTTTTAGATTATAAGAAGAATCCAGCGATTGTTGCAGAAATAAATGATACGAGTGTTGCACCGTATAATAGTTTAAGTCCGAAACGTGCCACAACGTTACCTTGTTCATCATTTAATGATTTAATCGCACCAGCGATAATACCAATAGATGAGAAGTTTGCAAATGATACTAAGAATACTGACACGATACCGATTGCGCGTTCTGATAATTCTCCAGTGTTCCCTTTAACGATTGATTGTATGTCTAACATTGCAACGAATTCGTTAGATACAAGTTTAGTTGCCATAATAGATCCAGCACGAACAGCGTCATCCCAAGCAATACCTGTTAAGAATGCAAGTGGCGCAAATACATAACCTAAAATAGTTTGGAAGTTCACTTCACCAGGTGTAAATGCGTCAACGATACCGTTAAGCATAGCGATTAGTGCAATATAACCAATTAACATGGCAGCTACAATAACTGCAACTTTAAAACCATCCAAAATATATTCTCCAAGCATTTCGAAGAATGACTGTTTCTTTTCTTCTGTTTGTGTTCCCATAATTACAGCATTTTCTTCTTCAGCTGATACAGTATATGGATTGATAATTGAAGCAATTATGAATCCACCAAATAAGTTTAAGATAATCGCTGTTACAACATACTTCGGTTCAATCATTGAGAAATATGCTCCAACGATAGATAATGAAACAGTACTCATTGCTGAAGCAGTCAATGTGTAAAGACGGTGTTTCGGAATGAAAGGTAATTGTTTCTTGATTGAAATAAATACTTCTGATTGTCCTAAGATCGCAGCAGCTACTGCATTAAATGATTCTAACTTACCCATACCATTTACTTTAGAAATAATCCATCCTAAATATTTAATAATGAACGGTAAGATTTTTAAGTATTGTAGAATCCCGATTAATGCTGAGATAAATGTAATCGGTAATAACACATCTAAGAAGAAAGTTGATGCTGCAGGTACTTTGCCAACTGCTGGGTTTTCTAATCCCGCAAATACAAAGTTTACACCTTGTTCAGCATAACCTAATAAATAGCCAAATCCTTTAGCCAAACCTTCTACTAAGAAGATACCTCCCGTTGTTTTCAGTAATAAGAATGCCAGTAAGAATTGAATAGCCATCATTAATCCAATGTACTGCCATCTCACACCTTTTTTATCTGAACTCATAATCCATGCAAGTAGTAAAAAAACAACAATACCAACGATACCGATAATATAATTCATGAAATCTCTCCTTTGAAAATTATTATTTCTAAACTATAAATATCATACTACACTAAGAATGAAAGCGCTAAACATTTTTTCAACAAAACTATGAACATTTGTTCATCAACAAAGGTCAAACATATTATTTGCGTTAAAAAGGTCAATTAAATATAATAAAGTCAAAGAAGGTCAAAGGTGGGTGATGTCATGCACAATATGTCAGATATAATTGAACAATATTTAAAACAACTCCTTTCTGAAGCGCAAGATGATGTTGTAGAGATTAAACGTGCGCATATTGCAGAAAAGTTCGACTGTGTTCCATCACAGCTGAACTATGTAATTAAAACACGCTTCACAAACGAACATGGTTATCAGATCGAAAGTAAACGTGGTGGTGGAGGTTACATTCGTATTACCAAGATAGAATCAAATGACAAGGCAGCATTTATTAAACATTTAATTGAATTAACGGGTCAACAAATTACTCAACAAAATGCTGAACATATTATAGAAGGATTATTTCAAAATGAGTTAATCAGTGAACGAGAGAGAAAAATATTACTATCAACTATGCATCGTGATGTTTTGATGGTCGATGTACCATATCGGGATTATATTCGTGCTAATATTTTGAGAAATGTGCTCAAAATCGTTCATTACAGCTAAAGGAGAGATTGTATGCAATACGAAGAAGAGTTTTCAATGAATCAGTTACTCAAACACTTATTGAATAGTGGAGAGTTCCATGCAGCACATACACCGGATAAATGTCCTAATTGTGGGCTGACGTTGCGAGAAGCATTACACATCGGTAAATTTGGTTGTCATGAATGTTATAACACATTTAGCGATTATGTACCGCAAGTGATTGAACGTGTGCAAGCGGGTAATTTACAACACGTGGGTGTAACACCACATAAATCACAAGAGAAGATTGCTCTAAAGAAAAAAATTGAAGCGTTAGAAAATAAATTAAAGATATTAGTCGATACACAAGCATTTGAAGAAGCAGTTGTTGTACGTGATGAAATTCGTGCGCTGAAAGAAGGTGGGGATACAAATGTTGAATGAACATCTCCAGAATATATTGAGTGATTGGATGCAATCAGCAGATGAACCTGCCGTTATATTAAGTTCACGTATCAGACTTGCGCGTAACTTAGAGAACTTTGTTCACCCGATGATGTATTCAGAAGGAACAGCAGAAAAGGTAATCGATGAAGTGTCCGGTGTACTCGCGAAAGATTATGAATTAATCAAAATGTCAGAAACGCCAATGAAAGAGCGTCAAATGCTCGTCGTAAAACATTTAATGAGTAAGGAATTAATGGAAACAAAGCATGGTGCTGTCTTCATCAATGAAGATGAATCAGAAAGTATTATGGTCAATGAAGAAGATCATATTCGTATTCAAGTGTTAGGAAATGATTTATCGTTGCATCATTTATATGAACGTGCGCGCAACATAGATAAAATACTTGATGAAAAATTAATGATTTCTTATGATGAACATTATGGTTACTTAACAACATGTCCTACCAACATAGGAACAGGTATTCGAGCAAGTGTGATGTTACATTTACCTGGCCTTTCGATAATGAAACGTATGACACGTATTGCACAGACGATTAATCGATTTGGATTTACTATTCGTGGTATTTATGGTGAGGGCACACAAGCTTTAGGTCATGTGTACCAGGTGTCGAATCAACTTACTCTTGGTAAATCGGAAGAGAGTATTATTGATGATTTAACACAAGTCGTTGAACAAATAATAGAAGAAGAAATCAATATGCGTAAACGAATGAATAACTATGACCATATTGAAACTATCGATAGAATTTACAGAAGTTTGGGTATATTGAAGTATAGTCAAAAGATTACTGTAGAAGAAGCAAGCTTGAGATTAAGTGAAATTAAACTCGGCATAGATATGGGTATCATTAAAGATACCCCCTTTAGATTTAATGAGTTAATGGTTGCAATTCAAGCACCATTTATTGATAAATTGTATCCGGAGAATAGAAATATAGAAGAAAAAAGAGCACAAATGCTAAGAGAGCATTTGTAAGGAGGATAAAAAATGTTTGGAAGATTAACAGAAAGAGCGCAACGTGTTTTAGCACACGCACAAGAAGAAGCAATTCGTTTAAATCATAATAATATTGGTACAGAACACTTATTATTGGGCTTAGTAAAAGAACCTGATGGGATTGCAGCAAAAGTACTTGCAGCATATAATATTACAGAAGAGAAAGTTGTTCAAGAAGTTGAACAACTAATCGGTCACGGAACAGATATGGGTGGTACGATTCAATACACGCCTCGTGCGAAAAAAGTAATCGAGCTTTCATTAGATGAAGCACGAAAATTAAATCATAATTTTGTTGGTACAGAACATATTTTGTTAGGATTAATACGTGAAAATGAAGGTGTTGCAGCACGTGTATTAGCAAATCTTGACTTGAATATTACGAAAGCACGCTCTCAGGTGGTTAAACTTTTAGGTAGTCCAGAAATGAATAAGAAAGGTAATGCGGATTCGAAGTCTCAAGACACTCCGACACTTGATGGTTTAGCACGTGACTTGACAGTTATCGCTAAAGACGGAGCTTTAGACCCGGTTATTGGTCGTGCCAATGAAGTAACACGTATTATCGAAGTATTGAGTCGTCGTACGAAGAACAACCCGGTGCTCATTGGGGAGCCTGGTGTTGGTAAAACAGCGATTGTAGAAGGTTTAGCTCAAGCAATTATTAATAATGAAGTTCCTGAAACGTTAAAAGGTAAACGCGTTATGAGTTTAGACATGGGTACAGTAGTGGCAGGAACGAAATATCGTGGTGAATTTGAAGAGCGCTTAAAAAAAGTAATGGATGAAATTCACGCGGCTGGTAATATTATCTTATTTATTGATGAATTACACACTTTAATTGGTGCTGGTGGTGCCGAAGGTGCAATCGATGCGTCAAACATCTTAAAACCAGCATTAGCACGTGGTGAAATACAGTGTATCGGTGCAACAACGTTAGAAGAATACCGTAAATATATTGAAAAAGATGCAGCATTAGAACGTCGTTTTCAACCAGTTCAAGTGGATGAACCTAATGTTGAAGATGCAATAGAAATTCTACGTGGATTACGTGACCGTTATGAAGCACATCATCGCATTCAAATTTCTGATGAAGCATTAGTGGCAGCCGTTAAAATGAGTGATCGCTACATTTCTGACCGTTTCTTACCAGATAAAGCAATTGACTTAATTGACGAGGCAAGTTCAAAAGTACGTTTACGTAATTACACAACGCCACCAAGTTTAAAAGAACTTGAAGCAGAACTTGAAAAAGTGAAAAATGAAAAAGACGCTGCAGTACATTCTCAGGAATTCGAACAAGCGGCAGCTCTACGTGATAAACAATCACAACTTGAAAAACAATTAGATGAAACGAAAAAAGAGTGGCAAAAAACCCAAGGATCAAATAACACTTCCGTAACACCTGATGATATCGCAATTGTTGTAGCAAACTGGACAGGTATACCATTAAATAAAATTGCAGAAACTGAATCACAAAAATTATTAAACTTAGAAGAGATTCTGCATGACCGTGTTGTAGGCCAACATGACGCAGTTGTTTCAATTTCTAAAGCTGTTCGTCGTGCACGTGCGGGTCTAAAAGATCCGAAACGTCCAATCGGAAGCTTTATCTTCTTAGGACCTACAGGTGTTGGTAAAACTGAGTTAGCGAGAGCATTAGCGGAAGCAATGTTTGGTGAAGAAGATGCAATGATTCGCGTAGATATGAGTGAATTTATGGAGAAACATAGTGTGTCTCGTTTAGTAGGTTCACCTCCAGGGTATGTTGGATTTGAAGAAGGCGGACAATTAACTGAGAAAGTACGTCGCAAACCATATTCAGTGATTCTTTTCGATGAAATTGAAAAAGCACATCCAGACGTATTCAACATGTTATTACAAGTATTAGATGACGGACGTTTAACAGATTCTAAAGGACGTACTGTTGACTTTAGAAACACTGTGATAATCATGACAAGTAACGTCGGTGCACAAGAATTAAAAGACAATAAATTTGTTGGATTCGGTGGCAGTGACGCTGCACAAGACTACGAAACAATCCGTAAAACAATGATGGACGAGTTAAAGAAACAGTTCCGTCCAGAATTCTTAAACCGTATTGATGATATTATTGTGTTCCATAAGTTAGAGAAAGAACAATTAAAAGAAATCGTTACTTTCATGGTAAATGGTTTAACGAAACGCTTAAAAGAACAAGATATCTTCATCACATTAACAGAGGCTGCGAAAGAAAAAGTAGCAGATGATGGATATGACCCAGAATATGGTGCACGTCCATTAACACGTTCTATCCAAAAGAATATTGAAGATAAATTATCTGAAGAATTATTAAAAGGTGAAGAATTAGCAGGTCATGAAGTGACAATCGATTTCAAAGATGGCGAATTTATTATTACAAAAGAAAAGAAATAAGAAAACATTACTGCTGAAATAATAGTAAAATTACTGTTATTTCAGCAGTATTTTTATATTTCAAATTATATTGCAACTTATAAGGGTATAACATTGTCTAAACATACAAAAAGATTTAAAATATATACATATTAAAATAGGGGGAATTGTGTTGGCTAAAGCAAAATCGAACTTTGAATGTATGGCCTGTGGTTACCAGTCCCCAAAATGGATGGGAAAGTGTCCTAATTGTGGTGCTTGGAATCAAATGGAAGAGGTCATTGAGCACAAACAAAAAGGTCCAAAAACAGCAATACATCAACAGGATTCAAATTCAAAAGTAGAAAAATTAAAAAATATTACGAAAGAAAGTGTGCCACGTGTCCATACGCAAATGAGTGAACTTGACCGTGTGCTAGGTGGAGGCATTGTTCCGGGATCACTTGTTCTGATTGGTGGGGATCCAGGTATAGGTAAGTCTACACTGTTACTTCAAGTATGTGCAATGTTATCACAGCATCATCCTGTATTGTACATTTCAGGTGAAGAGTCAGTACGTCAAACGAAATTACGTGCAGACCGTTTGAAAGAAGATGCGGGCGAATTAGATGTTTACGCAGAAACTAATCTACAAATCATTCATGAAACAGTTAAGAAGATGCAGCCGAAGTTCTTAGTAATCGACTCTATTCAAACGATTTTTCATCCGGAAGTCACAAGTGCTCCAGGCTCAGTTTCTCAAGTGAGAGAATGTACGCAAGAATTAATGCGTATTGCAAAACAGATGAATATCGCAACATTCATTGTGGGTCACGTAACAAAAGAAGGCCAAATTGCAGGACCACGTTTGCTTGAACATATGGTGGATACAGTACTGTATTTTGAAGGAGATACACATCATAGCTATCGTATATTACGTGCAGTGAAAAACCGTTTCGGATCTACTAATGAAATGGGTATATTTGAGATGCGCAACACTGGTTTAACAGAAGTATTGAATCCAAGTGAAATGTTCTTAGAAGAGCGTACGAAGAATGTAGCGGGTTCTACGATTGTTGCGACAATGGAAGGGACTCGTCCACTTCTCGTTGAAGTGCAGTCACTAGTGTCACCAACGTCTTTCCATAATCCGAGACGAATGGCGACAGGAATTGACCATAATCGTTTAACTCTTCTTATGGCTGTCCTTGAGAAGAAACAAGGGTATTTGCTGCAACAACAAGATGCTTATGTTAAAGTTGCAGGTGGTGTGAAGCTAGACGAACCAGCTGTTGATTTAAGCATTATTATTAGTATTGCTTCTAGTTATAATGATAAATCGACGCGTGGCGACGACTGTTTCATCGGTGAGGTTGGATTAACTGGTGAAGTAAGGCGTGTCGCACGTATTGAACAGCGTGTACAAGAAGCAGAAAAACTAGGCTTTAAACGCGTTATTATTCCAAAGAATAATATCGGTGGATGGGATTTCCCAGGCAATATCGAAGTAATCGGAGTAACGAATATCGGTGAGGCATTAAAACTTGCATTTTAAGGAGGTGAAAACATGTTAAAGAAACTAGTAACGTTAATATTTGTTGTTGTGGGTGCAAGTTTAGGGATTTTTGCGATACCTGAACTCATTCGTATATTTGATTTAAATGTACCTGAAATTCTTAAAAATCCATATGTTAATGGTGCGATTGGGATTATTGTCTTTTTCATTTTATTTTATTGGTTGATTGATCGCGTAGTTAATCTGATTATTAAAGGTGAAAAGTCTTTATTAAACATTAATTTTATGGAACTTATTTTTGCAACGCTCGGTATGATTTTAGGCTTAATGATCGCATCGATGATTAGTTTAATATTTAACTTCATGGGCTTTACACTACTTAAAAATACTGTACCTATCATTTTGGCGGTCGTATTAGGTTACTTAGGTTTTCAAGTGGGTCTTAAGAAACGTGATGAAATTCAAAGTTTCCTACCTGAGCGTTTCCAAAGCAGTTCAAATAAACGTCGAGTGTTAGATAATACGAAATTACTCGATACATCAGCTATTATTGATGGACGTATCTTATCAATCGTTGAATGTGGATTCTTAGATGGTACAATTATTGTGCCACAAGGTGTGTTAGATGAATTACAACTCATTGCGGATTCTACAGACGGTATGAAGCGTGATAAAGGACAACGTGGCTTAGATATTTTAAGTGACTTACAAGCGACTGGATACCCAATTAAGATTGTCCCGGGCAATAAGAATATTAAAGAAGTAGACCAATTATTAGTTACAATGGCGAAAGAAACAAATTCTAGTGTCATAACGACAGACTTTAATTTAAATAAAGTTTGCCAAGTACAAGGCATTAAGGTGTTGAACGTTAACGATTTATCTGAAGCAATCAAACCAGTTGTAGCACAAGGTGATAAATTTATGCTGAATGTAACGAAAGCAGGGAAAGAAGAGAACCAAGGTGTTGGTTATTTAGAGGACGGTACGATGGTTGTTGTTGAGAACGGTAAAAATTTAATCAACAAACAAGTGAATGTTGAAGTACAATCTGTACTGCAAACTTCATCGGGTAGAATTATTTTCACGAAGAAAGTGAATGACTAATATGTATGACGTAATTATTCCGGCAGCAGGTATGGGGAAACGCATGCAAGCTGACCAAAACAAAATATTGCTGAGGATTAATAACAAATCAATTCTTGAACATACTGTCTTAGCATTTCAAGAAGACGAGCATTGTCGTGCGATTCATTTAGCGGCACAGCGTGATGAAATAGAGATATTACAAAAGATGCTGAAAGACTACAGTAAAATCAGCATTATCACTGAAGGTGGTAGCGAACGCCAATATAGTATTTATAACGTTTTAAAAGCGATGGAGCCGTGTGACTATGTGTTTGTACATGACGCAGCAAGACCGTTTGTTACATGCGAAACATTACATAAACTGTATACATCAGTACAAATTAATAAAAGTGTCATCGCAGCAGTCAAAGTGAAAGATACGATCAAACGCGTAGCAAACAATGAGGTCGTAGAAACATTAAAGCGAGACGAATTATGGCAAATACAAACACCACAAGCGTTTGATTATCAATTATTGCTCAATGCATACGATAAAGCAGATGCTGATCATTTCCTAGGAACTGATGATGCATCGCTTGTTGAACGTATTTCAGCAGTCCATATTGTAGAAAGTGATTATGATAACATCAAAATCACAACACCTGAAGATATGTTCTTTGCAGAAGCAATATTGAAGAAAAGAGGGTTATGATGAGAATTGGCTATGGATATGATGTACACCAATTAGTCGAAGATAGACCTTTAATCATTGGTGGGATTGAACTTGAACATGATAAAGGATTACTTGGTCATAGTGATGCAGACGTATTATTACATGCGATTACAGATGCTATTTTAGGTGCGGTATCTCTAGGTGACATCGGTAAGTTCTTCCCGGATGATGACCCAAAATATAAGGGTGCGGATTCTAAAATTTTACTTAAAGATGCATACCAACACGTCCTTGAACTCGGTTATGAACTCGGTAATTTAGATGCAACAATTATTGCTGAAAAGCCGAAATTCAGACCACATATCGACGCAATGCGTGAGGTAATTGCAAACGTGTTAAACACAGATATTTTCAACGTAAATGTTAAAGCGACAACGAACGAGAAGATGGGGTATATAGGAAGGCAAGAAGGAATACAAGCGCAAGCTGTGGTATTATTATTAAAGAAAACTAATTAATGGAGTGAATATAATGAGTAAAGTAAGAGTAAGATATGCACCGAGTCCGACTGGTTTCTTACACATCGGTAATGCACGTACTGCATTATTTAATTATTTATACGCGAGACATAACGGAGGAGATTTCATTATCCGTATTGAAGATACTGACACTGCGCGTAATGTTGAAGGTGGAGAAGCAAGTCAGTTAAAATTCTTACAATGGTTAGGGATGGATTGGGATGAGTCAATCGATAAAGATGGAGGATTTGGTCCTTATCGTCAATCTGAGCGTGCTGAAATCTACAACCCGATTATTGAAAAATTATTAGCAGAAGATAAAGCATATCGTTGTTATATGACGAGTGAAGAATTAGAAGCTGAACGTGAAGCACAACTTGCGCGTGGTGAAATGCCTAGATATGGCGGTCAACATGCACATCTTACAAAAGAAGAAGAAGAAGCATTAATTGCTGAAGGTAGACAACCTTCTATTCGTATCCGTGTACCAAAAGATAAGACATACACATTTAATGATATGGTTAAAGGTGAAGTGTCGTTTGAATCAAATGGTATTGGTGACTGGGTTATCGTGAAAAAAGATGGTATTCCAACGTACAACTTTGCTGTAGCAATTGATGATCACTTCATGGAAATTACACACGTTATCCGTGGTGATGACCATATTTCAAATACACCGAAACAAATGATGGTTTACGAAGCGTTAGGTTATGATATTCCTACGTTCGGTCACATGACGTTAATCGTCAACGAAGAGCGTAAAAAATTATCTAAACGTGACGGTTCTATCATTCAATTTATTGAGCAATATCACGATTTAGGTTACTTACCAGAAGCACTATTCAACTTCATCGGATTACTCGGTTGGTCTCCTGAAGGGGAAGAAGAAATCTTCTCTAAAGAACAATTTATCGAAATGTTTGATGAAAAGCGTTTAAGCAAATCACCTGCATTCTTTGATAAACAAAAACTTGCTTGGATCAACAACCAATACATGAAAACAAAAGATTTAGATACAGTATTTGAAATGACTTTACCACACATGGAAAAAGCGGGTCTAATTTCAAATAATCCTACTGAAGCAGAACTTGCTTGGGCGAAATCTCTTGTTGCACTATACCAACAACAAATGAGTTATGCGGGTGAAATCGTTGAGCTTTCTGAGTTATTCTTCAAAGACGAATTAGCGTTAGACGAAGAAGCTGCAGAAGTTGTAAACGGTGAACAAGTACCTCAACTTGTTGTAGCTTTAACTTCTCAACTCGAAGCATTAGAAACATTTGATGCAGCAAGTATTAAAGCTGCAATCAAAGCAGTCCAAAAAGAAACAGGTATTAAAGGTAAAAACTTATTTATGCCAATCCGTGTCATGGTTTCTGGTCAAACACACGGTCCAGAATTACCAAATACAATGGAGTTATTAGGTAAAGAAAAAGTAATTGGGCGTTTAAATGTGTATGCATAATCTTCGAAATAAAATAGTTGAAAAATAATTGCAATCGATTATAATCAACTTATGAGAACAAGTAGATAGTTAAATTATCTTTAGAGAGCATACGGTTGGTGAAAGTATGCGATAAGTTGATTGTTGAATGCATCTCACATGTTAAATTTTAATATTTTAAAGTGAGTAGATGTTCGTCTACTAATCAGAGTGGAACCGTGCAGAAGCACCTCTTTATTTAGAGGTGCTTCTTTTTATATATTTGGAGGTGTGGATATGTTTTCAAGAATTAAAGATGACATCAATATGGTATTCGAGCAAGATCCGGCTGCACGTAGCAGTTTAGAAGTATTTCTCACATATTCTGGTCTACATGCTGTATGGTGGCATTTAGTGGCGCATTGGTTTTTTAATCACAAAATGTACTTTATCGCACGTGCAATCAGTCAACTTTCTAGATTAGTATCTGGTATTGAAATTCATCCCGGCGCAAAGATTGGTAAGCGGCTGTTTATCGACCACGGTATGGGTATTGTCATTGGCGAAACGTGTACGATTGGTAACAATGTAACGATTTATCAAGGTGTTACACTTGGTGGCACAGGAAAAGAAAATGGAAAACGTCACCCGGATATTGGCGACAATGTATTGATTGCAGCAGGTGCAAAAGTACTTGGTGACATTCAAATTGGAAATAATGTGAATATCGGTGCGAATTCTGTCGTATTAAAGTGTGTACCGGATTACTCTACAGTTGTAGGTATTCCAGGTCATATCGTGAAACAAAATGGCGTTAAAGTTGGTAAGAGCTTTGATCATACGAATTTACCGGATCCAATTTACGAAAAGTTAAAAGAATTAGAACGCCATATTGAGGCGTCAAAAAAGGGAGAGATTGTCGATGATTACGTTATATAACACATTAAATAGAAAAAAAGAAAAGTTTATCCCATTAGAAGAAGGTAAAGTGAAAATGTACGTTTGTGGACCGACAGTCTATAACTATATTCACATCGGTAATGCAAGGCCTGCCATCAGTTTCGATGTAGTGAGACGTTATTTTGAATACCGCGGTTATGAGGTGAATTACGTATCAAACTTTACTGACGTTGATGATAAGTTAATAAAAGCAGCGAATGAATTAAACTCTACAGTCCCTGAAGTTGCCGATCGTTTTATTGAAGCATACTTTGAAGATACAGGTGCATTAAACTGTAAGCATGCAACACACCATCCACGCGTGATGGATCATATGGATGATATTATAGAATTTATTAGCGCGTTAATTAAGAAAGACTATGCTTACGAAAGTAGTGGTGATGTCTACTTTAGAACGCGTAAGTTTGATGGTTACGGTAAGTTAAGTCACCAATCAATCGATGAACTCAAGGTAGGTGCACGTATCGCAACTGGTGAATTAAAGGATGATGCCTTAGATTTTGCGTTATGGAAAACAGCGAAACCGGGTGAAATTAGCTGGGATTCACCTTGGGGTAAAGGACGTCCAGGATGGCATATAGAATGTTCAGTGATGGCAAAAAAACATTTAGGTGATTCAATCGATATTCATGCGGGGGGATCAGACTTGGCATTTCCTCACCATGAGAATGAAATCGCACAATCCGAAGCACATAATGATAAGACATTTGCAAACTACTGGATGCATAACGGATTTATTAATATCGATAACGAGAAAATGAGTAAATCTTTAGGCAACTTCATTTTAGTGCATGATATTATTAAAGAAGTAAATCCAAATGTACTTCGCTTCTTTATGATTAGCGTACATTATAGAAACCCAATCAACTACAATATGGAGCTCGTGTCTAGCGCTAAAGCTGGTCTAGAACGTATTCAAAATGCGCATGCGGCACTTAAAGAGCGTCAAGCAATTTCAGTTGGTGTTGTTGATCATGGTGAGATTATTAAAACAGTTGATGATATTTTATTACAGTTTGAAACAGCGATGGATGATGACTTTAATACAGCGAATGCGATTACTGCTTGGTATGAATTGGCTAAACAAGCTAACATTTATAACCAAAACGAATCAACAGACTTAAAAGTTATTGAGCGTTTCCTAGAAGTGTTTGAAATCTTTAGTGATGTTTTAGGTGTGAAATTAACCGAAGAAACAGAATTATTAGATGCTGATATTGAAGCGTTAATTACAGAACGTGAGGCGGCACGTAAGGAGAAAAATTTTGCACGTGCTGATGAAATTCGTGACGAACTTAAAGCTCAAAATATTATTTTAGAAGACACGGCACAGGGTGTGAGATTTAAACGTGGTTAATGAAGCGAGTTTATATAATCCTCTGACGCTTGCATACTTAGGTGATGCTGTATTGGACTTGTATGTTAGAAATTATATCGTACGTGAAAAGAATAAAAAGCCAAATGAATTACATCGCCAAGCTACCTTTTTTGTATCAGCGAAAAGTCAGGCACAAACGTTTGATGTGTTACTTGAGGAAGGTTATTTTACTGAACAAGAAACAGAAATCTTAATGCGTGGACGCAATGCGAAAAGTCATACACGGGCGAAAAATACAGATGTTATTACTTATAAAAAAAGTACCGCGCTAGAAGCAGTCATCGGATATTTACATTTAAATAACGAAACAGAAAGATTACAAGCGTTACTGCAGTATATCGTAATACTATGTGAAATGAGGGGTAAATAATGAATAAAGCAACGAATGATGAAATCATTGTAGGACGTCATGCTGTTAAAAGTGCGATTGAATCAGATCACGAAATCAATAAGGTATTTATCCAAGAAGGCATTAATAAATCACAGATCTCAAGTATTTTAAATTTATGCAAAGAGCGTAAGATAATTGTTCAAACAGTACCGAAGTCGAAGTTAGATCATTTATCAGACGTGCCTCACCAAGGGATTATGGCGATGATTTCACCATATGAATATATGGAATTAGATGATTTCTTAAGTACACGTGATGTGGAAAAGTTAAGTACCATTATGATTCTTGACGGCTTAGAAGATCCACATAATCTAGGTTCTATTTTAAGAACGGCAGATGCGATTGGTGTTGATGGGATTATGATTCCAAAACGTCGTTCAGTCAGCTTAAATCAAACCGTTGTGAAAGCATCAACTGGCGCTATAGAACACGTACCCGTTATGCGCGTGACAAATATCAGTCAAGCTATCGATAAATTAAAAGAAAAAGGATATTGGGTAGCTGGGACGGATGCGAGTAAATCGGTTGATTACCGTAAGATGGATGCTAACATGAACCTTGCGATTGTTATAGGTTCTGAAGGCGAAGGGATGAGTCGTCTTGTAAAAGATAAATGTGACTTCTTAATCCACCTGCCAATGGTTGGGCATGTGAACAGTTTGAACGCTTCAGTGGCAGCAAGTTTAATAATGTACGAAGTTTATCGTAAAAGGAATCCATTAGATTAATGATTAAAAAATATACCATCATTGATGGATATAATGTCATTGGGCAAAGTTCAAAACTGAAACAACTGGCACAGGAATCACTTGAAGAAGCGCGTATTCAACTATTACTGGAAATTGCTAATTATAATGCACGTATTGCGGATGAAATGATTGTTGTATTTGATGCGTATGATGTGAAGACGCATGAACGTGAGGAAATGTTTCATGGGATACGTGTCGTATACTCACGAGAGAAGGAAACAGCAGATGCATTAATTGAACGACTTGTTCATGAGATGTATGAAAAACATATTACCACGATTAAAGTTGTGACGAGTGATTTATCTGAACAACATACGATTTTTGGAAGTGGGGCACTGAGAATTCCGTCACGTGAATTTATTAATGATTTACATGAAGAAGAAATAAATGTTGCCAAAGATATGAGTCGCATGGATAGTAGTAAACCAAGAATGCGTATTGCAATTGATGAAGAAACAAAAAAAAGTTTAGAACGGCTTAGACGTGGTGAATATTAGTTTTTGAGAAAATTTTATTGTTTGAGATAATTGTTTTAAATTATTAATCTAATAGAAAATAATAAAACTAGAGGTTAATCACATGTTTAAAACATATACTAAGATGATTTGTGAAGAGCAGGAGAAATATCATTTACAAACTCTTGAAGATATTGTGAAGGATATTCAACAAGGGAATTTAGATGCTTTTGAAAGTCTAGTGGCTCGTTTACGAAATGGTATGGAAGTACATATTCGTAAAGTTTCATTTAAAAATCATGATGCATTGTATCAAGAAAGTTTAATTACTCTTTATCAAACAGCTAAAGTTTACGATCCTTTTAAGAGCGATAATTTTGAACGATTTTACTTTTACCATTTAAAATATGCATTGCTTGATTATGTACGAAACATACAAAAGGAAAGCAAGCGACCGATTGTGAGTTTTGAAACACCGATGTATGAGGAAGAACTTTCATTAGAAGAATTTATTAAAGATATTAATGCCATAAGACCTGATGTAGAAAGTGAACTAGAGGATTTACAAGAACGTATGACGCCGATTGCTTTGCAACTCAGTCCGCTAGAATACCGAGTGTTTGAATATTTAAAAGAACAGATGCCTGTCAAAGCGATGGCCGCAATTGAAAATGAATCTCTAAAAACAATTCATAATACGATAGCTAGACTAAAATCAAAGGTAAGAACGTTCGTAAAAGGAACATCATAATTTGACAAATTACTGTTTCATCGTTATATTATACTAGGATTAGAATGAATTAAAGTGACATAAATGACGCAAATCACATAGTATTAAAAAATATGTATCGAATTACGGTTCGGTCTATTTTTTATCATTAAAAAAACGTGACGGAGGCAAACTCATGGAACATAAAGAAAACTTCATTCAAGGTGTAATTTCTGAGATGAAAAAAACTTCGTGGCCAACAGGCCAAGAGGTTGTTAGAGATACAACAATTGTAGTTATTACTGTAATATTCTTTATTATTTTCTTTTACGCAATCGATTTAGGCATTTCTGAGCTTATTCGATTAATTAACTAAGGAGGCAAATTATGTCTGAGGAAAGCAAAAAGCATTGGTACGCAGTTCACACGTATTCAGGCTATGAAAACAAAGTGAAAGACAACTTAGAAAAACGTCTTGAATCTATGAATATGCAAGATCAAATCTTTAGAGTTGTCATTCCCGAAGAAGAAGAAACAACAATTAAAGATGGTAAAGCAAAAACGTCAATTAAAAAAACCTTTCCAGGTTATGTATTAGTTGAATTAGTGATGACAGATGAGTCATGGTACGTCGTACGTAACACACCGGGTGTTACAGGATTTGTGGGATCTGCGGGTGCGGGTTCAAAACCAAATCCATTATTACCTGATGAAGCGAAATTTATTTTGAAATCAATGGGTATGAATGAAAAAACAGTTGATGTAGAAATTGAAATCGGTGAACAAGTACGAGTTACAAGTGGTCCGTTTACTAACCAAGTTGCTGAAGTTAAAGAAATTGATATTGAGAAATACAAATTAACAGTATTAGTAGATATGTTCGGTCGAGAAACGCCAGTTGAAGTTGAATTCGATCAAATCGAAAAGTTATAAAAAATAAATGTAAATTTTCACTTGCAATTAAGTTTTGAAAGTGATAATATTTTATAGTCGTGCTAATTAGTACGGTTGATGAGTGGGAGGGTAAATATCATACCCTGTGACCACATCACGATATTATAGGAGGTGCACATCGTGGCTAAAAAAGTAATCAAAGTTGTTAAATTACAAATTCCGGCAGGGAAAGCAAACCCAGCGCCACCAGTTGGTCCAGCATTAGGTCAAGCAGGTGTTAACATCATGGGATTCTGTAAAGAATTTAACGCACGTACACAAGAACAAGCAGGTTTAATCATTCCGGTTGAAATTTCTGTATTTGAAGATCGTTCATTTACATTTATCACTAAAACACCACCTGCAGCAGTTTTACTTAAAAAAGCAGCTAAAATCGAAAAAGGTTCAGGTGAACCTAACAAGACTAAAGTTGCTACAGTAACTGAAGATCAAGTACGTGAAATCGCTGAAGCAAAAATGGAAGATTTAAATGCAGCAAGCGTAGAAGCGGCAATGAGAATTATTGCTGGTACTGCTCGTAGTATGGGTGTAGAAATTAAATAGTATTACATTTAGATTTAACAGCAGACTTACTTAAGTCTGCTCTTGCACTGTTATAAGCAGTGCCCGTGGGAGGACATTCCGCTAAAACCACTATAAGGAGGAAATAAAAATGGCTAAAAAAGGTAAAAAATATCAAGAAGCCGCTCAAAAAATTGATAACACAAAATTCTACTCAGTAGAAGAAGCTATCAAACTTGCGCAAGAAACAAGTACTGTTAACTTTGATGCATCAGTTGAAGTTGCATTCCGTTTAGGAATCGATGTACGTAAAAATGACCAACAAATCCGTGGGGCAGTTGTATTACCAAACGGAACTGGTAAAACTCAACGTGTATTAGTATTCGCTAAAGGTGAAAAATTAAAAGAAGCTGAAGCTGCAGGTGCTGACTATGTTGGTGATTCTGAATATATCAATAAAATCAATCAAGGTTGGTTCGAATTTGATGTGATCGTAGCAACTCCAGATATGATGGGTGAAGTTGGTAAACTTGGACGTGTCTTAGGACCTAAAGGTTTAATGCCAAACCCTAAAACTGGTACTGTAACAATGGACGTAACGAAAGCTGTTCAAGAAATCAAAGCGGGTAAAGTAGAATACCGTGCTGAGAAATCTGGTATCGTTCATGCTTCAATTGGTAAAGTATCATTTGATTCAGCTAAATTAGTTGAAAACTTTATCACTTTAAAAGATGTTTTAGCTAAAGCTAAACCAGCTTCATCAAAAGGTACTTACTTCAAAACTGTTTCTGTAACAACTACAATGGGCCCTGGTATCAAAGTTGACCCATCAGAAATCAGAAACTAATTTTTAAAAAACGAATTGACAAGATTCAAATTTCACGTTATAGTGTAATTTGTATTTAATAAATAACCTAAGACAGTAGGGGCTTATGCTTAATAATCCTACCGAGGTGAAATTTGACTTGATGAACTTTCAAGCACTTTTTACCATGGGTGAAAAGTGCTTTTTTAATATCTGTTATTAGAAAAGCACGAAAATCTTAATGGAGGTGTCATAATGAGTACAAAAGCTATCGAAATCAAACAACAAAAAGCTGATTTGATCACTGAACAATTAAAAAATTCAGTATCTACTATCATCGTTGACTACCGTGGTTTAACAGTTGCGCAAGTAACTGAACTACGTAAACAACTTCGTGCAGCTGGTGTTGAGTTCAAAGTTTACAAAAATACTTTAGTACGTCGTTCAGCTGTTGCAGCTGGTATCGAAGGTGTTGAAGAGTTCTTGACTGGACCTAACGCTATTGCATTCTCAACTGAAGAAGTTGTGGCGCCAGCAAAAATTATTGCTGACTTCGCAAAAGAAAACGAAAAGTTAGAAATCAAAGCTGGTATTATCGAAGGTAAAGTGACTAGCGCTGAAGATATCAAAGCTATCGCATCATTACCATCAAAAGAAGGACTTATCTCAATGGTTCTTTCAGTATTACAAGCTCCAATGCGTAACTTCGCTTATGCAGTTAAAGCTGTTGGAGAACAAAAAGAAGGCGGAGAAGAAACTACTCCTGCTGAAGAAGCTTAATTCACTTAGTCAAAGACGAATAGTATCATAAAAAAACTTAAATTAAATGGAGGAATACAATCATGTCAAACGAAAAAATTATCGAAATGATTAAAGAAATGTCAGTTTTAGAATTAAACGATTTAGTTAAAGCTATCGAAGAAGAATTCGGTGTTACTGCTGCTGCTCCTGTAGCTGCTGCTGGTGTTGCTGGTGGCGAAGGTGCTGCTGCTGAACAAACTGAATTCAATGTAGAATTAGTATCTGCTGGAGCTTCAAAAATCAAAGTTGTTAAAGCTGTTAAAGAAGCAACTGGTTTAGGATTAAAAGACGCTAAAGACTTAGTTGATGGCGCTCCTAAAGTAATCAAAGAAGCAGTATCTAAAGACGAAGCTGAAGAATTAAAAGCTAAATTAGAAGAAGCTGGAGCAACTGTAGAAGTTAAATAATTTCTCTTTTGTTTTGAAACCCGTTATGTATATAACGGGTTTTTCTTGCTTTATATTGTTATAATTTCAACTGAGTGTGCTTGTTCACAACGTAGAAATGAGTGAGGTGTTTAAATGAGTCATTATTATAGCGAAGAACAAACGGTAGAAAGTAATGAAAGTACTATTGGTTTTAATATAGGTAACCAAAATTTAAAATTAACTACAGACTCAGGTGTATTCTCAAAAAGTGGCGTTGATTTTGGATCGAATTTACTCGTGCAAACATTTTTAGCTGATGCATCTCCAAAGCGTGTTCTCGATGTTGGATGCGGATACGGTACAATGGGGTTAATGGTTGCGAAACATTTTCCAGAAGCAACAGTACATATGGTCGATGTCAATGAACGCGCTTTATCATTATCAGAAAGAAATGCTGAAGCGAACAAGATTGTTAATGCAACAATATACAAAAGTAATGGCTTGAATGAAGTGTCAGAACAGTTTGATGCAGTCATTACGAATCCACCCATCCGTGCAGGTAAAGATGTTGTCCATCGTATTTTGGAAGATAGTGCAAAAGTGCTTAATCAAGGTGGGGCATTATACGTTGTGATTCAGAAAAAACAAGGTATGCCATCTGCGAAAAAGAAAATGGAAGCTGATTTCGGCAATGTATCCGTCCTAAAAAAAGATAAAGGCTATTATATTTTAAAGAGTGTAAAAGGTTGACCTTCTTTAATGGGTCTGTTATAGTAATAGAATGTAAAAATTTAAATGAATAAGTGTGCACTTTTCTATCTAATTTTAGGAGAAATGAGTTTAAAATAAAATGTGAAAATGGAGTTATGTGATTCCGTTTTCTTTTTGTCTTATTTCTTCTGTTTAGGTAAAAGGCACCACAATTTTTGAGGGGTGAATCTGTTGACAGGTCAACTTATCCAATACGGAAGGCATCGTCAGCGTAGAAGTTACGCAAGAATTTCCGAGATTTTAGAATTACCTAACTTAATAGAAATTCAAACAAAATCTTATGAATGGTTCTTAGAAGAAGGTTTAATTGAAATGTTTAGAGACATTTCTCCAATTGAAGACTTCACTGGAAACCTTTCTTTAGAGTTTGTTGATTACAAATTAGGTGAGCCAAAGTACGATTTAGATGAAGCAAAGAACCGTGATGCTACTTACTCAGCGCCACTTCGAGTAAAGGTTCGATTAATTATTAAAGAAACAGGTGAAGTGAAAGAACAAGAAGTCTTTATGGGTGATTTCCCATTAATGACGGATACAGGCACGTTTGTTATCAATGGTGCAGAACGTGTTATTGTATCTCAGTTAGTTCGTTCACCATCTGTATACTTTAATGATAAAGTCGATAAGAATGGTAAAGTGAGCTTTGGAGCGACTGTTATCCCTAACCGTGGTGCGTGGCTTGAATATGAAACTGATGCGAAAGATGTTGTATTTGTTCGTATTGATCGTACACGTAAGTTACCGATTACTGTACTTTTACGTGCGTTAGGATTTTCAAGTGATCAAGAAATCATCGATTTATTAGGTGACAATGAGTACTTACGAAACGCATTAGATAAAGATAATACTGAGTCAACTGAAGCTGCATTACTTGAAATATATGAACGTTTACGTCCGGGTGAACCACCTACAGTTGAGAATGCGAAGAGTTTATTATATTCTCGCTTCTTCGACCCAAAACGTTATGATTTAGCAAGTGTTGGACGTTATAAAATGAATAAAAAGTTACATTTAAAACACCGTTTATTCAACCAAACATTAGCTGAACCTATTGTTGATGTTGAAACAGGTGAAATTGTAGCTGAAGAAGGTACATTATTAGATCGTCGTAATTTAGATCAAATCTTAGATGTACTCGAAAATAATGCTAACCAAAAAGTATTCACTTTAGAAAATGGTTTGTTAGACGAACCTATTGAAATTCAATCGGTTAAAGTTTATGTTCCTGGAGATGAAGAAAAGCGTACAACTACAATCATCGGGAATGCATTTCCTGATGACGAAGTGAAATGTATCACACCTGCAGATATCTTATCTTCTGTTAGTTATTTCTTTAACTTACTAGCTGGAGTTGGTTTCACAGATGATATCGATCACTTAGGTAACCGTCGTTTACGTTCAGTTGGTGAGTTATTACAAAATCAATTCCGTATTGGTTTAAGTCGTATGGAGCGTGTAGTACGAGAACGTATGAGTTTACAAGATACGGAATCGGTAACACCTCAACAATTAATTAATATCCGACCTGTAATTGCGTCAGTTAAAGAATTCTTTGGTAGTTCACAATTATCTCAGTTCATGGACCAAGCTAACCCGTTAGCTGAACTTACGCATAAACGTCGTTTATCTGCATTAGGACCCGGTGGTTTGACGCGTGAACGTGCTGGTATGGAAGTACGTGACGTTCACTATTCTCACTATGGGCGTATGTGTCCAATTGAGACACCTGAGGGACCAAATATCGGGTTAATCAACTCACTTTCAAGTTATGCGCGTGTAAATGAATTTGGTTTCATTGAAACACCATACAGAAAAGTAGATATCGAAACAAATACTGTGACATCACAAATTGATTACTTAACAGCTGATGAAGAAGATGCATACGTTGTTGCTCAAGCGAATTCACGCTTAGATGACAATGGTAAGTTCATGGATGACGAAGTTGTTTGTCGTTTCCGTGGGGATAATACAGTTATGGCACGTGAACGTATGGATTATATGGACGTTTCACCGAAACAGGTTGTTTCTGCTGCCACAGCTTGTATCCCGTTCTTAGAAAACGATGACTCAAACCGTGCATTAATGGGAGCAAACATGCAACGTCAAGCGGTGCCGTTAATGAATCCAGAAGCACCATTCGTTGGTACTGGTATGGAACATGTAGCTGCACGTGACTCTGGAGCTGCAGTAGTTGCTAAATATAAAGGTCGTGTTGAACATGTTGAAGCACGACAAATTAAAGTTCGCCGTATTGTTGAAGAAGGCGGAAAAGAAATCGAAACGGATTTAGATATCTATAAATTAGCAAAATTCGCACGTTCAAACTCAGGTACTTGTTACAATCAACGTCCAATCGTTGAAGCCGGTAATATCGTAACAAAAGGTGAAATTTTAGCAGATGGTCCTTCTATGGAACTTGGTGAGATGGCACTTGGACGTAACGTTGTTGTTGGATTCATGACTTGGGATGGTTATAACTATGAGGATGCTGTAATCATGAGCGAACGTCTTGTAAAAGACGACGTTTATACTTCTATCCATATTGAAGAATATGAATCAGAAGCCCGTGATACGAAGCTTGGACCTGAAGAAATCACTAGAGATATACCTAATGTATCTGACAATGCACTTAAAAACTTAGATGATCGTGGTATCATCTTCATTGGTGCTGAAGTCCGTGATGGTGACATCTTAGTTGGTAAAGTAACACCTAAAGGAGTTACTGAGTTAACTGCAGAAGAGCGTCTTCTTCATGCAATCTTTGGTGAAAAAGCGCGTGAAGTCCGTGATACATCATTACGTGTGCCACATGGTGCAGATGGTATCGTATTAGACGTTAAAGTCTTCAATCGTGAAGATGGTGACGAATTACCACCGGGTGTTAATCAATTAGTCCGTGTATACATCGTTCAAAAACGTAAAATTCACGTAGGAGATAAAATGTGTGGTCGTCACGGTAATAAAGGGGTTATCTCACGTATTTTACCAGAAGAAGATATGCCTTTCATGCCTGATGGAACACCAATTGATATCATGTTAAACCCACTTGGGGTACCTTCTCGTATGAATATTGGACAAGTATTAGAGTTACACTTGGGTATGGCTGCTAAAAACTTAGGTCTACATGTTGCATCTCCAGTATTTGATGGGGCTAATGATGATGATGTATGGTCTACAATTGAAGAAGCAGGTATGGCACGTGATGGTAAAACTGTACTTTATGATGGACGTACAGGTGAACCGTTCGACAACCGCGTATCAGTTGGTGTAATGTATATGCTTAAATTAGCCCACATGGTTGATGATAAATTACATGCTCGTTCAACTGGACCATACTCATTAGTTACGCAACAACCTCTTGGTGGTAAAGCGCAATTCGGTGGACAACGTTTTGGTGAGATGGAAGTATGGGCACTTGAAGCATATGGTGCTGCATATACATTGCAAGAAATCTTAACATACAAATCAGATGATACAGTTGGTCGTGTGAAAACATACGAAGCAATTGTTAAAGGTGAAAACATTCCTCGTCCGGGTGTACCTGAATCATTCCGCGTATTAATGAAAGAGTTACAAAGTTTAGGGTTAGATGTAAAAGTGATGGATAATAAAGATGAAGAGATTGAAATGCGTGATTTAGAAGATGACGATTTCATTGATTCTAAAATTAACATTGCAAAAAAACCAGAACCAGAAGCTGAGATCACTGAATAATCACTGTCTCAACGAGTAAAAATGTCTTGTTTAAACATCATGCGATTTATTTCGCATGATGGTTTAGACAATTTAAATTATAAATCTTGATAAAATTTTTAATACACTAAGGAGGTAGGGCTTTGATTGATGTAAATAACTTTCATTACATGAAGATAGGTCTCGCTTCACCTGAAAAAATCCGTTCTTGGAGTTTTGGTGAAGTCAAAAAGCCAGAAACAATTAACTACCGTACATTAAAACCTGAAAGAGATGGTTTATTCTGTGAGAAAATTTTCGGTCCTACAAAAGACTGGGAATGTAGCTGTGGTAAATATAAACGTGTACGTTACAAAGGAATGGTCTGTGACCGTTGTGGCGTAGAAGTGACAAAATCAAAAGTACGTCGTGAGCGTATGGGTCATATTGAATTAGCTGCACCTGTATCACATATTTGGTATTTCAAAGGAATTCCATCACGTATGGGATTACTTTTAGATATGTCTCCACGTTCTTTAGAAGAAGTGATTTACTTTGCTTCTTATGCAGTAATTGATCCAGGTCCGACTGGATTAGAGAAAAAATCACTATTATCTGAAAGAGAATACCGTGAGTATTATGATAAGTTCCCTGGGCAATTTACTGCTAAAATGGGTGCTGAAGCGATTAAAGATTTATTAATAGACATAGATTTAGATGGCGAATTAAAATCTTTACGCGAAGAATTAGAAACAGCAACGGGTCAACGTTTAACTAGAGCTATCAAACGTTTAGAAGTTGTTGAATCATTCCGTAACTCAGGTAATGATCCTTCATGGATGATTTTAGATGTATTACCAATTATCCCACCAGAAATTCGTCCAATGGTTCAATTAGACGGTGGACGTTTTGCTACATCTGACTTAAATGATTTATATCGTCGTGTTATTAACCGTAACAACCGTTTAAAACGTTTATTAGATTTAGGTGCTCCTGGTATCATCGTACAAAATGAAAAACGTATGTTACAAGAAGCTGTTGATGCTTTAATTGATAATGGTCGTCGTGGCCGTCCAGTTACAGGTCCTGGTAACCGTCCATTAAAATCTTTATCACATATGTTAAAAGGGAAACAAGGTCGTTTCCGTCAAAACTTACTTGGTAAACGTGTTGACTATTCTGGTCGTTCGGTTATCGTTGTAGGTCCAAACTTAAAAATGTATCAATGTGGTCTTCCTAAAGAAATGGCACTTGAATTATTCAAACCTTTCGTTATGAAAGAACTGGTTGAGCGTGAAATCGCTACAAACATCAAGAACGCTAAAGGTAAGATTGAGCGTATGGAACCAGAAATCTGGGACGTTTTAGAAGACGTTATTCGTGAACACCCAGTATTACTTAACCGTGCACCAACGCTTCACCGTTTAGGTATCCAAGCATTCGAACCAACATTAGTTGAAGGCCGTGCGATTCGTTTACATCCACTTGTAACTACAGCATACAATGCCGACTTCGATGGTGACCAAATGGCTGTTCACGTACCGTTATCTAAAGAAGCGCAAGCAGAAGCGCGTATGTTAATGTTAGCCGCTCAAAATATCTTAAACCCTAAAGATGGTAAGCCGGTTGTTACACCATCTCAGGATATGGTATTAGGAAACTATTACTTAACATTAGAACGATTAGGTACGATTGGCGAAGGTAGAATCTTTAAAGACGCAAATGAAGTGATTATGGCTTATGTAAATAGCTATGTTCATTTACATTCTCGTATTGCAGTTCAAGCTGGATCATTTAATAATCCAACTTTTACGGATAAACAAAACAGCCAGTTACTTGTAACTTCTGTAGGTAAAGTAATCTTTAATGAAATTATGCCAGACTCATTCCCATTCATTAATGAACCAACGTTATCTAACTTAGAAACAGTAACACCAGATAAATATTTCATTGATGCAACGGATTTAACTGAAGAAGGATTATTAAAATACTTAAATGAGCAACCACTTGTTAAGCCATTTAATAAGAAGTTTTTAGGACAAATCATTGCTGAAGTATTCAATAGATTCCATATTACTGATACTTCTATGATGTTAGATAGAATGAAAGACTTAGGATTTAAATATTCTTCACGTGCTGGTATTACAGTAGGTGTATCTGATATCGTGGTATTACCAGATAAACAAGATATTATTGGATTGGCAGAAGAAAAGGTAGATAGAGTAACGAAACAGTTCACACGTGGTTTAATTACTGAAGGTGAACGTTACGCAGCTGTTATTGAGGTCTGGACAAAAGCAAAAGACGAAATTCAAGCGAAATTAATGAACTCGTTAGATGACTTAAACCCAATCTTTATGATGAGTGACTCTGGTGCCCGTGGTAACGCATCTAACTTTACACAGTTAGCTGGTATGCGTGGATTGATGGCCAACCCAGCTGGACGTATCATCGAATTACCAATTAAATCTTCGTTCCGTGAAGGTTTAACGGTATTAGAATACTTTATCTCTACCCATGGTGCGCGTAAAGGTCTTGCCGATACAGCACTTAAAACTGCCGATTCAGGTTACTTAACACGTCGTTTAGTTGACGTTGCACAAGACGTTATTGTTCGTGAACCTGATTGTGGTACTGACCGTGGATTACTTGTTTCAGCAATCCGTGAAGGTTCTGAATTAATCGAACCATTCATCGAACGTTTAGAGGGGCGTTACTCTCGTGAAACATTAAGACACCCAGAAACGAAAGAAATTCTTGTTAAAGTAAATGAATTAATTACACCTGAAATCGCGAAACAAATCGTGGATGCAGGAATCGAAGAAATGCAT
Source organism: Macrococcus animalis (assembly GCF_047425875.1). GTDB lineage: Bacteria > Bacillota > Bacilli > Staphylococcales > Staphylococcaceae > Macrococcoides > Macrococcoides animalis. The sequence continues at coordinate 1,392,122 of NZ_CP179727.1, forward strand.
ATCCGTTCAGCATTTACATGTAACTCACGTCACGGGGTTTGTGAAAAATGTTACGGTAAAAACTTAGCTACAGGTGAAAAAGTGGAAGTTGGAGAAGCAGTTGGTACTATTGCTGCCCAATCTATCGGTGAACCTGGTACTCAGTTAACAATGCGTACATTCCATACGGGTGGGGTTGCCGGTGCCGATATTACACAAGGTTTACCTCGTATCCAGGAATTATTTGAAGCGCGTAATCCAAAAGGTCAAGCTGTAATCTCTGAGATTAATGGTGAGATTATCGAATTAAACGTTGTAAAAGATCGTATGCAAGAAATTAAAGTTAAAGGTGAAAACGAAGTACGTACGTACTTAGCACCTGGTACTGCAAGACTTAAAGTAGAAGTTGGTCAAAAAATCGCGCGTGGTGAAGTAATGACTGAAGGTTCTATCGAGCCGAAACAATTATTAGCTGTAGCGGGACTTAATGCGACACAAAGCTACTTATTAAAAGAAGTTCAAAAAGTATACCGTATGCAAGGGGTAGAAATCTCAGATAAACACGTTGAGGTAATGGTTCGTCAAATGTTACGTAAAGTTCGTATTATCGAAGCAGGAGACACGAAATTATTACCAGGTGCTTTAGTAGATATTCATACATTTACTGATGCTAACCGTGAAGTGTTCAAAACGAGAAAACACCCAGCGACAGCTAAACCTGTCTTACTTGGTATTACGAAAGCATCATTGGAAACAGAAAGTTTCTTATCTGCAGCATCATTCCAAGAAACAACTCGTGTGTTAACGGATGCAGCGATTAAAGGTAAACGTGATGACTTATTAGGACTTAAAGAAAACGTAATTATTGGTAAGTTAATCCCTGCTGGTACTGGTATGAGACGTTATAGTGGTGTTGAATTTGAGAAGGATGCACCCGCGTTAGAACAGGACGAAGTAGTCGTAACTGAGAAATAATACATTCTGCACCCAAACATCTTTTGTTTGGGTGCTTTTTCTTGTCACAAAAGTGTTAGAGTTCAAAGTATGCTACAACTGACATGTTTAGTGTATGATACAAATACAAGATAGAAGGAGGGATTGTTATGACATTTACAACAAAGAAACTAATTGTTATGGTACTGGGTTTAGTAGAAATCATTGCTGGTTTTGCTTTATATGAGACTTCAGTACTTGGTGGTGTAACATTTATTTTATTAGGATTCGCATTTTTAGCAGTAATGTTTATTATTGACCGAGACGAATATAAAAATGATCACTATAATGTAAAGCATTAGTTAATTCAATTATATTCAGACATCAATAATAAAATTAAAGAAAAGTCGTTGACTTTCAAGCTAATAGATGATAATATTATTTAGGTTGATGAGTAGCACCTAATAGCTTTGGAGGATTGCAATGTCTAATGAAAAAGTTATGCACTCTAGTCAATATGTAGTGGGGCTTAAGGAGTCTATTAAGGCACTTAAGAAGCATCAGGTCGCATCTCTAGAGATTGCAAATGATACTAATATCCATTTATTAACTACCGTGCTATTACTAGCATACCAAGAGCAATTACCTATTGAATTCAGTAAATCGAAAGAGGAACTGGGTAAACAATATGGTATTCAAGTGAGAGCGACTGTTGTTGCACATTTGAAATCCGCTTTGTAAGGCGGTATTCTTACAAAATCTTTTTTTACCTAAAAAATGAACCACCTGGATGTGTGGAATTAAACAAAAGAGAGGAGGACATTCAAAATGCCAACTATTAACCAATTAGTTAAGAAACCAAGATCTTCAAAAGCAAAGAAATCAACTGCACCTGCATTAAACAAAGGTTATAACAGTCACAAGAAAAAAGCTACTGACTTAGCATCTCCACAAAAACGTGGTGTATGTACTCGTGTAGGAACTATGACTCCTAAAAAACCTAACTCAGCGTTACGTAAATATGCACGTGTGCGTTTATCAAATAATATAGAAGTTAATGCTTACATTCCTGGTATCGGACATAACTTACAAGAACATAGTGTAGTACTTATTCGTGGAGGTCGTGTTAAAGATTTACCGGGGGTACGTTACCATATCGTACGTGGAGCATTAGATACTTCAGGTGTTGATGGCCGTATGCAAGGACGTTCTTTATACGGAGCTAAAAAACCTAAAGCTAAAAAAGCTTAATTTTAAATTAAGTCATGCACTTACTGTTTAAGAGAATATTTCATTTTTGTAAATGTATTGTTCTCACTAGACATCGAAAAATAAAAAAAATATACTGAGGAAGGAGGATATTAATATGCCTCGTAAAGGACCTGTTGCCAAAAGAGACGTATTACCGGATCCAATTCATAATTCAAAATTAGTTACTAAATTAATCAATAAAATTATGATTGATGGAAAACGTGGTACTGCTCAAAAGATTTTATACAACGCTTTTGAATTAGTTCAAGAACGTTCTGGTCGTGATTCTATGGAAGTATTTGAAGAAGCGATCAACAATATTATGCCTGTATTAGAAGTTAAAGCTCGTCGTGTTGGGGGATCTAACTACCAAGTACCTGTAGAAGTACGCGCTGAGCGTCGTACAACTTTAGGATTACGCTGGTTAGTGAACTACGCGCGTCTTCGTGGTGAGAAAACTATGGAAGAGCGTTTAGCTAACGAAATCTTAGATGCTGCTAACAACACTGGTGGTGCTGTTAAGAAACGCGAAGATACACATAAAATGGCTGAAGCAAACAAAGCATTTGCTCATTACCGTTGGTAAGATTGAAGTTAACCCTTTAGTAATTGTATACAGCTTGCTGTCTCCAATTCACTTGAGGGCTACTTTCTTAAAATAAACCAATCCTGGAAGGAGAAAGAATACCCATGACAAGAGAATTCTCTTTGAGCAACACTCGTAATATTGGTATCATGGCTCATATTGATGCTGGTAAAACGACTACTACTGAACGTATTCTTTATTATACTGGTCGTATCCACAAAATTGGTGAAACGCATGAAGGTGCTTCACAAATGGACTGGATGGAACAAGAACAAGAACGTGGTATCACAATCACTTCAGCTGCAACAACAGCTCAGTGGAATGGTACGCGTATTAATATCATCGATACACCTGGACACGTAGACTTCACTGTTGAGGTTGAACGTTCATTGCGTGTACTTGATGGAGCTGTAACAGTACTTGATGCACAATCAGGTGTTGAACCACAAACTGAAACAGTATGGCGTCAAGCTACTACATACGGAGTTCCTCGTATCGTATTCATTAATAAAATGGATAAAACTGGTGCGGACTTCAATTATTCTGTGGGTACTTTACACGACAGATTACAAGCAAATGCTCATCCAATTCAAATGCCAATCGGTGCTGAAGATAATTTCAATGCAATCGTAGATTTAGTTGAAATGAAATTACACACGTTTACAAATGATTTAGGTACTGACATTGAAGTAACTGACGTTCCTGAAGAATACTTAGCAGATGCAGAAGCAATGCGTGAACAATTAATCGAAGCTGTAGCTGACGTTAATGAAGATTTAATGGAAAAATATTTAGGCGGAGAAGATATTTCAGTTGAAGAACTGAAACAAGCTATCCGTCAAGCAACTTGTGATGTTGAATTCTATCCAGTTTTAGCTGGTACTGCATTCAAAAACAAAGGTGTTCAATTAATGCTTGATGCAGCAATTGCTTACCTTCCATCACCGTTAGATGTTAAACCAATCGTTGGTCATGAAGTTGACGATAAAGATGCTGAAATCATTGCTAAACCTGATGAATCAGCACCATTCGCAGCATTAGCTTTCAAAGTTATGACTGACCCATTCGTAGGTAAATTAACATTCTTCCGTGTGTACTCTGGTACTTTACAATCAGGTTCATACGTACAAAACGCTACTAAAGGCAAACGTGAACGTGTTGGTCGTATCTTACAGATGCATGCTAACTCACGTGAAGAGATTTCAACAGTTTATGCTGGTGATATCGCTGCTGCGGTAGGTTTAAAAGATACAACAACTGGGGATACTTTATGTGATGAGAAACATCAAGTAATCTTAGAATCTATGGAATTCCCAGAACCAGTTATTCATTTATCTGTTGAGCCTAAATCTAAAGCTGACCAAGATAAAATGACTAATGCTTTAGTTAAATTACAAGAAGAAGACCCAACATTCCATGCGCATACTGATCCAGAAACTGGACAAGTTATCATCGGTGGTATGGGAGAACTTCACTTAGACATTCTAGTTGACCGTATGAAACGTGAATTTAAAGTTGAATGTACAGTTGGTGCGCCAATGGTTTCTTACCGTGAAACGTTCAAAACTGCTGCACGTGTTCAAGGTAAATTCTCACGTCAATCAGGTGGTCGTGGACAATATGGTGACGTTCATATTGAATTCGAACCTAATGAAGTTGGAGCTGGTTTCGAATTCGAAAACGGTATCGTTGGTGGGGTAGTTCCTCGTGAATATATTCCTTCAGTTGAGGCTGGTTTAAAAGATTCAATGGAAAACGGTGTATTAGCTGGATATCCATTAATCGATGTAAAAGCAAAATTAGTTGATGGTTCATACCATGATGTCGATTCATCTGAGATGGCCTTCAAAGTTGCTGCTTCATTAGCTTTAAAAGAAGCTGCTAAAAAATGTGATCCTGTTATCTTAGAACCAATGATGAAGGTAGAAATCGTTATGCCTGAAGAATACATGGGAGATATCATGGGTGACGTAACAAGTCGTCGTGGACGTGTTGAAGGTATGGAAGCGCGTGGTAACGCGCAAGTTGTTCGTGCATTTGTACCATTAGCAGAAATGTTTGGTTATGCTACAAACTTACGTTCTAATACACAAGGTCGCGGAACTTACTCAATGGTGTTTGATCATTATGAAGAAGTACCGAAATCAGTATCAGAAGAAATTATCAAGAAAAATAAAGGTCAATAATAAGTGGTTACTTGAGCGGTGCACAGCTCAATATATTGCAATTTATGGCTAAATGATTTATAAATGAGATATGTATTTCCTCATGAGGGTGAGAATCCCTCATGAGTAATATTAAAAAAATTAACTTACAAACTAAGGAGAGATTTCGAAATGGCTAAAGAAAAATTTGATCGCTCGAAAACACATGCCAATATTGGTACTATCGGTCACGTTGACCACGGTAAAACAACTTTAACGGCTGCAATTGCAACTGTATTATCAAAACATGGTGGCGGTACTGCTCAATCTTACGATATGATCGACAACGCACCTGAAGAAAAAGAACGTGGTATCACAATCAATACATCTCATATCGAGTATGAAACTGAAAAACGTCACTACGCTCACGTTGACTGCCCAGGACATGCTGACTATGTTAAAAACATGATCACTGGTGCTGCTCAAATGGACGGTGGTATCTTAGTAGTATCTGCTGCTGACGGTCCAATGCCTCAAACTCGTGAACATATCCTTTTATCACGTAACGTAGGTGTACCTGCATTAGTAGTATTCTTAAACAAAGTTGACATGGTTGACGATGAAGAATTATTAGAATTAGTTGAAATGGAAGTTCGTGACTTATTATCAGAATACGATTTCCCTGGAGATGACATTCCTGTAATCGCTGGTTCTGCTTTAAAAGCATTAGAAGGCGAAGAAAAATACGAAGAAAAAATCATGGAATTAATGAACGCTGTTGATGAGTACATTCCTACTCCTGAACGTGATTCAGAAAAACCATTCATGATGCCAGTTGAGGATGTATTCTCAATCACTGGTCGTGGTACTGTAGCAACTGGACGTGTTGAACGTGGACAAGTTAAAGTCGGTGAAGAAATCGAAATCATCGGTTTAACTGAAGAACCATCTAAAACAACTGTAACAGGTGTTGAAATGTTCCGTAAATTATTAGATTACGCTGAAGCTGGTGACAATATCGGTGCATTATTACGTGGGGTTTCACGTGAAGATGTTCAACGTGGTCAAGTATTAGCTAAACCAGGAACTATTACTCCTCATACTAAGTTCAAAGCTGAAGTATATGTATTATCAAAAGAAGAAGGTGGACGTCATACTCCATTCTTCACTAACTACCGCCCACAGTTCTACTTCCGTACAACTGACGTAACTGGTGTAGTTAACTTACCTGAAGGTACTGAAATGGTTATGCCTGGAGACAACGTTGAAATGAACGTTGAATTAATTTCTCCAATCGCGATTGAAGACGGAACTCGTTTCTCAATTCGTGAAGGTGGACGTACTGTAGGATCAGGCGTTGTATCTGTAATCGAAAAATAATATCACATTTGTGATTTTTAAAACCCACGAGGGACGCCTCGTGGGTTTTATTTTTTTCAATTTTATTTAATTGATAATTCATCCATATGTTCTACGAGATTAACAAACACTCTAACTCCGTTTAGTAAGCCTTTCTCATCCATATCAAAACGTGGATGATGATGTGGAAAATCTGCATGTAATGCTTCATTTTTCACACCTGTGTTGAAATAACAGCCAGGTCTCTTTTCTAAAAAGTAGGCAAAATCTTCTCCTCCAAGGGAAGGTGTTCCTTCTGTTACTTCCTGAATATCCGGTATTTGTTCACTAATACTTTTGAGCCATAATGTTTCTTTATCGCTATTAATCAGTGCCGGATAGCCATCCGTAAAATTGAATGCTATATCTACACTAAAGCTTTTTTCAATGCCCTCAATGATTTTATGCATTCTTTCTAGCATGATCTGTTTGATTGCCTTGTCATATGTTCTAAGTGTGCCACTTAAATGTGCAGTTTCAGCAATAACATTGAATGCATCACCACTATTAAATTCACCAATTGTGAGTACGCCTGTTACGATTGGATCAATACCTCTAGAAACGATAGTTTGTAGTTGAGTGATTAAATGACTTGTTGCAATAATCGCATCATGCGTCGTGTGTGGTGCTGCACCGTGACCGCCAAGCCCTTTAATATCAATTGTAAATGCATCGGCGAAACCATATGCAGGTCCTGTTATAAAGCTTATCTTATCGCTATCTAAACTACTTGAAGTATGCGTTCCAAATACATAATCCACTCCTTCAAGGATGCCAGCCTCTATCATTGATTTAGCACCACCAGGTAGTACTTCTTCTGCATGTTGATGGCAAAGGACTACTTTACCTTTTATTTCGTCTGTATGTGCTTTAATGATCTTAGCTGCTATAAGTAACATTGCAGTATGTCCATCATGCCCACATGCGTGCATCACACCAGGTACTTGAGATTTATATGGAACATCTTTTAAATCCTGGATAGGTAAACCATCGAAATCTGCGCGAAGTAAGAGAGTGGGACCGGGTAATTTACCTTCTATGACACCGTACAGCCCATTGCCACCAACGTTACGTGTCACAGGAATATCAAGTGATGTTAAGTAATTTGCAATGTACTCAGCTGTCTTCGTTTCCTGGAACGACAGTTCAGGATGCATGTGTAAGTATCTTCTGATTTCAATCAATTCTTCTTTATGCTGTGTTGCTTCATCAAACCATGGCATTTAAAGTCCCCCTTCATTAAAGTAGTCTTCTGTTGCTTGCAAGAATATTTTTACTGCATTCAACATGCCTGTTTCATCAATATCAAATTTCGGGTGATGATGTGGGAAGTCTGCTTTAAAGTTTTCGTTGCGTGTGCCTGTATAGAAAAATGATCCTGGCACACGCTGTAGATAATAAGAAAAATCTTCTCCGCCTAATGAAGGTTCAAGTTCGACAAGTTCTTGTACACTTTCTATTTTTCGCGCTGCACTGACGATTAAATCTGTTTCGTTTGTTGTATTAACAACAGGAGGATAACCCTTCAAATACTTTAAATCATAAGTAACACCTGTCGTGGTCACTAATCCTTCTAAACATCTTCTAAGCTCGTCATACATAAGATTCTGAGTTTCAGCATCAAAGGTACGAATAGTACCAGCAATTTTTGCAGTGTCTGGAATGACATTGTTTTGATCGCCAGCTTCAAGTTGAGTAATTGATAGCACAGCAGGCGTAGTTGGACTTGTTTTACGTGAAACAATGTATTGAAGATCATTGCATAGACGAATCAAAGCAGCAACTGGGTCAATTGTCGTATTAGGATGTGCTGCATGCCCACCTTTACCTTGAAGTGTAATCCAGAAGTCATCTGGTATACCAGTAGCTGTCTCATATTTATAACCAACTTTGCCGATGTCTAATGAACTTGAGACATGCTGACCAATAATTGCATCAACACCACTTAAACAGTTGTCTGCAATCATTTGTATAGCACCGCCTGGATCAACTTCTTCTGCATGTTGATGAATAAATACTAAGTTACCATTTAAATGCTCGAAGTTTTCTGAAAGAATTTTGGCAGTGATTAGTAATACTGCTGTATGTGCATCATGTCCACAAGCATGCATGACGCCTGGTACTTGTGACTTATATGGTACATCTTTTTCATCTTGAATAGGAAGCGCATCAAAATCAGCACGAATGGCGAGTGTGGGCAAATTAGGATCTTTAATTAAACGTCCTACAACACCTCGACCTCCGACATTTGTTTCAACTTCAATACCTAGGTCATTTAAGTAATGTGCAATAAATGCAGGTGTTTCTGTTTCTTGGAATGATAGTTCTGGATGCTGATGAAAATGTCTTCTGAGAGCTACAAGTTCATCATAATATTTATCTACATATGTAATCATAGGACACCTTCTTCTACTAGTATATTTAAAAATATGTTCAGAGCATCATTCATTGCAGACTCATCGAAATCAAATAATGGATGATGATGTGGCGCAGTGATTCCTCTTGATTGATTGCCTGCTGCTGTGAAAAAGAATGCACCTGGTTTATGTTGTAAATAGTATGAGAAGTCTTCGCCAATCATGACTTGCTCCATTTCTTTAAATGGAAGGCCAGCTCTTTTAGTCGCACGTTTAATCACATCCACACAGCTATTATGGTTGATTACTGCTGGATAGCCATTCACATAATCGAATGTGTAAGTAATACCTTTGGCAATCGATAAACCTTTTAATTCATTCTCTATTGTTATACGAATCAATGCTTTTATTTCTGGGTCAAATGTACGCACTGTACCTGTACAAAATGCTTGGTCACTGATTACGTTAAATGCATCACCAGCTTTTACTTTACCAACTGTTACGACTGCTTCACTTGTGGGAGCAACCGTACGTGATACAATTGTTTGGATATTCGTAATGAATGTGGCCATTGCAACGATTGCGTCAATGGCTGTATCAGGATGTGCACCGTGTCCACCTTTACCTTGAATCGTAATATTGAACAAATCAGGGCTCGCGAGTAATGCGTCATATTTACTATGCACAGCACCGTGCTCGAATGGTGACCATAGATGGTTGCCATATACACGGTCAACACCATCTAGAGCTCCATCATTTGTCATCGGTTCTGCACCACCAGGCGCAAGTTCTTCGCCAAATTGGAAAAGCAATACGACTGAACCATTTATATTATCGACATGCGCATTTAATATACGTGCAACACCAAGAAGAATTGAAGTATGACCATCATGCCCACAGGCATGCATAACACCGTCAGTTTGCGATTGGTATTCGACTTCTTTTTGATCTTGAATTGGGAGTGCATCGAAGTCTGCGCGGAGCGCGATAGAAGGACCATGTCCATTCTTAATTGTAGCGACTAAACCTTTTCCACCAACATGTTCTCGAATCTTAAAATGTTTCAGTTGTTGGAGTTGTTCTAAAATATACGCATAAGTGTTTGTTTCTTCAAATGATAATTCTGGATGCATATGCAAAAACCTACGATCTTTAATCAGTTGTTCTGTTTCTTTTTCTACAAGTTGTTGGATATCCAGGTCGCTCACTCCTTTAAAGTATAATGTTATAAGTGTATCAAAGATTTTAGAATATTTAAACTTCTTAAACTGGAAGAAACCATTTACTGATTCAATAGAAGTTCATTTTTAGTTATGATATGATGTAAATGAAAATTACATTAAAGGGGTGCTTAACATGTCAAAAATATTACAACAGTTCTTAACAGAAAATCTAGATAATTTAAAAAATAATGGATTATACAACGAAATCAATGTTGTTGAAGGTGCAAATGGCACTATTATTAAAGTAAATGGGAAAGATTTAATTAACCTTTCTTCAAATAACTACTTAGGATTAGCAACGAACGACCGTATGAAAGAAGTTGCAAAAGCAGCTGTAGATTCACATGGAGTAGGTGCAGGTGCGGTACGTACAATTAACGGTACATTAGACTTACACGTACAATTAGAAGAAAAATTAGCTGAGTTTAAAGGTACTGAAGCAGCTATTGCCTATCAATCAGGCTTTAACTGTAATATGGCAGCAATTAGTGCTGTTATGAATAAAGAAGATGCAATTCTTTCAGATGAGTTAAACCATGCATCAATCATTGATGGATGTCGATTATCTAAAGCAAAAATTATCCGTGTTAATCACTCAGATATGGAAGATCTACGTGCGAAAGCAAAAGAAGCAGTTGAATCAGGATTATACAAAAAAGTAATGTATATTACTGACGGTGTATTTTCAATGGACGGGGATGTTGCCAAATTACCTGAAATCGTTGAAATCGCTGAAGAATTTGGTTTAATCACATACGTTGATGATGCACATGGATCAGGTGTAATGGGCAAAGGTGCTGGAACGGTTAAACACTTTGGTTTACAAGATAAGATTGACTTCCAAATTGGTACATTATCTAAAGCCATCGGTGTGGTCGGTGGATATGTTGCAGGAACTAAAGACTTAATAGACTGGTTAAAGGTTGCATCACGTCCATTTTTATTTTCAACATCATTAGCACCATCAGACACACGTGCAATTACTGAAGCAATTGACATCTTAATGGAGTCTACTGAATTACATGATAAGTTATGGGAGAACGGTAACTACTTAAAAGACGGGCTTAAAAGCTTAGGATTTGATATCGGACATTCAGAAACACCAATCACACCATGTATTATTGGTGATGAAAAGACGACACAAGAATTCTCTAAGCGTTTAATGGAAGAAGGAGTGTACGCGAAATCTATCGTCTTCCCAACAGTACCAAAAGGGACTGGTCGTGTGCGTAACATGCCAACAGCTGCACATACGAAAGAAATGTTAGACGCGGCTTTAGAAATTTATGCGCGTGTAGGTAAAGAATTGAAGATTATCCAATAATAAAATGCACAAATCACAAAAGAGTGGGAATTTCCCACTCTTTTTTCTGTTTATCCCTAATGGACATGTAAACGGTTTTATTATAGAATGAATGTGCGAATAATAAAAATATACCGCAATTGTACTTCTTGAAAATACAATTGTGCAAAAGGAGTATAAAATGAAGAGAATTATGATTACAGGGGCATTAGGCCAAATTGGAACTGAATTAACCTTAAAATTAAGAGAAATCTACGGTGTGGAAAACGTATTAGCAACAGACTTACGTCGACCAGAAGAAGGTTCAAAAGTATTAGATGGACCATTCGAAGAGCTAGATGTTACAGATGCTGAAAAAATGGAAAAATTAGCAGGTGAATTCAAGGCAGATACAATCATGCATATGGCAGCTTTATTATCGGCGACAGCTGAGAAAAATCCAGTGTTTGCTTGGAACTTAAACATGGGTGGCTTGTTAAACGCATTAGAAGTTGCACGAAAATATAATATGCAATTCTTCACGCCATCTTCAATTGGTGCATTTGGACCAAGCACACCAGCTGACAATACACCACAAATAACAATTCAACGTCCTACAACAATGTATGGTGTAAATAAAGTATCTGGTGAATTATTATGTGATTACTACTACCACAGGTTCGGCTTAGATACACGTGGTGTACGTTTTCCTGGCCTTATTTCGCACGTTAAAGAACCGGGTGGAGGTACTACAGATTACGCAGTAGAAATATACTTTAAAGCCGTACGTGAAGGTAAATACACATCATACATCGGTAAAGATACGTTTATGGATATGATGTTTATGGATGATGCAATTGAAGCAATCATTCAATTAATGGAAGCACCAGCTGAGAACTTAATCGATCGTAACGCATTCAACGTTACTGCAATGAGTATCGATCCTGAAATGGTTGCTAAAAGCATTAGAAAGTATATTCCGGACTTTGAATTAGATTATGATGTTGATTCAGTTCGTCAAGGGATTGCAGAAAGCTGGCCAAACTCAATCGATTCAACTGAAGCGAAAAAGCAATGGGGATTCAATCCTAAATTCGATTTAGACAAAATGACCCAAGAAATGTTAAAAGCGATTAAAGAGAAAGAAGCGAAATAAACATAATTTTATATGAGCAGACCTATTAATAGGGTCTGCTCTTTTTTGTAAGCGTTTTATTTATTAATAAATTATGAATATTCGGATAATTCCTTGAAATGTCCCTCAAGTTTGTTATACTTGAAAGCATTAAAATAGCTGGAGGAGATAATATGACAGATTTTAAAATTGAAAAACGTGAACAACTAAAAGAGAAGCCAAAAGGAGAAGCGTTAGGTTTCGGACGTTTTTTTACGGATTATATGTTCAGTATGGATTATACAGAGGATAAAGGATGGCATGATGCTAGTATTGTACCTTATCAAAATATTGAAATGTCGCCTGCATCTCAAAGTATCCATTATGGACAGTCTGTTTTTGAGGGTTTAAAGGCATATCGTACAGCTGAAGGAGTACAATTATTCCGTCCTGATCAAAATTTCAAACGTATCAATCAATCTCTTGCGCGTTTGGATATGCCTCAAATCGATGAAGCACTAGCATTAGAAGGTTTAAAGGAGCTTGTCAATTTAGAAGCGGATTGGGTGCCAACTGAGCCAGGTCAATCTCTTTATATTCGTCCTTTCGTATTTGCAACGGAACCATTTTTAGGTGTCCGTCCTGCAAATCAGTATAAATTTTTAATTATCTTATCTCCAGTAGGTGCATATTATGGTGATGGTCAATTACAACCGACAAAGATCTACGTAGAAGATGAATACGTACGTGCAGTGCGTGGTGGTGTTGGATTCGCTAAAGTTGCCGGGAACTATGCGGCGAGTCTTTTAGCACAATCTAAAGCAGCTAAACTCGGATATGACCAAGTGCTTTGGCTAGATGGAGTTGAACAAAAGTATGTTGAAGAAGTGGGAAGCATGAATATCTTCTTTGTATATGGCAATAAACTAGTGACACCAGCACTTAACGGCAGTATCTTACCAGGGATTACACGTCAATCAATATTAGAATTAGGTCAAAGTTTAGGATATGAAGTGGAAGAACGTAAGATTTCTGTTGATGAAGTATTTGATGATGCGAAAAGTGGTAAGATTACAGAAATTTTTGGTTCAGGGACAGCAGTTGTTGTATCACCAGTCGGTGAAATTAAATATAAAGAAGAAGTAGCTGTGATAAATGAATATCAAACAGGTGACGTTACAAATAAACTTTATACCGCTTACACAGCGATTCAAAATGGAACAGCAGAAGACAAATTTGGTTGGACAGTAAAAGTATCAGAATAAGGGGGTTCATCTATGACAGAAAAAGTAAAAAAGCAATCATATTTTATGAATAGAATGGAAAAAGGAGCAGGGGGTATTTCAGCAGCGATTCTTGTTTCTTTAGGGATTGGATTATTACTAAAATCTGTCGGTGGATTATTCCATATTGATTTACTTGTAATGATTGGTACAATCGCAACATACTTAATGACACCCGCTTTAGGTGGTGCAATCGCAGTGAGTTTAGGTGCAAACGGTTTAACCATTGTTTCAAGTATGATTAGTGCAGCGATTGGTGGTAATGCTATAACACAAGCAGGGGATTCTTTCAATATTGTTACCGGTGAACCGATTGGTGCAATATTAGCAGCAATCATTGCTACATTTGTAGGCAAGAAAGTAACAGGTAAGACATTTCTTGATTTAATGGCTGTTCCGTTATCTAGTGTATTGGCAGGCAGTATCGCAGGATTCTATTTATCGAAAATAATTTCACCAACATTAATAACGATTTCTAAGTTTATTACTTCTACAGTAGGCAACCAGCCACTTGTCACGTCAGTGGTTATCGCGATTGTGTTTGCAGTACTTGTCATGACACCCGCATCAAGTGCAGCGCTTGCTGTTGCTTTACAACTCGATCCACATGCATCAAGTGCAGCACTTGTGGGTATTTCAGCTCAATTTGTCGGATATACAGCAATGAGCTTCAAAGAAAATGATTTAGGTGGATTTTTAGCACAATCAATTTGTACACCCAAAGTACAGTTTCCGAACATCGTTAAGAATCCATCGGTAACAATTGCACCACTTATTGCAGCTGCAGTCGCAGGTCCAGTTGCTGTACTTGTGTTCGATATGAAATTGCCCTATGAAATTGCAGGACTTGGATTATGTGCTCTCATTGCACCAATACAGATATTAAATGCACAGGGATTAGGTGTATTAATGCAGTTCATTATTGCTGGCATAATAGTACCACTCATTGTGACCTTACTTGTTCATTATTTGGTAATGAAGCCGAAACGATTTGTTAAAACTGGTGATTTACATTTAGAAGTGAATTAATTTTTGTCTTCATTTATAATAAAGAAAACATATGAATGGAGTGTATCAGTTGGTGAAGTTAATTGTGTTTGATAAAGATGGTACTTTAATGGAGCTCGGTCACCCAATAGTGAAGCTTGCAGATGATTTAATTAATGAATTTTCAGTACGAACGAATATGCATGTGCCAAAATCTGAAATTAAAGATGCATTTGGGATAGTAGATGATAAGATTGATCAAGCAATGGGATCCAATAAAACAAAGACAATCGTATCAAGCTTAGAAAAATTACCGAACGGTGATGAGATGGTCAATTGGTTACTTCAAAAGATTGAACATTTAACGTCTGACAATGAAGAAGAAGATATTACAATAATTGAAGGTATTGCAAAGACATTAAAAATATTGCATGACAAAGGGTACAAACTTGCAATCGTGTCAGCTGATGATACTGCATCAATGGATTTATTTGTAGATAAATATAGTATCCGTGAATATTTTGATTTAATTGTTACAAGCGATTCGTCAGAGTACCATAAACCACAAAAAGAATTACTTCAAGAAATTATGAATCACTTCAATATCGCAGCAAATGATACGATGATGGTGGGCGATACCGAAATGGATATCGCACTTGGTCGTAACGGAGCGGCGGGTAAAGTGGTCGGTGTTTTATCTGGCTCGGGTGATGCTGAGGACTTGCGCAATGCAGATGTAGTGCTAGCAAGCGTTGCTGATATGGTTAATGAGCTAGATTTATAGATTGAAGATTGACACGAAGTTGATAAAAGACTTCCTAAAATAATCAAAATGGCATGATATCATTTTTTGATATCATGCCATTTTTTATTATCTTTTATGCACTTCACGGTGTGTTTCAATAACTTTTGCTATTTTTTGAATGACTGGATCAAGCGAGTGAATATCTTTATAGACATCATATTCGTTAATATTTACCCGTACGACTGGACAAGCATTAAAGCCATCTATCCATTTTTCATAACGGGCGAATAGTGAACGCCAGTATGCTTCATCTGTTTCGATTTCCATTTGACGACCACGTTCAGCAATACGATTAATGACTGCTTCGTAATCACATTCTAAATAAATCAAACAATCTGGTTTTGGGAAGTAAGGTGTCATGACCATTGCTTCATATAATTCGTAGTACGTTTTGAAGTCTTCAGCGGTCATCGTTCCGCCTTCTTCATGCATTTTTGCAAAGATATCAACGTCTTCGTAAATTGAGCGGTCTTGAATAAAACCACCACCGTATTCAAACATTCGCTTTTGTTCTTTAAATCGTTCAGCTAAGAAATATATTTGCAAATGAAAACTCCAACGATCGAAATCCGCATAAAATTTTTCTAAATACGGATTGTTATCTACTTTTTCGAAAGAAGTTTTAAAGTTTAATTTTTCTGCTAAAGCTTTCGTTAAAGAAGATTTGCCGACACCTACTGTGCCTGCGATTGTAATAATTGCATCATTTGGTATTTGGTACATTGTGATCTCCAATTCTCGCAG
This sequence comes from Macrococcus animalis, assembly GCF_047425875.1. Classification (GTDB taxonomy): domain Bacteria; phylum Bacillota; class Bacilli; order Staphylococcales; family Staphylococcaceae; genus Macrococcoides; species Macrococcoides animalis. The sequence goes on from NZ_CP179727.1 coordinate 1,408,208, forward strand.
TAATGCGTTCTAATATTTGTTTAAAGTCTGCTTGGTTATTGACGAAATCAATGTTGGTTGTATCGATTAATAGTGTTGTGTGACTATCTTTCATCGATTCATAAACATTTTTATAATCCTCAGTTAACTTGATTAAATAGTCATCTTCTATGATTTGTTCAAAATCACGTGCACGCTTTTCAATGCGTGTCTTCAAGGTATCAAGTTCTGCTGTAAGAAAAATCGTTGCATCGGGTTTTCTAATATCTTCTGTTAAGATATCGTAAATACGAATAAATTTATCGTATTCTTTTTCGTTTAAAGTATTTCTGGCAAATACTTTATTTTTTAATATATGGTAGTCACTGACGACAGCAGTATTTTCGTTTAACTCACTTAATTCTTTGTATCGATGACATAAGAAAAACATCTCGGTTTGAAAACTCCATTTTTCAATATCAGCATAGAAGTCTGATAAAAATGGGTTTTCTTCTACGATTTCGTACATCGCAGGTACACCTAGATGTTTAGAAAGTAATGTTGTTAAAGAACTTTTGCCGACACCAATAGGACCTTCAATTGCAATATATAAAGGTGTCATATTAATCTCCTCTAATGTAGAATAAAATAGTATATGTATTGTAACACAAATTAATATGAGGTGGACGAAAATTTGAATCATGAAATTTATATGAACTTTGCGATTGAAGAAGCGAAGAAAGCTTTAGCAATAGATGAAGTACCAATTGGTGCCGTTATTGTACACCATGGAGAAGTGATTGGAGCAGGATATAATACACGAGAATCTGAACAAAATCCAATCCATCATGCAGAGATGATGGCGATTCAAAAGGCAAGTGAGCATCTTGGGTCATGGCGATTAGAAGAATGTGTATTATATGTCACACTGGAACCTTGTGTGATGTGTAGTGGTGCGATTGTGATGAGTAGAATACCAATAGTAGTATACGGTGCACATGATCCTAAAGGTGGATGTAGTGGTAGTTTAATGAACTTACTGAATCAACCAACATTTAATCATCGTGCAACTGTTATTAGCGGGATTTGCCATGATGAGTGTAGTAGATTGTTAACGGATTTCTTTAAATCACTTAGAAATAAAAAATTACTCAAAAAACAAAAATGATTTAAGAGTGATTAATTTTAGATAATACTTTAATTTTTTGTTAAACTAAAGATATTCAAACAAGGAGATGAGCCCATGATAAAACTAATTGCGACAGATATGGACGGAACGTTACTAAACAGTGCTCACGAAGTATCAGAAGAAAATATCAAGGCGATTCAGTACGCACAATCCAAAGGAGTAACAGTTGTTATTGCGACGGGACGTGCTTTTTATGAAGCGAACACACCAATAAAGCCGACAGGACTCAAAGTCCCCTTTATTTGCTTGAACGGTGCTGAAGTGCGTGATGAGGAATTTAATATAATGCACACTTCTAAGTTAAGTGACCAGCAGATTAAAGACGTCACATCAATCTTAGATAAATATGATTTGTATTACCAAGTGTATTCAAGTGCCAGAATTTATACAGAAGATAAAAAGAAAGACTTACAAATTTATTTAGACATCGCAGAGAAAATGGGTCATACACCAGACGTCGAAAAAATCCGTAACTCGATTCAAAAACGTATTGATAACGGTTCACTAAAAGAAGTTTCAAGTTATCAAGAAGTATATGATCGTGACGGCGAAATTGTAATGAAATTTTTAGCGTTCTCAAGTGACTTAGAAAAATTAGATGCTGCAAAAGCTGAACTACGTACATTTAAACACTTAGCCGTATCAGCTTCATCACGTGGTAATATCGAAATTACGCATAACGATGCACAAAAAGGAATAGCATTAGAAGCAATTTGTGAAAAATTGCAGATTGATATGAATCAGGTAATGGCTATTGGTGATAATTTAAACGATATCTCAATGATTGAGAAAGCAAAATATTCTTACGCAATGGAAAACGGTACGGAAGAAGTCAAAGCAGCAGCGAATTATATGGCGGGTTCAAACGAAGAGAGTGGTGTAGGACGTGCGATTATGCAAGTGATGAATGAGGAAGTATAGAATATAGTTGCAATCAATGTGGACAAGTCCGATATCGGACAAGTCATAAAAAAAATCAGTCGATATGATAAAACAAGTCCGATATACACCTGATATCGGACAAGACCATAAATAAAATTAGACGATATGATAAAACAAGTCTGATATACACCTGATATCGGACAAGACCTTAAAAAAATTAGTCGATATGATAAAACAAGTCCGATATCCCCCTGATATCGGACAAGACCATAAATAAAATTAGTCGATATGATAAAACAAGTCCGATATCCCCCTGATATCGGACAAGACCATAAAAAAATTCAGTCGATATGATAAAACAAGTCTGATATACACCTAATATCGGACAAGACCTTAAAAAAATTAGTCGATATGATAAAACAAGTCCGATATACACCTGATATCGGACAAGACCATAAATAAAATTAGACGATATGATAAAACAAGTCTGATATACACCTGATATCGGACAAGACCATAAAAAAATTCAGTCGATATGATAAAACAAGTCTGATATCCCCCTGATATCGGACAAGACCACAAATAAAATTAGACGATATGATAAAACAAGTCCGATATTCGTCTGTTATCGAACAATAAACTACATTCTATTTCATATTTAAACCATAGAAAAGGGATGACACTCAACTTAGTGTCATCCCTTTTCTAATCTTATTCAATCACTTGGATCACACGAGCTGGAACACCTGCAACGACAACATTATCAGGAATGTCCTTCGTTACTACGGCACCGCTGGCAATAACAACATTATCACCAATCGTCACGCCTGGATTAATAACACTACGACCACCAATCCAGCAATTATCGCCAATCACTACAGGTAATGCATACTCCTTACCGCTATTGCGTTCTGTTGGGTCTATGGGATGCGTCGCCGTATAAATATGTACACCGGGAGCAATCATACAGTTGTCACCAATCTTCACCGGTGCAACATCTAAGATTGTCAAATCATGATTTGCATAAAAATTCTCACCCACATGAATATTATAACCATAGTCACATCTAAAGTCGGTTTCTATCGTTACATTTTCCTTTGTCGATCCAAGAATGGTTTTGATACGCTTTTTACGTTCATCTGCTAGGTTCTCAGGTGTATTATTATATGCTCGAACAGTAATCTTGGAATTGATACGATCGTTTTTCAATTCAACATCTTCAGGATTGTACATTAATCCTGCAATCATTTTCTCTTTCTCCGTCATAATGCTCACCTATTTCTTATAAGTTAATCTCGCAAAAGCATCGTGCTGGTGAATCGATTCTTCATTACGGCATTCAATTGTAAATCCTTCAATGAATTCTAATTCCACTAGATCAGCTGCAATTAAACGAAGTAAGTCTTCAACGAAACGTGGGTTTTCATATGCACGTTCAGTCACTGATTTCTCATCGGTACGTTTTAAGATAGGATATAACATTGAGCTTGCATTGACTTCCATTGATTCTAATATCTTCTCTTTGAAGTCTGTTGGTAATTCACTTTCCGGTGCAAAGTCAGCTTTAACTGTTACTATTCCACGCTGGTTATGCGCAGAGTATTCGCTGATTTCTTTAGAACATGGACATAATGTAGTAACCATAGCTGTTACAGTTAATGATTTACTCACTGTCTTTTCATCTGCTACTGTCATCGAAAATTTAGTGTCGGCATGGCCAACCGCACGTAAATTAGTGACAGGACTGAAACGGTCGAAAAACCATTTCGCATCTACATCTACTGTAGCATTTTTTTGGTGCATTACTGTTTGAAGAGTAATTAAGACGGCTTTTAAAGTATCAAAATCAAGTGCTAAGCCATTATCGTAATGTGCTTCTAAAGATTCTAAAATACGGCTCATGTTAATGCCTTTTTCATCCTTCGCTAAATGCGTAGAAAGACTAAAATTACCAGCCGTTTGATAGCCATTTAAACGAACGGGGTACGTTAAATTTTTAATGCCTACGTGATCGATTTCAAATAAAAAGTCTTTTTTTGAGCTTTGAAGGTCTGTCATTTTTTCTTTCTCAGTAGGTTTAGTCCCTTTTATTGGGTCTACTGATCCGAAATGTTTCCAACGACCTTCACGCGTATTTAAATTATATTGATTCATTTCATTCTCCTATTGTTTAAACTTCATATTGATAGAAGCGTTCAATTCTAAGCCACATATCTTTTGCTGCTTCAGCTTCTTGTGTATTCGCTGCCAGATTCTCTAACATCGGGCCAGTTTGTGATGCATGCGCACCGAGTACGTTCATTTTTCTTTCTTCGTATTCCGCAATATCAATGATTACATTAGGCTCACCAATATTTTCTACCGCATCATTACTGAAAGCTACTAAATGTAAGTTAGGTCTTTCACCATCCATACGGCGTACCGCTTCAACAACTGCATCAGCAGTTGCTTCATGATCCGGATGGACTGAGTAACCTGGATAGAAAGAAATAATTTTTGAAGGATTTAATTCATCAATTAAACCTGTGACCATTTCAACTAAATCATCAAGTAATTCGAATTCTAACGTTTTGTCACGGTAACCCATTTTTCGTAAATCGGTTATACCCATCACACGACATGCATCTTCTAATTCTTTCTCACGAATTTTAGGAAGTGTTTCACGAGTTGCGAACGGTGGGTTTCCTAAGTTACGTCCCATCTGTCCCAAAGTTAAACATGCATATGTTACAGGTGTGCCTTCATTGATGTGTTTCATAATCGTACCTGATACACCGAATGCTTCATCATCCGGATGAGGGAAGATTACGAGTACTTGTCTTTCTTTTTCCATCTCTATTTCCCCCTATACTTCAAATGGCGTTTCGCTTATTTCAAGTGCCGCTGCAAGCTGACCTTGATAGTTTAATCCAGCCATTAAGAATCGACCTTGTGTGTCAATTTCAAAATGCGTTAAACCTTGTACATAAATCCAACCACCATCTAATTTTAAACCGACACGGAATGGCTCTTTGCCACCCCCTGTAATAATTCCTTGTATATATGATACTTGAATATTGCGTAAGAATGTACCTGCATTGAACACCTTTTCATCAAAGTGACTTGCGTAAGCACCATTGGTAGTCTCTACGTGTAAATACACAGCCTTGTTTTGAAATTGATTCAAAAGCTCTTGTACTTGTTGTTTTTCGATTAATTCCATATTCATTGCTCCTCAAAGTTTATACTAGACTATTTTACTAAATAAATTGTAAAAATTATACCTTTTGAGCTCGGTAATGATAAAAGGGTAAAAAAGCTGAGACAATTTGTCTCAGCTAAATAAAAATATAAATTATACTTCTTTCGTTGATACTTCGATTTCCTCTACATTATTGTAAGCACCATGTTGTACGGGTCCTACGAATTCATTCATCTTCCAGCCATGTTTAATTGCTGAAGCGACAAATCCTTTCGCAGAGATAACAGCTTCGCGAGGTGATTTACCTAATGCTAAGTTAGCTGTAGTTGCTGCTGCGAATGTACATCCAGCACCGTGGTTATATGAAGATTGGAATTTATCCGTTGTAAGTAACGTGTAAGTTTCTCCATCGAAGTATAAATCTAATGCTTCGTCAGATTCTAACGCTTTTCCACCTTTAATGATCACGTGTTTTGCACCACGATCATGGATAATCTTAGCAGCATCTTTCATTTGATCAATTGTCGTTAATTTACCTAAACCAGATAATTGACCCGCTTCGAACAAGTTCGGTGTTACTACAGTTGCAAGTGGTAATAAGTATTTAATCATCGCATCAGTATTGCCTGGGTTAAGCACTTCGTCTTCACCTTTGCATACCATAACAGGGTCTACTACAAAAATTTGCGCATTAGAATCTTCGAAAGCTTTCGCAGCACGTTGAATAATTTCTTCTGTACCTAACATTCCTGTTTTGATTGCATCAGGTCCAATCGATAAAGCTGTTTTGATTTGTTTATCTAATAATTCTATTGGTAATGGTGTTACATCGTGTCCCCAAGTTTCTGGATCCATTGCTACTACTGCAGTTAATGCTACCATACCGTACGTGTTATATTCTTGGAAAGTTTTTAAATCAGCCTGCATCCCCGCTCCAGCTGATGTATCCGATCCTGCAATTGTTAAAATCTTTTTTAAGCTCATGATTCATTTCCCCTATAAAGTTATTTGTTATATTATCATATCATTAATATGAATTTTTAAAAATAAATTAATGCCAAGGTATGATACAATTTCATAGAGGTGAGTATATGGATTGGCAAACGATATTTCACAAAATAAAAACGTCTTATGATTTTTCGGAAATGGATGCATTTTTAGATGATGCTTTTGCTACAAAAACAATTTATCCACCACGAGATACAATTTATAATGCCTTCACTTTAACCCCGTTTGAAGCGGTTAAAGTTGTCATCATTGGTCAGGATCCATATCACGGTCCAAATCAAGCGCATGGATTAGCTTTCTCTGTACAACAAGGAACGAAATTACCTCCTTCACTCCGTAATATGTACCAAGAACTTGAAAGTGATTTAGGGATTACACGACTCACTGGAGATTTAACATGTTGGGCAAAAGAAGGCGTCTTACTTTTAAACAGAGTACTTACTGTAGAAGAAAAGAAAGCAAACGCACATAAAGGTATTGGGTGGGAACAATTTACGAGCGCAATTATTGAAGCGGTCTCTGAACATAAAGACCACGTCGTATTCGTGTTGTGGGGGAGTCCTGCACAGAAATTATCCCAATTTATTGATACTGAAAAACACACTATTATTAAAAGTGTCCATCCAAGTCCATTGAGTGCATATCGAGGATTCTTCGGCTCTAAACCATATAGTCAAGTGAATGAAGATTTACTAGCGCATGGTTTAACACCAATCGACTGGGCGAGGGAGGAGTTATAATGAACGATAAATTAATCGAACAATTATCACATGAAATTCAAAATTTAAAACAAGTAAATAGCAATGCAGCGTTTAACAAACACTTATATGCTATTGAAATGTTAGCGCGCTTCGGGCAAACTGAAGAGAGTGGTGTTACAATGCCACAAACACCTGTGCAACCGACACAAGTGAGTAACAGTACTGGCCCGCACTCAGGGATAACACAAGAAGAGTTAAGAATGATGGGTGCAAAAGTCGTATCGAATGACAATAAGGTAATAACAGATGATGGATTCGGTAACGGCGATTCAATTTTTGATTTTTAATAATTAGGAGGAAATAAAAATGAAGTTATTTTTAATTATTGGAGCAATTAATGCCATGATGGCAGTTGCCTGTGGAGCGTTTGGTGCCCACGGTTTAGAAGGTAAGTTAAGTGAAAAATACATGGGTATTTGGGAGAAAGCTACAACATATCAAATGTATCATGCATTAGGATTACTTGCGATTGGTATATTAAATGGGACAACGAAAATGAACTTAAACGCAGCAGGTTGGATGATGACATTTGGTATTGTGTTCTTCAGTGGTTCTTTATACATTTTAGCTTTAACACAAATCAAAATTTTAGGTGCTATCACACCAATCGGTGGTGTGTTATTCATCGCAGGATGGGTTGCATTAATGCTAGCGGCAATTAAATTATAAGAAAAAAAGGGGCTAACGCATATGCGTTAGCCTCTTCAATTATTTATTATTAACTTGGCTTTCTTGCGCTTGTGGGTTTGCTTGTTGCGCACGTGCACGGTTATCTAATTGTTTTTTTACGATTGGAATAAGGATAGGGCTTAATTTAATAATTAGTCTAATAAATTTATTCATGTTTGTTTGCCTCATTTCTATTAGTTGTTTAGTTATATATAACCCAAATTAGAAGTGTTAAACATGCTAATGTTTGTTTCTTAAAATAAAATAGAACGGAATACCTATGACGACAAATAGTACACCAAGCATTGACCCAATGAAGTCGCTCATTAAAGTACTAACAATAATGAAAGCTCCACCAAGTAAAGCTACGATTGGAATAATCGGATATAGCGGAACTGAGTAATCACGTTTCAATCCTTTATTGCGTTGTCTCAATAAGAATAAGCCAATAAATGCTGCAATATAGAAGATATAAATAATAAATATACATACTTCTGATAAATAGTCGGCATTTACGATGTCAGGAATTAAGATTGTTAGCATTAATAAAATCATACTGATGACATAAACCGCAACTAAAGCGCCAACCGGTGATTTATATTTAGGACTGACATAACTTACTGATTTTGAGAATGGCAATAACTGATCATCAGCCATCGCGAATGGAATACGTGGAAACGTCATGATTTTCCCGTTTAAGCAACCAAAGATGGAAATAATAACACCAATATTTACAATTTTAGAACCAAAGTCCCCAAATAAAATCTTAGCTGCTTCTGCTGAAGACGTATTACCCAAACCGACTAATGTATCTGCAGGAATAACGCGGAATACGGCAACGTTTATCAGCACGTATGCTAATGTTACAACGCCTAAACCAACTAGCATTGCAAGAGGTAAGTTTCTTTTTGGATTTTTCATTTCTCCGGTTAAATTTGTAAGTAAAATCCAACCATCATATGCAAATAATGTTGCAAGGACTGCGCGTCCAAAGTTAATTTCTTCTTTGTTCTTGATTAAGCTTGTAACGTCTTGGGCAAATACACCTTCTTTACCCCATAATAAACCGAAAATGATAATCGCGAATACGGGTATCAGTTTACATATTGTCGTAAACGTCTGCATTGCACCGCCCAAACCCGTCCCCATTATATTCAGTAATACCAGGAAAGTAAAAGCACCAATACCAATCCAAATCCCTAACCCTGCTTCTAACTCAAAAAAGTTTGTAACTAAAATACCAAAGAATAAAGACAATGAAGCGATAATTGCAGGACCATAAATGACAGTTTGCATCCATCCTGTTAAGAATCCCCAGAATGGTCCGTAGATATCTCTTATATATGCATAAAGACCCCCTGTCTTTGGAATTTGAGCACCGACTTCTGCAATAGTAAGACCTGCAGCTAATGTTAAAATTCCTCCGACTACCCATGCCCAAATGGCAAGGTCGCTTGTTCCAGCATGATTTAATACAACAGAGGGTTTAACGAATACCCCTGATCCGATAATTGTCCCAATTACTACTGTTATGGCTGTCCAAAAACCTATCGTTTTCTCTAGCGCTTGTTCTCCGTGTTGCTTATCCATACGACTCACCTCTTCATGATTTTCTTATGTTCAATATATCATGAATTAAAGCGCTGCCAATATCTTTTTTAATAAATGCTATATTTTTACACCTTTTTTAAAATACATGTTGAAAATAATTCTCAGTTTGATATCATTATAAATGAAAATGTTTCTCAATGATAATTATTATCATTTATGAATGGAGCCCTTGTTAATGAAAATGATATACGGTTTTATCGTGCTAGTGCTACTTTCGATTGTTTCAATATTTGTTGGGGTGATTGATATTTCACCACAACATTTAGTGAATCTATCGGAAAATCAAAAAAATATTTTAATAAATAGTCGTTTTCCAAGAACGCTCTCGATTATTTTAGCAGGTATTGCTTTAAGTGTTGCCGGATTACTCATGCAACAACTGACACGTAATAAGTTTGTGTCACCAACGACAGCGGGGACGATGGATTTCGCAAAGTTTGGTGTCCTGATTGCGATGATTTTCTTCGCTCAAGCACCACTTCTGGTTAAGCTAGGATTCAGTATTACGACTGCAATTCTTGGAACGTTTATGTTTATGTGGATAGTTAATCGTATTAAGTTCAAAGATGCGATATTTATTCCACTTGTCGGATTAATGCTTGGGAATATTGTATCAAGTTTAGCGACATTTATGGCATTACGATTCAATGCAGTGCAAAGTATTTCAAACTTCTTTGTAGGAGACTTCTCTATGATTACAAAAGGGCGCTATGAAGTGTTGTATATCATCATTCCAATGGTGATACTAATGTACTTCTTCGCGCATCACTTTACCATTGTAGGAATGGGAGAATCCTTTAGTAAGAATTTAGGTATTTCATATAGTAAGGTGATGAATCTAGGAGTGGTTATAGCAGCGGTTGTATCTGCTACTGTTGTAGTGACAATTGGGGTATTGCCATTCTTAGGTTTGATAGTCCCCAACATCGTAGGTTTATTTGTCGGTGATCACATGAACAAAGCATTACCGTATACCGCATTACTTGGTGCAATTATCGTTATGATTGCAGATATATTTAGTCGTATTATTATCTTCCCATATGAAATACCGATTGGATTAACATTAGGTATTTTAGGTAGTGTCGTATTCATGATAATCCTTTTGAAGAGGAGAAAAGAATATGCCTAACACTACAAAAAAAGTATCCGCACTTGTAATCGTTATGATTGCTCTGATGATAGGATTCGTGATGATTCAACTGAATTTGCAAATTTTAGATTATGTATTACCCTCACGACTAAGAAAGCTTGCGGCCATTATTTTAGTAGGAGCTGCAATTGGCGTATCATCGTTAATCTTCCAGACTATTACTGAGAATCACCTGTTGACGCCATCGGTTATTGGACTCGATGCAGTATACTTATTCATCCAAACGATTATTATCTTTTTCTTTGGTAAATTAGGAGACGTGTTTTTTAATGTCTATGTAAATTTCTTTATATCAGTCATTTTGATGATAGGCTTCACACTTGGATTATTTAACATTGTTTTTAAGAAGAATACTTCCGTTTATTTTGTATTACTATTTGGAATAGTTATGGGGACATGTTTCTCAAGCCTTTCAAGCTTTATGCACATGGTAATGAATCCAGACGATTTCTTATTATTACAAGATAAATTATTCGCAAGCTTTAATACAGTAAACGAAAAATTATTACTCATTAGCTGCATTATTATTGTGATATTACTTATTTATATTTATCGACATGCTTATGAACTAGATGTATTAAGTTTGGGGAATACACATGCGACAAACTTAGGTGTAAATGTTGAAAAATTAACACGTAATATGTTACTTGTTGTAGCTATTCTAGTGAGTATCTCAACAGCACTTGTCGGCCCAATAACATTTTTAGGGATTATCGTTTGTAATGTAACGTATCAGTTTATGCAAACATTTAAACACCAATATTTAATTATTTCAGTGCTTGCCGTTTCAGGCATCACATTGTTACTTGGCCAAATGATCAATCAATACGTATTCGACGGCACAACAGAAATTACGATATTGATTAATTTTATAGGTGGAATATACTTTATCTACTTATTATTTAAGGAGGGTGCTCATGATTAAAGTACAACATTTGCACAAAACAATTGGTAATAAGGAAATCTTAAATGATATTTCCGTGGAAATAAAAAAAGGAGCTATTACAGCAATTATTGGGCCAAACGGGGCAGGTAAGAGTACTTTGTTATCAGCCATTACTCGTCTGAGTGAATATGACCAGGGTGCAGTATTTTTAAACGATGTTCCTATTGAAAAGATGAAAAGTGATGATATTGCAATGCAACTTGCGGTACTTAAGCAAAGCAATCATACAAACTTAAAAATTACAGTACGAGACCTAGTGAATTTCGGACGATTTCCATACTCTAAAGGACGATTATCAAAAGAAGATCATGCGATAGTAGATGAAGCAATTGAATACTTAGAATTAAAGCCGTTTGAGAATCGTTTCTTAGATGAATTATCAGGTGGACAGAAGCAACGTGCCTATATAGCAATGACATTAGCACAAGATACAGACTATATTTTCTTAGATGAACCATTAAATAACCTAGATATGAAACATTCTGTACAAATGATGCAACTATTACGTCGTTTAGTAAGAGAAAAACAGAAGACAATCGTTATTGTCATTCACGACATTAACTTTGCCTCTTGTTATGCGGACTATATCATTGCCTTGAAAGAGGGTGTTGTTCTACTCGATGGCAAAAAAGAAGAAGTCATTACAACTGAAAAATTAAAAGCTGTCTATGATATGGATATCCAGATTGAATGTATTTTTGGGCAACAAATTTGTGTTTATTTCGATGATGAACATATGACAGTAGATGAATTTATTGAAGAAGTACAAGTAGTATAATGTATAACATTGAAAGGAGTGTTGCTGGGTAGGTGTTAAAGTAAGGGCTAATTTTCATTGGGGAAAACAATACATATATCAAAGGAGAAATAAGGAATGAAACGTATTTTTAGCTTAGTATTAACGTTCACTTTAATTTTAGTTTTAGCAGCATGTGGTGGTACAAAAGATAATGCGAAGACAGAAGATAAAACAGCAGGAAAAATTGACAAAGTAGAAACAGTTAAAATAGAAAATAAATACAAAATGATGGGTGAAAAAGAAGACGGTAGTGATGCGAAAGATGTTGCAGAAACTATTGAGATTCCTAAAAATCCTAAAAATATTGCGGTATTTGACTATGGAACACTGGCAACAATGAAAGAATTAGGTGTTGACGGCGAAGTCAAAGGTTTACCAAAAGGTGAAGGTAATAAGAGTGTTCCATCATTCCTTGAAAACTTTAAAGATAAAAAATATGCAAACTTAGGGAATTTAAAAGAACCTAACTTTGAAAAATTAGCAGAACTACAACCAGAACTCATTTTAATTTCTGGGCGCCAAGCAAACCAAAAAGTAATGGAAGAAATGAAAAAAGCAGCACCTGAAGCTAAGATTCTTTATGTTGGTACAGATGATACAAACTATATCGGTAGTGTGAAGACGAATACTGAAAGCATCGGTAAAGTATTCGATAAAGAAAAAGAAGCAACAGCGTTAATTGAAGATTTAGACAAGAAGATTGAAGAAGTAAAAGCAATGACTGAAAAGTCAAAAGATAAAGGGTTATTTATCTTAGCAAATGAAGGTGAGTTATCTGTATTTGGAAAAGGTGGTCGTTTCGGATTTATCCATGATGTATTAGGCGTTAAAGAAGCGGATGAGAAGATTCAAGCAAAAGGTCACGGACAAGTGATTAACTTTGAATACATTAACAAAACAAACCCAGATATTATATATGCGATGGACCGTGGTATAGCGGTTGGTGGGAAATCTTCTGCGAAACAAGCGTTAACAAATGATGTTATTAAAGACGTTAACGCAGTAAAGAATGATAAAGTGGTAGAAATAGATCCATATTTATGGTACTTCTCAGGTGGCGGAGCTGTTACAGTGAAGAAACAAATCGAAGAAGTAGAAAAAGCTTATAAATAAGTACGAAGCGTCTATTATTGTTAAATCAATAATAGACGCTTTTTCTTATGATACAATGAAATAAGAAAAGTAATAAAATATTAACAGAAAAGAGAAAATTTAATGAAAGAAATATTTACAAAGAAATTTTTAATTATGGCGATGATGTTACTAGGGTTATTTGCGATTGGTATTATTGTTCAGAATCTGATGAATCCACAACAATTTCCAAAAGTGACGAAGAGTCAAATCGAAAAGCTTGAAAGTATGAGCTTTAAATCAGAAGAAGCGGCGAGTAAAGCTGTAAGAGAAAAGTTATTTAAAGGTGTGAGAGGGAGTGGGCTATCATTAGGCGCTCATGAGAATGAACCAAGTATCGGAATTCACACTTACTATGACGGAAAGACGAAAGATTATGTGTCGTCTTATTATGTTCTTAAAAATAAAGAGGGTTATCAAGTAAAAATTGGTGAAGTGAACGTGACGTATCAAAAAGGTGACAAGAAAATGTGGACCGATAAAATTAATGGTCATGTATATGATTGTTATATTAACGACTACCGTCGTTTCAAAGAAGTTGATAAGAATGAAGAAACAACATCAACAGCAACACTACATAATGATGGGGCAATTCATATCATTCAGAAAAAATAAACCGAGTGCTTAGGTTTATTTTTTTTTTTTTTAAAGTATACAAGTAAAATAGGTATTTTGGGTTTATACACTCAAAAACTACACGTAAAAAAAAAGACAACCCAACATCGGGTTGTCGTAATAAACTGAGTCTATACTGTAAATAAACCTTGTAAGTCTTCAGTTTTTAAGATGTTACCAACATAGAATGAACCGAATTCACCGTAACGTGCTGATACTTCATCAAAACGCATTTCATATACTAATTTTTTAAATTGTAATACGTCGTCAGCAAATAAAGTAACGCCCCATTCGTAGTCGTCGAATCCAACTGAGCCAGTAATAAATTGTTTAACGACACCAGCATATCCACGTCCAATCATACCGTGAGAACGCATTAAACCTTTACGGTGATCCATGTCTAACATGTACCAGTTATCTTCACCTTGACGACGTTTATCCATTGGATAGAAACAGATATATTCAGCGCGTGGTAATTCTGGGTAAAGTCTTGCTTTAATATGAGGATTTTCATATGGATCTTCGTCTGACCCTTGTGCAAGGTAGTTACTTAACTCAATCACTGATACGTAAGAATATGTTGGGATTAAGTAATCACGAATTGCTAATTTATTGAACTCAGTTTCAACGGCTGTTAAGTCTTTCATTTCGGGACGTAACATCCAAAGCATTAAGTCTGCTTTTTGACCTGTAATGTTGTAAAGAGCGTAAGAACCTTCTTTAGCAACATGGTTTTCTTCTAATTTATTGATAAAAGTACCTAATTCTTCTACCATTTTCGTACGGTCTTCAGCTTCTACTAATTTTAAGCTCGTAAAGTCGATTGCATAAAATAAGTGTAAACTATACCAACCGTCTAATGTTTTTGCTGCTTCATTCATTATTCATCTCTCCTCTAATTGTAATCACTCTCATTTTATCATAAGTATTGAATTATGTACGTTCGCAGAATTTACATATTGATGACGTGTAATTTGACGGAAAAGAGTCTATAATGATTTGTGGGGATGAATCAAAATTTCAGGAGGCTATTATGGCTAATTTATTAGAAGTATTAAATGAAAAACTTTCAGGTAAGAACGTAAAAATCGTATTACCAGAAGGAACAGACGAACGCGTATTACAAGCGGCAGTTGAATTACAAAAAGGTGATAAAGTATCACCAATCGTCTTAGGTAACGAGAGTGAAGTAAAAGCACTTGCTGAAAAATTAGGTTTATCAATTGACGGCATTGAAGTAATAGATCCAACGACAAGTGAATTACGTGCAGAGTTAATCACGAAATTCGTAGAACGTCGTAAAGGAAAAGCAACTGAGGAGCAAGCTACACAAATGCTAAACGATCCTAACTACTTCGGTACAATGTTAGTTTACACTGATCGTGCTGCTGGATTAGTGTCAGGAGCTGCACATTCAACTGCAGATACTGTACGTCCAGCTTTACAAATCATCAAGACTAAACCAGGTGTGACACGTACATCAGGTGTGTTCTTCATGATTCGTGAAGACGAGCAGTACTTAATGGGTGACTGTGCAATTAACCCTACATTAGATGCAACTGCTTTATCGGAAATCGCGATTGAGTCTGCGAAGACTGCAAAAGCATTCGGTATGGATCCAAAAGTTGCAATGTTGAGCTTCTCAACAAAAGGTTCAGCAAAAACACCTGAAACTGAAAAAGTAACTGAAGCAACAAAATTAGCGCAAGAAAAATTAGCTTCTGAGTCTGACTTAGAAGGCGTAGTAATCGACGGAGAATTCCAATTTGACGCTGCATTCGTACCATCTGTCGCAGCGAAAAAAGCACCAGAATCACCAATCCAAGGTGATGCAAATGTATTCGTATTCCCTAGCTTAGAAGCTGGTAACATTGGATACAAAATTGCTCAACGTTTAGGTGGATTTGATGCTGTAGGGCCAATCTTACAAGGATTAAATGCACCAGTGAATGATTTATCACGTGGATGTTCAACAGAAGATGTTGTGTCTTTATCAATCATCACTGCAGCACAATCTTTATAATAGATGACAAAGTCAATCTTTGAAGAAAATTGGCAATATGTTGATCACACGCGAGGACTGCAGCCAATGCAGTCCTTTGCTTTTGACGATATGTATTGTCATTTGAATGGTCAAAAGAATCATGATAGTGTGGTACGCACTTGGATTCATGACCATGTTGTCATTCTCGGTATTCATGATGCCAGGTTACCATATATTGAAGAAGGTATAGATTTTTTAAATAATCATGGGTACGGTGCAATTGTCCGTAACTCTGGTGGGTTAGGTGTTGTACTTGACGCGGGTGTACTCAATATTTCTCTTATCTTTCCTGGAGAAATTACATTTTCAATTGATGCAGGGTATGAGTATATGTATGAACTTATACAAGAAATGTTTAAGGATTACCATAAACGTATAGATGCAAAAGAAATTGGCCATTCTTATTGTCCTGGGAGTTATGATTTAAGCATTGATAATAAGAAGTTTGCAGGGATTTCGCAACGCCGAGTAAAAAATGGTATTGCTGTCCAAATCTATCTATGTATAGAAGGAAGTGGATCAGAACGTGCAGAGCTGATGAGACAGTTTTATGATGTAGCACGTCGAGGAGAAGCAACAAAATTTACGTATCCTGAAATAGAACCTAATTGCATGGCGAGCTTGTCAGAACTGTTAGGTGTTGAGCTTACAGTAGATGAAGTCATCTTCAAATTACTATATTCAATGAAAGACTTAGGTGCAACTTTATCAAATAATGAGATGACAAGTGATATGTGGACGTTGTATAATAGTTACTTCGAACGCATGATTGAAAGAAACGCAAAAATAAAAATAAATCAAGGTGGTGAATCAAATGCGTAATAAGTTTCAAGTGTGCGATGATTGCCAAGGTGTATGTCTTAGAACATTACTACCAAAATTAGAGAAGTTAGACCCAGATGCAGAAGTGGAAATCGCATGCCAGTCTTACTGTGGACCCGGTAGACGAAAAACTTTCGCATTTGTAAATAACCGCCCCCTAGCAGCCGCAACGGAAGAAGAACTACTTGAGAAAGTAGAGAAACGTTTAGCACAGAAGCGTGATCCGGAAGAAGAAGCACGACTTGCAAAGCGTAACGCAGAACGTAAACGTCGTTTAGACGAACAGAATGCGAAGCTGAAAGAGAAATTAAATAGATAGAATTAGAAGGCTGGAATAGAAATATTCCGGTCTTTTTTTAATGCCGCTTATTAACCCTCTTTACAATACTACATACTTCTTTAATGTAAATTTACAAGAGTTTAATATCCCTTTGCTATGATTAGTTTGTATAACTATAAGTATGAATCAATAGAAGGGTGGAACTATTCGTGCAACGTATTTTAATTACTGGTGCTCGTGCTCCAATTTCTTACGAGGTTGTTCAGCAACAGGTCGCACTAGGCAGAACAGTATTCTTAACGGATTCTACCAAGAAAATCAGCATCAAAAACTCTAAGTTTATTGAAGAATTCATTTTAACAACATCACCACGATTTTCTACTGAAGAATATATTAACGACATTAACAATATTGTTATGAAACATAATATTGATTTAATCATCCCCTTAAATGAAGAGTCATTTTATTTATCTCATATGAAAGAGAAATTAATCGCACCTGTTTGGGTTGAAGATATTTCAAAAATGCTGTCAGTGCATAACAAATATAACTTTACGAAGATGATCGATGCGATGGGCTTTAAAGTTCCAGATACAAAGTATGTTATGAACTATGATGATTTAACGACTTTTATTAAAAAATTTCCGAGTGATGAATACATCGTGAAGCAACCCTATGGTCGTTTCGGTCAATCCGTTCGTAAATTAACGCGTATGTCATTAGAGAATGACAATATGATTGAGTTCCCCTTTATGATTCAAACGTTAATAAAAGGAACAGAATGGTGTTCATATAGTTTCGCTAAAGAGGGTGAAACGTTATCTACATCGTTATATTTATCAAATACGCATGATAGTTATAATTGTTCAACACACTTTACTTCTGAAAGAAACGAAGAATTGCAATCAATTATTGAGTCTGTGATTAAGAATTTAAACTGGTCTTATCAAATCGCCTTTGACGTAATTAAATGTGATACAACAGGGGACTATTACTTTATTGAATGTAATCCTCGTGCGACAAACGGTGCATTATTTATGCAACCCGAAGTATGGGAGTTTAAGAAAAGTGAGCCAAAATACGAAGTGCGTCAATTAATCTTTGTGTCGCTATATAACTTTATCATGCGTCCTAAGAAACATAATTTAGAACGCTTGAAGTATGGGAAAGATATTTTTTGGCATCCAAGTGAGAAATCAATCTTCTTCGAACAAATTATCAGCGGAGCACAGTGGTGGTTTGAAGCAAAGTCTCAAAAGACTACAGTAAATACCATTACAACGTACGATATCGAGTGGAATGATGACATTGTAAATCTATAGATAAAGAGGTTTTACACATGACAATCTATACAAACTTTGAAGATATCCCTTTTGACGAGGTGGATATCTCTCCTTTTAATAAGGGATATATTCAGTACATGATGGAAGGCATCCATCGTGGCATTGAGAATGTTCATGCACGTGTTGAAGTGATTTTACTCAACGGGCAATTAATTCCTTATAGTGTGAAAGAGGGTGGCTCGAAAGATTCTTGGATTCATTCATTCACTGGCCAATATATTGATGAGATGGTGTCAGAAGTGAATAGAATGGAGATGATGGGGGCACTTCGTACGTTGGCATATCAGTTATTGAATATTGGCCGTCGTTTATTAGGACTTACGGGTGAGAAGACTGTAACTGTATTCCCTTCGTTTATGTCGACAACGATGTATGAAGAATTTCAGTTTGATCAAATTCAAGAAGTGACGAGAATATTAGTCGCACGTTTTCCAAAACATGCGATTGTCTATCGCACATTAAATGACAAGTTTCATCAAGATAAAATGCAAGAATTGAATGATATAGGATACAAAGAAATGATTTCTCGTGCAATTTATATCTTTGATCCGAGTGAAGCACATACTAAGAATGAACGTAAGGATTTGAAGAAAGATATGAAACGTTTCGAGAAAAGTGGATACACATTTACGAATGAGATTCGGGAAGATGAATTTAGTCAGTTGATGCCACTATATAAACAAGTATATTTAGATAAGTATTCGGATTTCAATCCTCACTACACAGAAGATTTCTTTAAGTATTTATATAAAGAGATGGGACTAACATGGTTTGTAATTAAAGATGACGACCGTATAATTTCCTTCATGGGTGTAAGTCAAACGGGAAGCGTGCTGTTCCCGACGTATTTCGGCATGGATCAATCCGTAAAGGGCTTATACTTTATGACGAGTGGCTTGCTGTATCACTTTGCAAAGGATAATGACTA
The DNA here is from genome assembly GCF_047425875.1 of Macrococcus animalis. GTDB lineage: Bacteria > Bacillota > Bacilli > Staphylococcales > Staphylococcaceae > Macrococcoides > Macrococcoides animalis. Next base: position 1,427,525 of record NZ_CP179727.1, read on the forward strand.
CGCTATTAATAATAGTGCTGGAGCGAAAGATTATAAACTTGCACGTGGAAGTAGGCCACACTTAGAATATCACTATATATATTACAAACATTTAAAACTTGTACCATTTATGAGTTACTATTTATTTACAAAAGTTGCAACACCGTTAGGAAAGTTTTTATTAAAAAAATTGCAGTTTAATTAAATATATTTATTATTCTGATATTAATAATGATATAATGTAAATATAAAATTTTTAGGCGGTGATGCACATGTCTATAGAAGTGAGACGTGCAACAAAAGAAGATTTGCCGCGTATTATTGAAATCTATAATTCTACAGTTAAGAGTAGATTAGTGACTGCAGACACAGAACCTGTAACCGTTGAAAGTCGGACAGAATGGTTTTTAAACCATTCGGCTAAACGTCCGATTTTTTTATTTCTCAAAAATAATGAAGTCGCTGGCTGGTTAAGTTTTGAGACCTTTTACGGAAGACCTGCTTATGGTAAAACCGTCGAGATTAGTTTGTATTTAGATGAAAATTATCGTGGGATTGGTCTAGGTGAATTTGCTGTATCTGAAATGAAGCGTATCGCAAGTGAACTTGAAATTGAGACGCTGCTAGCATTTACTTTTTCACATAATACACGTGCGCTGAAATTATTCGTGAAACATGGATTTATTAAATATGGGGAACTACCTGATGTTGCGATTATGGATGAGAAACATTATTCACTCACAATATTAGGCTGCAAAGTAGGAGGAAGTAACAATGGTTAAGATTAGAAAAGCAACAATCGAAGATGTTCCGAACATTAAAAAAATCGCTTCGATGGCTTGGTATGATACGTATGCAAAAATTATGGAAGCTAGTACTATCGCAAAGTTTTTAGAAGCAGCATATAATGATGAACGTTTGGAACGTAGAATTGGAGATTCGTTATTTTTAGTTGCTGAGAATGAGGACGAAGTGATTGGTTTTGCGAACTTTATTAATGGTACAGAGTTATTTTTATCAGCAATCTACGTTAATCCAGCATATCAAAGACAAAATGTAGGTGCTGACCTTTTAGAAGCGGGGTTAGAAACCTTTGATAAATATAAAGAATTATTTGTTGAAGTTGCTAGTAACAATGAACATGCACGTGCTTTTTATGAAAAAACAGGATTTGAACTCGTACGTGAATATGACGAAGAATTATTCGGTGAGACAGTTACTACAGGATTATTGAAAAAAGTACTTTAGATAAAGGCGCAGACCAAGTATGGTTTGTGCTTTTTTGCTGAAAACATGAGTTTGTTCGTAAAATTATATAATACAAAAGCTTCTCTTCTTCGTATTTCACTTTGAAAAATTCATATTCCATTTATAATATATCCCTTTATGATAAAATTTAATTAATGAAATATATTAAAGGAGTACCGCTATGGATTATCAATTCCAAAAGATGCCAGAAGAAAAAGTGTTTAAAGACCCTGTGCATCGCTATGTACATGTGCGCGATCAAATTATTTGGGATTTAATTAAAACGAAAGAGTTTCAACGCTTACGTCGTATAAAACAACTGGGTACCTTATATTTATCTTTTCATACTGCAGAACATTCGCGATTCAATCATTCATTAGGTGTTTATGAAATCGTTCGCCGAATGGTTGATGAAATATTTGTGGGAAGAGAATATTGGAATAATGATGACAGACCCCTTGCTCTTTGTGCAGCACTTTTACATGATTTAGGACATGGGCCGTTTTCACATTGTTTCGAGAAAATTTTTAATACAGATCATGAAGCTTATACACAGCAAATTATCTTAGGCGACACAGAGGTCAATAAAGTATTATCACGTGTTAGTCCAGAGTTTCCTAAAGAGGTTGCAGAGGTTATTAACAAGACACATCATAATAAACTCGTCATTTCTATGATCTCATCTCAAATTGATGCGGATCGTATGGATTATTTGCAACGTGATGCATTTTATACGGGTGTCAGTTACGGTAGTTTTGATATGGAACGTATCCTTAGGCTCATGCGCCCCACAAAAGATGAAGTCGTAATAAAAGAAAGTGGTATGCATGCGGTTGAAGATTATTTAATGAGCCGTTATCAAATGTACTGGCAAGTATACTTCCATCCGGTGAGTCGTGGTGGAGAGGTATTGTTAAATCGAGTATTAAAACGAGCAAAAGTATTGTACGAAGCGGGGTATGAATTTATTGAGCCACCTAAATATTTAGTGCCATTTTTTAAATCGAATCAAGTGACAGTTCAAGAGTACTTACGACTTGATGAGATGGTATTGAACTATTATCTTCAGGAATGGATTGATGAGCAAGATAGTATATTAAGTGATTTGTCCCGTAGATTTGTCAATCGTGACTTGTTTAAACATTTACCGTTTGACGGTAACCGATTTACAATTGATGAATTGACTGAGCTGTTTCAAAAAGCTAACATTGATCCAGATTATTATTTCGTAGTCGACTCGTTTAGTGACTTACCGTACGATTATAATCGACCAGGCATTAACTCACGTAAACCAATTCACTTAATTACAAGTACAGGCAAAATAAAAGAAATTAGTACGCAATCTGTTATCATTAATAGTATTACAGGTATTCAGCGTAAAGATTATAAAATTTACTATCCGAAAGAAACAATTTTGAATATTCCTGACCTTGAAATTCGAGGTGCAATTATTAATTTATTAAACGAATTAGAATAGGGTGATATAATGGCAGATTTTCAATTTAATATTATAAAGAACGATCCATTAGATGGCCACAAAGGTACAAATATTGGTTCGATTAGTTTAGATAATGTGGCACCGGTATTTATCGATATTGCAGAAGGTAATGCTTTTATCGATGTTGGCGCAATGCATGCACGTAGTGAAGTTGAAAAACGTGTCAAATGGGTGACGGATAAATCAGAAACTGTGGGTCCAGACCAAAAAGAATATTGGCTCGTTTGGGTAACAACTGAACGTGCGGAAGTTGGACCATATTATGCAGGTGTGACAGCATGTTACATGGCTGTTAATAAAGAACGCAAACGTGGTTATAAAGTTATGGCTGAACATGTAAATATGATGGATAAATCAATGAAGCACAATTTTATCTTAGATCAAATCGGTAACGACAACAAAGCTGTATTAAAAGACTTCTTAATGAATCATAATCCAGAGATGTGGCAGAATTCTGGTGAAACATTGAAAGAAATGCTTGGATAGTTGAATATTGATAGAAGTTTTCTTTTTTAATGCAATAGTCGCGTTACTTTTAATTTTGTGACAAATATGTGACTTTAATAATCATGAAGATTTTTGGTTGTATTTTTTGTTCAAGATTAGTAAGATATGAATAGCTATAAAAATAGCTAGGACACTAAAGAAAGCAGGTATTTTTATACCTGCTTTCTTTAATTTTATGCAATTTTTGTTATAATCATAAGTGGGTGATAAACATGGAAATAGACATTCATATTAAACAGCAAATCACGAACAGTGAGGGGACCGAGATGTTCGAATTTGACGTTGTCGGAACGCTACTAAAAAAAATGAATACATATATTATGTATAAAGAGTACATTGATGACATTTCAACAGATGTTCGTGTTAAAATTGAATCAGAACGGGTGCGTATCAATCGGAAAGGCGAATTAACGTTAGACTTTTTATTCGTGCCTTTTGAAACGACTCAAAACATGTATCACCTAGCCAATCAAAAGACGGTCATGGAAGTGACTACGAATCAACTGTTGATGGATTCTGATGATACGTCAGGAAAATTATATATCCAATATACAATTAAGAATAACAACACTGTCTTAGGCAGTTACACATATGATATAGAATATAAGGAGCGAGTGCTATGAACATCGTACAACAACAAAAAGAAACTTTAATTGAAGAGATTAAACAGGCGATACTGAAAGCAAATCTTGTAACGGAAGTACCAGAAATTAAGATTGAAATTCCTAAAGATACTAAAAACGGTGACTATGCATCAAACATCGCGATGGTATTAACGAAGCTCGCTAAAAAGAATCCGCGTGAAATTGCTCAAGCAATCGTTGATAACTTAGATATCAAGAAAGCGGATGTTACAAAAATTGATATCGCAGGTCCTGGTTTCATTAACTTCTATATGGATAACGCTTACCTTACAGGAATTATTACAGAAGCCTTATCTAAAAAAGAGAAATTTGGTAAAGCAGAACAACCTAAAAATGAAAAAATCTTAGTTGAATATGTATCAGCAAACCCAACGGGTAGCTTGCATATTGGGCATGCACGTAACGCTGCTGTAGGGGATACTTTATGTAACGTATTAAATTCAGCAGGTTATGAAGTATTACGAGAGTATTATATTAATGATGCTGGTAAACAAATAGAAAACTTAGCATACTCTATTGAAGCACGTTATTTCCAAGCATTTGGTCAAGATATGGATTTACCTGAAGATGGTTATCATGGAAAAGATATAATTGAAATCGGTAAAAAATTAGCTGAAGAACATCCTGAATACAAAGATGCAGAAAAGTCAGAGCGAATTAAAGCATTCCGTAAATTAGGTTTAGATTACGAGATGGATAAACTAAAAAAAGATTTAACTGAATTCAACGTACACTTCGATAATTGGTTCAGTGAAACTTCATTATATGAAAATAAAGAAATTGATAAAGCGATAGAGAAAATGCGCGAAATTGGCTATTTATTCGAAGAAGATGGCGCGACTTGGTTACGTACAACTGAATTTGGGGATGACAAAGATCGTGTGTTAATTAAACAAGACGGTAGCTACACTTACTTCTTGCCTGATATCGCTTACCATTATGACAAGATTGAACGTGGTTATGACACATTAATTAACTTATTTGGTGCAGATCATCATGGTTACATCAACCGTTTAAAAGCATCTCTTGAAACATTTGGAACAGATTCTAAACGTTTAGAAATTCAAGTCATGCAAATGGTTCGTTTATTACAAGATGGTCAAGAAGTGAAAATGAGTAAACGTACAGGGAATGCAATTACGTTGCGTGACATTATGGATGAAGTTGGTATTGATGCAGCGCGCTACTTCTTAACAATGAGAAGTCCTGATACACACTTTGACTTCGATATGGAACTTGCGAAGAGTCAATCAAGTGATAACCCAGTGTATTATGCTCAATATGCACATGCGAGAATTTGTTCAATATTACGTCAAGCAGCTGAAAATGCTATCGTGCCCACAAATGATGCTGACTTCTCACTAATTACCAATGACAAAGCATTTGAATTATTAAAGCGTATTGCTGACTTTGAAACAGTGATTGAGCAAGCGGCTGATGCACGTGCACCACATAGAATCACTAACTATATTCAAGATTTAGCATCACATTTCCACAAGTTTTATAATGCTGAAAAAGTATTAACAGATGACTTAGAAAAATCTAAAGCGCATGTTGCTTTAATCGAAGCAGCTAGAATTACATTACAAAATGCATTAACTTTAATTGGAGTTTCAAGCCCAGAAAAGATGTAAAAAGATACAGATGAAAGAACAACGGATTCTATAATTCGTTGTTCTTTTAATTTTTGTAAGTTATGGAACATGGTATAATGTTACAAAGCAAAATTTTTTTGGAGGAAGTTATGAAAAAAACGCTATTCTTGCTAATAATTACATTTATTTTGATAACATCCGGTTGTAATAGTATTGAGAATTCTCAAGAATCAAAAGATAGGCAACGTATCATATCACTGATACCGAGTAATACGGAAATACTATATGAATTAGGTGTTTATAAAGAAATCATTGGTGTTTCTACTTCAGATAATTACCCGCAACAAGTTAAAGACAAAGAAAAATTTGATGGTATGAAACTTGACTATGAATCAATTCTAAGAGCAAAGCCAACGATGATTTTCGCTCATGAATCGATGGAAAAAGCACAAGAAAAAACATTAAAGAAACTCAGAAGTAAAGGAATTAAAGTCGTAGTAGTAAATGACGCAACTTCGTTTGAGGGATTATATGAAAGTATCGAACAAATTGCAGTTGCGACAGGAAAGCAAGCTGAAGGTAAAGCGTTAATCGAAGATTTAAAGAAACAAGTGAAGGAAATCGCTATAAAATATCAAAAGCATGTTAAAGATAAGCGTATTCTGATTGAAGTATCATCAAATCCTGATATCTACACAGGTGGCAATCACACTTTAATGAATGATTTACTGAAACAACTTGGTGCCGTTAATATATTTAGTGGTATAGAAGGATACCAAGCAGTTAGTATGGAAGCAATCGTCAAAAGTAATCCTGATATTATTCTTTCAACGAGTGAAATTTCTAATCAAGATTTAATGAAAGAAGTAAAATCTCGAAATGGTTTTAGTAAGGTCAAAGCGGTAAAAAATAATCAAATTCATGCAGTAAATGCGGATCTAGTATCTCGTCCTGGGCCAAGAATCGCACAAGGTATGGAAGAGATAGCGAAAGTGATAGCACATGAGAAATAATATCATCGTAATAATATGTATTGTAGGCATCATACTATTGTCACTTTTTTATGATAATCATGGCTTATTAGATTTAAACAATCCTATAAATCGTACAATTTTATTAGAGATAAGAATACCACGAATAATAATCGGGATTTTAGTTGGAGTTGTTTTATCAATTACGGGTTACGTATTTCAAACAATTCTAAGCAATTACCTCGCTGATAGTTTTTCGCTAGGACTTGCAAGCGGTGCGAGTTTCGGTGGTGCATTAGCAATAGTTCTTGGTATGACAGTTACAATGACTGCTGTGTTTAGTATCGTATTTAGTTTATTGACGTTGTTTATAGTATTATTTGCAAGTCATCATTACAAATACAATCAACAGACCACATGGCTTATTTTGATGGGAATGTTTATTAATCTATTTTTTTCAAGTTGTGTGTATGTATTACTACTTATTTTCCCACAAAAATCATCTCATATCATGAACTATTTATTCGGTTCGATTAATACTGTAAATTTTAATGATTTATTAATTTTATTACCTATTACATTTGTAGGTGTCATCATAATTTATTGTTTTCATAAGCAAATAGAAATTTTAGGATTAGGGAATGACCGTGCAATCGCATTAGGTGTGAATACTGAAACGATAATCTATATGTTACTAATAGTTACTAGTATTATGTGTGCAATATTAATTAGTATAACAGGCATTATCGGATTTGTAGGAATGATTATTCCTCCTTTTGTGAAATTAAATTTCAAAGGAAGCCGTATATCAAAACTTAATTCAATATTACTTGTTGCAGTATTGATGGTGTTAATAGGAGATTTTCTAGGCAGAAACTTGCTTCATCCTATACAGATACCAGTGTCAATAATGATGTGCTTAATAGGGATGCCAATATTAATCTGGGTGATATTAAAACAAAATTCAAAAATATATTGAATTGTCTGAATGATTTATGTACTATAGGATTATGCTTTACTATAGTATAGGGATAAAGGATGATGATTGTGGAAAATTCAAATGAATTGCAACGTTCAATGGACAACAGACATATTCAACTGATTGCAATCGGTGGAGCGATTGGGACGGGTCTATTTTTAGGTGCGGGTAAAAGTATAAGTTTGGCAGGACCATCTTTATTACTTGCATATATAATAATAGGCCTATTTTTATTTTTGATGATGCGTGCTATGGGTGAAATTCTATTATCAGATTTACGATATAACTCTTTTACTGATTTTGCGAATCATTATTTAGGTGATTTCGTCGGGTTTTTGACTGGATGGACGTACTGGTTTTGTTGGGTTATGACAGGAATAGCAGATGTAACAGCTGTCACGAAATATATTAATTTTTGGTGGCCGGATATTCCTGCATGGTTTACAGCCATCGTTACAGTTTTATTATTAATATTATTAAATATGTTCACTGCTAAAATTTTTGGTGAACTAGAATTTTGGTTTGCATTGATTAAAGTAATTGCAATTATTGCATTGATTATTATTGGGAGTTATTTAATTTTAACGCACTTTAAATCACCAAGTGGTTCGGTAGCGTCGTTGAATAATTTAACAGATCATGGGGGTTTCTTCCCGAAAGGTTTAAATGGATTTTTACTAGCATTTCAGATGGCTGTATTTAGTTTCGTAGGTATTGAACTCGTGGGTGTAGCTGCTAAAGAGACGAAAAATCCTACTAAGACATTGCCAAAGGCCATTAATTCAATCGGTATACGTATATTAATTTTCTATGTTATAAGCCTTTTGATTATCATGTGTATTACACCATGGAATCAAATTAATCCTGCTGAGAGTCCATTTGTTAGTTTATTTACGTTAGCTGGTATTCCAGCTGCAGCAGGCATCGTCAATTTTGTTGTACTAACGTCTGCAGCAAGTGCGGGAAATAGTGGCGTATATTCAAATAGCCGAATGGTTTATGGTTTAAGTAAGCAAAACTATGCACCCCAAGCATTTGAGAAAACGAATAAACGTGGCGTACCACAAAACGCACTATTATTCTCAGGAGTTGTGATGTTTTTCGCAGCAATCTTAAACTTTGTTATCGAAGACGTCTTCACATTTGTTACAAGTGTGGCTACGATTTGTTTCATTTTCATTTGGTCTGTTATTATGATTTCTTACATAAAGTACAGAAAAGTGAATCCTGAACTTCATGTGAAATCGGTATTTAAAATGCCTCTAGGGGTGTTAGGATGCTATGTTACACTTATATTCTTTGCAATATTATTAGGACTATTAACATTAGCACAAGACACGCGTATTGCGCTCGTCTTAACACCGATTTGGTTTATTATGCTTACGGTATGTTACTTTATTTTTGTGAAAAGGAAATCTATAAACTAAAATAATGCATAAAGCTTGCTAGAGTCAGCGCATTGGTGATTTCACCATGCGCTATTTTTTGTTTAATTTGTTGGATAGGCACTAATATAATCTCAATATCTTCAAATATTTCTCGGGAAATTTGCGTGGTTTGTTTAGCGTCTTTTATGAGAACCGTCGTTAACTGGTTTGTAAATAGTGCAGGATTTGGACGCATGTTTCCTATGACTTGTCCATGGCCATTATATCCAGTTTCTTCAGTAAGTTCACGTTCCCCAGCTGCAAGACTTGATTCATTTATATCAACAATTCCACCAGGTAATTCTAATATATAATCTTCAATGCCAATTCTGAACTGTCGAATCATCAAAATCTGATTATTCGTTTCACAAATCACATTTACCCAGTCTGGGGCAAGGATTTGATAGAAAGTGCCATGATGATGTTGACGTGAAAATTCTGTTGTAATTACTTTAAAAACTTTATAATCTTCCTCACTGATTAGACGAATCTTTTTCCATTGCACCTTAAACACCTCACCATATTATTCGATTTCAGTTTATCAGATAAGCTATACTAATGGTAATTGGAGGGTTGTACATGGTCAAAGCAATTATTTTTGATTTAGATGGTACGTTGTTAAATCGTGAGGCATCTTTAAAATTGTTTCTAGACGATCAATTCGAACGTTTTAGAGAATATTTTACGCATGTGCAAAAGAATGATTATATTAATTATTTTATTGCGTTAGACGAATATGGATATGTGAAAAAGGACAGAGTGTACAAGGCATTACTAGACCAACTTAATATTCATTTCATTGAAAAAGATGATTTATTACGAGATTTTGAACTGAATTATCCAAAATTTGCAACGGGGTATCCCAATGTAAAAGATATTATTTCAAGATTACAAAATAGAGGATACAAAATTGGGATTATTACAAATGGAAATGTTGAGCATCAGAGTTATATAATCAATGTTTTGGGTATAGAGAAGTATGTTTTAGAGACTTTGATTTCAGAAGCGATTGGTTACCGAAAGCCTGAACCTGAAATATTTTTAATGATGTGTGAAAAATTAGGCGTTCGACCTAGAGAGTGTATGTTTGTTGGTGATCACCCAATCAATGATGTTGAAGCAGCAAATGCACTTGGTATGGAGACTGTGTTTAAAGACAATCATTATTTTGAAGTACCTGACAAACGTATTATGAATTATCATATAGAAGATTTAACTGAATTATTCAACATAATTGATGAGGAGACGATTTAGATGACAAACGTAATTTGGAAAGACGAAACTGTAGTAGGTGGCATTTTTGAAACAATTAAAGTAGAAGGTAACGCAGTTGCAACATCAAGTTTGGAAGCAAATGAAGTTATTGTTGAAAAGGATGGCATTTTAAAAGTAGAAGGAAAACTAAATGTACCTTATTTAAAAGTAGAAGGTGAATTAGTCGTTGAAGGAACACTTGAAACGAACGAACTTGTAATTTCAGATCAAGGTTATTTGGTTGTTTTGGGCGAAGTTATTGTTGAAACAGTCGATAATAAGGGAACGATTGATTTAAAGCGCGGATTAAAGGCGAACGAAATCCAAAATAAAGGCACATTTATCGGTATGGGTCCGGTAAAAACAACAGTATTTAACTCTAAAGGTTCAATTCGTTTAGACGAAGAATTGAACGCTGAAAATATTACGATTGCAGTAGCTGAAGTAAGTAATATTCGTTATATCATGTGTGATCAAATTACAGTAAAAGCAGAACGTGAGAATATTATCTTTAAGGATCAAGATTCATTATTAACCGTACGTGAGGTTGATGCTGTGAATGCATCAGTAGAGAATATTGTATGCGACTTATTACGTGCAGACGACGTAACAATTAAAGAAAATTGTTCAATTAAGGCTGTAGAGTACGTGAATGCGTATGAATATAACGAAGCATCTAACGTATTAGAATTCGCAAAAATTACAAGAAACTAGAGGGATAAAGTATGGACTTAGCCTTAACGAATAACGATACAGCAATACATTACGAGTTGGTAGGAATAGGACAAGGTTATCCACTTGTCATGTTGCATGGCCAATTTATGAATACGACAATGTTTAGTGAATTTGATTCATCTTTTATGAAAGACTATCAAATTATAAAAATCGATTTACGTGGTCACGGATACAGCGATAAACCATTAGAAATCAAGATGGATGATTACGTTGAAGATGTCTTAACAGTACTTGACCAATTATATATCAAGGAAGCGCACTTTTTAGGATTTGGACTGGGGGGGATGGTTGCAGCAACAATCGCCTCTCAATACCCAAAGTATGTAAATAAGCTTATTTTAATTAGCACAGGTATCAAGAGCTATTATGAATCTGAACGAGAATTTCATAGTCGCTATGCAAGTATTTTGAGAACAATGACACGTGAGCAACGTAATAAAGTATTAGAAGATTATATGTATAAAGACATTAAGACAGTACATAAATATTATAAAAAAATGAAAGATACACAAGTAGGGATGTCAGAACAAGAAGAAGATGCTGTAATTATTTCAACGGTCGATTACAATCCTCAAAAACTTGACGTTATTGAGGTTGAGACACTTGTAATGAATGGTCGTCACGACGAACTTGTTCCGATTGAAGATGCTGAAGCACTTGCGACATTACTGCCGGCAAGTAAGTTGTCCATTTATGAAAATAGTGGACATGCGTTACTATTTGAGCAGTTTGATGATTTTGTTAATGAAGTTAAATCATTTTTACAAAATTAGTTACAAATAAGTTGGCGACATGTTAAAATATGTGAGTACTGATAATCTAAAGGATATATCTGGAGGATACATGAAAAACATTATTGCGTTATGCATATTGACCCTCGTACTCACAGGCTGCTATAAAGCAGAGACTAAGGTGGCACAAAAGCCTACTAAAGAACAACAAAATCCTCGCGTAGAATATAATTCACCTACAGTTGAAATGAAATTTGTACAAAATAATCAAAAAAAAGATAAAAATATTAACGAGAAAATCGCGAAACAAAATATAAAACAATTAAATAGAGAAATTTCACATGAAATTGCATTGCAATCTCCAAAAGTTAAACCAATTTCAAACAAATATGAATTTGTTGATACGGTAAAAGACTATTCAAAAGAAATGGATCAAGTCATTGACACGATGACTTTATATGAAAATAAAAAAGAAATCGACCAACAGCTTAAAAAAGTAAAAACAATTGTTGTGAAATACGAAGCAAAAGCACAATCTGCTAATATAATCCCACAAATTAAAAATATTGATCTAGAAGTGAAAAAAGCGAACGAAAAATATATACAATCTCTAGGTAAAATAGCCTCTGCAATTCAAATTGAAGATGAGGCTTTAAAGGAAGATGGTTATACCGATTTTTCTGAGGGACATAATCACTTGAATAAAGCATATTATCAAGTGCAATCTATAGAAGAAACTGAGCTTGTAGAAGCGAGTGTTGAACCAGCAATTAAAGCAGAAACGTATACTACTACAAATGAAGCGCCGTCACTTGAAATAGTGATGTATAAAGCAAATGGAACTGAAGGGATACCGATTGAAGAGAATCAATCTAAAGAAAAAATATCAATAGATACTGAAATAAAGCCTCGTGAAAAATAACATAGTATTTATGAACAAACATATAAAATCGTTTGATTTTTATTGTTTGTTCTTTTTTATTTCATGTTCACATTTCTTTATAAATACTCGTAACTTTGATAAAGTAATGCTAAATAAAGCACTAAAAGGAGCATCTATGGACAATAATGTATATGATAATCGGTCATTGTTCGATAAATATAGTGAGATGAATCGTTCAGTGGAAGGATTAGAAGCGGCAGGCGAATGGGAAAGTTTTAAAGCAATGCTGCCGGAATTAAAGGGAGCTGCAGTACTTGATTTAGGGTGTGGTTACGGTTGGCACTGTCAGTATGCAGTGGAACAAGGTGCAGATAAGGTTGTTGGAATTGATATTTCTGAAAAAATGCTTGAACGTGCACAAATTCAGCCAGACGCAGATAAGATAACATATATTAATCAATCAATGGATGAACTTAATTTTGAGCCGCATGAGTTTGAAGTCGTCATGAGTTCACTAGCAATACACTATTTACCGTCCTTTAAAGATATCGTTGAGCAAGTAAAGGAAGTGTTGACGATAAATGGAACGTTTATTTTCAGTGTGGAACATCCTGTTTATACCGCTGAAGGAAGCCAAGACTGGGCATATGATGAAGAGGGTAATAAGTTGTTCTGGCCGGTAGATAACTATTATAAGGAAGGGGAACGTGAGACGATATTTTTAGGAGAAGAGATTAGAAAATATCACAGAACACTATCGCATTATTTAAGTGTATTAATAGATAATGATTTCGTGATAAAAGGAATTTCCGAACCAGAACCAAGTGAGAAGTTATTGGATGAAGTGCCTGAAATGAAAGATGAACTGAGAAGACCAATGATGTTAATAATATCAGCACGCCGTAAATAAGATACAGTGTCAATTTACAAAAAAAAGATGACCCAAAATGGGTCATCTTTAATCATTATTTTAAAAACCAATAATCAGTTTTCATACCTTTTAAATAGCTATACTGCTTAGGGGTGATACCGCTAGTGCGCAGTACATTATTCATATAATCTCTAACATCCCACACTAAATGAATGAATTCATTCATGGGAACTGGTGTAAGCATTTGCGTATTATTCATATTTAAAACTGCTGTAATGTCTTGCGTTGTTAAGTTAAATTGTTTAGCAATTGTATCGATAGATAATGCGGCATCTTTTAAGTGGTCATATAATTCAGTGCTTGTAATCTTACGTTCTTCAACGGATAAAGACATACTCAACCTTCTTTCTGTATCTAGAAGGTAATTATAATCTTTTCCACTCAAATTTCAAGTGTTTGTGACTAATGTGACAAATTCTCCACAACTTTTACATTTGACTGATAAGTTGCCATTAAATCACTAACAAAGTTAAATTGTGTTTCTTTTGTTGCTACATCTAAAGATGATTTCATTAATGGTACTGTTTTATAGCCACCAGAATTGTAATCCCCTTCGTTATAAGTCGGTAAGAATTCTCCAGCTGCCACTTTAACGCCGTCATCTGTTTTCTCAATGTCCAGTGAAAGAATCCCACCTAGACGAGTTTGCATTTGCCCCTGTCCACTAAAGAAATTGCCTTGACTATAAATAATAAAGCCATCTTTATCCTGTTTCATTGGTGCTAGTGCATGGGGATGACCACCAAGAATAATGTCGGCACCGTATTTAGTATTTAATGTTGCTGGGATATTTTGTTTAAATAATGGATGCGTTGATTTAGTGAACCACGAAACTTTAAATCTGGTTTGTATAAACTTTGGACGAAAGGGCCATCAACTAATACGTCAATATAATCGAGTATGTCAGCAAGTTCTGGTGTATGTCTGATATATTCAAGCATATAACCAGACCACATCCAAATATTTTTAGAATGACCAAATTTTTTTCGGAATGCAGTAACTAGGGGCTTAGTTACTGCTAAATTTTCTAAAGGTTCCCCGCCGAGAATAGATAAACCACTAATATATTCTTTATCGATTGTTGTCAATATTTCATCTATTTTTTGATCTGTGATGCGTTCGCCATTGTCAAATCCCCAGATACTAGCATTAAAGCAGTTTGGGCAGTGAAAATTGCAACCTGAAACATACACACTTACGCGCATACCTGTACCGTCAGTAACTACGCAATCCATTACTTTTGCGATATAGCCTTGTCCATAATAATTCATAGTAAATCATCTCGCGTTGACATATGTTTAACACGTGTAGCAATTTCAATTTGTCGACCTTTCACCATAGGGCGCTTTAAAGGTTGACCGAGATAACCACAAGTACGTTTGACAACATCAGTTGTTTCAGGATTGTTATTACCACAATTCGGACACTCATAGCCTTTTGCTGTCGGCTTGAATTCACCAGTAAAGCCACAATCATAACACTGATCTATCGGAGTATTCGTTCCTAAATAGCCAACACGGGTATAGGCGTAATCCCATACAGCTTCTAAAGCTTCAGGGTTATGCGAAAGAGATGGATATTCACAGTAATGAATAAAGCCACCTGTTGAATATTTTGCAAAGTCTTTTTCAAAATCAATCTTTTCAAAAGGCGTAATATTTTTTCGAATATCATAGTGGAATGAATTTGTGTAGTAACCTTTGTCTGTAACATTTACGACAGCACCGAAACGCTCGAAGTCTAAACGGCAGAAGCGGTCAGTTAATGATTCACTCGGTGTACCGTAAACACTAAATTGAATGTCGTGTTGTTCAGTTAAGTCATCTGCATACGCTTTAATTGTTTTTAATATATTCAGTATAAAATCACGTGCTGTAGAATCTTGTTCCCAGTCTTTATGGAAGAGCTGTGCACCGACTTCATATAGTCCAATGTAACCCATACTAATAGTGCTACGACGCCCTGTAAATAACACAGATACGTCTTCAAAAGCCTTAATTTTCTTGCCAAATGCACCATGTTGATACAATATGGGAGCGTTTTGAGGTAGTGCTTCTTTTAATCGATTGATTCTAAATAGACATGCATCACGCAACAAATTGAGTCTAGATTGAAGTTCAGTCATAAAAGTATCAGGTGTATTACTTAGCAACGCTATACGCGGTAAATTAAGGGTAACGACACCTAGATTGAAGCGGCCATTGTTAATAAATTCACCATCTTCTTGATATGCATTTAAAAAGCTACGGCACCCCATAGGTGCTTTAAAGTCACCTATCATTTCGGTTAAAGCTTTATAGTTAAGTACATCTGGGTACATACGTTTCGTGGCACACTTGATTGCTAATTGTTTAATCGCATAATTTGGATCTGTTTTATTCAAATTGATACCGTCTTTTAAACTAAATACTAATTTTGGGAAAATAGCCGTAGCACCATCCGTACCAAGCCCTTGTATGCGTGTATTTAAAATAGCACGTTGAATCATAACACTATATTGATCCGTGCCAAGTCCGAAACCAAATGTTACGAAAGGTGTTTGACCATTACTTGTGTAAAGTGTATTAATTTCGTATTCTAACGACTGAATCGCATCTTTAATATCTTTTTCAGTCATTTGTTGAATATAGCTTTCGACTTTATCAGCGGGAATAAATTGTTCGGCTACTGATTGATGTTTCTTGGCATTAAGCGAGGCATATTTACTGAGCACTTCATCGATGCGATCTACTGAACAACCTCCGTATTGACTACTTGCAACGTTTGCGATGATTTGTGCGATTTGTGCTGCAGCTGTTTGTATCGATTTCGGAGATGCAACACTTGCATTACCAATCTTAAATCCATTCTCGAGCATATTTGGAATATCAATTAAACAACAGTTTGTCATCGGCATGTACGGATGATAATCTAAATCATGGAAATGAATATCCCCATTTAAATGTGCATCGCGAATATGTGCGGGTAACATTTCTAGCCCTAGAGACTTCGCTACTGTACCAGCTGTTAAATCACGAAGCGTATTGAAGACATTGGCATCCTTATTAGCATTCTCGTGAATAACTTCGGGCGTCTTATTAATCAAGCGTTCCAAACTATCTTTTAAATCATTTGTTTGTGTCATCATTTTCATCACCTACTATATATTGTGTTTGCATAATCATCTTAATACTATATATAGTAAAAGTCTTATAAAAACCGGCGAGTTTGAAAATATGTCATATTTATAACGAAGAAATGAGGAGGTAATCAGAAGAGGTGTGAGAAAAAACACAAAAAAACTCCGAATGATTCAGTTCGGAGTTAATTTCTTTAATTTATCCTTTTAAAAAGTTTGGATCTTTATAACTTGGATTTGGATATTTATAGAATCCTTCCCCTGTAGCAACACCTAATTTTCCTGCATCAATATACTCTTTTAACATGTCTGTTACGGCATTTAACTTGGGATTTGCTTGTGCAGCTTGCAACGAAATATTATAAGCTGTTGTTAAACCAACGACATCTAAAATTGCAAATGGACCCAGTGGTGCACCGGTTGAAATCATCCAAGTTCTATCAATAGTTTCGACGTCACCCACTCCGTTTGCATACAACATCTCTGCTGATTGTAGTAGCGGTACAAGCAATGAGTTTAAGATATAACCAGGCTGTTCTTTTTTTACTAAAATGGGTACCATATTAATTTGTTTCGCGAAGTCCATCACAATTTGATTATACTTCGGATCTGTTGTGTCGTGACTCATTACTTCTGCAATATTATTTTGCCAAATAGAGTTTGCAAAGTGTAGTGCTAAGAATCGATCTGGGCGATCAGTGAAATCGCGGAATGAACTTGGCATCATTGTTGAAGAATTCGTTAAGAAAATGGTTTTCTTTGGTGCAATACCCTGAATACTTTCATATAAAGTCTGCTTTGCTTCTAAATTCTCGGCAATGGATTCAATCATCACATCGCTATCTGCTAACACTTCGTTCATATCCATAGAAATTTTAATAGAATCATGTGCTGCTTGTGCTTTTTTAGGATTATTAAAATAAGCACCGTAGATAGGAATAAGCTTTTCTAATTTTTCTTGTATACGTTCAACTGATGCTTCACTTCTAGCATACATACTAACATTGCAATCAAAGAATGCACTTTGAAATGCGATTTGACTTCCTAATACACCGCCACCAATAATACTTACATTTTTCATATAGACACTTCCTCTTTATATTTATCGGCCATGATAATAGGACCGTTAACACTATAGTGCGAATCATGTTTTACTGTATTTATTTAATTCTATTATACAACATTTCAAAATTTTGTATGCTATTGTTTTAACAAAAATTAATAAGAGTTAATATAGAGTAGGCTTTTAATAAATATAGGTATCAATTTACATTTTTATTAGAAAATATTAGTGTTACATTTAAACTCAGGTTGATATTTGATAGAATAGAGTAAATATAAATAATAATATTATTTAATCTTAATGTAATAGATACAATGCTTCATTTGAAAGAATGAGCCACGGAGGATAAACTATGACGAACGATAATACAATCGACATCAAAGAACAAGAAGAAAGAAAAAAGTTTGCCGTTGAAAATTTTAATAACAACTCACTTAATTGGTATTTAGAAGCTTTATCGAAAGATGAATTAAAGAATATTTGTCGAAATCTTGGAATCAAAGGTTTTTCATCAAAGAATAAAGAAGATTTGATTAAGCTAATCACTGAAACATTCTTCGGAGACTATGATATCTTAAAAGCAATGTTACAAACATACGACAGCGGATTTAAAGTGGTGCTTGATAATATTACAGAACAAAAAGAGAACTATGTTGTTTTTCATTATGACATCCCAGATGATGTATTCTTGTTCTATGCAGATGGTACAGAATTATTATTTATCCCACAAGATGTGAAAGAACACATTCAAAGGTATAAGCAAGAACATCCAGAGTTTAAAGTGGAAATTGATAATATTCATTTCTATCGTAGTGCATTAAATTTATATGGATTTGTGAGCTTAAAGCAGTTAGCCATTTTAAAAGAACAATACTACAATATATTGATGACTGAAGAAGAAATTCAAGCAGAACTTGTTACACTAATGCCTGAATACGAAGCGTTGATTAAAGAAGGTAGTGTTAAACATAAAGAATTAGAACAGGTAAACATAAACTTAAAAGCATTAACGCATGATAAAGATTATTATGTTCCTGCACTTGAAGATTTTAAATTATATACAAATCACTTCTATATTGAGCGAACGGATGAGATTAACACATTAGTTAAATATATTGAAGAAGGTATTACTGAAGCGTTTAAGGGAACAAGTACAGGTAAACTAATCATTAATACAATTCTTTTCGGATTACGAGCAAACGAAACACCAGAACAAATCCTGTTACATATTGATAATATTGAAGAAAATGGATTTGTTAAGTTTGAAGATCGTGACACATTAACGCAAGTTATTGCACAAGCATTATATTCAGCACGACTTTGGATTTTAAATGGTCATAAACGTGAAGAAGTACAAAATGAAATTAAACTTGTTCCGCAACAAAAGAAACCAGAATTGAAAGTAGTAAAAGATAAAAAGAATAAAAATAAGAAAAAACCAGTACAATTAAAGAGAAAATCAAAAAAACGTGGGAAAAACAAAAATATCGCTCACGTCGCGAAATTAGATGATTATCGTAAAAATTAAATTTCGAATAGCAACATGTATGAATTAAATTACCTTAAATTGATACGAACAAAGGTTTGATTTAGAAAAAGGTAGAGATACCCAATGTTGTTTGAAATACTAAGCGTATTACTAGTGACGAAATACATTAGATGTTATAGTGTATCGTAACGAACATTTAGAGGTGAACAGATTGAAAAGAACTGGAGAAACAACTGTTTGGGGTCAAATATACAACATATTAAATATTGGGGTCGTTATCTTAATCATTATTCGATTAATTACAGATATGAACTTCAATATGATTATCGTTTGTTCATTTGCCGCATTATTAGTCCTTGGACTTTTAGATAGTTTAGATCGCAATGCATGGCGTGAAAACATGTTCCGCCATATTTTTGACTTTATATTACTTGTATTATTCGCAGCACTTTACTTCGGATAAAATTCAAATTGTCATAAAATAAGACTTCAAAGCTATTGAAATACCTTGCCTAATATTCATATAATGGGAGGTATTAAAAAATAGATTGGAGTCTTATTTTTATGAAAACGAATGTATATTTTAACCATGATGGTGGCGTTGATGATTTAATCTCGTTATTTTTATTATTACAAATGGATAGCGTAAAGCTGACAGGTGTTAGTGTAATCGATGCTGATTGTTATATCGAACCTGCAACATATGCTTCAAGAAAGATTATTGATCGATTTGGTGACGGTAAGTTAGAGACTGCGAAATCAGTTATTCGTGGGAAGAATCCTTTTCCGAAAGACTGGAGAATGCATGCGTTCTTTATGGATGCATTGCCAATTCTTAACGAAAAAGGATCAATTGATGCGCCATTATCGAAAGTACCAGCACATCAACATTTAATTGATGCTGTGATGAATGAAAAAGAGAGAACGACTCTTTTATTTACTGGTCCTTTATCAGACTTAGCTGAAGCATTAAAAGTAGAACCAAAAATTACAGAAAAAATTGAAAAACTTGTATGGATGGGTGGCACATATTTACCTGATGGTAATGTGCATGAGCCGGAGCATGACGGAACTGCAGAATGGAATGCTTATTGGGATCCTGAAGCGGTAGGTGTGGTTTTTGATACAGATATCAAGATTGATATGGTAGCTTTAGAAAGTACAAATCAAGTTCCGCTTACACCGGCAATTCGTCAAATGTGGGCAAATGAACGCAAATACCCAGGTGTGGATTTCTTAGGTGTAAGTTATGCAGTCGTGCCACCATTAGTTCATTTTATTACGAATTCGACGTATTTCTTATGGGATGTATTAACGACTGCATCAGTAGGTAAACCTGAACTTGTGAAATCAAAAGAGATTCTATCTGGGGTTTATACTGAGGGACCAAGTCAAGGGAGAACATATGAAATGGAAGAAGGAAGACCTGTAAGTGTCGTATATGATGTAGATCATGATGGATTCTTCAACTATATTACAGATTTAGCGAAGAAAGTGAAATAAGCTTTAAGCTTATTTTGACCTCGAAATCACATACATCTTCAACCCGACATGTCCGATATTACTAAGATATCGGACATGTTTTTTCATTTCAAAATACTTAAGAATCGTTATCAGTACAATAATGTAGCGCAATACAAATTTACTTGTTACACTTATTAAAAAAATATATAGGAGAACAAAGATGTTCAATATATTCAAGAAAAAACAACAAAAAACAAACGATATGCTAACGGTATTAGGTGTCGATGATCGTGTGCGTGGCACAGTAGGTGAGGAATACTTACACCATGAACAACAAATTATCGAATTGATTACACCTATCACAGAAGATGAAGCAAAGACAATCATCAGTGGCTTACCAAACAATATTTATTGGATGGTAGGTCATGTTCTTGTAGAGAACGAATACCGTTTATCTCCGAACGAAGTAGATCCACAAGTCGCTTCATTAGCGAAATATTTCAAATCAGGTACGAGTCCGGAAGACTTTGATCAACAGATTCCATCATTCGAAACATTAAAATCATTGCTAAAAACTCAAACAAAGCGTCTGCTTGGCGAAATGTGTGAGAAACAACAATTAAATACGAAGCATGATGACATCGAATTCGCAGCGAATCATATGACGCTTCACTTAGGTCAACTCAAAACAATGTATCAACTTTTATCTGCAAGCTAAAGGAGATTACTATGCAAATTCTAATAATAGAAGATGATTTACGTTTAGGTAAAATGATGAAACTACTCCTCACGAAACAGAGTTACGTTGTAACATGGTTAACAAGTGGCTCAGAGGCACTCGATTATGCTAATACAGACCGATTCGACATGATTCTCCTCGATTGGATGCTCCCAGATATTCAAGGGATTGATATTTTAAAACAATTACGCGCAAGTCACATCACAACACCGGTTATTATGATGACAGCTAAAGGTGAATTAGAAGATAAGATTTCAGGTTTCGAAACGGGTGCTGATGATTATATTGTGAAACCGTTCGAGTTTGAAGAACTCAATATTAGAATTAACGCGTTACATCGTAGAAGTGTAGGTCAAATGACAATGATGCTCGAGGTGGGTCCAATACAAGTTGATACTTCGAAAAAGCGCGTCTATATTAATCAAACTGAATTCAATTTAACGAATAAGGAGTATACGCTTCTCATATTACTGATGGAATATCAAGGCATTGTATCGAAAGACATTATCCTCGATAAAGTGTGGTCAATTGATGAAGTCGTAAGTGATAACAATGTGGAAACGTTAATTAAACGGCTTAGACAAAAGTTAGGTACGACGATTGCACCATACAAAATTAAATCCATACGAAACATGGGGTATACATTAACCAATGATGCATCCTAATCAACGTGGTCTCTATCTCATGTTTGCGACGAGCATTTTTATATTACTTATTACATTTTCAATTATTACATACATCAGTACAGCTTCAAGCATCAATTATCAGTTGAAACTGAAGTCCGACAACATATTAAATTCAGAATACAAAGAGCATTTCAATGAGAACTCAAACGGGCTTCATCTTGATTTGAAAAACGACCAAGAAGAACAATCCAATCAAATTTACTTTATTACAAAAGACAATCAAATTATTAAACAGCCCGCGTATCAACGCAAGCTCATTCAAAAAATCAACCAAACACTTTCGCACGACAAAGAATATCAACATCATTATATTGATGTACTGCAGTCACATTACTATGTATCGAGTAAAAAGGTTATACTCTACAATCAATCATCTGTATATATGTATACAGTTTTTGATACGACTGAAAGTTATCACGGCTTATCTCAACTTAAAAATATATTAACAGGTTTAACAGTCTTATATCTCTTTTTAATCTTACTCATGACATATTTCTTCTCAAAAAAAGCGATGGCACCGCTCGAATTAGCGGTTAATAGACAAAAACAATTCGTTCAAGATGCATCTCATGAACTTAAAACGCCACTCGCAGTAGTAAAAGCAGGTACTGAAGTAATTGAGCAATTTGATGGTGCACAGTTATCCGATACCGGTAAAGAAATGATAACAGATATTAAAGCTGAAGTGGATCACATGAATGCACTAGTTACAAACTTATTATCGCTAACGCGACTAGAGCAAGACATGCAAATAGAAGAAGTTGATCTTAGCCAACTTATCACAGAAAGTATGCACTATTTCCAAAAAACACATGATATTAAAGTGAATCATTCTATCACATCTCATACAATCATCAAAGGGAATCATCAAGCATTGAAGCGAGCACTCTCGATTCTATTTGAAAACGCAATAAAATATGGAGACAAGCCGACAGTCACGCTATATTTAAATAATCGTTGCCTCATTTTTAGTGACGATGGACCAGGCGTTACACCAAAAGATTTACCGCATCTATTTGAACGTTTCTATAGAGGGAATACGTCACAATCGGGTACAGGCATAGGTCTTGCGTTATTTAAAGAAATTATGGATCAACACGCAGCAACGGTCGATGTAACAAACGATAATGGATTAAAATTTACGATTAATTTTCGATAAATAAGGAATGTCAGTTTCATGTCAGTTTCACTTGTTATCTTATCTATATAGAAAAAATACAAAACAAGGAGGAACAAACTATATGCCCTTACATCCATTAATCGTCCATTTCCCAATCGCCCTATTACTAGTCGGAACTTTATTTGAAATTGCTTCATTGAAATATAGAAATCAATTAAATTTAGCAGGAACACTCTTGCTTACATTAGGTTTTATTAGTGGAGTATTTGCTTTCTTAACAGGAGATAGCGGAGAGAGATTCGCTGAGATGCACTTCGGTGAGGTAGAACATTTAATTCACCAACATGAAGACATGGCACGAAACGCAATGATTATGTTCGGAATAGCAGTCGCATTAAAATTATTCACACACTTTAATCACAAATATCAAAAATCAATTTATATCGCTGTGATTGTACTTGCAATCATTGGCAGTGTATTATTAGCTTACACAGGTCACTTAGGTGGTCAAATCGTTTACGAAAATTCTAAAATATTAAACCACTAACAAAAGGAAGATTATTATGAGAAAACAATTAGAAAGTCCAAAATATTTTCACCACGTAGAACATTTAAAACAGCAACAAGGCTCAAAACGTACGCTTTGGGTATCACTGTATATCACATTATTCTTCACGATTGTTGAAATTGTGGGAGGTATATTATCTAATTCACTGGCATTATTATCTGATTCAATGCACATGTTAAGTGATGTACTTGCTTTAGGGTTATCCATGCTCGCAATTTATTTCGCAGCGAAAGCACCAACTGCAAAATATACATTCGGTTATTTACGTTTAGAAATATTAGCTGCATTACTTAACGGATTAGCTTTAATCGTTATTGCGCTCGGAATAACTTATGAAGGTATTATGCGTATATTAAACCCTCAAACGGTTGACGTGAAATTAATGCTTATCATCTCTACGATTGGTTTAATTGTCAACATTATACTAACAATTATCTTAACGCGTTCACTAAAGGACGAAGATAATATTAATGTGCAAAGTGCATTATGGCATTTTATTGGAGATTTATTAAATTCAGTTGGCGTCATCTTAGCGGTTGTGATCATTTACTTCACGAGTTGGACCTTAATTGATCCGATTTTAAGTATCATTATTTCTATTATTATCTTCCGTGGTGGATATAAAATTTGTAAAAATACATGGGGTATCTTAATGGAGAGTGTACCGGAAGGCTTAAATACGGATGAAATTATCGCTACGATGAAATCACATCCCGCAGTAGTAGATGTTCATGAATTTCATTTATGGTCAATTACGACAGATCATCTGTCAATTACAGCTCACGTAATTGTAGAACCTTCTACAGACGATAAGAACTATCAAGTTATCAATGAATTATCACAATTATTAATCGAAAAATATAATTTAAGACATTCAACACTGCAAATAGAACATTTAGAAAAAAATAATCCAGATAACGCATATTTTGAAGATGTGAAATATCATGAATAAAACCGTTTGCAGTGAAAAGCTGCACACGGTTTTATTTTAAGATTTGTTTATTACTCGGAATTGGTGACACGTCCGATAATTTATATACATTATGACTAATGAATTGTAGTTCATCTAAATAACGGGTAATGTAACGTAAGAGACGTAATAATGTATAGTCATCATTGTTCGTTTCCATAATACGGTCGTATTTTAATGCCCTACAACGTAAGCGCATAAATGAAGGAGCTTCCTGGTACAGTTCATTTTGATAAATAGCACATAGCCACTTTTGGTTGAAGCGATCAATAATTTCATAGTTTCTTAGTGCATTCACGTGGAAGCCCCCCTTTCTTAGTAAATTTAATATAACACGGAAATTATACGAATAATATGAAAATAATTTACAATAATTGATTCATATTTTATTAATATAAAAATTGTGTTGTTTGATACATAATTTGGAGGGATATCTATGACAACAGCAGAAAGATTTTTAAATGCATTTAATACAATAGAAAAGTATTTAACTAAATATAACCTTAATAAAGGGTATGCGTCATTTTCGAGATTAATCGATTACGCAATAAATAAAGATAAAGTCGTGGCGCAATATAAAGACGACTTAAAGCAGTTTGCTGAATTAAGAAATGCAATTGTTCATAATACACGTTCGGGTGATAACCGTGTGATTGCAGAGCCCCATGAAGAGGTTGTGAAGGAAATCGAACTTATTACTGAGATGCTTATTCATCCACCACGTGCGATTGAAAAAGCTACGAAGAAAGTAGTAACATTTCATATCAATGATTTACTGACAACAGTGCTAGCTCAAATTAATGCTTCTAAATTTACACAGTTTCCAATTTATAATGGCAAGACGTATGTCGGATTGCTAACAGAATCAGGAATAACACGATATTTTGCAGATAATCATCATAGAGAAATAGGAATAATTAAAGTATCAGAGGTGATTGCTTATGAACAAAAAGAACGTGCTGCTTTTGTTGACGAAGGAGCAACTGAAATCGAAATTGTGAGTATGTTTAAATCCTTTAATGAACGTAATGAAAAATTAGAAGCGGTACTAATTACGGATTCCGGAACGAAAGAAGGAAAACTAATAGGTTTGATAACTTTATACGATTTATTAAATTAATTCGAATTAAATTTTTCATGAAATGAAAAGAATGGTTAATTTTATTTCATATAGATAATATTGTAAATATATGTTTCAAATTTACACGGCATAACTTATAATGATAAAGAATACATCATAATAGATTGGGTGAGAGATTTGAAGTATATACTGGGTATTTTAGCTTGTGTATTTTTAATTTTTACAACTGGATGTAGCAATAAGGAAGAAAAAATTATGAGTGCGAAAAGTGCGAGAAAAGCACAATATTTATACCAATGGTCTGGCTCAAAAAAAGATGATATTATGCTAGTAAATTCAGCTGTCAAACATTTCTTTGATCGTTATGCTGAAGCTTACAACAAAGGGAACTACAATCTACTCACTTCAACAGTAAAAAAAGGTTCAATCGCTGAAAATGAAATCAAGGCGGAAATAGAAAGTGGTAAATTCTCAAATATGGTTGTATATAGTAATACAATAGATAAAATCACGACACAAAAAGATGAGTATATAGCAATTGTTGGTAAAGAAATCTCTAATATGTCGACAAGTGAAAGAACTTATTCAGAAACACTATTTCATTTCTCATATGACAAAGCATTAAAACAAATGATGATTACTCAAGTTTCCGACTTAGTGAACAGTGAACTAAAGGTAAAAGACAAATCACAAGCACAAAAAGATGCAAAAGGTAATGGTGTAGTTATTGATGTGCTTTCTACAGATTTCCAAAATAAATTTTTCATGGATAATAGTCGCTTTGTGGGTGGGATTGCAAATCAAATGAGCTTCCAAGTAATTAAAGATAAATATGGAGATTTCACAGATCATACCATTATTAATCAAAAGAAATATTATATATTCGGTAATGCTGGTGTGAGCTTTAATAAACAATTAGATGATAAAAGTACTGGTGCAGAATCAGTGCAAGATATGGTTATCGTACCTGAATATATGCTGTATCAAGATGTGATTGCATTCTACGGTCAACCTGATAAAGAAAGATTAGATGATACAGATGATCCACGTGTTATTTATGAAAATGAAATTGGGACTGTAAAAGTTGCATTCCATCTTTCGACAAATAAAAAAGAAGTAGAATACGTTGAAAAGTTAAAATAGGAAGACAAGGCTGGGACAGAAGTGTTCTGCCACAAGCAGAAATCGAACAAAACTAATAAATCGCTCTTTGATTTGTAGTTTTCGTTCGATTTTTGTCGTAGTGGCAACTTCTGTTCCGCCGTTTAGACTGTTAATTGTAAGAGGATTAGGACACTTATGTCCCAACCACTAATTTTTGTTTTGAAAAAAGTTACAATAATGAATAAATTTCTTTTTAGGGTACAAATACGCATCTGTGGTAAAATAGAAGAAAATAAATTAATGGATGGTGTCCGTCATGCGTGTGTATAAAATCATGTTGGCAGTTTTGTTATCATTTGTTCTTACAGCTTGTAATAACGATACTGAGGAAAAGCCAAACGTAGATAAGAAGACAACGACTACAGCTAATGTTAAGAAAGATGATTCGAAGGATAAGACAGAGAAATCTAATCCTAAGTCTGAAGAGCAAGAGAAATCTAAAGATGAAGCAAAAAAGAAAAAAGATAATTCTTCAACGCCTAAAGCAAAAACGAATCAACAAACAAAACATGTAACTAAGAAAAAAATTCCGACAACAGAATCGATTAATGTGAAGCAACTGACAAATCAAGCAATGAGCAATTATTTATCTGTAATGCCTAATGCATTTAGTCAGCGAAATTACAATGCAGTAAAACCTTATATCCGATCAGGATCGAAAGCTGAAGAATACATATTATCAAAGTTGCCGACAGGTAATTTTGATAATTATCGAATCGTATCTCAGAGTATTGATCGCATTGATGTTCGAGATAAATATGCGCATGTAATAGTGACACGTGTAATGTCATCACAAGCAACGGGGAACCAACTTAAACGTGTTATTACAGTATTTGATTTCTATTACAATAAGCAAACGCGCAAAATGGAACTTTATGACTTTAATGATAAGGCTATCTTTGATGCTGAATCAAATACAGCTAGCTCAGAAACACCTAAAGTGACACCTGCGAAACCACAACAAGCAAAAGGAGATGCTTCTACTTGTGTACAAACGCGACTTCAAATGAGTTGCGAAGGTGTTAGTGACAAGCAATTGCTTAGTACGTACAATGCGATGGTTAAAGCAGGAACACTTCCAAAGGCAGCGTATAATGGCTGTGTGTCATGTACAATAAAAGATGCTTATCAATTAAAGGATAAATCTGCTGTATCGCAAGTGAAGGTGAAGAATTTACCGCAAGCTGTTCAAATGGCATCTGATAAATATCGTTCCAAAGTAGAGGCATATTATTCTGAAATGGACATCGCTATTGTAGGAGCTGAACCGATTAATGGAACAGATATTCAAGAAGATTCAGGTGGAAAGTATTATAAAGTAAAAGCAATAGATATTGATACAAAAGAACTTTTACAAACATATAAAGTCTATATTGCAACTGGTGTAATAGTAGCAGAATAAATAAAATCGGTTTTTTGAACACTCCAAACTTTTTTGAGTACTAAACTTCAACCGTATTAAGAATTCACTTATCTAAATTCATATCAGTTCAACAAAGTATATTTATAAAAAAAGTCCTATCAACCTCAAACTGGTCTGATAGGACTTTTATAATTGATATTGAATTTTATATGATTATGGAACGGTAGTCAACAAATCCATTATTATCAATTTTGTAGTCGATAATATTGTTAGGTATTGTAATCATACGTTTATTCTTTAATATAGGAACAATAATATTTTGTTCGATTAATATTTCTTCAATATTTAAATTAACTTGATGTTTATCATGTGTAGGAGCTGATTCAAACATATTAATTAGCTGCGTTACCTTCGGTTTATCCTTAATAAGAGGAGCAGCAACAGTTGTCAAAAATCCATAAAATGAATAATCAGGATGGCTATATAAACCATACAGCGCAATCATTAAATCTGCCTCAATGGATGAAGCATCCATCTTTACAAATTCTGAAAATTTATAATAGACACGTGTGACATTGAAACCGTAAGATTCAAGGATTGCTGCAATTGTTTCTGCAATGCTTTCAAAATTATCAATAATGGCTACTCGTATTTCATGATTTTGGAATTGATTTTTTACAGGTATAGTATATTCATTCGTTTTAGAATCCTGGAAAAACCCATTGTAGTTAGGAAATAAATTGTCGTCTATATTTAGTAAATATTTGATATGATGTTGAATGATTTGCGTAATATATGCTCTAATTTTCGGATTTTTAACATTGTCACATTGTGTATTAAATAACATCATTACTAAGCTATATACTTCTTCTACAGTCTTCTTCGTTGTACCATCTAAATATGACTCATATTTGTCATCTCGATAGAAATCAATCGGAACTTGTAAATTTATTATTTTATCAATATAAGGGCGACCTTGATGATAATCATCAAAGGCATAGAGCTCTCTATGACTAATATAGTCGTGTCCTAAATAGAAAGGACCAGTTCCAATAAACTGATGATTTTCTTTTTTGTAGATGCTAGATTGAACTGAAGAAAGTATATTTAATATCATAGGTGTACATCTTTCCATGATGATTTGTAAAGAATGTTGGGATAGCCTTTCAATAGAAAGTATATTTGAACGATAGAATTCAAATTTCGGATGTTCAAATAAAGCATTAAGATTATTTACAACATCATCAGCACATAAAATCGTTCCATCATGAAACTTGACGCTTTTCTTTAGGTACAATTTTAGAACGTGTTCATCCATCGTGTAATGTTGAATCAGGTTCTTATTAATTCCATTATCATAATAAAATAGCTGATCATAAATGGTTGATA
Organism: Macrococcus animalis; assembly: GCF_047425875.1. Taxonomy (GTDB): domain Bacteria; phylum Bacillota; class Bacilli; order Staphylococcales; family Staphylococcaceae; genus Macrococcoides; species Macrococcoides animalis. The sequence goes on from NZ_CP179727.1 coordinate 1,457,121, forward strand.
ATAGTTTATAAGAATAGACATCACGTGCTTCAAGAGGATTAATAGAAGTGACTCTTAATGGATACGGTTCATAGAACACAGACATTTTATAGTCATCGTCAGGAAATTTAGAATGAAAAAGTTCAATATACTTAATTCTAGCAGAATCAGACCAGTTCAACTCTAAAAAGACAAGCCATTCTTCATAGCTTAAATTATCTATGTTTTGTTTAATAAAATTAATAATATTCTCTTCGATATCTTTAGTATTGCTGATAGAATATAACCCATCTTTATCTTTAATATTTATAAAGCCTAATTGTGCATACTTATTAAGATAATATAATACATCTTCAATATCATCGGACTTAAAAATATTGCACAATTCTTTTGCGGTAAAAACTTCTTTAAAGTCAAATGATTTCATAAATGTAGTGATATTAATTGACATGACAAGCCCTCCAGTAGAATGACTGATTTTTTAATTTATTTTTATTAACAATTATATATTACAAAGTGTTAAATAGGAACTCCAGTTAAAACCGTTTATGTAGAACCAAGGCCAACTGTAGGAATCTGTGAAATTTTAACAAAAAACGCCACTCTAATTCAACAGAGAGGCGCTCAATATTATTAGTTAATGAAGTATAACAATGCTATAAAGTGACATGTGGCACCTGCTAGAATAAAGAAGTGCCAAATCATATGAAAGTAGTGTCTATGCTTTTGGGCATAGAACCAGGCACCAACACTATACATAATACCACCTAGCACGATAAATGTTACAAATAACCATGTTGCTTTTGTAATAAGCGTTGGGAATAGCAGAATACCTAGCCACCCCATGACAAGGTACATGGCTAAGCTAATTTTAGGATTTACATTTCTAGCTGTAGATTTATAAATGATACCACCTATTGTAATCAACCATTCAATAATCATTATGCTCCAACCTAATGTTCCACCGACTAAACTTAGAGCAACGGGTGTATAAGTACCTGCAATCGCAATATATATCATAGCATGATCAATAATTCGCATGACATATTTATGAATAGATTTAGGTGGCATTAAATGATAAATAGCAGATGATAGAAACATTAAAAATATGCTGATAAGAAATACACTAATACCAAAAGCAAAAATGCCGCCATGACTGTTATACGTTTTAATTGAAAAGTAAGGTAGTGTCAAAAGGATGAGTAACGCTGGCACACCGTGAGATACTGAATTTCCAACTTCTTCACCGAACTTTAATTCTTTAATGTCTCTAAAGTTATATCGCGGTGCTTCAGGTTTCATATAATCAATCCTTTATAATTGTTTTATTTAATATTATCATATAATAAAAAATGAGTGTCATATTATAGTTTTTTTGTATGGAATAAATAATTTGATGTTGTTCATTTGAGAAATTTTTCTGACAATTTAAAATTTACAGTTGATTATTACGAAATTGTTACAATGTAAAAGTAAAATTACTATATATCTATCGTAATAATTATTTGAAGCGCTTTCATACATTGAAACAATAGTGTTTTTCATAAGTAAATATAAAATAAAATTTTTAAAATCAATTTTACAAAATGTCGAATTATTGTATAGAAGCAAATTAATAATTTGGAGACCCGAACACTGTAAACAGTTGATGTGATGCTCTGGAATCGATGAATCGACATAATCTGTTCGGTTTTTAGATAATTATTTTTACTTATTATTATCAATGTATTTGAAAGGAAACTGTAACATCATTGTTGCAGTATATATGTAATAATAGAATTATTGATAAAGTAAGTATTGGAGGAACAAATTTTGAAGAAAAAATTAATTTTCGCGGCAACAACTGCATCAGCTGCCGTTGCTGCTTATTCACATCAAGCAGAAGCTGCAGAACATAAGGTACAACCTGGTGAGTCGTTATGGTCAATTGCAAATCAATATAATACTTCTATTGATCAGTTAAAGTCGTTAAATCAACTTTCATCGAATTTGATTTTTCCTTACCAAACTTTAAGAGTATCAGGAGATGCAACTGTAACGAGAAGTACACGTTCTACGTCAACCGTTAGTCGTCCGCAAACGACTTCGAGTAATGGTAGTGTGCATACGGTTCAGGCGGGAGAAAGTTTGTCGTTAATTGCTGGGAAGTATAATACTTCTGTTAGTAATTTAATGAAGTTAAATAATTTATCAGGTTATTTAATCTTCCCTAATCAAAAGTTAAAAGTTTCGGGTAGTACAACAGCAAGACCTACGACAAATACAGGTGCTTCAACTCGAAGCAATACAGCAAATGCAAAAACACATATTGTACAACCTGGTGATTATTTAGCAAAAATTGCGAGTCGATATGGGGTATCAATTCAAAATATAAAGACTTGGAATAATTTATCGTCGAATATCATATATGCGAACCAAAAATTAATCGTAAGTGGAGCAGCAGCTGGGACCGTTACAATTCCTACAAGTGGAGTTAAAAAAGCGCCTGTTAAAGTTACTTCGATTCCTACAGTAGTAAAGTCACCAACTTTCGCGCATGCGAATCTTTATGATTACGGTCAATGTACATGGTATGTCTTCAACAAACGTGCGGCAATCGGCAAAGGTATTTCAACATACTGGTGGAATGCTGCAGGTTGGGCAAATGGTGCGCGTAATGATGGTTTCATAGTAAACAGTACACCAGCAGTTGGCGCTATCGCAACGACGACAGATGGTCCATTAGGACATGTAGCATTCGTTGAACGTGTGAATGCGGATGGTACGATTATGGTATCTGAAACAAACTACTTAACACCAGCAGGCGTTGTAGGATATAGAACATTAACTTTATCACAAATGAGTAGATATCAATTTATTCATTAAGAAGTTATAAAACGAAATAAAAGACACGCCTTAAAAATCACTTTTGATTTTTAAGGCGTGTTGTTTTTTTGTAGAGATTGTTGTGCGTTTTAAGCTTTGTTATTGTATTCTAAAGCTTCTTTTTCTAGCACTTTTACTAAATCAATTTTTTGTTGTAACTGATTGATTTTTGCACGTTTAGCAATGCTCGCTGAAAAATTTGTCGGCTGATGTTTCTCTAATCTCTCTCTTTCCTCATTAAATGCTTTTAACAGTTCTACTGTACGCATACATAACACTCCTTTTATTTATTTTGAAAATAAAAAAACAACACAGCTATAAGAAGTGTTGTTCAGGATCTTCTCATAGTTCGGCTCTCACCGCTGGAATTAGCACCGTACTCAATAAATAGAGTCGGTTGCTGAGATTTCATCGGGCCAGTCCCTCAATCTCTCTGTATAAGAATATGTTATTTAGTTATCTTCAATAATAATTATACCATGGATTTTTATATTAGAATAAATTTTTTATTCCTTTTATTAAGCCATCTATTGCAGCATCTAAAAGACGATGTAACATTTCACTTAATTGTAAGCCGATATCAGTTTCATCTTTACGTTCTTGCTCTGTGCTGTTAAAGCCTTCACCGTCGATATTTACGAATCCTTTAATCGACCAAATTTTAAGCCCTTGTTGCTTTGCTTTCTTCTCGGCTGCAAGCAATTTATCTAAATAATCTTTTTGTTGATAGACATAGCCAACTCTTGCATAGCCTTGTTTCACTAAGGACTCATTTATCATTGTGTCGCCACAATATAAGTATACTAAATCGCGACCATAGCGGTCTTTCTTACCTTTAGTATCATATTGAATCGTCATGTCACACGTTTTGACGAGTGATTCTGTGTAGCGTGCTGCTTCAATTGCGTAAGGCTGAACAGGTGTGTTTGGTTTCTTTGACTCCGGTGTGTCAACAAGTAGGAGTCTGACAGTCTTTCTTCTATTGTTAACTTTTATCGCAATCGTATCGCCATCAATCGCGTGATCAAACTCGGCTTTAAGCTTGGGCATATCTGTTTGGAATAGACCTAAGTTTAAAGTTAATAGTGCTGATAATATCAAAATAAAACCTCATTTATTAAAAGATTCTTCTATTATACACAAACGTATGTTCTATTTCAAATGGAATAGATTGTTCTTTATCATGTATCATTCGTTCGTTATAATGTAAATAAAGAGGTGAAGAGAATGAAAGAAATACATGATATTGTTGCATATAATTTGAAGATGTTTCGAAAAGATAACGGTTTAACACTAGATAATGTCTCGCGCCGCACAGGGGTTTCAAAAACAATGTTATCTCAAATAGAACGTGGGGATTCAATTCCTTCAATAACGACGGTGTGGAAAATAGCGAATGGCTTGAAGATTAGTTTTATGACATTAATAAAATCTCCAGATCAAAAAGTTGAAGTGAAACGAAAAGGTGAAATTATGGAGATGACGAGTGATGATGGCCGTTATCGTTTATACCCGTATTTTCCTTTTGAAAGTGGGGCACAGATCGAAATGTATCAATTCGAAATCGAACCAGGTGGTGCTTATAATGCAGAGCCCCATCAAGCGGGAACAAGTGAGTATATCATCATCAGTGAAGGAATGATGAATTTAAAGATTCAGAATGAAGACTATCAAATGGAAAGTGATATGGCTATTAAGTTTGATGCAGATGTATCGCATAGTTATATGAATATTGGAGATAGCATCGTTCACGGAATAATGACGATTTACTATCCGGAGCAAACACTATGAAAATCCCAGGTATATTGTTTTGTGCCGTTATCGCGCTAGTGGGATCTTTCTTTGGCCATGCTATGCCAGTAGTAGGAGGAATTATTTTTAGTATTATTTTAGGCATATTAATCAATAATACGATGAAGCTTCCATTTAGTTTACAAGGTGGTATTAAATTTTCATCTAAGAAAATCTTGCAGTATTCAATAATACTGATGGGATTTACATTGAATCTTCGTGTTGTTGCAGAAATGGGTATTTCTTCTTTACCGATTACTTTAACAACGATTACAGCAGCTTTAGTTGCGAGTTATTTATTGGGTAAATGGCTTGGCATCAATGAAAATATTAGAACATTAATTGGAGTAGGTACTGCGATATGTGGTGGATCGGCGATTGCTGCAGCAAGTCCAATAATTGATGCAAAGGAAGATGAGGTTGCTTTTTCATTATCGACAATATTTTTATTTAATATCATTGCGGTGTTCTTGTTTCCTATGATGGGTCATGGGTTTGGTTTGAGTGATATCGGATTTGGTCATTTTGCGGGTACAGCAATCAATGACACGAGTAGTGTTGTAGCGGCGGGTTATGCTTATTCAGAAACCGCGGGTGATACGGCAACAATTGTGAAACTTGTACGTGCATTAATGATTATCCCAGTCTGTCTATTGCTTGTTGCGATACAAATGAAAGGACATAAGCAAGCTGATTTCAGTATTAAGAAAGTATTGCCATGGTTTATTTTGTATTTCTTTTTAGCCAGTGTCTTTACGACGATAGTTGATTTACCAGAAGAAGTAATTGGGTATATAAAAGTAATCTCAACGTTTATGATTAGTATGGCGATGGCTGGAATTGGTTTATCGGTGAGCATTAAGAAATTTATCTCGATTGGTATGAAGCCAGTATTATTAGGTGCAAGCGTATGGTTTGTTGTGGCAGCACTCAGTCTTGTGATGCAATGGGTTCTGAATATATGGTAGGAGTGATTTAAGTGATGAAGAAAATAGTATTTTCATTGGTAGTTGGAATAATTGCTATGCTATTTAGAAGTGATAAGAAAGCGGAATAGAGTCCATGGAGGCTCTTTTTTTGTTGGAAAAATTTTGTGTGTTATTATATATTGATAATTTGTTAACAAATGTTAAATGAGGTGGATATTTTGTTCTTGAAAGAACGAGTTTTTAATTTGTATGAACGATACATATTAGAAGTAAAAGACCGTTGTTCAATGGAGAAATATGACAGCGATAATTTATTTACTTTAGAGAAAGGACTTCTTGGCGAAGAATACTTTTTTGAAATGTTTAAACAATGTGTAGGGGGTGCAAAAATATGGGACTTAGTATTGAATATCAAAGGTAAAAATCAATATGACTTTATTATTGTATCGTACGGACGGATTCTTCATATAGATACAAAATATTATTCAGGACATTACAATTACGTGAATGGTACTTTTAAAAGTGAAAGTGACTATGTAATCAACAACCGATTATATAAATTAGATACACAACATACGAGACTGAAGATGTTGGTTAATAAGTTGGAGCTAGATTATGAAGTGTCGAGTTATGTTAGCTTTGTAGGTGAACAATTTCAAGTCACGGGTTATAACGGTGACAAACGCATATTATTTAATCAAGATTTGAAAACTATATTTGAAATACTGAATGAACGAGAAATGACGGATGAAGATATTCGAGTAGCGCGTATGTTAATGGAATATCACTTTGAAGAGGGTGAATATAATCGAATATATTATTATCCCTTTGAAGAGATGAAAAAAGGGGTGAAATGTCCGAAGTGTCGCAACATTTTACCTTTCGTTGAGAGAAACGCTAAAAAAGTGAGATGCAGTTGTGGCTGTGAATATACTAAGAAAGATGTCGTAAGGCTAGCATTTGATGCCATTTATTTGTTAAAAAATAGTGGGGTGACAGTAAGTGACATCGTTGCTTTTTGTGGTGTAGGTAAAACAACGGCTAAAAAAGTTCTCAGCAAGGAGTATAAACGACTAGGAAATTACAGAGCGAGTTCGTATATAAATCAGGAAAAAGGGGATTTATTCATTAAAGAGGAGGAAGCGGGTTATGTATACTATGGTTCTATAGAGGAAGTGACCGCAAAAAAGAAAATACAGTCACTTCCGTGACGCATCTCGCAGAAACGACAGTGTAAGTGACCGCAAAAAGAAGACACGGACACATTTGTAGCATATATAATATGCAAAGCAATCAGTAACTGTTATTAAATCATTATTACCTAAAAAAACACGGAAGCTTCAGCTTCCGTGTTCACGCGCTATTTACTTCTTATCTTCAGCCTTAAGTGGAGCGACTTGACGTCCTAAATCTGCAGGAGCGAGTGGGTTTTCGCGTTTTGGTATTGGCTTGTTTGTAGATTTAAGTTTGTCTGGGACTTTACCAGCTTTTGCTTCAGTTTTCGTGCCAGCTTCATTAACTGTAGACTTACTTAAATCAATCTTTTGTGTCTTCTCTGAGAATTCTCCGAGTGCATCTTTCTTAGCATCTTTTGTTAAGTTCACGACACTATCGATAAACGTTCCTGTTCCGTTTGCAACTAATCGCTTAGATACATCATTGAAAGTTGTGTTATGGAATGTTGCAGTCGTATTATTGGCATAAACAGCCGTAATCGGTGAACGTTTGCCATCCATTTCTACATTATTCACAACAGAGTTATGCATATTAAATGAATAGTTCTCAGGTTTCATGCCTTCTGTGTAATATACACCATGGACAATATCGTTACGTCCGAACGGTAATAAATCCATTTCCACATTATTTGAACGCTCACGCAATTCGCCGTTTACACCTGCTGCGATAAAGTAACTTTTCGCACGTGTTTTCACGTCATCAGTATTCCAATACACATTACCGTACGTTGACTCTACGTGGAATGTTGTTTCGTAATCATTAAATGTAGAATTCGTCACATTAATCGTTGTATTTTGATCTTTTAACCAATTCTCTTCTTTGGCATCTTGAATTGTACCGTTTTCAAGTACAACGCCGATCCAACCCATATATTCTTTAGAGCGTTTCGATGTCTTGGCGTTAGATACAACTTTATCAATGTTGACAATTGCATCATCTCTATGACCACTTAAATAAATAGCCATACCGAAACTGTCGGTAATATCATCGCCCCCAACATCTTCTAAATTTACATCTTTAATATTTACATCACGGTACTCTTGTGCAAATATGGCATATCCCCCGTACATATGTTTAAATTCAACATCATGTATGTTTAAATCATTCGTATTATTAATCGCGATGCCTTTAGTCATCGGTGTTTTATAGAAATCATCAGCATCTTTCATCTTGAAGTATAAGTCTTGAGGGTTTTTACTGCCGTCAATTGTAATACCTTCAATCTCGATTTCAGATAAGAAATTCTTTTCTGATCCAAGGCGCATCGCATAAAACTCAGGCGGATTAGTCATTGGATTCTTCGGCTTTATAACGGCACCTTCACCTTTAATATGTAATCCTTTAATATTACTTACTTCAATTGTTTTGTTTGTATCATACGTACCTTTTGGTATGATAACTTGTACAGCTTCTTCTTGCGCTTTTTGAATCGCTTTTGTTAATGCTTCTGTATCATCTTTTTTATCGTCAGGTTTGGCACCGAAGTCTTTTACGTTAATAGACTTAATGCCTTTGAGAGATGGACCTTCTGTTATTTTTTCTTTATCTTTTTCTTTAGTTACTTCTTCAGTTGTTGTTTTGTCTTTATCTGTTTCTTTCGGCTTATCTTTTTGTGTATCTTGACAAGCTGTCAGCATAAGTGTGAGTGCCACTGTCGGTAACAACCATTTTTTGTTTAATAACATTTATATTCTCCTTTGAATCATATAATAATGATACAGTTCATTTTAACATATTTTGAGAATAAACATATTGATATATGTACTAAGTACCATTAGAAAAATCCTTAAAATTATATATAAACGCTATCATACGAATTAAAACTTTAATATAATGAAACTAATTGAGTGAACAGGGGGACAAATTCGTGAATTACTTTTGGTTGAATTGTGGTTACAACAGATTTAATCACTTTGAAGATTTAATGGGACAAGTTTCAGTGTTCGATTCAACAGTACACTTTAATCCAAATGAAGGATATACTGCCTTTAAACGAGCTGAACCAGGAGATAAAGTCATCTTCTATCAGGTTCAAAATAAGATTGGTATCCTCGGTGCAGGTTCAGTACTAAGAGTCGAAGAACCGAGACGTGGTCAAATAAAAATCCATTTTATATATGAAGAAAAATTAGCACCCTATACAAAAGAATATTTAATTCGTGATGAAGATTTAAAACAAGTGATAATGAGTATGAAAGAACAACTTCTAAATCCATTGTCAGAAGCAGATTACGACAAAATCATGCGCGTTGGTCGTCATGAAGAAAAAATCAATCGTTACTTCTTAATGAAAGAAGAAATTGATTTCACAACTGATGAAACATATACCATATATGTCCGAAACGTGAATGGTGTGAATCGCAATGGTTTCGTTCATTATGGTCAAATGCAGGAAGGTGACAAAGTTATAATTTACAAAACAAAACCAGAACGTGGTATATATGGTACGGCAGAAGTAGTGGAAGGTATGCATCGCAATAAGCCAATACCCGGAAGAACAGACAGTTCCGCGGTAAGTATTAAGTATACCGGAGACATTGAACCACGAACGATATATGAACTTGATCGTGAACCAATGTTACGTGCCCAATATTTCTTAGAAGAAAAATGGAATGAATCAATCACTGAGATTACAAAGATACAATATGAAACATTTCTAAATCCGACAGCAGATATTGAAACGCAAGATAGACCATCCATTCAACAAGTGATTGAAGCGGCCAACTTCTCTGCACGTAAAAGTGCAATGGAGAAGAAATTTAAAGCGACGGTGAATCCAGAACCGGTTAAACAGAAGGTTAATAAATCACCTTGGAAAATGATTTATATATTTAGCTTGCCAGAGCATTTCAATGGTGTTGAAACAGCGATTAAATATCTACAGCTTAAGCGCAATAACTTACAGATATATGCAGCAGACAACATGTGGATTAATGCGAATCTTTACGGACAATACGTTAAAGAAGATGATTTCGTTGTATTTCACCAAGGTATCATTACTGAAGCTTTAGCGAGTCCAGTTAAACAAGATATAATAATAGAAGACTTTGATTTTGTCGCGGCACATCAATTGAAGCCACTCATTCATGCAGCAATGGGTGAAACAGTCGCATTGCCTGTTATGACAGATCTGACTCGTGCAACAATTGGATTAGATGAAGACGCGACATACCCATTAACCGAAGATTTTAAGATTATCGCAACAACAAAACTAACAGTTGATGCTTTTAAAGAAAAGTATCCAACATATATGCATCAATTCATGAAATTCTACGCCTACAAATAATAGTATAATTATAGCTTAAGAGACAAAAGTCAGAAATGAATTAATAAATTTTAAGTATATTTTATTTTTACACTCTAATAACTTTAATAATAAAAGATGGTTAGGTATGTTCAATAGCATACCTAACCATCTTTTTTATATTAATATATAAATTACAAAAAATAACTATTTATATCACGCTAAATATTAAAGTGTATTGAAAATAATACTAACAAAATTTTAATGCATAAGTGAATAAATGTTAAATTTTAGACATATATGAATTTTTATACCATATGATGAATATAAAAACGTATAAAAAGCATATTTTAGTGTATTTTTAATTTTATTATGAATTTATTATTAATATCTGATAAGATCCTAAGATTTAATATTAAAAAAATAGATTGATTTTTTTTAATGTGAGACTATTATTAAATTGAAGGTATAAAAATTGTCAGTAGAAAAAGAAGGTGGAAATTATTAAAAAGCTAAAAATGATATTTTTGCTTTTATTATTGCTCAATAGTATATGCAATAACTTGTTTATTGGTGTTACTTTAGCAGATGAAATGACACGTAAGAGTGATAATGAAGAACTCGTTTTGGTGACAGCTAAGGAGCGTAATGATACTGAAATTAACTGGCATATTACAATAAATCCATTACAACAACAGTTAGATGAAAAGCGCTTTATATTGACACTAGATGGACAACATACTTTAGATATTAGTACACTAAAGGCTCAATTGTCGTCATATGAAGTAGAGATAACTCAGTCTGATACTACGAAGTCGCAATATGTAATAGAATTTAAAGACAATAAACAAATAGTGGATTTTGATTTAAAGACAAGTATTAATGACTTAAATAAAACAGATTACGGTGTTACGTTAGCAACTGAAATGAATGGTGTGACTGTTGAAGCTTCGGACGGTGTGTATCAAACATTTAATATTGTAGGAAATGTTTCGTTTGTGAACATGCCGGATGATTTAGAACATCCAAATTCAGAAATGTATTTAATCAATCGTTCTACAAATGAGAAAGTTTCGAGTGTGATTGTTGATTCTGACGGAAAATACATCTTCAATGATGTAAGGAAATTTGATGAATTAGGAAATGAAATGAAATATAAAGTAGAATCATCGCTTAAAGGTAATTATAAGACTGACATTGAACAATATGATGTGAAACACACCTATCTTGAAACATCGATTAAAGGTGATATCGATAATCCGACAAAAGAAATCCTAAAAATTTCATTAACGGATCAATTGACAAAAGAAGTGGTAGATACATTAACGATAGATGAAGAAGCCACAAAATATGAATTTGACTCATTACCCGTCAATAATAATGAAGGCTTACCAATAATCTATGAAGTAGTAATTACACCCATTGAAGGTTATAAAGCGAAGATAGAAGATTATAACATTGTTCTTGTAAAAAATGAGCAGGAAAATTTAGCGGAAGATAAGATTGACATAGTTGAAACAACAATAGATACTAAAGCTACTACTGAGACACCAACTACTGAAGATTCCTCGACGCTTGATCCCCTAACGAATGAAGAAATATCGTCTGAAGAGCAATTAACTGAAACACCTATCTCAGAAAGTGTTTTGAATGAAGAAAATATAATTGAAAAAGAAAGTATTACTGATTCTGTCATAGCAGTGAATAAAACTCAACAATCTATTTCACCATTTTTATTTCGTTCACTTTCGTTAGGCAGTACTAATATACAGAGTTTAGCTGCAGCAACGGTAAATACCACTTTCACGACAAATACACCAATAACACATACCTCGACTGGTGATTTGATGACGATGAATGCGGCTTTGAGTCCTGATGCAACAAAAATAAATTGGACGATAACAATTGATAGAAAAACCAGCACATCATATGCAATTGAATATAATTTGTACAATATGGTTTTTAGTGCTGGCCAAGCTCTAGATACATCAACGATTAAACAAACAATTATTAACGGTTCTACTTCTACAACGAAAGCATTAACATACAATAGCACATATAAAGCAATTACAGGTGCCTATTCAGGTCTTGGTTCGAATAAGGCAATCATTTCTTTTAGTACATCGATAACAGATAAAACACTATCTTCATATAATTTATCAATTGGTGGTTCTACACCAGCAGCACACTTTATTGCAAATAATATTGCAAATAACATAGTAATTAATGGAAAACTTATTACTGCTGATAATGTAGCGCCTGAAGCCCCCAAGGTTAATGCAGTTACAACAACTACACTCAATGTTACAGGAACAGCTGAACCTTCATCGCTTGTTACAGTGTTACTATCAAATGGATTGAAATTAACCACAACGGCTGATATAACAGGAAAATATTCAGTACCGATTCCGCCTCAAAATGAAGGTGCTATTATTACTGTGAATGCTACAGATGCTTCTGGCAATGTGAGTCCAAATACTCAAATTAATGTTTCGGATATGATGTCAACAACAATAAGTACAATTTATGACAATCAAACAAGTGTATTAGGAACGGCTACACCTAACAGTATTATAACTATCACAAATGCTGCTGGTAATGTGCTTGGTACATCAAAAGTGGATGAAAGTGGTCGTTATTACGTCGAATTATATCGTACACAATCCGCAGGTACTATTATTTATGCACAGGCAAAAAGTGCTACTGGTCAAGAGAGTAACAAAGCACAAACTACAGTACTTTCTAGTGCGGGCGTTCCTACACCAGGAAATGGTTTACCAATTGTTGAACCTTCGCCTACATATATAGGTGACGTAAATAATATGACATGGGACGAACGTGGATTATATCGAAACCGTGTGCCACTAGCAATTGAATATGATGAAGGTTATTTATGGAAAGCCGCACAATCAACTACTACCCCAAATAAATATGCAATCGATTTGAAAACGCAAGGTCGAGATACAGAATCAACAGTGCCACTGGATATTGTACTAGTAGTTGATAATTCAAGAAGTATGAGCACTTTAAATAGTAACGGAATGTCAAGATGGCAAAATATGAAAACGAGTGTTAATAATTTTGTTGATAGTGTTACATCAAGTAATACAGGAGCAGTAAATGATACGAGAATAGGTGTTGTTAACTTTGCTTCATCAATTATAAGTCAAACGTCATTCCAGTCTTCAGCGACTGGTATAAAAAGTGCAATTCCAGCAAGTTATCAAACCAATGGTGCATTAAATACAGGAACGGCGCACACATTTACACAATTAGGTATTCGTACAGGCTCTCAAATGCTTTCGACTGCTCGTCCAACTGCCAAGAAGGTAATGATTGTACTAACAGATGGAGCACCAACATTTAGTTATAAAGGAACGGTGGCGACAAATCCAGAGAATATTACAGCATTCGACTACAGTAAACGTATTGGTGATGGTGCAGTTTTCCCTTTAAATAGTACATTTGGAAATTACGCATATTCTATAGGGAATGTAGCTATTACTAATCATGGACAGCCAACTGTTTCGGAAGCTAAGTTAATTAAGACGGCACATCCGGATTATGAAATATTTGCAATTGGTATGGATACAAACTTAATGTCAGGTTATGATTCTGCCACACCAACAGATATGAATAATGTTATTAATAACATAGCATCTAAACAATCTAATGCATTTGTTACGACTGATACTGCAAAAGATTTACCAAATATATTAAGTAATATCGCACAATTCACTATCAAAAGTATCAGTGGAGGAACTATTACTGACCCAATTGGTGAGATGTACGATCTTGATTTAGGTAATAATAGTATCTTTGATGCATCGGATTATACATTAACAGCATCAAATCCAGCATTACTTAATGGTGTGACAGCTTATTATGATTTAGCTACAAAAACGATTAAGCTCAATGGATTAACATTTGGTAAAGGTGAATGGATTAATATAAATTATAAAGTGACTTTGCGTACAGAAGATAGTGAATTTGTAAATGGAGAGTTCTATCCAATGAATGGAAGGACTACATTACAACCTACACCAACAACGACTGAATTAAGAGATTATCCTGTACCAGAAGCGAAATATAGTCAACCATCCTATTCGTTTACATTTAATAAGTTAGATGATAAAAATAATGCACTATCAGGTGCGGTTTTCACTTTAACAAATAGCAAAGGTATAATCCAAACAGCGTCAAGCTCAGGAAATGGAATTGTACAATTTACAAATTTATTACCCGGGAATTATTCGTTAAAGGAGAGCGTAGCGCCACAAGGTTACTTATTAGATAGTACTGTTCATGCAGTGAATATATCATCAGATGGTTTGATAATGGTTGATGGATTAGGTTATTCAGGTAGCTTATTATTTAATTTCACAAATAAAAGAGCCCTCGGTAATCTAGATGTAAAAAAATATGAAGCAGGTCATATCGATAAGTTATTACCGGGAGCCACCTTTGAATTACGTGATGCAACAGGTACAGTCAAATTGACAAAAACGACAGATGATTCAGGAGTTATACATTTTACGGATTTGCCGTTTGGTACATATACATTAGTTGAAACAAAAGCACCATTAGGTTATTCGCTAAATACAACACCTATCTCAGTCAATATCAACAGTACTACACTTGTCAAACAAGATGTTGCTAATAGTAAGGCTTTATTACCGAATACAGGTGGTACAGGTACAATTATATTCACGGTTCTTGGGATATGTTTAATACTACTAGCGATAATATTGAAAAGAAAAAGAAATTAACGCTCACAGGCGATAATATAAAAAATAATAATTAGGAGGACATATTCATGTCTAAAATTACAAAACGTTTTTCCGCTATATTAGTATTAGCATTATTAGTTAGCATTATTTCTCCATTAACAAATGCATTTGCAGCTGCTTCAGACACCAACCTTACGATTCATAAAATTACGGGTGACTCCGAAATAGAAGCAACTTACGGACATTTAAATGGGACTGAAATCCCAGATGGTGATCCTATCTCAGGCATTTCATTCACGTATTGGAAAGTTACACCAGAACAATTAGCTACAATGAAAGCAAACATGTCAGCATATGATACCGAAGCAGAAGTTCAAGCATTAGTAGGAGCTAAATTAGGTACAACTGCAAAATCAGCAGCTGATGGAACTGTGAAAGTACCTGCATTAGCTGAGGGGCAATATTGGTTTATTGAGGATCCATCAACTGCCGTAAAAACATCAAATGCAGTACCCTTTGGATTAGATTTACCTATTACGAATGAAACAGGTAATGGATATATTACGGACTTACATGTCTATCCTAAAAATACTTTAGAAGACACACCGACAATAGATAAAGATGTTAAGACAGATGGTAATAAATCAGCATCATTCAATGTTGGTGACGAATTTAATTGGTTTATTCAACCGTCAATTGTTAAAGGGATTGAAGAATACGTACAATATGTAGTCACTGATAAAATTGATACGAAATTAGATTTTCAAGGTGTAGATAAAGTAACAGTAGAATTAAATGGTAATACACTTGTAAAAGGAACTGACTATAATGTAACATACGATGCTACAGCACGATTAGTTAAAGTTGATTTCACAACATCGGGATTAACTAAATTAGCAACTGCAGGTCCAACAGGAAAATTAAATATTCTTATTCCAACGGTAATAAATGAAAGTGCTGTTATGGGACAACCAATCCTGAATGATGCCACTCTAGACTTTGATAATGGACATAATGTTACTGGTAATCCTAGTGTACCGCCAACAGAAATTCCTAAAGTTTATACAGGTGGTAAAAGTTTCGTTAAAACAGATGGTGCAAGTGGTACATTAGCAGGAGCAGAGTTTGTTATTAAAAATGATGCTGGAGAATTTTTAGTACAAGATGCTACTACATTACAAGTAACATGGACTACTGATCAGTCAGCTGCTACTAAATTTACGTCAGATGGTACTGGTAAATTTGAAGTGAAAGGATTATCATATGGTGTTGATGGCGCTAATAACACTGGTTCTACAGATTACTACTTAGTAGAAACAAAGGCACCTTCAGGTTACACAATTCCAACAAATCCTGAAACAAAATTTACAATTAATGCAACATCATATTACTCTGACCCGACAAATGTAACTGATGGTTCTCAAGCAGCAACAGCAGTAGCACAAGAAATTATCAATAAAAAGACTTCAATTCCTAATACAGGTGGTATGGGTACAGTTTTCTTTACTGTAGTAGGTTTATTAATGATGGGTATAGCAATCATTATCTATAGAAAAAAACAACAAGCATAATCAAGGTGTTTCATATAAAATAAGGTAGACAACCCAGTCTACCTTATTTTGTTTATGGAAAGGAGTATCCATCATGAAAGAGACTACTCAAAGAAAGAAAAATAATTTTATGTTTAATTTATTATTTTTTATAATATTTTTATCTGGGGCATTAATTTTATTATATCCAATGATAAGTGCTATTTATTATGATTATCAATCTACGAATGAAATGAATAAGTTTGATCGAGAGTTAAATAAATTGGTTGATAAAGACGTAGAAGAACGTATCAGAAAAGCTAAAGCATATAATTCAACATTAATGACGAATGAACATATCGTAGATATCTTTAGTGAGAAAGATAAGGCAGAAGGAAAAGCACTTTACGCGAAGATGTTAGAAGTAAATGAACAAATTGGTTATGTAGAAGTACCACGAATTCATCAAAAGCTTCCTTTATTTGCAGGAACAAGAGAGCGTGTATTACAAAAGGGTTTAGGTCATCTTGAACGTACATCATTACCTGTAGGTGGTAAGAATACGCACACTGTAATTACAGGTCACAGGGGCTTACCTGACAAGATGTTGTTTACCAATTTGGATAAGGTTAAACAGAACGATAAAATTTATATCAGAAATATAAAAGAGATCATTGCATACAAAGTTGATCATATTGAAGTAATTAAACCAGATGAAATAGAGAAGTTGCATATCATGAAAGGTGAGGATAGAATAACATTATTAACTTGCACACCTTATATGATTAATTCACATCGTTTGATTGTTCAAGGACATCGAATACCTTATACACCGGCAGAAGCGAATGAACATGATAAAGCACAAGAACCATGGTGGATGAAATTTATCTTTGTTTATAAAAATTATTTAATCGGTATTGGAATTACGATACTGTTATATTTAATATATCGATTTTTCCAATCAAGAAAGCGCCGTGATTAATTTTGAAACAAGTAATTAATTTAATGTTCATATGTGGATTACTCATAGCTTTATATCCTATTATTACGAAGGTATATTATAACTATGATTCAACAAGGCAATCAGAATTATTAGACAATAAAGACCTTAATGACACTATGATGAGTAAATATAAACAGCAAAAAGCATATAATGAAGCGACTCGCAGTGCAGCACAAAACATTATTGCGCCAAGTGTTAAATCGAAACCAAAGGATAAGGATACCATTCTGGAAAAATCAGAAGAAGTAATTGCCACAATTAAAATACCAAAATTAAAATTGCATTATCCTGTATTTGATGGAGCAACTCCTGAGAATTTAAATAAAGGAGTATCGCGAGTCTTAGGCACAAGTTATCCGACAGGTGGACTATCGACTAATAGTGTATTTGCAGCTCATTCTTATTCCCCATTTCAAGAATGGTTTACACATATTGATCAACTACAATATGGAGATTTAATAATAGTAAATAATTTTAAAGAGAAATTATATTATCGTGTGACAGATTTCATTATTGTTTCGCCAGATAAAGTTTCAGCAATGAATATTATACCTGGCAAAGATATGATAACATTATTGACGTGTACACCAAATGGTAAAGAACGTTTGTTAGTCTATACAACACGCGTAAAAAAACAAGAAAATAATAAGGTATCAAACAATAATAGTCGCTCAATTCGTTACCAAAAGTCATGGCTAGAAGACATTAAAGTAATATCAAGCTCATGGTTTACATTATTACTCATCTTCATATTGACCTATATCTTTTTAAATATTAAACGAAAATAATGCAATGGCCTATCTATAATAAGTTAGAAATAAGAATACTGATACAGATGATGGAACCTAATGATGATTGTAATAAGTCAACATTAGGTTTTTTATTTTTACCAATAAATTATTGAGAAGATCCATTTAGATGAGGAAAAATATAGGCAACGATTAGACGAAAGAGAAAATATGATGACCTTAGAATTAGTTCACAAATTCGTCACATTTATAAATTTGACTATACATGTGGATAACTTTATACACTTTTTGTATAAAGGGAAAATGGATAAATAAAATAATTATAGGATATAACCTAAATAATTGAATTTATTCAAAGTCTAAAATGTGTTATATTAAATATTTATTAATTTAAGAGGGATTTCGTGTATATTTATACGATAATTGTTGATAACTCATATATATGCAAAATGCAACTAAGTGTAGTAATGTAAAATAATAGTATTAAAATAAAATTAAGTCATGGTTTACGCTATATGTGTGTCATGACAAATAATAAACACAAGAGATAGACAAGAGGAGGATTTTTATGAACAAGTTTGGAATTAGAAAGTTTACAGTAGGAACAGCTTCGGTTGTTGTTGGATCTATGATGTTCTTAGGTTTAAACTCAGCAGACGCTGCAGAAGCAACTTACTCTTTAGGGGATCGTGTATTCTCTGATAACAATGGTAACTACGTACAAGACGCAGGAGACACTGGTCTTGCAGGTTTAACTGTAACAATTCGTGACTATGCAGGTAACCATGTTGCAACAACAGTTACTGATGCAAACGGAAATTACTCATTCTCAGGTTTAAAAAATGGCACATATATCGTTAACTTCCAAGTACCAACTGGATATGCAAACGACGTAGCAAATATCGGTTCTGAAGATGTAGATTCAGACGGACCAATTGATGTGTTAGTTGATATTAAAGATGCTAACATTAATACTTTAGACACAGGATTTATTCCTTTAAATGGACAAGCACCAGCAGGCGGTGGAGAAGTTAAACCAGCTGAGCCAGCACCAACTACACCACCAGCTGAAGGTGGCGGAGAAGTTAAGCCAGCACCAGCTAAAGGTAATTTATCAATCGGAGACCACGTATGGTGGGATGCGAACAGTAACAACTTATATGATGAAGGTGAAAACCCAGTAGCTAACTTAGAAGTAACAATTCATGACTATGCTGGTAACTTTGTTGATAGAACATTTACAGATGAATACGGTAACTATGCATTCCATGGTTTATCAGACGGACAATACATTGTTTACTTCCACAATCCATTAGATTGGTCACCAGTTATTGCAAACATCGATAACGATGTATCTGAAGCAATTGATTCAGACGGACCAATCAATGTAATCGTTAACTTAAAAGGTGAATCTAACTTTAACGTAGACCAAGGATACTACGGCGTTGGAACACCAGGACCAACACCTCCAGCAGGCGGCGGCGAAGTAACACCTCCAGCAGGCGGCGGCGAAGTAACACCTCCAGCAGGCGGCGGTGAAGTAACACCTCCAGCAGGCGGCGGCGAAGTAACACCTCCAGCAGGCGGTGGTGAAGTAACACCTCCAGCAGGCGGCGGTGAAGTAACACCTCCAGCAGAAACAAAACCAGTTGTACCAGCAGATACTGCTAAACCAGAAGTAACTACTCCAACACCAGCTGAAGCAACGCAACCGGCAGCACCAGTTGAAACAGTTAAACCAGCTGAAATCGGTAAAACAGTATTACCTGACACTGGTGAAAAAGATAACAATGGTGTTATTGCTTCAGTATTAGCATTATTAGGTGGCGCAGCACTATTAGGTTCTCGTCGTAAATAATTAAATTTAAAATAAGTATGATTGAAGACGTTCAATAATACAGAAAAACTCGCGATATCATTTGATATCGCGAGCTTTTATTAATTTAAATTATAGTTGTCTATCCCAATGTCTTTGTTTCACAAGTTCGTCTAAATACGCATTAACATCGTTCACTTCAACGATACCTATACCATTAGGATCTACTGAAGTTGCTTCAATTGCTGCTTCTGCAGCAGCTGAATAACCAATCGTCTTAAAGTGGCGATTCGCAGCTTCAATATAATCTTTTGCTGGCGGTAACAAAGGTACTTTAGCATCAACGACAATAATTCCGTCAAAGAAAGTTGAGTGCACGGTATCGAATGTTTCTGTTACCTTTAAATCACCTAAATTCATTGCTTTTTGAGCGACTAACTTATGGTTTACCTTATTATCTGTTAAAGTTTTGATGATTGATGTAACATCTTCTGGTTTAGTATCTTCTGTTACCATTAAAGCAACTGATAAAGTATCTAACTTCTTCACTGTATTCTCCATACTTAAAGCAGGAGATTGTTTATCTGACTTCACTTCAACATCTTCTTTTGGCGCCTTCACACCAATACGTTCTGCAATCTCAGTAGCAAGTGTATGATCCACGTAATTAATATTATTAACAGCATTCTCTTTTACGAAGTCATGTTTACATTTACCGAGTTCAAACGCAAATCCATCAACAAGGTGATCACGTTCTGGCTTTGATAAACTGTTTAAATATAATTTCGCTTGAGAATAATGGTCTTTAAAGCTTTCACTTCTAGCACGTACTTTATGTGCATCAATCTTCTCGTGATAACTTTCAAATCCACCTTCTTCACCCGGTGTTGTGTGTGGATTGTTATTGTTGATTGCATTATTATGATAAGCAGCTTGACCTGTATGCACAAATGATTGATGCATACCATCACGTTGGTTATTCGCAAATGGGCAAACTGGGCGGTTAATTGGAATCTGGTGGAAGTTTGGACCACCTAAACGTGATAACTGAGTATCTGTATATGAGAATAGGCGACCTTGTAATAATGGATCATTACTGAAATCAATACCCGGAACTAAATGACCTGGATGGAAAGCAACTTGCTCAGTTTCAGCAAAAACATTATCCACATTACGATTTAAAGTCATCTTACCGATAATTTCAACAGGCACATCTTCTTCTGGCCATAATTTCGTAGGATCTAATATATCAAAGTCAAACTTGAATTCATCCTCTTCTTTAATAACCTGAATACCGAGTTCCCACTCAGGGTAATCACCTTTGTCAATAGACTCATATAAATCTTCACGGTTAAAGTCAGGGTTCTTACCTGCAATAATCTGTGCTTCATCCCATACTAACTGATGAACACCTAAAACAGGTTTCCAGTGGAATTTAACGAAATGTGACTGACCTTCTTTATTAATTAAACGGAAAGTATGTACACCGAAACCTTCCATTGTACGGTAACTCTTAGGAAGACCTCTATCACTCATTGTCCACATTGTCATATGTGTTGATTCAGGATTCTGTGCAAAGAAGTCCCAGAATGTATCATGTGCTGTTCCACCTTGAGGCATTTCGTTATGTGGTTCAGGCTTGATTGCATGTACTAAGTCAGGGAATTTAATCGCATCTTGAATAAAGAATACAGGAATATTGTTCCCGACTAAATCATAGTTCCCTTCTTCTGTATAGAACTTCACTGCGAAACCACGCGCATCACGTACAGTGTCATTTGCACCACGTGACCCTTGAACAGTAGAGAAACGAACAAATAGTGGTGTCTTCTTCGAAGTATCATTTAAGAACTTCGCTTTCGTATATTTCTCAATAGATTCATATAATTCAAATTCACCATGTGCACCATAACCACGGGCATGTACAATACGCTCTGGAATACGCTCATGGTCGAAATGCGTCATCTTTTCTCTGAAATGAAAGTCTTCAAGCAAAGTTGGACCACGTTCCCCAGCCTTTAATGAAAACTCATCCTCTGCCATCTTTAACCCTTGATTCGTTGTTAATGCAGTATCTTCTTTATGCTCACGTTTAAATTCATCGAGTTGCTTTTGTTTTTCATTCGTCATAATAGAATTCCCCCTAAATAATATTATTATTCAATACATTTTCTAAAAACCCTATTCAAATAAGAATGAAACATTGTTTGATATTGAGTTGTAATTAGTAATTACAAACTATAAAAAATATATTTTTATAAATGTATTATCACAGGAAATGGTATAGATGAGAGGAAATAAAAGAATAAGCTAAATGAGTTCAAGTAAAATTTTATAGAATAGTAACTTAAGGAAATTGTTATCCTACTGTAATGTGAATATTCTGAAAATAATTGTATAATGAAACTACGTAAATTAATAGGAGGGACGACATGAAGAAATTCATATATAAAATAGGTATACATATTGCATTGTTGATTATTGTTACAATAGTACAAACGTATGAATTGTTTGCTGAAACTGTGGAAAGTCATCATGTCGTACAAGCTGTAGGACAAAACAATGCAATAGTCTCATCGGTATTGATTGGAATAGGTGCAGTAGTATTATTGATATTCGACAAAATGAGAGAAGATGAGTCATCAGAAGATTAATGAGAAATGTATAAAGTGCATAAAAATAACCATCCATTTGAATTAGTGGATGGTTATTTTTTATTATATTTAAATAACTAATTAACTAAAAAATAGAATGTATTACTTAACTAAGAAATAATATTTCGAAGGCTATTAAAAATAATTAGTAAATTAATTTATTGTTGGAAATTATAGAATATATAAAGATTAAATTGGTATAACAAGATACCTTTCTTGAACTAATTCAATGATATGAGAGTTAATTATAAAAACTTCACACAATTGTAATATTTATTTTTATACATTAAGAATTGTCGGAAATTTTGTAGAAGTCAAATGATAATTAAGTTATATGTTAAATGTTATATTTTTCGAACGCATATTTAATAGTAAATTAACCGAATGTATTTATCAAAAAATTGTTTGTATTTACATGTTAACTAATGTATTTAATGTATTTTTATTCATTAATATACGAAATGTAATTGTAATAAAGCTTATAAGTACGATATTTGGACAATAACTCTATTCACAATCGATGTAAAAAGACGTATATTTATAATGTGGATTTTATATATAATAGGAGGCAAAAATGGAAGAAGTAATCGATTTAAAAGAAATTATTGAAATACTGAAGAAGAATTTAAAGCTTATTGTATCTCTAGCAGTAACATTCGCATTAATTGCGGGTCTGGTGTCTTTCTTCTTAATCAAGCCAACATATCAGTCTGAATCTCAAGTAATCGTCAATCAAAAAGGCAAGAAGGGTGATGTTTATAATAACCCGGGAGAGGTTCAAACGAACTTACAATTAATTAATACATATTCACAAATGATCAATTCTAAAGTAATACGTTCACAATTAGTGAAGCAATTGAATCTAAAAGAGACAGAGAAACAATTACAACCAATGATTTCTGTGACAAGTGAAGCGGAATCACAGTTAATGAAAATTAATGTTACAGGTCCAGATAAGAAGAAAACAGCTAAAATTGCAAATGCATTAGCAGATATTGCACAAAAAGAAGTCAAGAGAGTAATGGGTGTAGATAATTTATCAGTATTCTCGAAAGCCGATGTAAACGAAATTACGTCGCCTATTAAACCTAAACCATTAATGAATATAATAGTCGCTGGACTATTAGGATTAATACTAGGAACAGCAATTGCGTTCTTACGTTCAATGCTAGATACAAGACTTAACACAGAAGAAAAAATAGACAAATATATCGGTCTACCAACACTTGGTAAGATATATACGATAGAGAAGTAGGTGCCATATGTTTAAAATGAAGAGAAGAAAAAATGACATAAAACAACTTGAAATCGTACATCGTCCTAAATCGGTAATATCTGAACAAATTAGGACACTAAGAACTAACCTATTATTCACTTCAGCGGATATCGTTATCAATAAATTACTGGTAACATCTTCAGAACAAGGAGAAGGTAAATCGACGATGTCTGCAAATTTAGCCGTATCATTCGCACAAGCAGGATATAAAACTTTATTGATTGATGCAGATTTACGTAAACCGACGCAGCATAAAGTATTTGAAGTGATGAATGTTAAAGGATTATCAAACTTAGTAGCGGGTCAAGTTGATCTTGAGGCTGCTATAAAAAAGGATGTCCAACCTAAACTAGATCTCTTATCATCAGGACCTATTCCACCAAATCCAGCAGAATTACTGGGTTCATTGGCAATGGAAAAATTATTAGATGATTTAGAGAAGATATATGACATCATTATCTTAGATACACCACCAGTACTAGCTGTTGCAGATTCTCAAATATTAGGTAACCTGGTTGATGGTTCACTGCTAGTTGTAAATTCAAAAACAACACATAGAGATAAAGTTAAAGACGCTAAGAATCAATTAGACAAGAGTTCTTCTAGAACTTTAGGTGTAGTTCTCAATGATTTAAATAAAAAAGATGATGGAGATTATTACTATTACTATGGAGAGAAAGAGAAATAAGAAGGATGTAGGTGAATAGGTTGTTTAAAGATAAAGTGTTATTAATCACAGGTGGAACTGGGTCATTTGGAAATGCAGTAATGGAGAAATTTTTAAATAGTGATTTTAAAGAGATTCGTATATTTTCTAGAGACGAAAAGAAACAAGACGATATGCGTAAAAAATACAAAAATTCTAGATTAAAGTTCTATATTGGTGATGTAAGAGATGAGCAGAGCGTAAATAATGCAATGCATAATGTTGATTATATTTTTCATGCGGCAGCTTTAAAACAAGTGCCTTCTTGTGAATTCTTCCCTATGGAAGCAGTAAGAACAAACGTTATTGGCACAGAAAATGTAATAAACGCAGCGATTCGAAATAATGTTAAAAAAATAATTTGTCTTTCAACTGACAAAGCAGCATACCCTGTCAATGCTATGGGTATTTCAAAAGCAATGATGGAAAAAGTATTTGTCTCAAAATCAAGAACGGTAGATCCAGAACAGACTCTTATTTGCGGTACGCGTTATGGAAATGTAATGGCATCGAGAGGTTCTGTTATACCTTTGTTTATTGATCAAATCAAATGCGGTGAGCCTCTTACAGTAACAGATGGAGAAATGACTAGATTCTTAATGAGTCTTGATGAAGCTGTATTATTAGTAGAACATGCATTTAAACATGCAAATACGGGAGATATTATGGTTCAAAAATCTCCTGCCTCTACAGTAAATGATTTAGCAATTGCATTAAAAGAATTATTTGAAGTTGATAATCCAATTAATATCATTGGCACACGTCATGGTGAAAAGAAATATGAAACATTGCTCACTAAAGAAGAGAGTGCTAAAGCAGAAGATATGGGTTATTTCTATAGAATTCCATCAGATTCGAGAGGCTTGAATTATTCAAACTTTGTAGAAGAAGGATCGAGTAAGATTACGAAAGCTTCTGAATACAACTCAGACAATACTTATAGGTTAAGTGTAGAAGAAATAAAAGAAAAACTATTAAGTTTATCTTATGTTAGAGAGGAACTTGAGAAATTTAAAAGTAAGAACGGAAATGTTGAAACGGGGGACATTTAAATGAATATCGTCATTACAGGTGCAAATGGCTTTGTGGGTAAGAACCTTTATCAAGAGTTAGTAAAAGATGAGAATTTAAATGTTGTAAAAATTACTCGTGATACAACTGATGAAATGCTGAAATTAGCTTTAAAAGAAGCTGATTTTATCTTTCATTTAGCAGGCATTAATAGACCTGAAACAGATAATGAATTCATAAGTGGGAATGTGGATTTCACAAAAAAGGTAATTGAATATACGAAACTAAATGAGAAGAAGCCAAGTATTCTTTTCTCATCTTCTATTCAAGCTGAGAATGATAATCCATACGGAAGCAGTAAAGCACAAGCAGAGTCATTATTCGATTCATTAAAAGAGAATGGAAATAAAGTTTATATCTATAGATTAAATAACTTGTTCGGCAAATGGTCTAAACCCAACTACAATACTGTAGTAGCAACATTCTGTCATAAAGTAGCACGTAATGAAGATATACAAGTAAATGATCCTAATATTGAACTAACACTAAATTACATAGACGATGTTCTTAATGAATTTAAACGCGCCATCAAAGATAATCCTACGGTTGTAAATGGATTAAATATTGTTCCGAATGCATATACGGTCACATTAGGCAGAATTGCTGATACAATCAAGCAATTTAAGCAAGACCGTGAAGATAGAACTCTTCCGAGACTAGATGATGCATTCGATAAAGCGTTATATAGTACTTATTTAAGTTTCTTGCCAACAGACGCATTTAGTTATCCACTTACAATGCATCAAGACCATAGAGGATCTTTCACAGAATTTATCAAAACGCCAGATCGTGGCCAAACTTCAGTAAATATTTCAAAACCAGGCATCACAAAAGGGAATCATTGGCATCATACGAAGAATGAAAAATTCTTAGTGGTATCTGGAACTGGGGTTATCCGATTCAGAAAACCAGATGAAGAGAAAGTATATGAATACTTCGTATCAGGTGACAAGCTTGAAGTGGTTGATATACCCGTTGGATATACACACAACATTGAAAACTTAGGTGACACAGATATGGTCACTGTAATGTGGGTAAACGAAATGTTCGACCCTGAAAATCCAGATACATATTTCTTGGAGGTATAACATGAATAAATTAAAAGTAATGACTGTGGTTGGGACAAGACCTGAAATTATTCGTTTATCTGCAGTTATAAATCGATTAGAACAATCTGAAGCGATTGAACATACATTAGTGCATACAGGACAAAACTATGATTACGAATTAAATGAAGTATTCTTTAATGACTTCAAATTACGTAAACCTGATTACTTCTTAAATTCGGCAAAAGGAACTGCAGTTGAAACAATCGGAAATATATTAATTGCGATTGATCCAATTCTAGATGAAGTAAAGCCGGATGCTTTCTTAGTATTAGGCGATACGAATAGTTGTTTATGTGCTATTGCAGCAAAACGTAAACAAATACCAATCTTCCATATGGAAGCGGGTAACCGTTGTTTCGATCAACGTGTACCTGAAGAAACAAACCGTAAGATTGTAGACCACACGTCTGACATTAATCTTACGTATAGCACAATTGCACGTGAGTATTTATTACGTGAGGGATTGCCAGCAGATCGTGTAATAAAAACAGGAAGTCCAATGAAAGAAGTAATTAACTCAAGACTAGAAGATATTGAAAAGTCTGATGTGTTAGAAAGATTATCATTAAAAGAAAATGAATACTTCATTGTTTCAGCGCACAGAGAAGAAAATATTAATTCGGATAAAAACTTCGTCGAATTAGTTGAAGCTTTGAATGCAGTTGCAGAAAAATATCAGTTACCTGTGATTATTAGTACGCATCCAAGAACACAGAAGCGTATTGATGAACTAGGAATTCAATTCCATAACCTAGTACAAACATTAAAACCTTTAGGATTCAATGACTATATTAAACTTCAAAAAGCAGCGAAAGCGGTATTAAGTGATAGTGGGACAATCAGTGAAGAAACATCTATCCTGGGACTTAAATCGTTGAATATACGTGAAGCACATGAAAGACCAGAAGCAATGGAAGAAGCAACTGTGATGATGGTGGGTGTATCGAAAGATCGCATTCTACAAGGACTAGCAGAAATCGAAGCAAAAGGTAATGAAACACGCGTAGTAGCAGACTATGATATCGATAATGTATCGGAAAAAGTAGTGAAAATTATTATTTCTTATACAGATTATATAAATAGAAATGTGTGGAAAAAAATATGAAAGTATTAGTTGCAGCAGATTCCATATTTTATAAAACTCCTGATGGAACGTATTGGTGCGATACGATATATGATTATCAGTTTTGGAAAAGATATTTAAATGTATATAACCAAATTACAGTTATATCAAGAACGAAAAAAATAGATTTCAATGAGTCTGAAAAATTATTAAAAGTATCTGGAGACAGTATAAGTGTGATTGAATTACCATATATGAGAAAATCTAAAGGATATTTAATAAAGTACAGAACATTAAATAAAATAATAAAAAGAGAAATTAAAGATTTTGAAATTGCTATATTCAGATTACCTTCTATTTCTGCTACTTTTGTTTTAGAACATTACAGAAAGTTAAAAAAGCCTTTTATTATTGAAGTTGTTGCCGATCCTTATGAAGCGTATAAAGGAAACTATATCGCACAAAAACTTTTCACAAAGAAACTTAAAAAATCAGTAAGAGAAGCCAATGGTGTATCATATGTAACTGAAAAATATCTACAATCAAAATATCCGTCAGCAATTAGAATTTCTGGAGATATGACTCAAGATTATTTTGAAAGCTATTATTCAACTATTGATTTACCAGAACGTTTTTTTTACAAAAAAAATACTACTATTTTAAATAAAGATATTTTAGTGAAGTTCATTCATATTGCTAATCACATTAATGACATGAAAGGCCAAAAAGAAGCTATTCTAGTTATAAAAGATTTGCTGGATAAAGGTTATAAAGTTGAACTAAAGATTGTAGGAGCAACTGAAAATATAATAGATTATAAAAATTTAGTGAGAGAGCTGAATTTAGAGAACAGTATTATTTTTACTGGATTAATAAGGGACAAGGAAGAATTAAGGACATTGCTTATTGATTCAGATATCATGTTATTTCCATCCAAGGCGGAGGGATTACCGCGGGTAGTTATAGAAGCAATGGCATGTTCATTACCAGTAATAAGTACAAATGTTGGAGGAACACCAGAGTTGTTAGAAAGTAATTATATTACTACTCCCACTGATATAAAAAAGATGTCAGATATATCTAAAGCATTAATAGATGATATTTATGAGTATAAACGAATTAGTGAAAGAAATTATAACAAAGCAATGGAATATCTGAATACCAATTTAGAGAAAAAAAGAAATGATTTTTATAGGAAATTAGTAATTAACTGTGATTTAAAGGATTCAAAAGATGAATAGAAAAAATAACAAATTTTTAATAACTGATTTTATTTTTTTTATACTTTCAATAATAACAATAAGTATTTTTGAAAATAAAATTGAATTAAAATTAATCGGTATTTTACTATTTTTGTGTAGTACAATGATGTGTATTAAATCTAAAGATAACAAATTACTCTTAATATTAATAAGCATAATTACAGTAATTAATATGTCTGTTGCAATAAATGATATGTTCTTACTTGGAAAGAATGTTGCAAATTGGCAGTCTTACGGTTTGAGGAGCGATATAATAAACAATAAATTTGCAGAAGCTATACTGATATTTAACGTAGTTTTTTCTCTATTCTTGAATAACATTAAGAAAGAAAAAAATATTAATATCAATAATGTTAGAAAGAATAACTGGTTTATAACACTTTTCTATTCTTTAATAACTTACTCAATTTTATTATATGGCTTTACAATTTTTATTAAGATGACAGGTAGTAATTATGTCAGTATATCAAATCCTATATTTGAATATTCAGTTTTAATCTGGATTTTTATTTGGTTTTATTCAAAAAATAATAAATTTTTTAATTTGATATTTATGGTGTATATAACTGTTTATATAGTTGTGTTTTCAATGCTTGGTGATAGATCATCAGTATTTCTATACTTTATTCTTTTTATTATTATATATTTATATAAATATTTGAGCATTTTTAGAATAATGGCAATTACAGTATTTGGGATTTTAGTTTCTAATACAATTGGTGTTTTTAGGGATAATATGAATGAAGGTATATTCGAAATTTTTGTGTTATCACTAAAAAAAGGATTATATATTGATACAGTTTCTTATTCATATTATACATCTTTGGCAATTTCATCTTTATATAGTTTAGAAGAAAATACTTTTAAATTTTTAACTGGTACTCTCAAAGATATTTTTCTAGGTATTGAAAGTCCATATCGTAACCTTGCCCAATATTCTCAACAAAACTATTCGTGGTTATATAATAACTATGGTGGTATATTTCCTTCACACGTTTATGCCATTGGCGGTTTGTTGTCAGTAGTGATTAGCGCAATATTATTGGGTTTACTAATCAATCTTATATTTAACAGTTCTAACAAGTATTCTTTTATCTACAAAGTAGTAATAACTATTTACTCAATTAGATGGTATTTATATAATCCATCATTAATATTAAGTGTTGTAATATTAAATACTACAATATTACTTATTATTACAATCATAATTGAATTTGTAACTTCAAAAAAACATAGGATTGAATAATTATGAAATATAATGAAAAGAAAATTTTTAAAGGAACAGTTTATATAGCTATTTCTACAGTTTTTAATATTTTTATTAAGATTTTAACTTTAGTTTTATTATCTAGAATGTTAACACCTACTGAATTTGGAATTGTTGCTGCTGTACAAATAATAGTCAATTTTTCTGAAATATTTTGGATGATGGGTGTAGGTCCGGCAATTGTACAAAAGAGAATAATAAAGGAAGTAGATATTACCACTGGTTTTTATATTAATTTAATTTTTGGATGTGTAATTAGTCTTTTAATATTTTTATTAAATTCACAAATTACAATGATTTTAAATATTAATGATAATAAAATACTGTACTTAGTACCAATAATTTTTATAATAAAAAGTCTTTCTAGCGTGTCTGAATCAATGTTACAACGCGAAATGTTTTTTGGAAAGATAAGTATTGCCAATATGGTGTCTACTGGACTGTATTTTATAGTTTCACTTTATCTAGCGCATATTGATTATGCAGCTTACTCATTAATTATAGCAATAATTATTCAAGCAATTATTAATTCGTTAATAATGATGTATTTATATCCTATTAGCTTACATCAAAAACCTAGTATATCGAGTGGGATAGAACTATTAAAATATGGAGTAACATTTACTATAAGCAGAATTTTTAATACGGCTGCAAACGATGGAGATAATTTTGTAATAGGAAAATTTTTAGGATCATATCATTTAGGTAATTATAATAGAGCATATCAACTTTTAATGGTACCTACATTAATTATAGGTACCTTAATAGAAAAAATACTTTTCCCATTGTTATCTAAGAATCAGGATGACTATAAAAAGGTAGGGATAATTTACACTAATGTAACTAACTTAGTAATAATAATAACCTTCCCAGTAATGTTTTTTATTATACCTAGTTCTGAAAAAATCATACACATTATTCTAGGAAATCAATGGGGAACGATTATAATTGCGTTTCAAATTCTTTTTACAACATTATTCTTCAGAGTGGGCTATAAAATTTGTGACACAATAACATACTCCTTAGGTAAAGTAAAAAACAGAGTATACACGCAAGTATTTTATGCAACTTCAGTTATAATTGGTGCTATTTTTGGAAGCAAATATGGAATAAATGGAGTTGCAATTTCTACCTCGATTTCAATTTTTTTAAACTATTGCATAATGAACATTTTAGTGTTGAATATATTAAAATTAAAATTTAATTATTTTTCAAAAAATATAGGATTGAATATATTATTTAATTTCACATTATGTATCTTATTAAGTTTTGTAATATCAATAATAAATCTATCAAACGATTACTTTGATTTATTAATTAAAGTGTCCGTTTTTATTACTGTATATTTCATTGCAAATTATTATTTTATAAATAAATATTTTGATACTAATTTCAAAATATTTATTTATAGTATTTTTGGTAATTTTAATTTATTAAATAAAAGGTAAGGTGAAATTTATGAAAAAAGTATTAATCACAGGTATGGCTGGATTTATAGGTTCTAATTTAGCAAAAAAGTTATCAAAAATGAATTATGAAATTATTGGGATTGATAATTTGAATGATTATTATGATGTTAAATTAAAAAGAGACAGACTAGAAATATTATTAGAAGGTAAATTCAAAAATTATTTTGTGGATTTAGAAAATAAATTTGAAATAGAGAAAATTTTTGATGATGAAAGACCAGATATAGTTATAAATTTAGCAGCACAGGCAGGGGTTAGGTATAGTTTAGAAAATCCACATGCATATATTGATAGCAATATTACTGGCTTTTTAAATATATTGGAAAATTGTAAGAGAAAAGATGTAGAACATCTGATTTACGCTTCATCTAGTTCTGTATATGGTGCAAATACTAATAAGCCATTTTCTACGAAAAGTAATGTTGATCATCCGTTAAGTTTATATGCAGCTACGAAAAAAGCTAATGAGTTAATGGCACATACTTATAGTCATTTATATAATTTACCGACAACTGGTTTAAGATTTTTTACAGTCTATGGACCATGGGGTAGACCAGACATGGCATTATTTAAATTTACAAAAAATATTCTAGAAGAAAAAAGTATTGATGTTTATAACAATGGAAATATGATGCGCGATTTTACTTTTGTTGATGATATTGTTGAATCCATTAGTCGATTAATTGAAAAACCTGCACAGGGCGATATTTCATGGAATGGTGATTATCCAAGACCGAATACAAGTTATTGTCCATATAAAATTTATAATATTGGAAATAATTCCCCTGTTAAATTATTAGATTTTATAGAGGCAATAGAGTTAAAGACAGGAAAAATTGCAATAAAAAATTTCAAAGAACTACAACCTGGAGATGTTCCTGAAACTTATGCAGATGTTACAGATTTATATGAGGAAATTAATTTTCATCCACAGACTAATATACAGATAGGTGTGGGTGAGTTCGTTGATTGGTATAGAAATTATTATAATATATAGAGAGTGGTGTATTAATGAATAGAAATATAGCAGTCGTAGGATTAGGATATGTAGGTCTCCCAGTAGCAGTAGCATTCGGGAAAAATAGTAGAGTAATTGGTTTCGATATAAACGAGAAAAGGATATTAGAACTTAAAAATAATTTCGATCATACTCTAGAAGTTTCTGAAAAAGATTTAATAGACAGTAATATAGAGTTTACTTCTAATAAAGAGGATCTTAAAGAGGCCGATTTCATTATTGTAGCAGTCCCAACTCCAGTAAATAAAAACAATCAACCAGATTTATCTCCATTATTAAATGCGAGTAAAACGGTTGGATCAATTCTAAATAAAGGTATGATAGTTGTTTACGAGTCTACTGTTTATCCGGGAGCAACTATGGAAGAATGTGTTCCTATACTAGAGGAATATTCAAATCTTAAAAATGGAACTGAATTTACTGTGGGATATTCACCCGAAAGAATTAATCCAGGTGACAAAATACATACCTTTGAAAATATAACGAAAGTTGTGAGTGGACAAGATGAATCAACTTTAAATATTGTTGCTGAAGTGTATGGTAGTGTTGTAAAAGCAGGGATACATAAAGCGACATCAATTGAGGTTGCAGAAGCAGCAAAAGTTATTGAAAATACACAAAGAGACGTAAATATAGCATTAATGAATGAATTATCCATTATTTTTGATAAAGCAGGAATAAACACATTAGATGTGTTAGAAGCATCTAAAACAAAATGGAATTTTCTAAACTTTCATCCTGGTTTAGTTGGAGGTCATTGTATTGGTGTAGATCCATATTATTTAACTTACAAAGCACAGGAGTTAGGTTATTTTCCAGAAGTTATTCTTTCGGGAAGAAGGATTAACGATAATATGGGCAAGTATGTATCTGAAAAAGTTGTTAAAGAAATTATTAAAAAAGGAATTAATACTAATAAGATTTATATCAATATCTTTGGAATAACTTTCAAAGAGGATTGTCCAGATTTAAGAAATACAAAGGTTATTGAAATAATTAAAGAGTTGAAAGATTATGGCTTAAAAATTAGTGTAAATGATCCCATGGCTAGTAAAGAAGAGGCAAAGAAGTTATACAATATAGATTTAGTTGAATTCGATGAGCTTGAAACCTCTGAAGTTTCAATAATAGCTGTATCACATAGTGATTATAAAAGTAAATTAGATATTTATAAAAAAGTTTCAGAATCTAGCTTGATCTTTGATTTAAAAGGTATTATTGATAAAAATAAATTAACGGAAAATCAATTTATATGGAATTTATAGAAAG
Source organism: Macrococcus animalis (assembly GCF_047425875.1). GTDB lineage: Bacteria > Bacillota > Bacilli > Staphylococcales > Staphylococcaceae > Macrococcoides > Macrococcoides animalis. The sequence continues at coordinate 1,491,156 of NZ_CP179727.1, forward strand.
TATATAGGTATTGTTATGAGGAAAATCTTAATTTTATGTCAATATTTTTATCCCGAATATGTATCTTCCGCTACACTACCTTCGCAATTAGCGGAAGATTTAGTTAAAGCTGGTCATAAAGTTGATGTATTTTGTGGAATGCCGAAAGAGTATTCAAAGGAAAAAAATATAAGTAAAGCAGAAGAATACCGAGGTATTAATATTAGAAGATTGAATTATACTGAATTCAATAATAAATCAAAAATTGGCCGTATTATTAACTTCTTTTCTTTATTCGTTTCTTTTGGATTAAGCATGCCAAAAATGCTTAAGTATAATCATATTATTGTTTATTCAAATCCACCAATATTACCATTAATCCCTGATATCATTCACAGAATAACAAAAAAGAAATACTCATTTGTTGTTTATGATATTGCACCTGATAATGCGATCAAGACAGGTGCAACAAAACCAGGTAGTATAATTGATAAATTAATGAAGTATATCAACAAGCATGTATATAAGAATGCTACTAACGTAATTGTCTTAGGAAATGAAATGAAGGATTATCTGATTAAAAACAATATTTCTAATAATCCCGAAAAAATAACTGTAATTCCAAATTGGTACGACGAACAGAAAATAGAACATAATGAAATCGTAAATGAAGAGTTTAAAATATTGAGAGATCACTATAAAAAAATAGTTTTATATAGTGGGAACATGGGTCAACTTCAAGATATGAAAACTATTATGGATTATCTTTTATTAAATAAAGATAACCAAGAAGTTCTTACAATATTATCAGGGCATGGTAAAAAACAAAATGAAGTAAAATTATTTATCGAAGAAAATAATATTTCTAATGTAAAAGTATTTGATTTCTTAACGGGTACAGATTATTCAGACGTTTTAGTTATGGCGGACATCTGTTTGGTTTCTCTCGTTGAAGAAGGTAAGGGTTTAGGTGTTCCAAGTAAAATATATGGTTACTTAGCAGCTCAAAAACCATTAATAGCAATATTAGATAAAAATGCTGATATCGTAAAACAGATTATTGAATACGATGCTGGTATTCATGTGAAAAATAAAGATGCTCAAAAATTATATCAGTATGTTAACGATGTCTCAAAAGAGGCGTTATTCGAAAAAGGTATGAATGCATATAAATTATATAAAACGCACTATACGAGAGAGATTTTAACCAACAAATATGTAGAGTTATTCAAATAGGATGTGAAAGTATGAAAAGAGCATTTGATATTATTTCGTCGACAGTAGCATTTATAATATTTTTCCCTATATTTATTGCTACTGCAATTATTATTAAAATAGATTCACCAGGACCTATATTGTTTAAACAAAAACGACCAGGTTTGAATAACAAGATTTTTCATATTTATAAATTTAGATCGATGAGAGTGGATACTCCTGATGTTGCAACAGATAAATTAGAGAGTGGTTCTAGTTATGTTACGAAATCAGGTAAGTTTATTCGCAAAACATCTATAGATGAATTGCCTCAGTTAGTTAATATTATTAAAGGTGATATGTCAGTCGTTGGACCTCGTCCAGCTCTTTACAATCAGTATGAATTAATTGAAAAAAGAACAGCTAAAAATATACATAATGTTAGACCGGGTTTAACTGGGTATGCTCAAGTAATGGGACGAGATGATTTAGATGATGATGAAAAAGTGAAATTTGATGAATATTATGTGAAAAATCATTCCTTTATGTTTGATATGAAAATAATATTCTTAACGATAATGAAAGTATTTAAGTCAGATGGTGTAAAGCATTAGTTTGAGGTGATTTGATGGAAGTAATTCTTATTGGTAGAGGCGGATTCTCTTACGTTATAGAAGAAGAATTAATTGCTCAAGGGCATAAAGTTGTTGGATATATGGATGGTAATATTAAATCAAGTTATATAAATTCTGGTTTATATTATTTATCGATGTATGATTTAACACTGGTAAATGAAGAAGTTTTTTATTTCATTTGTATTGGTAATAATAAAGTCCGTCAAAAGATATTTAACGAACTAGGACTTCCGAAAGATAGATTTATAAACATTATTTCTCTTAAGTCTAGTGTAAGTCCATCAGTCTTGATGGGCTATGGTAATTATATTGGTATTAACTCAATTGTGAATGCTAACGTAAAGATTAGTGACTTTAGTATTATTAATACAAATGCGACTGTGGAGCATAATTGCGTCATTGGAGATTTTTGTTTGATTAATACATCAAGCACTTTATACAGTAATATATTATTAGAAGATTATTCAACTGTTGAAGTGGGTTGCTCGAAGGTAAATTTTCAGCCGCATTAATTTAATGTTAGGGGAGAATAATATGGGAAAGCATGTTTTAATAACAGGATCAAATGGTTACGTTGGGAGTGCATTAAATAAATATTTATTGGAGAAGTCTTACACCGTTGACCGATTAAGTGTCAGAAATGATGAATGGAAAGATGCTGATTTTAGTAAATATGATATTTTAATTCATTTGGCTGCATTGGTACATAATAACGAACCTAAAGCAGATATGAAGCGATTCATGGATGTAAACTATAAACTAACCAAAGAACTTGCAGATAAAGCAAAGTCTGAAGGGGTAAATCAATTTATATTCTTCAGTACGATGGCTGTGTTTGGGCTGGAAGGTAAACTTGGAAAACCAGAGAATATCGATTTAAATACAGAATTAAAACCTACAACTGAATATGGTATGTCAAAGTTAAAGGCTGATGAGTATTTAGAATCAATTATGGATGATAAATTTATTGTTAGTATTGTTAGACCACCAATGGTCTATGGACCAAATTCACCAGGTAACTTTGAAAAATTAAAGAAATATGCTGAAAAAGTTCCATTTTATTTGAACATTGATAATGATAGAAGTGCGATTTATATTGATAATTTGCTTAATTATGTTCTTGTAATAATAGAAGGTAACGAAAAAGGGATATTCTATCCTACTAATAGAGAAAGTTTTAGAACGAATGAAGTGATTAGAACAATTCGTGAATTAAATAATAGTAAAAGTTATGCTATACCAGTACCAAAGCTAGTTCTTCCGGTGTTAAGCAGAGTATCTGTATTTAATAAATTATATGGTAATTTAACCTATGATAAAAAGATGCAACATTATGTTGAGAATAATCATATAGATATGAAAGATTCAATATGTAAATCAGTATATAGATAAGACTAGTGAGTGTATTTAAAATAGAAAGATATTAACCAATTACTTAATCAAATTAAGTATTTTTTTTTAAAAAAGTGAGTTTCAATATAGAAGATTATTACCCAAGCAATAATTAGTTAAATTATAAAATGAATAGAGCAGAGAACTTAGTTATATGTTCTCTGCTCTATTTGTGTCTTTTTTAACTAGTAAATTTCCATTACAAATTATCCTTCTTTAATTTCAATAGACTTCTTAACAGTCTTTTCAATTTTAGGTAATGTCATTCTCAAAACACCATCTTTGAATGATGCCTGAATATTATCACTATCGACATTACTTAATGCATACATACGTTGCATATTGCTATATGATCTTTCTTTCTGAATCATCTTACCTTCTTCATCTTTTGATTCATTCACGATATTGTTTTCTGCTTTGATTGTCAAATATCCATTATTATATGAAATATCAAGTGAATCTTTAGTGTAACCAGGTAACTCCACTGTCATTTCATATCGATCATCTTTTTCTTCAATATCAGTTTTCATGTTTTGCATGTCTGGTAAGTTATTAAAGAATTGTTTGCTGAAATCTCTAAACAATGAGCTTGGTGTCATATCTAATAAACTGTTATTAAAACGATCTAATTCATAAGCCATAGAAAACCACTCCTTGTAATTTTTTAATTTGCTTTTAAATTAATTGATTTAATAAGTTCTAAAGATTTGATGTACTTATCCCAACTGTCATGTGTTTCGAATTCAACTAAGGTTAAGTTATTGTTCATTGAAGATTTAAAGACACCACCGTTTGTGAGATTGTGAATTATGTTGTCCATTAATTCGATTAAGATTTAATGTCATATAATCACCTCCTAAACTAATGATATACCTTACAGTTATATTTATATCACATTAGTCAAAAAAGGTCAATGATTATGATGTAAATTTACTTATTGAATAAAGTGATAAATATATAAAGGAGTAATAATATAAAATACTATAGTTTTGTGTTAAAAAAAGAAGGCCTAAGTAATATACTTAATAAATTGATTAGTTCTTTTTATAGAAATTAATTTATTTAAAAACAACGGTAACAAAATATTGAAATCCTGATACAAGTCCGTTTACTTGAGAATTTACAGAGATAACTTCTTTATCTTTTGTGAAATCATTTACTTGTTTATCAAAATGCTCAACTAGTTCTTCAATAGAATCAGGTTTAAAAGTTTTATTTGGGTAAGTTAATGTAAATGTTTTTATTTTCATCTGTATCCTTCTTAATTACTATTTTACAAGATAATTATAACATAACGACCATTGTGTAACTTCGTAGGCGATAAATAAAAAGTGTATATATGATTCATCTATAAAATATTAGTAGACAACCTTAAATTTACCTTAAATTTGATATGAAATATTAAAAATAAGTTATAAAGTGCTATAGTGAGAGATGTAAATAAAATTTAGGAAATGAAATATATGTAAAATTTTTATTCTAAATATAATTTATATCAAAAAGTAAGGAAGTTGTGCTTTATATGTGGCGAAAATCATTAATATTACTATTATTTTGTATTTCAACTATCATCATTTACCTAGATATTAAATATGAATTAATTAGTAATCTGACAAGAATATTATTTATAGAATTCTTATTGCTATCAGCGATTAGTTACTTACTAATTGAAGAGATAAATGACTCTAAAATTTCTAAAATAATTTCTAAAATGAATATACCAGTATTATTTGTTATTTACAGTACATTTTTAATAACAATTTGCTTTATTGCTACCTTTATCATCAATGATTTCGGAGCAGAAGCTAGTTTCATCAATGGATTATTAGCGATGTTATTATTATTTATAGGTACATTTAGTACTCAATTTATCTTATCTGAAATAGTTAAAAGGTTTATTTCGAGAGATAAATACAATATCTTTAGTTTTGCTCTAATAGCCACTATCTTCTTAATTATGATAATCATTGAATCATTCTAAAACTAAAAGTCCATATCTACAGTGGATAAGGACTTTTAGTTTATATTCTTTATTAAGAATAGTTTAATCGGAATATTAAAGTAACACAATGCTGATTGTGTTACCTCATGTATATAATTAATCATTGCTTTTATTGTTAATTGTTTACTATTAATTCTGGGTGCGGCTTTATTCACTTGAAGATACGTCCTTGGATAAGACGTTTGATCGCTGTTATTCCTGTCTTTGTCTGTCTATATATTTATGGATCGAGTACTCAAAAGGTTGAGGAGATGCTTATTTTTACTCAAGTGTTCTTAAGTGTTGCCTTACCTTTGAGCATTATCCCTCTAATACTGGCAACAAATGATGAGCAGATTATGGGGAATGATTTCATCAATACGCGTAGGACGAATATCATTGCATGGATAACCACAGTTGTATTATGTATCTTGAATATATACTTGATTTTGCAAACATTTTTAGAACTTTTTGAAGTATGAGTTTTATTGTAGGTATAGATAGTATAATTTAGAAATCAATAATATTTTAAACCCCTCACTAGAACACGCATTGTCATGCGTTCTGGTGAGGGGTTTAAAATAAGGAAGTTCAATAGAATTAAAGATGGTTAGTCTTTAGACTGCACACTTTCTAATTTATCCCACTTATATATACCTTTTTTTATTAATTCACGTTCTTTCTCGCTAATTTTATCATCTGGTTTACCACCATGAGGATAGAAAGTTCTGTTTTGTTTATCAACAAATTTTGGTCGATCATTCGATAAGACATATGCTGCAATGTCTGATGCTTCTTGATCAGTTAATGAACCTGGATTATCAAATGGCATATAGTGATATATGAAATCATACATCTTACTAAAGCGACTTAAGCCTGCTCCATCGTTAAATGAACCGTCACCCCATAATGCTGGCCCAGCTACTGGAGCCGAGTCTGAAGAATTTCCGTGGCACTTTAAGCAATTTTCACGGGCAAAAGTGGCTTCACCTCTTTTTACATTTGGCACAGGAATATTTTTTACACCATCTGAACGTTTTACTTTTGGCTGTTTTGATTTTGGACTAATATACTCTAGGTATGCGATGATTGCTTTCATATCTTTACTGTCTTCTTTTAAAGGTTTACCATTCATACTTCTTTCAAAGCAACCATTAACGCGTTCTTCCAATGTTACTTTGCGTCCTTCACGATCTCTGTATTGTGGGAATGTATTAGCAACCCCTACAAGTGTTAACGCATCACCCGTTCCAGCTCCGGCATGACAACTTGCACATGAAAGTTTATTCCCTACATTTTTAGGCAATTCAACATTTGTTTCAGTCATCAACTTTGAACCTTCAGCAATCACCTTGTTTTTCTCGTTAGATAAATCTAAGTTAGATACTGAAATGTCATTCGTCTTTTGATATTCATTTACTGCATTCTCTCCATTATCGTCTGTACACCCAACTAATAATACTAAAGAAAATAAGCCCATCAATCCCTTTTTATACATATAAATTCCCCCTTATAAATATATGTGGTATTGAAATTATTATAACAAATTGACACAAATATTGAAATTATACACCAATTTCGAGCAAGCTATAACGATATAATATTTAAAAATTTACATAGTTTTACTAAATGTTATAACCTATGTAATAATTTTTTGAGATAATACATTTAGTGAGGTTATCCTACATATTAATTCGGTATAATAAAAGTTGAACTTAGAACTTCTTCAAACAGATTGGTAGTTTGCTAAGGATACGGTTAGACTCAGAAGAAAGAATAGTGGATCATCCACGTTCAGTCAATCGTGTTTTAGAGAAGTACTTTGAATAAGTAATGATGAATTTACTTTTAATATGTTGTGAAATTGGTGTCTTACTACTGAATGGTGGTACGTTTATCCACACGAACGCTCCAATCCTGGTTAAATCTAACTTAAAGTTATAAAATACACGAAAGTGAGTCTGATCATTATGAGAAAATTAATACTATCATCTGTAGTTATATTATTTGCATCATCTGCAACTGCACAAGCAATGGAAGCAGATTACTTCTATGATGGGATGCGCAGTGAAAATACGAAAGTTGCATATCCAATAGCAAAGCGTTACCCGTCAAGTGCGACAAAGATGGAGCCTATTTCTAACGGTTATTCAAAGTATAAAGGGATTGGTCGAGTTTCTAATAAGAATGGCTGGGCTGGTCCTAAATATGAAGCGATGGGTACTGGGTTTGTCGTAGATGATTATACTTTCTTAACTAATGCACATGTAATTGATGATGAACATGGTAAAGCAACAGAACCTAAATTTGTTACGTTTGAATTGAATCGTAATGGCGATGATATACCTTATAGATTTAAAGTAAAAGATATTGTGAAAATCCCTTATAGTGATGTAGCAGTTGTCCATACTAAATCTCGTCTGACAAGATATGCTAAACCTTTAACGCTTGCAACAGATTATCAAATTAGTCAGTTGAAACAAGGGCAACGTATGTATTCAGTGGGTTATCCTTATGATGGTCAAGGTTATGAGCGACGTTACTTTAACCGCGCGGTATTTATTATGCGCTCTGCTAATCAAACTGAATTTATCATGAAGGATACTTTCCGAGCAGGTGCTTCAGGTTCTCCGCTAATGGATACGAAAAATCGTGTACATGGTTTAAGAACGTATAGTTACAATTTATATGGCAATTCGAAGACAAATCTTGCGAAAGTAGAATATAGTGGGGCAGAATCGCTTTATGGTTATACGGGTAGAGAAGTTTTAAGAAATATGTATTAGTTATTTAGCTTGAGATTTGATATCTCAAGCTTTTTTTATCAATTTGAATTATTTAAGTATTTTGAAAATTTGTATAGCTTTTTACTTTTTAATACATTAAAATATTAATGTAAACGATTTCATTCTAGGAGGAAAAGAAGGGGTATGGAAAAAACAATTAAACAAAAAAGGGAAATCAACGTCTGGTGGGCACTCGTACCACTAGTATTTATGATTGCAAGTATGTTATTTACCGTTGTAGTACTAAAACAAGCACCACATATTCCGTTAATGATCGGTACAGCAATTGCAGCGATTGTTGCACACCAACACGGATTTACGTGGAATGAGATTGAAGAAATGATGTATAAGGGGATTAAGTTAGCATTACCGGCGATTGTCATAATTATATTGGTCGGTTTAGTCATCGGTGCCTGGATAGGGGGAGGCGTCGTTGCAACGATGATTTATTACGGATTGAAGCTTATTTCACCGGGGCTGTTCTTACTTACAATTTGTTTAATTTGTAGTATTGTAGCGCTTGCGATTGGATCTAGTTGGTCTACTATGGCGACAGTAGGTGTTGCTGGTATGGGGATTGGTTTAAGTATGGACATCCCAGCAGGAATGATTGCGGGAGCAGTTATTTCAGGGAGTTACTTTGGAGATAAGATGAGTCCACTAAGTGATACAACAAACTTAGCTTCTGGTTTAACAGGTACGGATTTATTTGATCACATTAAGCACATGTTTTACACAACTGTACCTGGTATTGTGATTGCACTTGTGGCCTACTATTTCTTAGGGCGTCAATTCTCTGGTGGTCATATGGATACAGGTAAGATTGATGGGATTATTAAAGCGATGGAAGCACAATTTGTCATTTCTCCATGGTTATTATTGATTCCTGTTATTGTAATTGTACTGGTCGCATTTAAAGTACCAGCAGTGCCTGCATTAGTGGTCGGTATTATATTAGGGGCTGGTGCACAACAACTCATTCAAGGTGACGATATGAAGACGGTTATTACAACGCTTCAAGAAGGTTACAAGATGGAATCTAAAAATGAATTAGTAGGAGAGTTATTTAATAAAGGTGGATTAGAATCGATGTTCTTCACGATTTCGATGACCATTGTTGCAATGACTTTCGGCGGTATTTTAGAATTTAGTGGCATGTTAAATGCTTTAATTTCTAAGATTCTATTAGTAGCGAAATCAACAGGAAGCTTAATTGCTGCGACTATCATCAGTTGCTTTGCAACCAATGCTACGTGTTCTGAACAATATATCAGTATTGTTGTGCCAAGTCGTATGTACTTGCGCGCGTTTATCGATAAGAATTTACATCCGAAGAATTTATCACGTTGTTTAGAGGATAGTGGTACACTGACAAGTGTATTTGTACCTTGGAATACATGTGGTGTATTTATCGCTGGAACATTAAGTGTTGGTGTCGCTGAATATGCACCATATGCGATATTAAACTTTATCGTGCCGATTATATCTATTATTTATGGTTATACAGGATTTAAGATTGTAAAGATGACTCAGGAAGAAAGAGCGCATTACGAGAAACAAAACCTACAACCTGCAGAATTATAATAATATAAAAAATAAGCGTTTGAGAAAATTTTTCTCGAACGCTTTAATTTTAATCTTGTATTTGAAAATCGCTATGAATATTTTCTCTGTAGCGGTCAATTAAAAGAAGTAACGTGCGTGCATCATTTTGATTAAACTTTGAAGCCTGTTTATCGAATTGACTGTCGTACTTAGACGTTACGTTTTGAACTAATTGCTTACCTTCTTCAGTTAATTTCGTGCATACCTTGCGTTCGTCATCTTTACGGCGTTCTTTGGCCACTAAGCCCATTGCACGTAATTTCTTGGTCTTCGTACTAGCTGAATCCATCTTATAACAAATATCTCTTTGTATTTCAGCGATTGTACTCTCTTTATCTTTATAGAGTTTGTGAAGAATTAAGAATTCCGTGTAAGAAATGCCGTACGCTTCATTTAATGACTCGTTCAGATTAGCTTCTATTAAGCTTACCGTCTTGAATAAAGATTGTTCTAATTCGATCATAAAATTCGCCCATTCCTTTTAATATTTTCGGTTGGTGTAAAACATTTAACCGTGTGTTAACTGAAATGTTAACAAAATTTTGTTTCTCAAAATTTTGTTGTTTACACGTAAGATATTTCATGACATCAACTTGGATAGTATATCATAAAAATAAATTAAAAACAGCTAAAAATTATTACATTTAGATTAAAAAAAGGTTGTTTGTTCGTGTTTTGGGAGTATTTTTTGTCGAAATAGTCCTTTCATACATTAAAAAGTTGTTATAAGAGGATAATAGTTAATTATTCTATAGAATCTGATACGTTACTTAGTTGCTGTTGTTTAGCGTAATAAGTTATTTTAATATAATGATGTACTTAAAATCTATATTGCTTTAAAATAATTTATAGAAAAAGTTGGATGCTACATCATGCATGAGGCAGATATATTACAGTTAAACATAATGAATATATGTAATTGACCAAATTGAATGATGGTCATTTTATCTATTATATTTCAATAATGTAAAAATAATACTGAATATTTGCGGTTGTTTGTCGTATGCTTTTTGTTTATTATCGTATTATATTGAATTGGAATTTGTAAATTATATTTGTGAACAAGATTGAAAGATAAAATATTAATTAATTTTCACCGCATTTTTGAAGCATTTGAACATTATATTATATAGAAAGGCGTGATATCAAATGACAGACGTACAATTTAGAAAAGCAACAATACATGATATTAATGCAGTGGAAACGATACAACAACACGCACTTGATGTGCTCTCGAATCCAGAGGCATTAGACCCCGTTCCCTCAAGTGAATTACTACATAATATTAAAGACAACTTAATGGCTTTAGCGATTGTTGATGGAGAGGTTGCGGCGTTTCGGACAATGCATATTCCAACTAAGGATTATTTAGGTAAGTATATTGGCATTACAGATCCTAAAGAAGCGGGATTAATTTATTCAGATATAACAATTGTAGATCCGGATTATCGTGGTTTATCATTGCAACGCAAATTAGGAGATTGGTTATTTACGTGTATTGAACCGGATTATCAAGTCATCATGGCGACAGTTCATCCGGATAACACACCAAGTTTAAAAGATAAGTTTCATCTAGGTATGCAAATTGTTGCTATGGATTATTTATATGGTCGCAAGCTTCGCTTTATCTTTATGAAAGATTTAACCAATACCCCTTCATTTAATGAAACGATATCAGTCGACATAAGTGATTTAACACAAATAAAGGTATTGCTTGAATCAGGATATAGAGGGATTGGATTACAGGAGAAGACAATATTGTTTGGGAAATAAGTTACTACGACTTATGAATGATAGCGTTAGACAATCATACAATGGTATGATGTTTTTAAATGTGAGGTGCTAAGTTATGAGGAGAAGTAAAAAGAAAAAGGGTGGCTGCCTGAAATGGATTGTGTTGCTGTGTCTCATCGTGTTGATTGGAATCGGTTGGTACGTAAGCGATGCATACTTTAAAGTGCGTGATACCGCAAACAATATTCAACATAAGATTGAAGGGCGAGATAAGTCTGATTTACGTAAGGCAAGTGTGAATATTCAAAATGAAGATGCAATCAGTGTTGCCTTATTCGGTGTAGATGCTGATGCTACCCGTTTATCTGCTGGAGATAAAGGACGTAGTGATTCAATTATTTTATTGAGTATTAATCCTAAAGAGAACAAGACGGTTATGGTAAGTATCCCGCGTGATACGTATAGTGAAATTGTTGGTAACAATACACACGAGAAGATCGCACATGCGTATGCTTACGGTGGTGCGAAGATGGCAGTACAATCTGTTGAGAAATTGATGAATGTGCCTATTGATTATTATGCAACTGTGAATATGGACGGGATGCATGAAATGATTGATGAAGTCGGTGGGATTGACGTTAAGAGTAACGCGACCTTTAGTGCAAATGGATTTGACTTTGTAAAAGGAGAAACAGTTCATTTAGATGGTGATAAAGCGTTAGCGTTTGTTCGAGCACGTAAAGGCGATGGCGCAGGTGGTGATTTCGGACGTCAAGAACGTCAACAGATTGCAATACAAGGTTTAGCACATAAAGTAATCAATGTTCAATCTGTAACGAAATTAGATTCAATCTTAAAGAATGTTGAAGGCAATGTTATCACAGATATGTCGTTTGATGATTTAAAAGGATTGGGCTTATCTTATAGAGGTGCATTAGATAATGTGAAGAAACATCAATTGCAGGGTGAAGGTACAATCATGGAAGATAGTTTATGGTACTTCTTGCCTAATGAAGATCAGAAACTAGAAGTACGCAATATATATATTGATAATCTAGATATGTAGTCCATAAATAATGAAGCGTTTTCATTTTGATGATATACTATAGATGAAGATAAGAGAGGGGCTGTTGTCAATGACATATCAACATATATTAATTCCAGTAGACGGTTCAAAGGTAAGTGAGTATGCATTCCAAAAAGGTGTGGAAATTGCGAAGAGAAACGACGCATCTATTACATTAGCACACGTTGTGGATATCAGAACATATGCAAATGTGGAATCTGATCGAGGATCTTTACATGAAAATGCAGATAAATACACTGAGAAGATGTTAAATGGATATAAAGAACTTGCACTGAAACAAGGTGTGAAATCTGTAGGTACAGAAATTGGCCATGGTGCAGCAAGACAAGTCATTACAAAAGAAATTGTACCTAAGATTGAATGTGATTTAATAATATGTGGCTCTAACGGTATAAATGCCTTAGAACGTTTCATTATGGGAAGTGTGTCAGAAGCCATTGTACGTTATGCGAAATGTGATGTGCTGGTTGTGCGTTCTGAACTTGTACCAGAAGACTTTAAGTTAGAGGAATTTACTGAAGAATTTAGAAGAGAATATACAAATAATTAATATCCAAAGAAGCTTGAAGGAATGAACTTCAAGCTTCTTTTCTTATAATACAAATAATATGTATTAGTTTTTTGTATTTAAAAGGGAAATGTGTATAAAATATTACAGAAATTTTTAAAATAATAGCCGAAAAGATTGTTAAATAATTCACAATCTTTTGATTTTAAGTTAAACTAAGATTGTATAAAAAATATCAAGTCTTAGGAGATGTTTATTTTGAGTAAAGTTCAAGGCAAAGTAGCTATGGTAACTGGTGGAGGACAAGGGATTGGTGAAGCAATTTGTAGACGATTGGCTGAAGATGGCTTTAAAGTTTCAGTAGCAGATTTCAATTTAGAGAATGCACAAAAAGTTGCTGAATCTATTGGTGAGAATGCAATCGCAGTCAAAGTTGATGTTGCTGATCGTGATCAAGTTTTTGCTGCTGTAGCAGAAACAAAAGAAAAATTAGGTGGATTTGATGTTATAGTAAATAACGCTGGTTTGGGACCACAAACACCAATTGAATCGATTACTTACGAAACATATAGAAAAGTATTTGATGTGAACGTTGGAGGCACTTATTGGGGAATTCAAGCTGCAATTAAAGCTTTCGACGAATTAGGTCATGGTGGTAAAATTATTAATGCTTCAAGTCAAGCAGGACAAGTTGGGAACCCTGGATTAGCAGTTTATGGTGCAACTAAATTTGCAGTACGTGGTATTACTCAAACTGCAGCACGTGATTTAGCTGAAAAAGGAATTACAGTTAATGCATATTGTCCTGGTATTGTTAAAACACCTATGATGAATGGAATTGCTGAACAAACAGCTAAAGAAGCTGGCAAACCTTTTGAATGGGGTATGGATCAATTTGCGAAAAATATTGCAATGAAACGTTTATCAGAACCATCAGATGTTGCTGCATGTGTTTCATACTTAGCAGGACCAGATAGCGATTATATGACTGGCCAAGCTTTAATTATTGATGGCGGTATGGTTTATAATTAAGTTGTTTCGTTTTAAGGAAATTTACTTGAATATTACGAAGAACTAAGCAATGAATTAAATTGTTTAGTTCTTTTTTTTTGTAATTTTAATCTAAATTTTATTGTTGATATTAATCAGATTAATCATTTTACTTCTATCGTATAAGATTGTGAATTATTTATCAAAACTGTATCAGTGGATTTGAAAATTTTTTTGAGTAAAAGTAGAGAGTAAATTTATGCGTAGAAGTTATTTTTATATCTTGTACGTACAAAAACTTAAAATTTCACAAACGTATTGTAATCGATTTCATGATGTGGTATTTTTGAATAGTCAAAAAATTATAGTCATCAGATGACTTAATGAGTCGGATATTTATATTAGGGGGATTTAATATTATGGGTGAAAAAAGATCGAATGTGCGTTGGATGTTCGCACTAATGTTCTTCTTAATTGGAGTTATTGCTTATATGGATAGAGCGAATATCTCATATATTGCGGGACCAATGATGGAAGACTTAAACATGTCGAAAGCACAATTTGGGATGCTTGGGTCAATATTTGCTGCAGGTTATGCTTTAATGCAGGTTCCAGCAGGTATTATGGCTGAGAAATTTGGACCTAAAAAGTTATTAACATTTGCATTAGTTTGGTGGAGTGCATTTACGATTCTAACAGGTGTTGTTAAACATCACGGTTTACTATATGCAATGCGTTTCTTATTCGGTATTGGTGAAGGACCTATGTATCCTTCAAACGCTGTATTCAATACATACTGGTTCGCGAAATCAGAAAAAGGGCGTGCTTCAAGTGCGTTACTTGCTGGTAGTTACTTCGGCCCAGTTATCGCTCCATTCGTAACCATTGCCATTTACCAAGCATTTGGTTGGCAAGCTGTATTCTATATCTTTGGTGCAATCGGCTTTGTTATTGCAGCTTTATGGCTTGTTATTGCTAAAGATTTACCTGAACAACATAAGATGGTCAATGAAGCAGAAAAGCTTTATATCATGGAGAACCGTGATGCTGTAGGTGGAGCAACTAAGGATACTGCGCCATGGGGTCGTTTCTTCAAACGTTTCAGTTTCTTTGCGATTGCAGGTCAATATTTCGTAGTTCAATTCGTTATTACATTATTCTTAATTTGGTTACCTACTTATTTACAAGAGGAATATCATGTCATCTTAAAAGATATGAAGTTCTTAGCGGCTGCTCCTTGGTTAATGATGTTTGTATTAATCATGGCAGGGGGATCTATTTCGGATGCTATTGTTGCACGTGGTCATTCTAAGTTTAAAGCGCGTTCAAGTATTGCAATTTTTGGTTTCATTGTATTTTCAATTTCATTATTCTTATCAGTACAAACAAATGATATGGTCATGAATATAATCTACTTATCACTTTGTTTAGGTGGTGTAGGTTTATCAATGGGTATGAGCTGGGCATCAGCAGCTGACCTTGGACGTAACTTCTCAGGTACGGTTTCAGGATGGATGAACCTTTGGGGTAACGTGGGTGCATTCTTAAGTCCGTTCTTAGGTGGGGTTTTAGTTCAGAAATTCGGTTGGGATACGACATTCTATTTAATGTTAATTCCAGCAGCATTGGCTATTATTCTTTGGTTCTTCGTTAAGCCAGATGAACCTTTATTAGAAGAGCATAGAGTAAACTAAATATCGTTATAGCAAAAACAATGCCGGATAATTTTATCCGGCATTGTTTTTGCATTTTTTGTGTATTGTTAAATCATTTTTCTAACGGTTACTTGATAGACAATATTAATAAAGATTGCAGTTGCTGCAATGATTGTTAATGCGAAGTGTTGAGGTACGCCTGTTGCGTAACCGTATATTGTAATCAACATCATTGCGGCAGGTAACAATACGTTTGTTAATTTAAAAGCATTGTATAAACCAGTGAAGATTGTATACATCTCTTCTTTATTTAAAGAATCAATCAGCTTATCATCGAAATCTGATTCGAAGTTTTCGGGTAAATCTTTTTCTGGATAGAGCTTATTGATCATACTGTACCCATAATAACGCATTAAGATTGAAAGGATTAAAACGATTATACTAATAATACCGATATAAAGTGGTGCATCATTAATACTAATCAGTAGAATTGATCCAAGTGCAAAGTAAAATGAAATAATTATTGCAATATTCATCTCGGAAAATTTCTTAAATGATGCTCGGTCCTGCTCATGATGTTCTAATGTTGGGTCGTTGTCGACTTTATATGCGAGTTTACTGTATATAAAAGCAATGATAGCAAAAATAACAGCCATAATGCATAACACAATGATATATGGGGTAGAAGTAAGTATATCTGTTAATGGTAGTTTCCAATAATCGATTGTGAGTAACATCGTCACTGCAAGTATAGTGATAATAAGTGGTAATATGTATTTTCTAAACATAGGCGCCTCCTCTTTTAAATAGTATACCCAATTATTTAATGTTGAGACAGGTTAATTCACTTGATTAATTAGAATGATTATAATATAATAATTATTATAAATAACAAATAAGAAGGAGAGATTTGATATGGCTAAGAAAACACAAGCAAACAAAGTAGTGGTTGCATTAAACCAACAGGTGGCTAACTGGACAGTATTATATACGAAGTTACACAATTATCATTGGTATGTTAAAGGACCAAACTTCTTTAGTTTACATGAAAAGTTTGAAGCATTATATGGTGAAGCAAGTGTCTACATCGATGAGTTAGCTGAGCGTATTCTTGCGATTGAAGGTAATCCTATTGCGACTTTAAAAGAGAGTTTAGAATTATCGATTGTAAAAGAAGCTAAGAAAAACTTAACTGCTGAAGATATGGTGAAAGATTTATCTAAAGACTTTGATAAAGTGATTAAACAATTAGAAGAAGGAAAGTCTACAGCTGAAGAAGCGGGCGATGAAATGACAGCGGATATGTTCTTGGGTATGATTACTTCACTTGAGAAACATAACTGGATGCTAAAATCATTCTTAGGTTAAGAAAATAATTAATACACTTCAAATAATTTTGAGGTGTATTTTTTTTTGAATTTCTATAGAATGGATGTAAGTAGAGGTGAACATAATGGAAGAAAAAATCAGACAGTGTATTAAGATTGCTAAAATGTATTACGAAGAGAATTTAGGACAAAAGGCGATTGCTGACGAATTAAATATTTCAAGACCCACTGTTTCGAGACAATTACAGTTTGCGAAAGATATGGGCATTGTTAATATTACGATTCACGATCCATACGAAAAAAGTGAAGAATTAGCAGCATTACTAAAAGATAGATACAATTTAAAATCAGTAATTATAAAAGAAGTATCTAGCGATAAGTATGAAATTGTACTCAATGCGATTTCTGAAGCGGCAGCAGAATTCCTATATGAAAACGTAAAGAGTAATGATACGGTCGGCGTGAGTTGGGGTAAGACGATGTATGAAACAGCAAGTTTAATGAAGCCTACAAATTTAACAGGTGTTACAACGATTCAACTAAAAGGGGGTATCTCTTACTCTAATATCAAGACAAATTCACACGAAACTTTAGCTTTATTTGCAAAGAGTTTCAATTCTATACCACGTGATTTACCTGTTCCGGTTATTTTTGATAACAATCAAGTGAAAAAGTTAGTCAGTGAAGATCGCCATATTAAAGGGATATTAAATATGGCAGGGGATTGTGACATTGCAATTTATACAACAGGTACAGTGCGTGATGAAGCATTGTTATTTAAGCTTGGATTCTTCTCTGATGATGAGGTAAAGCGATTAAAGAATGAAGCAGTAGGTGATATTTGTTCAAGATTCTATAATAAGAATGGTAAGATTGCTGATGTTTGGGTTGATGACCGTACAATGGGTGTGACGCTTGAGACGTTAAAGAATACGCCAATGAGTATCTTAGTAGCTGGCGGAAAGCATAAAGTTGAGGCCATTCGTGGTGCTTTAAATGGTGGTATACCGAATGTTTTGATTACAGATAGTATTACAGCCAAGCAATTAATTTAATTTGAACGTAATTTCATTTATTGTTTTTACTTTTGTTCATATTCTGTTATAATAGATTTGAATATAAGGGAGGAATGAAAATAATGAATTTAGCAAAGTATATTGACCATACAGCCTTAAAGCCAGAAACGACGAAACAACAAATCGAACAATTAGCGCGTGAAGCACGTGAATATGGATTTATGAGTGTATGTGTGAATCCTACACATGTTAAATACGCGAGCGGATTATTGGATGGAACTGATGTATTAGTATGTACAGTTATTGGATTCCCATTAGGTGCCAACACACCTGACGTTAAAGCGTTAGAAACGAAGTCTGCCATTGGCAATGGTGCTGGTGAAGTGGATATGGTTGTTAACATTGGCGCTATAAAAGATGCGAACTATGATTTAGTACGAGAAGATATTAAAGCTGTTGTCGATGCTGCAGGAGATGTTACGACAAAAGTAATTATCGAAACATGTTTATTAACGGATGACGAAAAAGTTAAAGTATGTGAAATCGCGAAAGAAGTAGGTGCTGATTTCGTTAAGACTTCAACAGGATTCTCAACAGGTGGCGCTACAGTAGAAGATATTAAATTAATGCGTGAAACAGTAGGACCTGATATGGGTGTTAAAGCTTCAGGTGGCGTGCGCTCATATGAAGATGTTATGGCAATGATTGATGCTGGTGCAACACGTATTGGTGCATCTGCAGGTGTACAGATTTTAAAAGGTGAACAAGCTACGGGAGATTATTAATCTCTCGTTTTCTAGCACATTGATGTAAGCGTATACAATAAGGAGGAATATATAATGAGAATGGTAGATATTATTGCAAAAAAACGTGATGGTTTAGCATTAACGAAGGAAGAAATTGAATTCTTTATTAAAGGATATACAGATGGTTCAATTCCGGACTATCAAGCTTCAAGTTTAGCGATGGCAATTTTCTTTCAAGATATGAATGATGAGGAACGTGCTTATTTAACGATGGCAATGGTAGAAAGCGGCGATCAAATCGATTTAAGTGCTATTGAAGGTGTAAAGGTTGATAAACACTCTACAGGTGGTGTAGGGGATACAACGACATTAGTATTAGGCCCATTAGTAGCGGCACTTGACATTCCAGTTGCTAAGATGAGTGGTCGTGGCTTAGGACATACTGGTGGAACGATTGATAAGTTAGAAGCCGTAGAAGGTTTCCACGTTGAAATCTCTGAAGAAGATTTCGTCCGTATCGTGAATGAAGATAAGTTAGCAGTTATCGGTCAAACTGGAAACTTAACTCCGGCAGATAAGAAGTTATATGCATTGCGTGATGTTACTGGAACTGTCAATAGTATTCCATTAATCGCATCGAGTATTATGAGTAAGAAGATTGCAGCGGGTGCTGACGCAATTGTCTTGGATGTTAAGACAGGTGCAGGGGCATTTATGAAGACGGATGAAGATGCGGAAATGTTAGCGCATGCTATGGTTAAAATCGGTAACAATGTTGGGCGTAACACAATGGCGATTATCTCTGATATGAGTCAACCGCTTGGATTTGCAATCGGTAATGCTTTAGAAGTGAAAGAAGCAATAGAAACATTGCGCGGCACGGGCCCAGAAGATTTAACTGAACTTTGTTTAACATTAGGAAGCCAAATGGTTGTACTTGCTGGTAAAGCTGAAAGTTTAGAAGATGCACGTGAGCAATTACAAGAAGTTATTCGAAACGGTAAAGCATTAGAAAAATTTAAAGTATTTTTAGCAAACCAAGGTGGCGATGCTTCAGTTGTGGACGATGTTACTAAATTACCACAAGCTGAATATGTGATTGAAGTACCCGCAAAAACAGCGGGTGTCGTAAGTAGAATTGTTGCAGATGAAATTGGTGTGGCATCAATGTTATTAGGTGCAGGTCGTGCTACAAAAGAAGATGTTATCGATTTGGCAGTTGGTTTAATGTTACGTAAGAAAGTTGGCGATAAAGTCGATGTGGGCGAATCGCTTGTAACGATTTATGCAAACCGTAATAATGTAGAAGACGTTATGAAGAAGATTTACGACAATATCGAAATCGCAGATCAAGCAGAAGCACCTGTACTTATTCATAAAGTTATTACTGAATAGTGTGAGATGTTAGAGTTTAGTCGTAGATGATGTTTATGTTAAGTCCGATATAGTTGCGATATCGGACAAGACGTTTGATAAAATGTTTATAAGACATGAAACAAGTCCGATATATATGATATATCGGACAAGACGAACGACAAAATTATTTCAAGCATTGCCAAAAAGGAGAGAACAATATGAAATTTAACAGAATTCACTTAATCGTAATGGATTCAGTAGGTATTGGTGAAGCACCGGATGCCGCTGATTTTGGGGATGTTGGCAGTCACACGTTAAAGCATACATTAGAAGGCTTTGCGGGCGATTTACCCAACTTAGAGCGCTTAGGTTTAGGGAATATTGCTGAATTACCAGTAGTAAACAGAATTGACAACCCAGAAGGATACTACACAAAATTATCAGAAGCATCTGTTGGAAAAGATACAATGACAGGACACTGGGAGATTATGGGTTTAAATATTGATAAACCGTTCAAAGTATATCCTGATGGCTTCCCGGAAGAATTAGTAACGGCAATTGAAGAAATGACAGGACGTAAAGTAGTTGCTAACAAGCCCGCTTCAGGTACAGCAATTCTTGATGAATGGGGACCGCATCAAATGGAAACGGGCGATTTAATCGTCTATACTTCAGCAGACCCTGTATTACAAATTGCAGCACATGAAGATGTTATTCCGTTAGAAGAATTATATGAAATTTGTGAGAAAGTACGTGAATTTACGAAAGACCCTAAATATTTAATCGGTCGTATTATTGCACGTCCTTATCTAGGAGAGCCGGGCAACTTCAAGCGTACATCAAACCGTCATGATTATGCATTAAAGCCATTTGGTCGTACGGTGATGAATGAAATGCAAGATGCTGACTTAGATGTCATTGCAATCGGTAAGATTAATGACATTTATGATGGTGAAGGTGTGACTGAAGCGATCCGTACGAAAGATAATATGGATGGCATGGATAAATTGCTAGAAGTGATGAACAAAGACTTTAAAGGATTAAGCTTCTTAAACTTAGTCGACTTTGATGCGTTATACGGACATCGTCGTGATAAAGAGGGTTACATGAATGCGATTAAAGCCTTTGATAACCGTTTAGGTGAGGTATTAGATAACTTACGTGAAGATGATTTATTAATAATTACAGCAGATCATGGTAATGATCCGACAATGCCGGGAACAGATCATACGAGAGAATACGTGCCTTTATTAATGTATTCTAAATCTACAGGCAGTGGAGAACTTACTGGTCACGATACATTTTCTTCAATCGGTGCAACGATTGCAGACAACTTTGGAGTGAAATTACCTGAGTTTGGTCAAAGTTATTTAAATGATTTAAAATAATAATATAAAAATAGCTTAGGACAAATATTTGTCCTAAGCTATTTTTACATAACTTGACGTTCAATTGCTCGTAGTGTGTTGAAGAAATCAACGATCTCTTCAAAGTGCTGTCCACGATTTTTATAATGATACTCGATAAAATAAATAGCATCCGCCAATTTGTGTGGCAAATCATATTGAATATTCATTGTTGATTTAAACTTTTTCAAATCAATGCTAGCTAATTCATCTTTATATCTATTATAGAAATCGATGGCATCTTCTAAACCATACGACATAATTAAATTTAATCGTTCTTTCTCAGTAAACATGTATATCAACTCCATGATAGACATATTACCTTATAAATATTGATATTTGATAAATTTTAAGTAAATTATCTGTAAATTCTAACTTTCAGCAATACTTTCGATGAAATCTTTCATTTTTGTGTAATCATTTACTGATTTTGATAGGAAGAATTTTTTTTGTTTACGTACTAGTAAATTACGTTTATTAGTAATTGCTTCGCCTGTAAATTTAAGGCCACGCCAAGTTTCTTTCTTCACTTTGATGTGGCGAATATAGAATACTTCATCAAGTGGTTTGGTTATCAAAGCTGAGTGCATAAACTTGTATAATTCGCCAGGCGTACTATTTGATCTTGAAGTACTTGCGGTACCTTTGTTATCACGCATAAAGTCTCCTGTGTAGATTGGCAGATCATGAATTTTAACATTAGGACGCGTAAAAATCGCTAAGTATAAGTGACGATCATTGACGTCACCAATATAAAGTTCTTCTTGTCTTTCATTATATTGGACAAGTAATTCTACTATCCAAAATGTTATTGCGATTAAGATACAAATGACTATTAAGATAATTATCCAAGAAGGAATATGAGTTAGTTCACTGATATTTTCTGTGAAGAAAAAGTCTAAAGTAAATGGTAGAACACTATAAATATCAGGGAATAACAGCACGATTACCATTTGTAATAGTTGCTCAAAAATCAGTAAAACTAAGATGACAAAAAGTGCTGTATATATAAATGGTATTATTTTTTTTGCTGGAGTTCTTGAAAAAATCATTTTTGAACCTCGATTCTCTTAAGTTACACACATAAGATTAACATGTTTTAAGAATTTTTTGTATAGTTTTTGCATAGCGTATGTGTAAAAGGGTATATTTAAAGAAAATCACGTATTAAAGGGGACATCATTATGAAATGTAATTGTAAAAAGTCAATGGGCGCATTTGTATTTGTTGCGGCAAGCGGCGCACTATATTATTTCTTAACAAAAAATCAAAAACAAGATAATGAGGTACAACGTTTGAATGATAATATTGAAAAGAAAAAAAGCGTTAACGTAGAACTTGTTAAACCAGAACCAACACCACCAGAATCAGTGGGTAAAGAGTTCCATATGCCACACTTTATGATTAAAAATTTAGTTGTCACTCCAAACGAGAATGGTGTGGCTTTCAGACTAGATTATCGCATTGACCGTGTACTTTATAATTACTTAATGCATAACACACCGCATTACCGTTTCAGATTTACATTACCAAGTGAATTGAAACCTTTATTTGAAGGCAACGGTACACAAAAAGTATTAGGTGAGCTTGTTTATGGTACAGGTGAAAAGTCTGACTATAGTGTTACATTTAACTTTAAGAAAAATGATGATATCGATAGCAGCAAAATGTATGAAATCGGTGACATGACTGGACCATATCATTTAGATGTCGTGGATGAACAGTTAAAAGTATTAAACGAATACGATGATGTCTACGCTGCAGCGAACTTAATTAGATTTTAATATTTGTTGAAAATAGAGAGTCTGGGACAAATGTTCTGCCACAAGCAAAAATCGAACGAAACTAATAAATCGCTTTTTGATTTGTAGTTTTCGTTCGATTTTTGTCGTAGTGCAACTTCTGTTCCACCATTTAGACTGTTAATTGTCAGAGGACTAGGACTTATGTCCCTACCACTTTTTGCTTTGATGGTCACTTGCGCAAACAATATATTCAAAAAAGGCCACCCATAAAGGGTAGCCTATAAACAATCTATTCAGTTGGAGCTTTACCTTCCTGGTAAATATTTTTCCAACCATCTTTTTTGCTTAACATTTCTTTTGCGATTGCTTGAGCACCTTCTAATGAATGACTTGCTGCCCAACCACATTGTACTTCGTTACAAGCGGGTACCTCTGTCGCGGCTAATACGTCGTTTAAAGTGTGTTCTAAAATGACAAGTACATCTTCATAATCGTCATGATTAATGAGTGATAAATAGAAGCCAGTTTGGCAGCCCATAGGTGATAAGTCAACGACTTTATCAGTGTGATTTCGAATGTTTTCGGCCATTAAATGTTCTAGCGAATGTAATCCTGGCATTTCCATATGCTCTTTATTAGGTTGTTTGAAGCGGATGTCGTATTTGTTAATGACATCGCCATTAATACCTTCTTTGATCCCTGCCAAGCGTACAAATGGTGCATCTACGATTGTATGATCTAAGTTAAAACTTTCTACGTTCATTTTCTGTGTCATGATTTGTCCTCCTCATTATTTAAGTAATGCAAATCCAGCTTTTAAATCTTCTAATAAGTCTTCACTATCTTCAATACCCACTGAGATACGTACTAATCCATCAGTAATGCCTAATGCTAAACGGCGTTCACGAGGAATAGATGCGTGTGTCATTTGGCTTGGCACAGAAATTAAGCTTTCCACTGCACCTAATGATTCAGCTAAAGTAAAGTATTTTAAAGATTTCACGAGTAATTCAGCATTTTCTTTTGAGCCGACATCAAATGAAATCATACCACCGAAGCCTGTGCTTTGAGACTCGTGAATCGCTTTACGATGTGCATCAAGTAAAGATGGGTGGAAGATGTTTGTAACAGCATCTTCTGATTGTAATAATTCAATGATTTTCATTGTTGTTTTTTCAGTTTGTTCCATACGTAAGGCTAATGTTTTAATACCACGCACAAGTAAGAAACTGTCTTGTGGTCCTAATATACCACCCACTGAGTTTTGAATAAAGTGAATTTGTTCTGATAATTCTGGTGTACGAGATACTAGTAATCCTGCAACAACGTCACTATGGCCACCGATGTATTTCGTAGCTGAGTGTAATACAATATCAATGCCTAAATCAATTGGATTTTGGAAGTATGGTGTCATAAATGTATTATCTACTACTGAGATTAAATCATTTGATTGTGCGATTTCAACCATTGCACGAATATCAGTAACATTCAGTAATGGGTTTGTAGGTGTTTCAATGTATAACATTTTTGTTTCTCGCGTTAACGCGGCTTTTACAGCTTCTATGTCTGTTGTATCTACGAAAGTAGATTTAATGCCGATACGGTCAAATACCTTTGTGAATACACGATATGTACCACCATAAACATCGCTACCTACAACAATATGGTCACCTGCATTTAATAGCATAATGGCAGTTGATACTGCAGCCATTCCTGAACCGAAGGCGAATCCTTCATGGCCATGTTCAAGATCAGCAATTAATGTTTCTAACGCAGTACGTGTAGGGTTTTTTGTACGAGAATACTCATAACCTTGTCGTAAACTACCGATACCATCTTGTTTATAGGTACTTGTTTGATAAATGGGTGTGTTTACTGATCCGGTAAATGCATCAGTTGTTTTCCCGCCATGAATCATCATCGTTTTTTTCTTCATTTTCATTCTCCTTTGATATTAAATATATTTTTTGATAAGTAACGATCGCTCGCATCTGGAAAGATAACGACGATATTTTGATTCGTAAACTGACATTGTTGGTTTAGTGCTGCTTGAAGTGCAGCACCGGATGAACTCCCTTGCATTAATCCTTCTAGTTGAGCGAGTTCGGATACTTTAGTAAATGCGTCTACATCAGAGATAGTTTCAACAGCATCAATAAGGTCTTTCGGTAAGAAAGCTGGCCATGCTTCAACTCCGATACCTTCAGTTCTGTGATTATCTGAAACGCCACCTGATAGAATTGAACCCTCTGGCTCAACAATTACTTTATGTGCATCCATGAAGTAATGAGCGAGTCCTGTAAATGTTCCACCTGAACCAGCTCCAGCAACAATCATGTCTACACGACCAACATCTGCAATGATTTCATTTGCGAGTCCTTCATAACTGCCTGGATTATCCATTGATTCGAATTGGTTTGTGAAAAATGCACCTGTTTCTTGTGCATATTTCACTGCTTGTTCACGCGCATATAGCATGCCTTTTTCAGTCGGTGTGTTCACAATTTCTGCACCTAATGCACGCATAATACTTTGCTTTTCTTCACTAAATTTTTCTGGGACATAGACACGTAATTTTAAATCGAACTTTTGGCATACGAGTGCTAGACCAATACCTGTATTACCTGCAGTGGCTTCAACGACTAATCCGTTTGCAATGTCACCACGTTGTACAGCTTTCGTGATAATATTAAAGCCTAAGCGATCCTTTATTGAACCCCCTAAGTTATGATTTTCTAGTTTTGCAAAAATGCGATTCCCTTCATTTAAAGGAAAAGTAGTTATTTCGACCATGGGCGTATTGCCAATTAAATCGAATGGTTTCTTAATATTTTTCTTTTTAAATATTTGAAGATGTGCAAATCGATTCAGTTGCGTCGCCTCATAATTAAATCCGTTACGGCTAGCGATAGCTTCCATGGTTTCTTTTAATGGATAGAATTCACGGTTTAAGTCTGCTACTAAGTTGTTGTAGCCTAAAGCTGAATAATATTCTATCATCTTTTTCTTTTCTTCTGATGTATTGAATAGGGTATCTAGAATAATGACTTGCCCCTCTTCATTTAGTAAGTCAGCATATTTTCGCATTGCGACATCTTTCTCAATATCCGTTAGGTGATGGAATGCGAATGAAGATATAAATGTATCTGCTTTGCGTGCATCAAAGTTTAAAAAATCACCACGTTCGAATTTGATACCCGTCTTCTCTTCACCGATAACAGCCATTTCTTCACTTGGCTCAATAGCACGAACATTTAATCCTTGATTTAATAAATAACGAGTTAAATTTCCCGTACCGGGTCCAAACTCTACCACATCACCTTGTGCATGCTTAACCGCTTCTGCAATCATAAAATCATAATTGACAAAGACGTCTTTATATTCAGGGTCTTGGCCAGTGACAAAGTTATCATAATCAGACGCCCAATCTTTAAATATATCCATAAAGGGTAAAGTCATTATATTTCTCGCTCCTTCTTTATAACTAATCTTATCTGTTAACTCGGAATTAATAATAACACGGGATTTGACACATGACAATCAAATAGTTTGTGAATCCTATCACAATATGGTATAATATTACTATTATAAATTTTGAGAGTGGGTGACGTATGAAAAGGATTGTTGTATTACCATATGATAGTATTTGGCAGCATTTATATTTAGAAGAAAGTAGAAATTTAAAGATATGTATAAAAGAACATGCAGATAATATTCAACACATTGGTTCAACAGCAGTACCTGGTATGCATGCGAAACCAATTATTGATATGATGATTGTCACGAAAAGTATTCAATTATTTGAAACACAGCATTCTGCACTATTAAGTTTAGGATATGAGCGTATTGAACCAGAATTTAAAGATAGTTTACAGTACGTTAAAAGGGTGGCAGGAGACAGAACACATCAACTTTTTGTATTTCCAGTTGGTCATGAAAAAATACTTGAATTGCAGGCAATGACTGCTTATTTAAAGTACTATCCGAGCGAGAAAGAACGTTATAATAGTGTGAAGATGGAATTAGCTAAAATGTATCCATTTGAGGTACAAGCCTATGAACAATCGAAATTAATTTTTGTTACAGTGATGACTGTAAAGGCTGTCGATTGGTTTATTAGACGTAGTATGGATGAAGACGTATCAATTGTTAAAGCATAAGATTGAAACATTTATTTGTTTCAATCTTTTTTTTATAGAAAAAGAATAATAACATAAATAGTGAAAATTTTGTTATTATTACTAAATAGAGAACCAATGTTAAAAGGAGGTACATATGCCATCAATATTAATAGTAGAAGATGAACTTGAAATTGCAGAGTTGATTAAATTTATCCTCATGCGTGAAGGATTTGATAGAGTAGATATTGCTTCAACGTTTAGAGAAGCGAAGTCAATGCTTGAAACGACTTATGATGCATTTTTATTAGATATTAATTTGGGTGATGGATCTGGTTATGATTTAGGGGCTGAGATTCGAGTAATGACAGATGCACCTATTATCTACGTTTCTGCCAACACACAGGATAAAGATAAAATTAAAGGCTTTCAAAATGGTGCTGATGACTACATTACGAAACCATTTAATCCAATGGAACTCGCTGTACGTGTTAAAGTTAACGTTGACCGATATTTAAAATCCAATAGTAATAATAATGTGCTATATACATTTGATGAACGTAATGCGGAATTGACTGTTGGTAAAGAGAAATATTTATTATCTGGGAAACAATATTTACTTATGCAATATTTATATGAACATAAAGACGAAATTTGTACAAAAGAACAGATTTATGAAGCGGTTTGGGAGAACCAATTCGTCGATGACAATACCGTCATGGTACATATTAGAAAGTTAAGAGAAAAAATTGAAGAGCAGCCAAGTCATCCGAAGATTTTATTAACGTCTCGAGGAGTGGGATATATATTAAAATCAGGTGTCGCTAAATGAACATCAGCAAAAAATTTATCATTCGTTTTATCCGCTACTTTCTAGTTTTTTACTTTTCAGTGACATTTATTATATGTGCATTCTTTTTGTACTTCTTATTTTCAAGTGAACATGATTTTTTAGAGGAAGATATGCAAGATAAGGCATCATTTACGATGAGTGAATACTTTAAATTCAAAGGTGATAAAGTCATACCTGATAAGAAAATGGTGCACTATATCAAGAAGAATAACGGGATTATGGTTGTAAAAAATAAAAGTCATGAGGTGATTTATACCTCTGATAAAGATTTTAAACTACGTCCATTAAATGAGTATCGTTCTGAAGAGTTTACAACTTGGGAAATGCCAGACGGCCACCAAGTCATTTATTTACAAAATAAAATATTGAATGAAGCGAGACGTAAACTGGAACATGATTCAAGTGATGCCATAGAATATATACATAAGCATAAGCTCGGACTATTTGTTGCAGACGGTGACAAATTAAAGAAAGTGCACGGTACATTTGACACAGATATCGTAAATAGTACAATTTTTGAACATAAAAATAATGATAACTATCAGAATTATTTCTTTGTTTCATATTATAAAGGTAATAAAAATTACTATGTGATTGAAAAGAATCCTCATCCAGCAGATACGAAAGCAATATTTGCAGAGAATAGTTATTTATATGATAAAGAATTTATGGATGTCATTAAGCGCTTCTTAGTTTGGTATGCGTGGTTGAATTTCTTTGTTTTGATTGCCATTCTTATATTATCCTATACTATTGGTAATCGCTTAGCACAACCTTTAAGACATTTTTCGAAGTGGGTTGAACAACTTGCTAAAGGGGATTATTCAGTATTAAATAATGCTAAAATTTATAGAAATGGTCGTCTGCGTAGAAAATATCGTATGTACAGTCCAATCGATGCTTCTATTGCAAAACTGACAGGTAAACTTGCCGACGATAAAAACTATCAAAGCAAGATGAACATTCAACGAGAAAATTGGGTGCGTGGGATTACACATGATTTAAAAACACCACTTAGTTCTATATATGGTTATGCCAAAATATTAAACAGTGATTTATCACTAGACATTGATCAACAAAAGAAATTTATCAGTATTATTGAAGATAAAGCATTGTACATTGATCAACTATTAATAGATTTAAACTTGGTATACCAATTAAAAAGTGACGGCATACAGTTTCACACTGAAGAAACATGTTTAAGATCGTACATTGAGAACTTCGTCTCGCAATATGGTAATAATGGTTTAAGTTACGTGCATCAAGAAGATGCAACCATTAATGTTGATACTTCACGTATCGATAGAGTGCTGACCAATATCGTTTCAAATAGTTTTACGCATAATGTCAATGTAGAGGTATGGATTAGTACTTATGGAAATGGTGACACTGCTGTGATTGAAATTGCAGATAATGGACAAGGTATTCCACAAGAAGAATTGGCGCATATTTTTAATCAATTTTATCGAGGAAAGGGTACTAATGAACATCATAATGGTAGTGGTCTAGGGTTATCCGTTGCAAAAGAAATCATAGAGTTACATGATGGAACGATTGATGTAATTAGTTCTGTTGCAGGAACTAAGTTTTTAATTACATTACCAGCACAATAAAAAAACAATTGACAGAATATACAGAAAGCGATACAGTAAGTAATAATTAAATAACTTATCAAGACGGATCGAGGGAAGGGCCTGATGACATCCAGCAACCTGCGTTAGACGTAAGGTGCTAATTCCTACAGCACAAGCTGGCAGATAAGAACGTGTAGACATTCCTATCTGGGAATGTCTTTTTTATGAATGAAATTAAGGGGCGAATATGATGATTGAGAAAGTAATCCAATATATTGATAATAATAGCGCAAAGTTTATTAAAATGAGCCATGACATTCATGCGCGACCTGAGCTAGGAAATGAAGAATATTTTGCATCAAAATTATTAAGCAATACATTAAAAGAAGCTGGATTTAATCTAGAACATGATATCGCGGGACATGAGACAGGCTTTATTGCAACGTATGACAGTGAAAAGCAAGGGCCAACAATAGCATATTTAGCAGAGTATGATGCCTTACCAGGTCTAGGGCATGCCTGTGGTCACAATATTATAGGAACGTGTAGTGTATTGTCAGCGATTGCATTAAAAGAAATAATCGAAGAAATAGGTGGTACGATACAAGTGTTTGGGACTCCTGCTGAAGAAGGGGGCGTAAATGGAAGTGCGAAGGCGTCGTATGTTAAAGCAGGATTGTTTAATGATAGTGATGTTGCGCTTATGATTCATCCAGGACATGAATCTTACCGAACAGTCCCAACGCTTGCAGTAGATGTGTTTGAAGTTGAGTTTTTCGGTAAACCTGCGCATGCATCTGAAAATGCACATAACGGAATCAATGCACTGGATGCTATGATTACTTTCTTTAATGGGATCGGACAACTCCGTCAACATATTAAGAAGACTGATAAAGTGCATGGTGTTATTTTAGATGGCGGTAAATCGGCGAACATAATACCTGATTATACGAAAGCAAGATTCTATACACGTGCAATGAGTCGAAAAGAATTGGATGTATTAACTGCGAAAGTTGATCGCGTTGCCCAAGGTGCAGCTTTGACTGCAGGCGCAAAATATAAACTTGAACCAATTCAAAATGGGGTAAATGAATTTGTTAGAAATACATTTTTAGATGACTTATTCGAAAAACATGCAAAATTGCATGAAGAACCCATATTACATGATGATTTTGGTTTCGGATCGACAGATACGGGGAATGTAAGTCACATCATACCTACAATTCACCCGCATATTAAAATGGGTCCATCAACGCTTGTAGGTCATACTGTAGAGTTTCGTGAAGCAGCGAAAAGTGCACATGGTGATTACGCGTTATTGCAAGGTGCAAAGATTATGGCAACCATGGCAGTTGAGTTAATTGAACGTCCAGAAGAGCTTGCGCGTATTCAAAACTTACATGAAACGTTAAGGGAGACGATTTATGGTGATTAAACAAATAGATTTACCAATGGTGATGAAGGATTTATATGGGGATAAAGTGCTGTACTCATCAAGACCATCATATACATTTAATCCTTGGTTACAACCTGAAGAGCATCAATCCAACTTACTGAGTGCACGTGAATTACTAATAGCACAAATGCCGGTTGTTGTGCATAAAGCAACGGTAACTGATAAGACTGAAGCGCTATTTAATGAAGTGGGTTTTGAAATGCCACGTGGATTCAGAACCTATGAAACGCGAGAGGAATATGAACAAGTATTACGTGAAGCGGTTAGTAAGGGTGAGAAAGTTTTCTTTCAATATGCCCACGAAGAATCGCTTGTGCCAGGAGATAAATATGTTGTACCTCGCGAGAAATTTTTAGCGTTAAATAATAAATCAATACTCGATCAGTGGACGAAAGGCAAATACTTGCCAAAGCGCGAAGTAGTTGCAGTCGAAACGTTCGAAACAGCCGTTTTCGAGTGGACATTACCGTTTGTTATTAAACCAGGAGATGAACACCCTACAGCAGGTGGTTATGGGGTAATGATATGTTATACAAAAGAAGATGTTACGAAAGCAATTGAACGTGTACAGCAAGCAGAAGGTACAAGTCAAATGATTATCGAACAGTTTATTACGCCTGTTAAAAACTATTGTGTGCAATATGCATATCGCGAAGGTGGCGATCCTGAATTTATCGGCAGTAGTCATCAAATTACTGAAAAATATGGTAAATATCGTGGTAATATAATTGACCACGATATTCCGCAAGAAGTGATCGAGGTTGGATTAGATATCATGAAAAACGGTATAGCAGCTGGGTATATCGGTATTGCTGGCTTTGATTTACTTGTTGATGCAGCGGGTGATATATATGCGATTGATTTAAACTTCAGACAAAATGGTTCAAGTTCGTTATTGCTGCTTGATAGTGTGTTAAATGGTGAGTATAAGAAGTTTTTAGCGTATTATAGTAACGGTGATAACGAGAAGTTTTATAACACAATATTAGAAGAAGTGAAATTAGGATACTTATTCCCACTTGCATATTATAATGGAGATTATAAAGAAGATAATGGATTCCCGTCTCGATTTATTTGTATTTGGCATGGTGATGAAGCTGAAGTCGAAGCACGTGTGAAAGCATTTGAAGCAATTCTTAAGGGGTGAGTATACATGACAAAGAAGAATAATGGGACTGGCATAGCTGTAGCAGCCACAATTATTAGTGCCACACTGATTCCATTTTTATTTAGTTTGGTAAAGGTTATGGGTAAGAAATAAAACGATGCATCGTAACTCAAAGCTTGAGTAACGATGCATTATTTATTTTACATGGATACCAAAAAGTTGAATGAGCGCTGTACTTTGAAATGGATTAACCATACAACCAGCTAGATCATTAGGGTTCACAGTAATACCATCAATATTACTGTCTGATAAATCGATACTTTTAAGTTTGGTTTCAACAATACTTATATTGTTAAGTTGTGAAGCGGAGATAGCCCATTCTTTCGTTTCAATGTGATAAAGATAGCCATCGTGTCCATCAACATGATTGAAACTTACAGCATCGAATTTACTCTCTGCAATATTAAATAAATTCATTTTACATTGTTCAAAATGAACGTCTTTCAAATGGACGTTATTTAAAGTGAATCCTGTCATAAGTGAATCTTTAAAATGTGCACGTCGAAAACTAATATCTTCAAATGATACATTTTGTATATTGCAATTTGTAAATGTGACGTCAGTGAGATGTATTGGATACATATCACTTTCGAACGTACATTTTGTAAAAATCATATCGTCCAATTCTTTTACGTCCTCATCGAAATAGAGGATACAGTTTGTGTAATGCGTGCCATAATCATCTCGTGTAATTGTTACGGTTTTGTCGTCAATAGTGTTGATTGTTTTGTGAATCGGTGATTTAAGTTTCATCCATCAATCGTAGTGTTCCCACCGCACCTGAATATTCACCATTTTCGATGAAGTACGGTTTGAAGTTACGCAACACAGTATAGTTCATGACAATGTCGCGCAATAACGTGTTGTTTAAGAAGCTAGATCCGATATAGACAACATACTCGGCACCAAATTCACGAGCCGCATGAATTGAAACGGTTGTTACAGTTTCGCCGACTACACCTAATACTGAAGCAATTTTATCTGCATCTGTGAAAGTTTCTGTATCTTTATTGTGTAATACATTGCCGAAATTTGCAGCAGTCAATTCACCAGGAATTGGTGTTTTGTCACCTTTGTAGATGTGCTTTACTTTAAGATCAATGATATCACGGTCACCTTCTTTAGCTAAGCTGACAATATCTTCGTACTGGTCTAAACCTGTCAGTAAATATGATAAACCCATCATCATACCACCACCGGCGCCTGTACCACCGGCACGAATTTGTTTCCTGTCATTAACGAAGTGAATAGAAGTACCAGTTCCAACATTACTGAAGACAAATTTAGAGATATCTAATTGCATTTCAGTTAAGAAAGATTGAATACCGCGGAAAGTGGCATCAAACTCTATCGCCTGGAATGCATCTTGTGGAATTAAGCTTTGTAAGTAAGTTGCTTTCCCACCTGTTAGTGCAACCTGAGCTTCAGGCAATGTTTTTAACCATTCGGCAACAGCATCAATCTCTACGCTCGGCTGTTTTTTAAATGTAAATGTATCGTTTTCCAAGATGGCAATTTTAATTAATGTTCCACCCGCATCAATTCCTATTTTCATATAAATACCTCATTTTTTTTATTTTAAGTTATTATACTATATTGACGTTTAGAATGGGCTGTTTGCTAGCTTTGTTTAAATTTTGTGATAACTTTTGTGGAAAAAAGGGTATAAACCAAGTAAATAATTAAATTCAACCTAGACGGAGGCAACATTATGGAATTTATTGGACCACAAATTAAAATTGTACAATATAAAGAGGATTATAGGCCTCAATTAGAAGCGTTTGAACTAACAGAAAGACAAATGATTTACTCTTCACTACCGGTAGAAGTATTAGATGAAGGTTTATTCGACCCGAATCGTAGACCATGTATCGTGTTAAATTATGATGATCAAGTCGTAGGATTTTTCGTGTTACATCAACATTATCAACATGAGGGATATGACACACCTGTCAATGCTGTATATGTAAGGAGTTTGTCAGTCAATAATAAGCTACAAGGTATGGGATATGGTACAGAAATCATGATGAATATCCCCGAGTTCGCCCAAAGTGTATTCCCCAACTTCGATCACTTATTCTTAGTGGTAGATGCAGAAAATCAAGGTGCATGGAATTTGTATGAGCGTGCTGGATTTATGCATTTGGCAACAAATCCTAATGGACCAATCGGGAAAGAACGTTTGTATTATTTAGATTTAGATGCGAAGTATGTATCGCAACTAAAATTAGAGTTAGATGGGGACAATGTGCGACTATTAAAAGATGATCAAGAAGTAGGAACAATAGTGCTAGAGGTAAATGGCGAGATTGCAATGTTAAAAGAAATGGATATTAAAGAAGATGTAGATACTATACGCGAAAATGTATTACGTCAAATAGCAACATTTATTCGTAAACATTATAAAGAAGTGATTCAAATTGAAGTGGATGTGCCGAAAGATTTAACGGATATCTATTTAAACAATAATTTTGTACCAATGGATGCGGACCATCCGAATTATTTGACGAAATTAATTCGTTATTAATCTTGCTTTAAGAGATGTTTTCTTGATATGATGTAGTGTGAACTTAAACTAGCGTAGTTTGAAAGGACGAAGAAAATGAAAATCTCTGAATATACAAAACAAATGATAGATGAAAGCTCATTTATCGATTTAGCTTATATCTACTTAACTGAAAAAGGTAAAGAAGTAAATCTTTATGATTTAATTGATGAATTCCAAGCTATTGGTGGATACACGAATGAAGAAATTGAAACGCGCGTTGTTCAATTTTACACAGATTTAAACACAGATGGACGCTTCTTATCAACAGGAGAATATATGTGGGGTCTTCGTGACTGGTATTCAGTTGACGATATCGAAGAAAAAATCGCACCAACTGTACAAAAATTCGAAGTGCTTGATGAAGAAGATGAAGATGCACCGAAAATCGCTTTACTTGGTGAAGATGAAGTAGAAGATGAATTAGACTTAGTAGTTGCCGGTGAAGATGAAGAAAATGTTGACGCTGAAGATGAAGAAGTGGAAGATGAATTAGAAGAAGCTGGATTAGTTGTTGAAGCAGATGAATTTGAAGACGAAGACGAAGATGATGAATTTGAAGACGAGGAAGAAGAGGAAGTATAATAATCTTTATTGACATTCGTTCAAAAAATGATTATTATTTTACTTGGGCTCCTTTAATTAGGACGAACGTATAAACTTATGCGCTCCCTTTGCAATTGCAAACGGAGTGCTTTTTTATTTTTCTAGGAGGTAAATCATGACAAAATTTATATTTGTAACAGGTGGCGTAGTTTCATCTTTAGGTAAAGGGATTACTGCAGCGAGTTTAGGAAGATTATTAAAGAACCGTGGCTTAAACGTAACCATCCAAAAGTTTGATCCATATTTAAACGTGGATCCAGGTACAATGAGTCCATATCAGCATGGTGAAGTATTCGTAACAGATGATGGCGCAGAAACTGACTTAGATTTAGGTCACTATGAGCGTTTCATCGATATTAATTTAAATCAATATTCAAATGTTACAGCAGGTCGTGTTTATTCTCACGTATTAAAGAAAGAGCGCCGTGGTGATTATTTAGGTGGGACAGTGCAAGTTATTCCGCATATTACAAATGAAATCAAATCACGCTTATTATTAGCGGGGGAATCAACGAAAGCGGACGTAGTTATTACTGAAATTGGTGGGACAACAGGGGATATTGAATCTTTACCGTTTATCGAATCTATTCGTCAAATTAAAAGTGATTTAGGTCGTGAGAACGTAATGTACATTCACTGTACGTTATTACCTTATATCAAAGCAGCAGGTGAAATGAAGACAAAACCAACACAACATTCAGTAAAAGAATTACGTGGCTTAGGTATTCAACCTGATATGATTGTAGTACGTACTGAATATGAAATGACAGAAGATTTACGTGATAAAATTGCGTTATTCTGTGATATCGATAAAAAATCTGTAATTGAATGTCGTGATGCAGATACACTTTATCAAATTCCAGTAGCACTACAAGCACAACATATGGATGATTTAGTGGTTGAACGCTTAGGATTAGAAGCAAGTGGTGAAGCGGATTTAGAAGAGTGGAATCAGTTATTAGATACTGTACGTAACTTAGATGGTTCAGTACGTATTGCTTTAGTAGGTAAGTATGTTGCACTTCAAGATGCGTATCTATCTGTAGCTGAAGCATTAAAACATGCTGGTTATGCATTTGGTAAAGATATTGAAATTGACTGGATTAATTCAGAACAATTAGACGTATCGAATTATAAGGAACGTTTAAAGGATGCCGATGGTATTCTAGTGCCAGGTGGTTTCGGTGAGCGTGGTATCGAAGGTAAAATTTTAGCTACGCAATTTGCGCGTGAAAATAACATTCCATTCTTCGGTATTTGTTTAGGTATGCAACTTGCAACCGTTGAATTCGCACGCAATGTTGTAGGATTAAAAGGTGCACATTCTGCAGAATTAGATCCAAACACGCCATACCCAGTTATTGCTTTGTTACCAGACCAAAAAGATGTTGTAAATTTAGGCGGAACTTTACGTTTAGGTTTATATCCTTGTGAAGTTCAAGAGGGAACGAAAGCATTTGAAGCTTATGGTATGAACCATGTTGATGAGCGTCACCGTCACCGTTATGAGTTTAATAATGAATACCGTGCACGCTTAGAAGAAAAAGGATTAGTATTCTCGGGACTTTCTCCTGATGGACGATTAGTAGAAATCGTAGAAATTCCAGAACATAAATGGTTTGTGGCATGTCAATTCCACCCAGAGTTCTTATCTCGTCCAATGAAACCACAAAGTTTATTCCGTGGATTCGTGGAAGCAGCAATTAATAAGTAATATAGTATTATAGCCGCCCTTATGGGGTGGCTTTTTTTGTTGAATGAGTTAACAAAAGTTAACTATTGAATTATTATGATAATCGTTGTAAATTTATTATTAGGAGGTGTAATATGTTTCTTAAACTTCACGAACCAGATAATGAAATAAGCTACTTGTTGAACGTTGACGGTAGATGTGAACTTACGAAAGATGATCGGACAAGATTATTTGCCTATCAACTCGGCTATGAAGGTGAAGATTATTTTTACAGATTGTTAAATGAGGTTGAAGGGGGACTGAAGTTATGGGATATTACATTGAAAGAATCAAGTAAGGCACAATTTGACTTTCTGGTGATTGGTGATGGCACCGTTTATCACTTTGATGTGAAGAACTATTCTGGCAACTATACTTATATAGATGGCTTGTTTAAAAAAGATAACGGCAGTGTGGATCAGACTATAATGACGCAGTTAAAACGTGCGGATTTGATATTGTCGCAATTATTGATACGTAAAGGATTTGGGTATCAACATGTGAGTCGTATTGTCTTTGTCAATGATAAGTTCAACCTGAAAAATTTCAACGGTGACAATTGTATTAAGTTTGCTAGCCAGATTCCAAGCATTATCAATTATTTGAAACAACTTGGGCCACCTACTGACGAAGATTACCAATTAGCTCGAGCTTTAATAGAGGCGAATGTCTTAGACGATCGACGTTTCGTCTATTACGATTATAAAAGAATGAGGAAGGGTTATAGATGTCCGAACTGCAAGCGATATGAGATGGTGGAGATTGTTGGAAGAATGAAATATGTATCATGTAAATGCGGAAGAAAGTTGAGCAAACTAGATTATATCGTTGAATGTGCACGTCAGGTTTGGACGTTAAAAAATACCTCATTTCAAGTAAAAGAAATATCAGAATGGAGTAAGTGTGAAATAAAGACAGTCCAAAGAGCTTTAATGGGCAGTTGTAAATACAGTGGCAAGAATAAAGGAAGAAAATACTGGTTTGATAAAGTGATACCAGAGAAACAAGTCTGATATATGTAGAATATCGGACAAGACTACAATTTATCTTGCGAATAACGGAGCAACAAGTCTGATATATGCAAAATATCGGACAAGACTACAATTTATATTGCGAATAACGGAGAAACAAGTCTGATATATGCAAAATATCGGACAAGATGACAATTTATATTGCGAATAACGGAGAAACAAGTCTGATATATGTAAAATATCGGACAAGATGACAATCCATATTGCGAATAACGGAGCAACAAGTCTGATATATGTAAAATATCGGACAAGACTACAATTTATCTTGCGAATAACGGAGCAACAAGTCTGATATATGCAAAATATCGGACAAGATGACAATCCATCTTGCGAATAACGGAGAAACAAGTCTGATATATGCAAAATATCGGACAAGATGACAATCCATACAGCGAATAACGAGTCAACAAGTCTTTTATATATTGAATCACCAAAAAAGCCAGCATTGATATCCAAGAAATATGGTATCAACGCTGGCTTAACTTTCTCACTTACTCCTCAACTAATATTTCGTGCATCACACTGTAGATTGCGTAATAGATATAGTTCATTACCATCATATGTGGTGTAATAATTCGGCTGTAGTCTTCTGTTGGTACGAGTGCACGTGGTGTGCATAAATCGATAAAATTCATCGATGTAATCGCATCACTTTTGTTACATACAAGTACATAATCAATGTCACGCGCTTCTAAACTATCAACGAATTCTGCTGTACTATCATCGTATTCATCGCTCATAACTAATATGCGATCAGTTCTATCTACTAAAGCATCAGAGATATAAACTGTTGCATCGAAAAGACTTTCTTTGCCATTAACAACAAAATCTTCGAAGTACTTTAAATCACCGAATCCTTTAACATAAATTCTACCTTCGCCAACGACTGCTTGGGCTAATAATCGACCTGCTATATCTAGTTCTGTTTCTTGCATATCTATTTTTTTAAAGATACCATTAAGTTGTGTATTGAATATTTTAAGCATGGTGAACCTTCTTTCTAAAATTCTTACATCATATCATATCATATATGAAGAGGAGAAAGTAACATATGAAAATCTTAGTTATTGATGATGAACCTAACATTCGACTACTGTTTCAAGAAATATTTAAACTAAAAGGTTGGGAAACTGAACTCGCTGAACATGGAAAGAAAGGTTTAGAACTGATTAAAAGTAATAATTATGATTTAATTTTTTTGGATCGGAAAATGCCAATTATGTCGGGTGATGAAACATTAAATGAAATTAGAATGTTTTCGGAGGTACCGGTTTATTTAGTCTCTGCTTTCCAAACTGATGAGCAAATCCAATCAATTAAGTATAAAGGTGCGACGGGTGTTCTAATGAAGCCGTTTACAATTGACGAAGTTGTGAAAATCGCTGAAAAGTTTTCATAAATTGAGTGTTCAAACATGCAAAGTCATGTCTGAAGTGCTATACTAACGTTATAAAAATAGTGCTTAAAGCACAAACAAGGAGGATATTATCCATGCCATTAGTTTCTATGAAAGAAATGTTAATCAAAGCTAAAGAAGGTGGTTATGCTGTTGGTCAATACAACCTTAACAACCTTGAATACACTCAAGCAATCTTAGGTGCATCACAAGAAGAAAACGCTCCAGTTATTTTAGGTGTTTCTGAAGGTGCTGCTAAATATATGGGTGGTTTTTACACAGTAGTGAAAATGGTTGAAGGTTTAATGAAAGACATGAACATCACAGTTCCTGTTGCAATTCACTTAGACCACGGTTCAAGTTTTGAAAACTGTAAAGCTGCGATTGACGCTGGATTTACTTCTGTTATGATTGATGCTTCTCATCATTCATTCGAAGAGAACGTTGAAATTACAAGTCAAGTTGTTGAATACGCACATGCTAAAGGAGTTTCTGTTGAAGCTGAATTAGGACGTGTTGGTGGACAAGAAGACGACGTAGTATCTGACGGTGTAGTTTACGCTGATGCTAAAGAGTGTCAAGAATTAGTTGAAAAAACAGGAATCGATTGTTTAGCACCTGCATTAGGTTCAGTACACGGACCATACAAAGGTGAGCCAAACTTAGGATTCAAAGAAATGGAAGAAATCGGTAAAGCTACTGGTTTACCATTAGTATTACACGGTGGTACTGGTATCCCAACGAATGATATTCAAAAATCAATTTCTTTAGGAACAGCTAAAATCAACGTTAACACTGAAAACCAAATCGTATCTGCTAAAGCAGTGCGTGAAACTTTAAACAACGACGCTGAAGTATATGATCCACGTAAATATTTAGGACCAGCACGTGAAGCGATTAAAGCAACTGTAATCGGAAAAATTAAAGAATTCGGTACTTCTAACAAAGCTTAATCCGAATCTTGCTATAAGACTGATGCGACTTTCGCATCAGTCTTTTTTCTTGACGAATTTTACCCTGTAGATTATATTTAATTTCATGCTTTTTGTTTTGCAATACTAAAATGAATTAGTTTATAATAGAAAATAATAGACATTAATATGATAAAAGTGTGTGATTAAAGTTAAAGGAGTACAACTATGTCAGAAGAAGTAATTAAAATAAGAGGTGGAAATCCTCTTAAAGGTTCGGTTCAAATTAGTGGTGCTAAAAATAGTGCGGTTGCTTTAATCCCAGCAACTTTAATGGCCAATAGTCCAGTTACATT
Source organism: Macrococcus animalis (assembly GCF_047425875.1). Classification (GTDB taxonomy): domain Bacteria; phylum Bacillota; class Bacilli; order Staphylococcales; family Staphylococcaceae; genus Macrococcoides; species Macrococcoides animalis. Next base: position 1,532,045 of record NZ_CP179727.1, read on the forward strand.
AGAAGGTTTACCAGAAATTTCGGATGTTGTGACTCTAATGAGTTTATTAGAGGATTTAAATATTACTACCACTCTAGAGGGTGACCGTTTAACTGTGGATCCTTCAAACGCTGTTAATATGCCGCTTCCAAATCATAAAGTACAATCATTACGCGCGTCATACTACATGATGGGTGCAATGCTTGGTAAGTTCAAGAAAGTTGTCATCGGTTTACCAGGTGGATGTCCATTAGGACCTCGACCTATCGACCAACATATTAAAGGATTTGAAGCTTTAGGTGCTACGGTTACCAATGAAGCAGGTGGGATGTACTTAGAAGCTAAAGAGCTGAAAGGCGCAAAGATTTTCTTAGATGTCGTGTCGGTTGGTGCTACGATTAATATTATGTTAGCCGCTTCTATGGCGACTGGTAAGACTGTGATTGAGAATGCAGCGAAGGAACCTGAAATCGTTGATGTTGCAACACTTTTAAATAACATGGGTGCTAAGATTCGTGGTGCGGGTACTGACACACTAAAAATTGAAGGTGTAACATCACTGGAAGGCACTACACATACAATTATTCCTGATAGAATCGAAGCGGGTACATATATGTGTGCAGCTGCAATGATGGGTGAAGAAGTATTAATTGAGAATATTATCCCTTTACATATGGAACCATTAACTGCGAAGTTAATCGAAATGGGTGTTAACGTCCAAATCGGTGAAGACAAAGCGTTAATTTCTAAACCGGAGAAATTTCATCCAGTAACTATTACGACTAACGTGTATCCTGGATTTGCAACAGATTTACAACAACCGTTTACGCCATTGTTATTTATGGCAGATGACCAAAGTACAATAACGGATACAATTTATCCGGCACGTTTCAAGCATGTTGATGAGTTATCTCGCATGAGTGGAAATATTTCCGAATCTGGTGGGACGGCTGTTATTAAACCATCTAAATTATCAGGTGCAGAAGTTGCTGCAAGTGATTTACGTGCAGGTGCATGTCTAGTTATTGCAGGACTAGCGGCTGAAGGTATTACTACTGTATACAACGTTCGTCATATTGATCGTGGATACAGCGGTATTGTAGAAAAGTTAAATGTATTAGGTGCAGATATCTGGAGAGAGACAATCGAATAAAATTTCTCCTTTAAAAACGGCGATTTTGCCGTTTTTTTTCATAATATATAAAAAATATATTTGATATATTTTTTATATCGTTGTACACTAGTAATATAAAGAGGTGATATATATGGAAATTTGTCCATATTTAGAAGAAACTTTTAAGATTCTTGGTCGCAGTTGGAATGGCCTACTTATAAACTATTTATCGCGTTCAGAAGATCGCTCTGCACATTTTTCGGATATGAAACGTGATTTAAAATCAATAACGCCACGTGCGCTAAGTTTAAAATTGAGTGAATTAGCTGAATGGGGACTCGTTGAAAAGAAAGTGGTCTCTACAACACCATTATCGATTAAATATGTTTTAACTGATAAAGGATTTGCATTATCAGAAGCGATGCATCCGATTGAAGCGTGGGCCCAAGAAAACCTGGAATTAAAAGAGAAGAAAGCATAGTTGACTTAAACTTACTTATTGTATAAATGCAATAAGTAAGTTTTTTATATTTTTGTTAAATAAAAAATCCATTTCTAATATCATCTAAAGGTACTCATAATGATTTAATGTGTTATACTATTAACGATGTTACATATCTAATGCAAAGAGGAGAATGTTTATGGAACGTAGTTTATCAATGGAGTTAGTCAGAGTTACTGAAGCAGCAGCCCTTAAAAGTGCACGTTGGGTAGGTAAAGGTTTGAAGAATGAAGCAGATGATGCAGCGACAACTGCAATGCGTGAAGTATTTGATACAATTCCAATGGACGGTATTGTCGTAATTGGTGAAGGTGAAATGGACGAAGCGCCAATGTTATATATCGGCGAAGAACTTGGGACTAAAGAAGGGCCTCAAATTGATATCGCAGTGGATCCTTTGGAAGGTACAACACTTGTTGCAGAAGGTTCATGGAATGCAATGACAGTATTAGCTGTAGGTGATAGAGGAACATTACTTCATGCACCAGATATGTATATGGAGAAGATTGCAGTCGGTCCTGACTGTGTAGGTGTTGTAGATATTTCTAAATCTGTAACTGAAAACTTACAAGCCGTTGCGAAAGCAAAAGGAAAAGATATTTCTGATGTGACTGCAACTTTATTAAATCGTGAGCGTCATGCAGGTATTATTAAAGAAATCCGTGAAGCAGGTGCACGTATTAAATTAATCGAGCACGGTGACGTTGCAGGTGCGATTAATACAGCATTTGATTTCACAGGTGTTGATATTTTATTCGGTTCTGGTGGTGCACCTGAGGGTGTAATCGCTGCTGTTGGTATTAAAGCTTTAGGTGGAGATTTCCAAGGTATTTTATTACCAGAAGATGCAGAACAAGAAGAGCGTTGCCGTAAGATGGGTATCGAGCCTAACACTGTATTACAATTAGATGATATGGTTAAAGGTGACGATGCGATATTTGCAGCAACAGCTGTTACTGATGGTGAGTTAATGAAAGGTGTTCAGTTTAAAGGTGGATTTGCTGAAACTTATTCACTTGTTATGCGTGCGAAATCTGGTACTGTTCGTTTTATTCAAGGGCGTCATAGCTTAGATAAAAAGCCAGGTTTAATAATTAACGAAGAAGATCAAATATAATATACTGAATAGAGCTTGAGTTGATACTCAAGCTTTTTCTTTTGGTAAAAACATGCTAAACTATCAATTGATAATCCTCTTCTTTTTCTTCTGAGTTTTCTTTTTAGAATTTTCCAAGACGAGTCAATGAATTGTAAATATAAATCAATAGGAATGGGTGTTTAAATGGTCGAAAAAGTGAGAACAAGTCCTCAATATGAGTCTTTTCACGAATTATATAAAAATCACACAACGAAAGCATTAACAACGAAAGCTAAAGAATTAGGTTTAGTAAACTATAGTAAATTAAATAAAAAAGAACTAGTACTTGCTATTATGGAAAAACAAATGGAGAAAGACGGCAACTATTATATGGAAGGGATATTAGATGATATTCAACCCGATGGTTATGGTTTCTTAAGAACAGTTAACTATTCAAAAGGGGAAAAGGATATTTATATCTCAGCCAGTCAAATTCGTCGTTTTGAAATTAAAAAAGGGGATAAAGTTACGGGTAAAGTGCGTAAGCCTAAAGAAAACGAAAAGTATTACGGGTTATTGCAAGTCGACTTCGTAAATGATCAAAATGCTGAAGAAGTAAAGAAACGTCCTCACTTCCAAGCGTTAACGCCACTGTATCCTGAAAATCGCATTAAATTAGAAACGACGAAAACTGCATATTCAACACGCATTATGGATTTAGTGACACCAATTGGCTTTGGTCAACGAGGCATGATTGTGGCACCTCCGAAAGCAGGTAAAACATCTTTACTGAAAGAAATTGCTAATGCGATTTGTATTAATCATCCTGAAGCGAAATTATTTATCCTACTTGTGGGTGAACGTCCAGAAGAGGTGACAGATTTAGAGCGTTCAGTTGAAGCGGCTGAAGTTGTACATTCAACATTTGATGAGCCACCAGAACATCACGTAAAAGTAGCAGAACTTTTATTAGAGCGTGCGAAACGTTTAGTTGAAATTGGTGAAGATGTTATCATCTTAATGGATTCTATTACACGCCTAGCTAGAGCGTACAATTTAGTTGTACCACCAAGTGGACGTACATTATCAGGTGGCTTAGACCCAGCAAGTTTACATCGTCCGAAAGCATTCTTCGGGGCAGCACGTAACATTGAAGGTGGGGGAAGTTTAACAATACTTTCAACGGCTTTAGTTGAAACAGGTTCGCGCATGGATGATATGATCTATGAAGAGTTTAAAGGAACAGGAAATATGGAACTTACACTAGATCGAAAGCTTGCTGAGAAACGTGTGTATCCTGCTATCGATATTCGTCGTAGTTCCACGCGTAAAGAAGAATTATTACTTGATAAGAAAGAATTAGAGATGGTTTGGCAACTCCGTAGTTTATTTACGGATAGTAATGATTTCACGGAACGTTTCTTACGTCGGTTAAAACAAAGTGAATCGAACGCGGATTTCTTCAAACAACTTGGAGAACGCATGGTGGAAAGTGCGAAAACAGGAAGACCAATCATTTAAAAAATTATGGTTGCTTTTTTGAGTAGAGACGTATATAATATGTAAGTATTGACGTGAAAATATTTCACGAATAAACTCTGTTCCAGATGGTTCAGGGCAAAGGAGCTGAAAACAATTATGAAACCAGGAATTCATCCAGATTACCATAAAGTAATCTTCTTAGATTCTACTACAGACTTTAAATTCTTAAGTGGATCTACTCGTAAATCAAATGAAACAATGACTTGGGAAGATGGAAATGAGTACCCAGTTATCCGTTTAGATATCTCATCTGATTCTCATCCATTCTACACAGGCCGTCAAAAATTCGCATCTGCGGATGGACGTGTTGAACGTTTCAACAAAAAATTCGGTCTTAAGTCAGCAAACAACTAATATCGACATTTTAAACTCTTATACCTTTTGGTATAAGAGTTTTTTTATGAATGTCTATTACGAAAATCGCAATGTAATCTAGGTGAGAATTATGCTATAATAAAGCGATTATGACTTAAAAAGGTGGCAGTAAAAGCATGTATGAGCATTATCATTCAGGTTGGATAGAGTGTATTACGGGTAGTATGTTTAGTGGAAAGAGTGAAGAATTAATTCGTCGTGTACGTCGTGGCCTTTTTGCGAAACAAAAGGTCATAGTATTTAAACCCACAATCGATGATCGTTATAGTAATTTAGAAGTTGTTTCTCACAATGGCAACAAAGTAGAAGCGGTGAATGTGACGCATTCTTCAGAAATTATGGACCATGTGAAAAGTGACCATGATATTATCGCAATTGATGAAATTCAATTTTTCGATAATGATATCGTAGGGGTTGCAACGCAACTTGCAGAAGAAGGTTATCGCGTCATTACTGCAGGATTAGATATGGACTTTAGAGGTGTACCTTTTGAACCTGTTCCTGAAATTATGGCAGTTGCAGAGCATGTAACAAAATTACAAGCAGTGTGTAGTGAATGTGGTGCACCAAGTTCGAGAACACAGCGTTTAATCAACGGTGAGCCAGCACGCTTTGACGATCCAATTATATTAGTTGGTGCGAAAGAAAGTTACGAGCCAAGATGTCGCGAGCATCATATTGTGCCAAAATAAATCAACATCAATTTACATAAAATCAATTATAAAAGGAGTAATTATATGTTTGATCAATTAGAAATCGTAGAACAACGTTATGAACAATTAAATGAATTATTAAGTGATCCAGATATCGTCAGTGATACAGATAAATTAAGAGAGTACTCTAAAGAGCAAGCGGACCTTCAAGAAACAGTTGAAGTTTTTAGAGAATATAAAGAAGTGAAACAACAACTTGAAGAAGCCTTAGAGATGATGAGTGAAGCAAGTGATGCTGACGAACAAGAGATGATTAAAGAAGAAATCAATGAGTTGAAACCACAAATTCCTGTATTAGAAGAAAAAATGAAATTATTGTTGATTCCAAAAGATCCAATGGACGATAAAAACGTTGTAATGGAGATTCGAGGAGCAGCAGGTGGAGATGAAGCGAATATTTTCGCAGGAGACTTATTCCGTATGTATTCTAGGTTCTCTGAAGAACAAGGTTGGAAGATTGAAGTCATGGAAACAAATGAAGCGGACCATGGTGGATTTAAAGAAATTAGTTTCACAATCATCGGTAAAGGCGCATACAGTAAGTTGAAATTTGAAAACGGTGCACATCGTGTACAACGTATCCCGACTACAGAAAGTGGTGGGCGAATACATACATCTACAGCAACAGTTGCCGTGTTACCGGAAGTTGAAGATGTTGAGATTGATATTCGACAAGAAGACTTACGTATTGAAACGTACCGTTCATCTGGTTCGGGTGGACAGCATGTTAATACGACTGACTCTGCTGTACGTATTACGCATATTCCAACAGGAATTGTGGCAACTTCTTCTGAGAAATCTCAAATTAAAAACCGTGAAAAAGCTTTAAAATTACTTAAAACGCGTGTCTTTGACCAAAAGCTACAAGAAGAACAAGCAAAATATTCTGAACAACGTAAATCGGCGGTAGGTACAGGTGACCGTTCTGAACGTATTAGAACATACAATTACCCACAAAACCGTGTAACTGACCACCGCATTGGTTTGACGATTCAAAAGTTAGATCAAATAGTTGAAGGTAAATTAGCGGAAGTGATCGATGCATTAACTATTGCGGAACAAACTTCTAAATTAGAAGCGTTAAATGATGGCATACTATAATATACAAGATTTAATTAAACAAGGTGAATGGGTACTATCACAACATGATGAGTCTGTAATCGGTGCGAAATATTTGATGATGGATTTATTTGATTTATCACACATGGACATATTAATTGGTGAACAAACATTGACAGAAGATGAACGTTCTCTCTATTTGTCAGGTATTACACAGTTATCAAAGCATATTCCGCTCGCACATTTGACAGGCTTTCAAATGTTTTATGACCGTAAGTTCATAGTGACGCCTGATGTACTGGTACCGAGAAATGAGACTGAAGAGCTCGTTCAACTCGTAATTGAAAAATGGCATCATCGAACATCTTTTGTTGATATCGGTACAGGTAGTGGTGCAATCGCTGTATCACTTGCTATAGAACTTTCTGAGGTAGATGCTTATGCTGTGGATATCTCAAAGAAAGCACTGCTTGTCGCACGCAAAAATGCAGTGTCGCTAAATGCAAATGTTACGTTTTTAGAAGGTGATTTACTGAAACCATTAATTGACAATAAGATTAAAGTGGATTGTTTGGTGAGTAATCCCCCTTATATTGCTGCAAGTGAACTCAAATTAATGAATGAAAGTGCGTTGCATGACCCGCATATAGCATTATTCGCTGAAGATAACGGATTAGCATTATATAAACGTATGCTAGATGATTTGGTTCACATATTAAATCCAAATGCGCTTGTCGTATTTGAAATTGGACATGCACAAGGTGAAGCGATTAAACAATATGTTGCACAACTTTATCCACACATTACGCCAAAAATCGTTCAGGATATTAACGGTTTGGATCGCATTGTATGGTTTGAATGGTGTGAATAAGTTATGCACAAATTACAGGAGTTATCCACAATTTGTGCATAACTTTTTATTTTGTATTAAAATATTAAGTAAGAGAGGAGATTCAGAGATGGAAACAAAAGTATGGGATGTGCGTAATTTTGTGGATGACTTATCTACATATCCACAAGTACAGGAAATTATTACAGCTTTTAAGCAGGACGAAATTATTGCTATTCCAACCGAAACGGTCTATGGCCTAGCTGCCAATGCTTTAAGTAAAGAAGCTGTGGATAAAATCTTCATTGCGAAAGGCCGTCCCCAAGATAATCCCTTGATTGTTCACATATATGAAACAGAGCAAATTGATGCTTTTGCTCATATACCACATGATGTAGTGCATCAATTGATGGATGCTTTTTGGCCTGGACCTATTTCGTTCATTTTACCTTTAAAGCATCAAGTCCTTGCAAGCTCTGTCACTGCAGGTCTTAAATCAGTGGCTGTACGTATGCCGAGTGAAGCAATTGCGCGCCAAATATTACGTTTAACTTACATGCCGCTTGCAGCACCTTCTGCTAATACGAGTGGTAAGCCTTCTCCTACTACAGCTGATCACGTAAAGTTTGATTTGGACGGAAAAATTTATGGTATCGTTGAAGGCTTCCAAGTTGATGTCGGAATCGAAAGTACGGTTTTGGATTGTACAACATATCCTTTTCGAATTGCACGTCCAGGTGCGATTACAGCTGGAGATTTAGAACGCGTGGCATCAGGTTGTATTACTGAGGCGGACTATCAATCTGAACAACCGATTGCACCAGGTATGAAATATAGACATTATGCACCGCAAAGCCCGATGACACTTGTTTCAGACATATCATCATTAACACTGGCACCTAATGAAGCGATTATAGCACCAGAGTCAGAATTATCTCGTTTTAGTGAAGACATGAGCTTTGCATTAAGTGAAACATTTGAAGATATTACCGGAGCAATGCATAATTTATATAGTGTATTACGTGAAATAGATCAACGTCTTGAAATCACGAGGATATATATTGCTGATTATTCGCAAATTTCAGGGAGCGATGCCCTTATGAATCGCATCAATAAAGCTACATTAGGAAAGTAGGGAGACAGATGGAGATTGTTTTTGTTTGTACAGGTAATACCTGTCGTAGTCCATTAGCTGAAAGTATTGCCAAATCATTATCTAGTGAACATACATTTTCATCACGAGGGATATATGCGACAGATGGTATTCCTGCATCTCGTTATACGAAACAAATTATTGAAGAAAAGAACTTGCCAGCTGCAACGTTGAGTGCAACATTTCAAGCAGAAGATAGTGAAAAGGATTTAATCCTTACGATGACTAAGCATCATCGCGATACAATTCGGACAATGTATCCACATAGCAATGTCCACACGTTAATCGAATACGTTAGTGGGGTAAGTCAAGATGTACAAGATCCATATGGTGGAGATTATGAAATATATTACGATACTTACATCACTTTACATAAAAATATCTCAAAATTATTAACAAAAATTGATAAAAATTAGACAATTCAAAAATTCTGAACAGAAATTCTAGAAATGTTTTATCTCACTTTTTAAATAAGCTATAATAAAAGAGTATGTTAAAGAGGAGGGATAATGTGAAAATTGCGATTGCAAGTGACCATGGTGGATTTGAATACAAAGCGAAAATTATAGAATTTTTGACGGCAGAAGGTATTGCCTTTAAAGATTTTGGACCTGTTTCAACGGAATCGGTTGACTATCCAGATTATGCTGGACCTGTTGCACAAGCAGTAGCTGCTGGAGAATATGATCGCGGAATTTTAATTTGTGGTACAGGTATAGGAATGAGTATTGCAGCAAATAAAATACCAGGTATCCGATGTGCACTTGTGCATGATGTATTTACTGCTCAAGTAACACGTGAACACAATAACTCGAACATTTTAGCGATGGGTCAGCGTGTGATTGGTGAAGGATTGATGTTACTTATCGTAAAGACTTGGTTAGACGGAAATTTTGAAGGTGGGCGCCACCAAGCACGTGTTGATAAAATTACACAGTTGGAATCGTGCAATGGATAACATTAATACACTCCTAGATGAACTTGTTGCAATAGATTTCTTTAAACCGAATACGCTATGTGTAGTCGGATGTTCAACATCAGAAGTGATTGGCGAACGTATCGGGACACATAGTTCTGATGAAGTTGCGAAAGTTTTTTTTGAAGCGTTTAATCGTATACATAAAGAAACGGGTGTTGATTTTTGCTTCCAGGGTTGCGAACATATCAATCGTGCCATTACAATGGAACGTGAAGTACAAGAACGTTATGGATTTGATATCGTTAGTGTTGTACCTGTAAAAGAGGCAGGCGGAAGTATGAGTAGTTTGGCATATCGAAGTTTTTCTGATGCAGTTGTTGTTGAACATGCGAGGTGTGATTGTGGTATTGATATTGGTCAAACATTAATTGGCATGCATATTAAACATGTACAAATTCCAGTAAGAGTTGCAACAAGAAAAGTAGGCGATGCTGTTGTGACAATGGCAACTCATCGTCCAAAGTTGATTGGTGGAGCTAGAAGTCATTATTAATTGAATATTTAGGGGGATATGAATATGCAAGAAATTAAAGTACAAGATAGCGTATTATTTGAAGCGATGGAGCAAGAGTTAAATAGACAAAATAATAATATTGAATTGATTGCCTCTGAAAACTTTGTTTCTAAGGCCGTGATGGAAGCTCAAGGATCAGTATTGACGAATAAATATGCTGAAGGTTATCCACATAAACGTTATTATGGTGGTTGTGAGTTTGTTGATATCGTTGAAGATTTAGCAAGAGACCGTGCTAAAGAATTATTCGGAGCAGAACACGCAAACGTTCAACCTCATTCGGGTTCTCAGGCGAATATGGCTGTATATCGCGTAGCCATTCAACCTGGAGACACAGTATTAGGGATGGATTTAAGTCACGGTGGACATTTAACGCATGGTTCTCACGTTAACTTCAGTGGTATGGATTATAATTTCGTCGCTTACGAAGTTGATAAAGAAAATGAAACAATCAACTACGATAAAGTACGTGCTTTAGCGATTGAACACAAACCAAAGTTAATTATTGCAGGTGCATCTGCATATTCACGTGCAATTGATTTTAAACAATTTAGAGCAATTGCAGATGAAGTTGGGGCATTAGTTATGGTCGATATGGCACATATTGCTGGTCTTGTTGCAACAGGACTTCACGACAATCCAGTACCTTATGCTGATTTTGTAACTACAACAACGCATAAAACGTTACGTGGCCCTCGTGGCGGAATGATTTTATGTAAAGCTGAATATGCTAAAGCAATTGATAAAGCTATCTTCCCCGGTATTCAAGGTGGGCCTTTAATGCACGTTATTGCAGCAAAAGCCGTTGCATTTGGAGAAGCGTTACAACCGGAATTTAAAGAGTATCAGCAACAAGTCATTAATAATGCACGAATCTTAGCAGATACTTTAACTGAACGAGGCTTACGTATCGTTAGTGGAGGTACAGATAATCATGTGTTCAGTGTGGATGTAACGCCGATGAATTTGACTGGTAAAGTTGCAGAACACGCATTAGATGCTGTAGGAATTACGACAAACAAAAATACAATACCGTTTGATACAACAAGCCCGTTTGTAACAAGTGGTATTCGTATTGGGACGCCAGCAGTAACAACACGTGGTTTAAAAGAAGATGAAATGAAATTAATCGGTAATATCATCGCTGATGTATTAGCGAGCCCTGAAGACGAGACGGTATTAAATAAAGCGAGAGAACAAGTGAAATCTATCACAGATAAGTTTCCTTTGTATAAATAAATAAATTAAAGTTTGGAGTAGGTATATTATGGCGAAAGTCCATGTTTTTGATCACCCATTAATTCAACACAAATTAAGTTACATTCGTGAAGAGAAGACAGGCACAAAAGAATTTCGTGAATTGGTAGACGAAGTAGGTATGTTAATGGCATACGAAGTAACACGTGATCTAGAATTAGATGATGTGACAGTAAAGACACCTGTTACAGAAATGACAGCAAAGCGTTTATCTGGTAAGAAGATGGCGGTAGTGCCTATTCTACGTGCGGGCTTAGGCATGACAGATGGTATATTAAAGTTAATTCCAGCAGCACGTGTGGGACATATCGGTTTATACCGTGACCCAGAAACTTTACAACCTGTTGAATATTTTGCGAAATTACCACAAGATATTGAAGAACGTGACTTCATCGTTGTAGATCCGATGCTTGCAACGGGTGGTAGCGCAATTGAAGCGATAAACTCACTTAAAAAGCGTGGCGCAACAAAAATTCGATTTATGTGTTTAATTGCTGCCCCTGAAGGTGTTAAACTCTTACAAGATGCACATCCAGATGTTGATATCTACATTGCTGCATTAGATGAAAAATTAAATGATCATGGCTACATCGTTCCTGGATTAGGTGATGCTGGCGATAGATTGTTTGGTACAAAATAAGAATTTAGGAGATTATCATGAAAAAAATTATGACGATTTTTGGTACAAGACCTGAAGCGATTAAGATGGCACCTCTTGTACTTGCTTTGAAAGAAGATCCAGAATTAGAACCGATTGTAGTCGTTACAGCACAACACAGAGAAATGTTAGATCAAGTATTAACAATTTTCGATATTACACCGGATTATGATTTAAACATTATGAAAGCTGGTCAAACGTTATCTGAAGTGACTAGCCGTGTTGTAATGGGATTAGAGGAAGTAATTAAAGAAGCTGAACCTGATATGATTTTAATTCATGGTGATACAACAACAACATTTGCAGGAAGTTTAGCTGCATTTTATAACGAAGTAGCAATTGGGCACGTAGAAGCAGGATTACGTACTTTCCAAAAATACTCTCCGTTCCCAGAAGAAATGAACCGTCAAATGACAGGGGTATTAGCTGACATTCACTTTGCTCCAACTGAAGAAGCCGCACAAAATTTATTAAATGAGAATAAACCTGCAGATAAAATTGCTATCACAGGTAATACAGCCATTGATGCATTAAAAACGACGGTAAAAGATGATTATGTTTCTGAAATTTTAGCGAAAGCTGACGGCAGAAAAGTGATTTTACTTACAGCGCACCGTCGTGAAAATATCGGTCAACCGATGCATAATATCTTTAGTGCAATTCGACGTATTGTTGATGAGTTCGAAGATATCGAAGTCGTATATCCAATGCATAAAAATCCTAAAGTACGTGAAATAGCTGCTGAACATTTAGCAAATCATGATCGTGTTCAACTTATCGAACCATTAGATGTGATTGATTTCCATAACTTTGCGGCACGTAGTCACTTTATTTTAACGGATTCTGGCGGTGTACAAGAGGAAGCACCATCTTTAGGTAAACCTGTTTTAGTATTACGTGATACGACGGAGAGACCTGAAGGTGTTAAAGCTGGTACATTGAAATTAGCAGGTATCGAAGAAGAAAATATTTATAATTTAACAAAAGTATTATTAACAGATGATGAAACTTACCAAAGTATGTCAAAAGCAAGTAACCCATATGGAGATGGTGAAACATCTAAGAGAATTTGTGAACATATCAAACATTATTTTGACTTGACAACAGAAAAACCGGCACCGTTTAAGGTAGAAGCACAAAAATAATAATTTAAATAATTATTTTTAAAATAAACATAATTATATGTCTAATTTGTGAACATTCCGTGAAATTTATGTTTCTAAACTTTTGACATAGCATTGACACGGAATTTTCACTATATTATCATAAAATGTGGAATGAAACGGTTTTCATTCGCTTGAAAACTATTTCTAAGGAGTTCCCAATATGTCAGACTTTAAGACATTTTTTAAGCAATACTTGCAATATTTTATATACCTAATCTTAATATTCCTTATAATCGGTATGTTCACACATAATGATTTTGTGTTAGGATTAGTTATTGGTACTATTGCGTCTGCAATCAGTACTTTTGTATGGTATCACAACTTGTCGCGTGCGATTAAAAGTGATGCTTTATACATCTCAAGTGGTATGGGGATTCGCTTTTTAATAGCGGTCATGGCATGCCTCTTCTGGGTGAGATATCCTGATACGTTTCACTTATTAGGAATCGCACTTGGCCTAATGCTCACCTATGTAATGATTATCATTCATGGTGTGAACAGTTTGAAAAAATAATACATATAGGAAGAGGTGAAGAAATGGGACACGAATCACCCCTCTATACATTGAAACTCGCAGGACATGATATTATTTTTAATTTGTCTTCAATGCTGATGATTACTGTCGCAGCGGTTATCGTATTTATTATTGCGATATTATGTACGCGTAATTTAAGTGTACGCCCGCACGGTAAACAAAACTTCATTGAATGGGTTTTCGATTTTACTAGAGGAATTATCAACAGTAATATGGCTTGGAACAAGGGTGGGCGTTTTCATTTTTTAGCAGTAACATTGTTATTATTCATTTTTGTTGCAAACATGCTAGGATTGCCATTTGCACTTGTAAATGGTCACACTCTATGGTGGAAATCACCGACTGCTGATCCAACAGTCACATTAACACTTTCAACGCTGATGGTACTACTTACGCACTTCTATGGTATCAAAATGCGCGGAAGCGGCAATTATTTCAAGAGTTTTGCGCAACCGGTATGGTTTATGGTACCGTTCAAGATTATTGAAGAATTCTCTTCTACATTAACGCTTGGACTGCGTCTTTATGGTAACATTTTCGCAGGTGAAGTATTACTTGGTTTACTCGCTGGACTTTTAACAACGTTTGGCGCACTTGGTGCAATTGGTGGATTTATTCCATTAGTCATTTGGCAAGGTTTCTCAATTTTCGTAGGGTCAATTCAAGCCTACATTTTCGTAATGTTATCAATGGTTTATATGTCACATAAAGTGTCAGATGACCATTAATATAAAAAATTAAAAAAACTATCATATTTCTTTAGGAGGAAATTATTAATGAATTTATTAGCAGCAGCAATCGCAATCGGTTTAGCAGCATTAGGAGCAGGTATTGGTAACGGTTTAATCGTATCTCGTACAGTTGAAGGTGTAGCACGTCAACCAGAAGCACGTGGTCCATTAATGACTATCATGTTCATCGGTGTAGGTTTAGTTGAGGCCCTTCCTATCATCGCGGTAGTAGTAGCATTCATGGTAATGAACCGTTAATTTAAATATAACTCGTTAAGGCGAAGTCACTATGATTTCGCCATTCATTTATGAGCATAACTGCGATGAAAGGAGCGTTAAACTTGAATTTCTTAATTTTAGGCGAAGCTGCACACGGTGCAGCACCTGGAGTGGAATGGGGTACAGCATTATTTACTCTATTCGCATTCTTAGTATTATTAGCTTTACTTAGTAAGTTCGCTTGGGGTCCATTAAAGAACATCATGGACGAACGTCAACAAGGCATTAATGCTGACCTTGACAATGCAAGAAAGCAAAATGAAGAAGCAAAACATTACGCTGACGAAAACAAAGCGTTACTTGCAAAAACACAAAATGAAGTTTCAATCATGATGGAAGATGCTAAAACACAAGCTAAAACACAACAAGAAGAAATCATTCATGAAGCAAATAAACGCGCTAACAAAATCGTTAGTGACGCACAAGTTGAAATTGAAAATGAAAAACAACGTGCTATTGCAGATATCAACGATCGCGTTGCTGAATTATCTGTATTAATCGCACAAAAAGTTATCAATAAAGAAATCAACGAAACTGATCAAAAACAACTTGTTCAACAATTTATTCAAGAGGCAGGCGATAAATAATGGCCAATGTCTTAAATAAATACGCAGAGAGTTTGTTAGAAGTAGCAAAGTCACAAGGTGTAGAGCAAAGTGTTTATACAGATCTTTTAGAAATCAATAAAGCTATATCAAACGATACAGCATTTTCTGCTTTCGCTGAAAATCCTAAAGTATCTAATGAAGCACGTAAAGCTTTTGTTGCTGAAACGTTTAAAGGTGTGGATGCACCACTGATGAATTTATTAAACATCTTAGCTGATCGCAAACAATTAGGATTAATTCCTGGTATTGTTGATGCATATGCAGAGTATTATAACAAAGCAAATGAACAAGCAAAGATGAAAGTAGAATCAGTTTATGCGTTATCTACTGAAGAATTAGATACATTAGGTAAAGTATTCATCGAAAAAACAGGATATAAAAAATTATTAATCGAAAATGTTATAAACGAATCTTTAATCGGTGGCATTCGTGCTACGATTGGAACGACTGTTTACGATGGTTCAGTTATTAATGAATTAAATCAATTAAGTAAGTCGTTTCAAAAACAATAATTTCTTATAAGGAGTGACATCAATGGCCATCAAAGCTGAAGAAATCAGTGCGTTACTAAAATCACAGATCGCTAATTACGAGTCTGGTATGACAGTAACGGATGTAGGTACTGTAATCCAAGTTGGTGACGGTATCGCATTAGTACATGGCTTAAACAACGTTATGGCAGGGGAACTTGTCGAGTTTGGTAGCGGTGTATTAGGTCTTGCACAAAATTTAGAAGAAAATAACGTAGGTGTCGTAATCTTAGGCCCTTACTTAGATATTAAAGAAGGCGACGAAGTTAAACGTACAGGTCGTATCATGGAAGTTCCAGTTGGTGAAGAATTGATTGGACGCGTTGTTAACCCATTAGGGCAACCAATTGATGGACGTGGAGCGCTTAACACAACTAAAACACGTCCAATCGAATCACCAGCAACAGGTGTTATGGATCGTAAATCAGTTGATGAGCCATTACAAACAGGTATCAAAGCGATTGATGCATTAGTACCTATCGGACGTGGACAACGTGAGTTAATCATTGGTGATCGTCAAACAGGTAAAACAACAGTTGCAATCGATACAATCTTAAACCAAAAAGACGAAGATATGATTTGTGTATACGTAGCAATCGGACAAAAAGAATCAACTGTACGTACTGCGGTAGAAACTTTACGTCAACACGGTGCTTTAGATTACACAATCGTAGTATCAGCGTCTGCATCTCAACCTGCTCCATTATTATACATCGCACCTTATGCAGGTGTAGCAATGGCAGAAGAATTCATGTTCAATGGTAAACACGTATTAATTGTATATGATGATTTAACAAAACAAGCAGCAGCTTATCGTGAGTTATCATTATTATTACGTCGTCCGCCAGGTCGTGAAGCTTACCCAGGTGATGTATTCTACTTACACAGTCGTTTATTAGAACGTGCAGCTAAATTAAATGATGATTTAGGTGGCGGTTCTATTACAGCATTACCATTCGTTGAAACTCAAGCAGGGGATATCTCAGCATACGTTCCAACAAACGTTATCTCAATCACAGATGGACAAATCTTCTTACAGTCAGATTTATTCTTCTCTGGTGTACGTCCAGCGATCAACGCAGGACTTTCAGTATCTCGTGTAGGTGGTTCTGCACAAATTAAAGCAATGAAAAAAGTTGCGGGTACGTTACGTCTTGACTTAGCGTCTTACCGTGAATTAGAATCATTCGCTCAATTTGGTTCTGACTTAGACCCACAAACTAAAGCAAAATTAGAGCGTGGTAAACGTACGGTTGAAGTACTAAAACAAGATCAAAACAAACCTTTAACAGTTGATAAACAAGTTACAATTCTTTATGCATTAACTAAAGGTCACTTAGATGATATTCCTGTTGAAGATATTACACGTTTTGAAGATGAGCTATTAGGATGGATTGGTTCAAATGCACCTCACATCTTCCAAGAAATCCGTGATACTAAAGGCTTACCAGCTGACGAAACATTTGTTGAAGCATTTACTGCATTCAAGAAAATCTTCAGAAAATCAGAAGTATAATCTTTAAAGGAAATTAATCAGAAGGTGGTGACAAAATGGCTTCACTTAGAGACATAAAAGGCCGCATTAATTCGACTAAGAAAACAAGTCAAATTACGAAAGCAATGCACATGGTTTCGAACTCAAAATTACGCCGTGCTGAAGAAAATGCTAAAAGCTTCTATCCATATATGAATAAGATGCAAGAAGCAGTTATAGCAATCGGTGGAAATAGTTCAGATTCTAACCATCCAATGCTACAACAACGTCCTGTTAAGAAGACGGGTTACTTAGTAATCACTTGTGATAAAGGTCTTGCGGGTCCTTACAATGCGAACATTTTAAAAAGTGTAACAGCTAAAATTAAAGAACGTCATAATAATAATCCTGCTGAGTATGGTATTTTAGTTATTGGTCGTGTTGGACGTGACTTCTTACGTTCTCGTGACTATAATGTTGAAGGTGAAATTATTGGCCTTTCTGAACAACCAACATTCAAATCGATTAAAGAAATTAGCCAAAAAGCAGTTTCTCGATTTGAAACAGGTGAATATGATGAACTATATATGCATTTTAGTCATTTTATTAGTGTACTTGAGCAAGAAGTTCAAGAACGCAAAATTTTACCGATTTCTAAAGAGGAAGTATCTGGTGAATCTTCATTATCTAACTATGAATTCGATCCTGATCAAGATGCCATTTTAGAAGTTATTCTTCCACAATATGCGGAAAGTTTAATTTATGGTGCTATTTTAGATGGTAAAGCAAGTGAACATGCTTCACGTATGACTGCAATGAAAAATGCAACAGATAATGCAAAAGAATTAATCGATGATTTATCATTACAATATAACCGTGCGAGACAAGCAGCAATCACGCAACAAATTACTGAAATTGTTGGTGGAGCAGCCGCATTAGAATAACACTTAGGAGGAATAAACATGGCAGTAGGTCACGTAATCCAAGTTATGGGTCCTGTTATCGACGTTAAGTTCGAAAACGGTCAATTACCAGCATTAAACAATGCCTTAACTTTAGATATTAAACGTGAAGAAGGCAAAACGACGAAGTTAGCGTTAGAAGTTGCCCTTCATTTAGGTGACGATGCTGTACGTACAATCGCTATGAGTTCTACTGATGGCGTTCAACGTGGAGCAGAAGTATTTGATACTGGATCAGCAATCTCAGTACCAGTTGGAGACGTAACTTTAGGTCGCGTATTTAACGTATTAGGAGAAAAAATTGATTTAGGTGAAGAATTAGATGCAAGCGTACGTCGCGATCCAATTCACCGTTTAGCACCTAAATTTGAAGAATTATCTACGAAAGTTGAAATCTTAGAAACAGGTATTAAAGTAGTAGACTTATTAGCTCCTTACATCAAAGGTGGTAAAATCGGTTTATTCGGTGGTGCCGGTGTAGGTAAAACTGTATTAATCCAAGAATTAATCAATAATATCGCGCAAGAGCACGGTGGTATTTCAGTATTCGCAGGTGTTGGTGAAAGAACACGTGAAGGAAATGACTTATTCCACGAAATGAGTGACTCAGGCGTTATCAAGAAAACAGCGATGGTATTCGGACAAATGAACGAGCCACCTGGTGCACGTATGCGTGTTGCCTTATCTGGTTTAACAATGGCTGAATACTTCCGTGATGAACAAGGTCAAGACGTACTTTTATTCATCGACAATATTTTCCGTTTCACGCAAGCAGGTTCAGAGGTTTCGGCATTACTTGGTCGTATGCCATCTGCCGTTGGTTACCAACCAACACTTGCTACTGAAATGGGTCAATTACAAGAGCGTATTACTTCAACTAACGTTGGATCAGTAACATCTATCCAAGCGGTATTCGTACCTGCCGATGACTATACTGACCCGGCGCCAGCAACAGCTTTCGCTCACTTAGATGCAACAACAAACTTAGAGCGTAAATTAACGGAAATGGGTATTTATCCAGCCGTTGATCCTTTAGCGTCTACATCACGTGCGTTAACGCCTGCAGTTGTAGGGGAAGAGCATTATGAAGTAGCTCGTCGCGTTCAAGCAACTTTACAAAAATATCGTGAGTTACAAGATATCATCGCTATCCTAGGTATGGATGAATTATCTGATGACGATAAAAAGACTGTTAACCGTGCACGTCGTATTCAGTTCTTCTTATCTCAAAACTTCCACGTAGCTGAACAGTTTACAGGTCAAAAAGGTTCTTACGTACCAGTTGAACAAACTGTACAAGACTTTAAAGCTATCTTAGATGGTAAATATGACCACATCCCTGAAGATGCATTCCGTTTAGTTGGTGGCATTGAAGCAGTGTTAGAACAAGCTAAAGGCATGGGTGTAGAAGTTTAATTACTAGGAGGATGGAACTATGAAGAAAATCGCATTAGATATCGTCACTCCTAACGGTTCAGTTTACTCAGAGAATGAAGCTGAGTTAGTTGTTTTACAAACTGAATCAGGTGAATTAGGTGTGATGGCAGGTCATATTCCTACAGTCGCACCACTTAAAATTGGGGCCGTACGTATTACACGTTCTAGTAATGATAAAGACCATGTTGCAGTAACTGAGGGATTTGCAGAAATTCGTCCTGAAAAGGTTACAGTACTTGTTCAATCTGCTGAACAAGCAGACGAAATAGACATTGAAAGAGCAAAAGCTTCTTTACTTCGTGCTGAAGAGCGCATTAAATCTGAAAATGTTGATTTCCATCGTGCTGAACGTGCATTACATCGTGCAATGAACCGATTAGAAGTTGCAAAATATCGATAAAAGGCCGTTTCAGAAATAGAGGCTGTAAAACAAGCGTTAAGCAGCCAAGTAATAACCGGACAACACTTATTAAATCACTGAGTGATTATAAAGTGCTTGTTCGGTTATTGTTGTAATGGCAGCTTATATATCATCATTTATGCAAATTAGTGGATACTTTTAGTTGAGGTGGAATCATGAACATATATTCAATCACATATATCTTTTTATATATTGCGATTACAGCAGTTAGCTTTAATAGTTTACAGTCACTTAGAATGGATCATTGGTTTAAAGCAAATAAAACGCGAGATATTCAAATATTGCTTATTTTCTTTAGTATGGCGTTAAGCTATTTAGTGACGAACTTAATAGTAGAATTAATTAAACAGATGAATAGTATATTGATACTTTTTTAAGAGTAAACTAAGAAAAACACTAAATATTACAGAATATTTATACTTTTGCATTCTGGAAGTTTTTATTAACTATAGCATGGGTATTTATTATAGAATAGATGTATAGCTATGTTAATTTGGAGGTAGAGATGGATACGATTATAGTAAAAGGTGGCGCTAAATTAAATGGCCATGTTAAAGTTGAAGGTGCAAAAAATGCAGTGTTACCGATAATTACAGCAGCGATATTAGCTTCTAAAGGCAAAAGTACATTCACAAATGTACCTAACTTATCAGATGTAGATACAATTTCAGCCGTTTTAGAAGGCTTAAATGCGAAAGTGTATAAGAAAATAGAAGTTAATACAGTTGAAGTAGATGCAAGTGGAGAATTATTAACGCATGCGGCTTATGAATATGTGAGCAAAATGCGGGCGAGTGTATTAGTATTAGGACCACTTTTAGCGCGCTATGGTTCAGCTGAAGTGGCAATGCCTGGAGGGTGTGCAATTGGATCACGTCCAATTGAACAACATTTAAAAGGATTACGTGCACTTGGAGCGGAAATTACACAAACGAATGGTTATTTAATTGGTAAAGTAAATGGTCGTCTGAAAGGTGCGCAGATTTATTTTGATTTCCCTAGTGTTGGCGCCACACAAAATATTATGATGGCAGCATCTCTTGCAGAGGGTAAGACAATTATTGATAATGTTGCGAGAGAACCTGAAATTGTAGACCTAGCGAATTATTTAAATAAAATGGGTGCTGACGTACAGGGTGCAGGAACTGACCGTATTGTGATTCATGGGGTGTCTGAATTAACTGGTGCTGCGCATGATATTGTTCCAGATAGAATTGTTGCAGGGACATTTTTAGTAGCGGCAGCTTTAACACAAGGTGATGTATATGTTGAAGGTGCGATTTATGAACATATGCAGGCGCTAATTGCTAAATTAGAAGAAGCAGGATGTACTATTGATGTAGATCATTCAGGCATTCGTATTCGTGCGGATAAACCATTAAGAGAAATTAACGTTAAGACATTACCACATCCAGGATTTCCAACAGATATGCAAGCTCAAATGATGGCATTAATGCTAGTGTTACCGAAAGAGAGTACGATGCATGAAACTGTTTTTGAGAATCGCTTTATGCATGTCGCTGAATTTGCTAAAATGAATGCAAAGATCACTGTAGATAAACGTATCGCACGTGTGTCCCAAAGTAAACTACAAGGTGCAGAAGTAAAAGCAACAGATTTACGTTCAGCAGCTGCCCTTATATTAGCGGGTCTAGTCGCAGAAGGTTATACGAAAGTTACTGAACTGTATCATTTAGATAGAGGTTATGTTGATTTCCATCAAAAGTTAAGAAGTTTAGGTGCAGAAATTGAACGTACTGGTGATTTGAAAGAATCCCTGGAAGTATAGTTATACGAGTGATCTAGCCGAAGAGGTGATTGAGATGAGAGAACGCAAGTTACACAGTAAAGTGAGCGTTATTAACGGTACAGAAGTGATACATAGACGTATACCGATTTTGGTGACAGTATGTTTAGTTATTTTGTTGATGATTATCTTATTTGTGATTGGAATGATGATTGGGTATAGCATACTTCATTCTCCAATGGATATATTTAAGCCATCAACATGGACACATATATTAAAACTAACTGGGAGTGACTCTTGATGGAAACGATATTAACTTTTGACGAAATAAAAAAAATAATTCCTCATCGCTATCCATTTTTATTAATTGATAGGATTGTTGAATTAGAAGATGGGAAAAAATGCACTGGCATAAAGCAAGTGAGTGGCAACGAGCCATTTTTCCAAGGACACTTTCCTGAGTATGCTGTTATGCCTGGCGTTTTAATTGTTGAAGCATTGGCGCAAGTGGGTGCAGTAGCAATGCTTAAGTTAGAACAGAATCAAGGTAAGCTTGCGATGTTTACTGGGATTGATAAATGTAGATTTAAGAAGCAGGTGACACCGGGTGATACATTAGTGTTAGAAGTTGAGATGACACGTGTTAAAGGTCCATTAGGTAAAGGTGTTGCTAAAGCGACCGTAAATGGTGAAATCGCATGTAGTTGTGAGATAAGCTTTGCGATATTGGACAAATAAATGAGAGTAAACAAAGACGAAGGAATGAACAATATTCCTTCGTCTTTTATTGTATGAATTTTTCGCATACCTTAAAAAGATATCACTATAGAAATTATTCTTCTGTCTCATCTTTTAACTTTGGTTTAGATTGCATCATACGATTGAATGCGATAATCAGCTCTTGACCACTTAATCCATCTGCTACAAGTTGCTCTAATAATTTCTCAGCATAGACTTGTCGCAATGTATAAATATGACATTCAATGATTACAGATATTTTATCTTCTAATTGAACAATTTTCTTAATCGTTGATTCGAACAAAGCGGGATCATTGGATGCACGCGTAATCACTATACGTGTATCTAATATTGTTTCGTCATCAAAGTATTGCTGCATCTTTTCTTTATGGATATCATCAATTACGATTTCTAGTAACCATCCGGTACCACTATTTTCTTTATTAATTATTACACCATCGTGTAACGCATACTCCGTAACCGATTCATTTTCTACAATTTGAAATCTCACAGCTTTGAACGTTTTCATGTATATCCCTCCATCCTCTATTATAAATTATTGATTATTATTTTCAAATTATAAAATAAAGTTAATTTCGACGGAATTGGTGCAAAAATTTATATAATTTGTTTCAAAATTCAATTTCGACGTTATTTTCTTTGCTAAATTTGAATTTTTGCATTTTTGCAACAATTATTTTTTGTTATATATTGCTATTGAAAGGAGGTGACATATTGATAAACAAAGTCATTTTGGCTGGTAGAATATCAAGTGATATTGATTTAAAGTCTATTTCAGAGAATTTACAAATCAGTTCTTTCTTTATAGCTGTTGATCGTGGCAAGAAAAAAGATGCAAAGGAAAGTACAGTTGATTTCTTGAGATGCAAAGCTTTCAATCGTACAGCAGTCAATATACATTCTTATTGTAAAAAAGGATCTTTAATTTGCATTACAGGGCAAATCCACAATAATCGTTACGAAAAAGATGGAGAAAAGAGATATTCTACAGAAATCATTATCGAGAGCATTAAATTTCTTCCGTATATCGGAGGTAATAATAAACAAAAATCTCCAGATGATAAGTGGGATGAATTTTCTTATGAAGAAAAGCTTATGGTTATTAATGATTACAATGAAAGAAAGAAAGGGAAACAAAATAGCAAGAATGAGGCTGAACCGGCTCAGCAAATTGAACCTATTGTTTCCAAGGAAGAACAAACTTCTGAACCAACACTATATAATCAACGATGGTCGGCTGAATTAAATAAAGAAGAAGAAAAAGTGTCAGCCGAATATAAAGAAAAAGCCGAAGAAATTATTCAGGAATTTACTGGTGAATCATCAATCAAACGCACAGATGATGCTCAAGAAAAGGATGCAAACAATAGTATAGAAAAAAGTGAATCAACTAATGTATCAGTTGACAACAGCAAAACTGATGAAGAGATAACAGATAAGAGCATGCCGTTTTAGGTAGTACGACTTCATTACTCACACAACTCACATCCCATCCCATCCCATTACACCTCCCTATAAAGGCTGTTTGTCACTCGTGCCGGAGTGATAAACGGCTTTTTGTAGTTATTTGAGATATTTCTGTAATATATATGTAATTTAAGGAAGTTACTTAACATGTTACTGTAACCAAAGAAATATTAAATCGTGATAAAGTGGTTATATTGATAAAAGAGATAAATCGGAGGAATAATATATAATGAAAAAATTAGCAACAATAACTACGATGGCAATTTTAGCTACAAGCGTAGTAACAACTCAAGTAGATGCAAAGGAACATACGGTAGGAAATGGTGAGTCATTATGGACCATCGCAGATAAATATGATACTACAATCCAAAAAATTAAAAAAATTAACAAATTAGAATCTAACTTAATCGTTCCGGATCAAAAATTAGAAGTTTTAGTTAATGGAAAATACGAAGTTAAAGATGGCGATACTTTAAGTAAAATCGCTCATAAAGTTGACATTAAAGTTTGGCAACTAAAAAAATGGAATAAAATCAAATCTTCTAAAGAATTAAAAGAAGGTCAATTATTAATCGTTGAGAAGAAAGTAAAAAATAACACAGTAAAAGTTGCACCAGTTTCAAAATCAGTAGCTGCACCAGTTACAGCGCCAAAAGCTGATACAACTGAAACGCCAGTACAAGCTCCAGTTGCTAAGACAACATCAACTGAGACGCCTGCTGAAGCACCAGTACAAGCAGCGTCACAATCACAACCGGTACAACAGAAAGCGCCAGTGCAACAAGTAGCACCGAAAGCACAACCTGTTCAACAAGCACCTGTTCAACAAGCTGCTCCAAAAGCAGCTGTTAAACAAACGGCTGCACCAGCTGGTAACTCATCAGTAGACGCTCATTTACGTGTGATTATGCAACGTGAATCAGGTGGGAACCCTAATGCAGTTAATCCTGCAGGATATTATGGATTATTCCAATTCTCACCGCAAACTTGGGCTGCAGTAGGAGGAACGGGCAACCCTGCTCAAGCATCTGAAGCAGAACAATGGAAACGTGCACGTATGTTATACACACAACACGGTGCGGGTCATTGGACAACGGCATACTAATTACAAATTTTCTAGCAGAACAGACTTGTTCTGCTTTTCTTATTTGATTTAATAAAAAATGAATATGTTTAATTAGTGTGACAATCGGTAATTAATTTTATCTAACGTTTTTACAGAAATATCACAATGAAAAATAACACTATTTGGTAAGGTAAGTGACAAATAAAGTTGAATTGTAACGGGGATGTAATAAAAAGCATTTTCTTTTATTTAACTGTAACCTATGAAATATTTATATCTGCTATAGTTATTAAGTAAGAAGAACACTCAAACATTCGTAACTAAATTCTTTATATATACTAAAAAACTAAAATATTTCCTGGGGGAACAATTAAAATGAAAAAAATCTTAAGTGTAACAGCAGCAATTGCAGTATCAGCTACAATGGCAGTTTCAACAGCAGACGCAGCATCTTACAGAGTAAAATCTGGTGACTCTTTATGGAGTATTGCTAATAAATATGGTACATCAATTTCAGCAATAAGATCAGCTAATGGATTAGGTTCTAACTTAATTCATCCTAACCAAGTGTTAAAAATTAATGGTAAAAAAAGTAGTGTTGTTTACAAAAATACTTCTTATAAAAAATCAACTTATAAAGCACCAGTAACTAAAACTGTTTATACATCACCAAGAACTTCGGTTAAAACAACAAAAACGACTTACATCAATCGTGGATTAAATTGGGGAGCATTAGCACAATGTGAATCGGGGAATAATCCATCTATTAACACAGGTAACGGTTTCTATGGTATGTATCAATTTGATTTACAAACATGGCGTGGTGTTGGTGGATATGGATATCCTCACCAAGCTTCAGCAGCTGAACAAACAAAGCGTGCTCAAATTCTTTATAATCAACGTGGTGCTCAACCATGGCCAGTTTGTGGATTAAGATTATAATTTTCGAAAGATATCAAATCAAAATTAGATTATTGAACTTGTGAAGACTAGCAAATTTGTTGCTAGTCTTTTTTAATGTGCTTGATTTCATTAATTGCATAAGTTAGACTGAATATAATTACATATATTACTACTAGGGGTGCCAACAGGCTGAGATGACATTGTCAAACCCTTTTACCTGATCTAGATAATACTAGCGTAGGAAAGTAGTTAAGTTCCTTTATTGAGTCTTAGTCTTTTTTAATATTGGTATTTAGCCCATTTCCTAATCGGAAATGGGCTTTTTTAATAAAATTTAGGAGGCGTATGGAATGTTAACAATAAAATTAAAAGAAGAGGTTGAACCGATTATTGAGTCAATATATAACGATTCATTTATTCAAGGAATGGTGAGGGGAGATTTAAGTAAAGAAGCGGTGGTGCATTACTTGAAAGCTGACCATCTTTATCTAAACGAATTCGCTAAAATTTATAGTTTATTAATACCTAAGTTAAATGATAAAGAAGGTATTAAATTTCTTTTAAATCAAATTGATTTCGTTATGAATGGAGAAGTTGCTGCACATTATACATTAGCAGATTACGCTCAAGTTGATTACAAAACGATTATCAAAGAAGGTGAGTGGTATCCAACGAGTGACCATTACATTAAACATATGTATTTTAATGCATATCGTTATAGTGATGCTGCATTCACGATATGTGCGATGGCACCTTGTCCATATGTTTATCAGCAAGTTGCTTTAAAAATGAAAGAACGTCATGATTTCACTGGAAATCCATTTGAGGATTGGGTTAATTTTTATGCGCAAGAAATGGCACCTTTAATCGCTCACTTAGATCGTTGGGTAGATGAATTTGCTGAACAAGCAAGCGAAGTTGAACGAGAAATATTAACGAGAAACTTTAAAGAGAGCTGTACGCATGAAAAACGATTCTTTAATATGGCGTATACACAAGAAACTTGGGAAAGTGTGGTGCAATAATATGAAAACAGCTTTATCAATTGCTGGAACTGATCCAACTGGCGGTGCAGGTACAACCGTTGACTTAAAAGTCTTTCAATCTAGAGGTGTGTATGGAATGAGTGTGGTGACTAGTATCGTTGCCCAAAACACACTTGGTGTACAAGAAGTATTTAATCAACCAGTAGAAGTAATCGCATCGCAACTTGAAAGTGTATATAGTGATATCGTACCAGATGCTGTAAAAACAGGAATGCTCGCCACCAGTGAAGTGATGGATGTTATTCGTCCTTATATCGAGAAGCATGACATTCCGTACGTCATCGATCCAGTCATGGTTGCCAAAAGTGGTGACGCCTTACTAGATGAAAAAGGTAGAAGCGCTGTACGCACGAAATTGTTAGATGTGGCATCCGTGGTGACACCTAATATACCTGAACTTGAAGAAATTGTTCAAATGAAAATTGAAACGTTAGAAGATATTAAACGTGCAGGTAAAATATTTATTAATGAAATTGGTTCTGAAAGTGTATTAATCAAAGGAGGACATTTAAAAGGTGATGCTACAGATTATTTATTTACTCGAGATGAATTTGTTGTCCTAAAGGGTGAACGTTATGACACGAAACATACACATGGAACAGGATGTACTTATTCAGCAGTAATTACATCTGAGCTTGCAAAAGGAAAATCAATTGTCGATGCAGTGCAACTAGCAAACCGTTACATGGATGTGGCGATTAAATACACACCAGAATTAGGTCATGGACAAGGTCCAGTGAATCACTTTAAATATCAGGAGGTGCAACCATGCTTGAACAATTAAGAAAAGATAACCCATTAATTATTTGTATTACAAATGACATTGTAAAAAACTTTACAGCAAATGGTTTACTCGCACTTGGAGCAAGTCCCGCGATGGCAACTGAGAAATTAGAAATGAAGGAGTTTTTGACACATGCGGGTGCTCTGCTTATTAATATTGGTTCAATTGAGGAAGAAAAAATCGATAATATGATGACTGCTGCACAATTTGCAAATGAATTAGATGTGCCTATCATACTAGATCCTGTTGCGTGTGGTGCTTCTAAGTTTCGTAAAGATTTTTGTTTAAAGTTATTAGAAGAAAATGAGATTGCGGTTATTCGTGGCAATGCATCAGAGCTTCAGTCTTTAGTGGGTGAAGCAAACATGAAAGGGACAGATGCAGATACGAGTCTTTCAACTGAAAGTGTGGCACGTAATGCATATGAAAGGTTCAACTGTGCCATTGTGGTAACAGGTGAGGTTGACGCAATTTGTGTGGATGGGAAAATTAATCTGGTTGAAAACGGTACAGCATTACTTACAAAAGTTACCGGTGGTGGATGTTTATTAGGAGCAGTAATAGCAAGTTTCATATATAATGAATCTAAACCAACGTTAGAACTATTAACAGAAGCGATGACGACATATACAGTAGCGTCAGAGCTCGCTGAAAAGGGTCCTAACGGTACTTTGCCGGGACATTTTGCTGTAAATTTAATAGATCAATTGTACTTAATACAGGAAAGTGATGTTGCAAAGAATAGACTTGTGAAAGAAGTGTAGCGAATGTTTAAGAGAGAATTATTGCGCGTATATTTTATTGCAGGTAGCCAAGATACAAAAGATG
Organism: Macrococcus animalis; assembly: GCF_047425875.1. Lineage (GTDB taxonomy): Bacteria > Bacillota > Bacilli > Staphylococcales > Staphylococcaceae > Macrococcoides > Macrococcoides animalis. Next base: position 1,560,540 of record NZ_CP179727.1, read on the forward strand.
GCGACTTAGTAAGCGTGTTACAAGAAGCGCTGGATGCAGGAATTACATTGTATCAATTCAGAGAAAAGGGACCGAGTGCCAAGTCAGGTGAGGCAAAGGAAACTTTAGCACGACAATTATTTGAAATGTGTAAAGCGAAGAACGTACCTTTTATTGTTAATGATGATATCGAACTTGCGAAAAAGATAAATGCAGATGGAATTCATTTAGGTCAGAATGATGAAAAGATTGAGAACATTATTCATGACTTTGAAGGTAAAATTATCGGATTATCTGTTGGTAACTTCGATGAATATGATCAATCGGACTTAACACATGTAGACTATATTGGCGTTGGCCCAGTGTATGAAACGAGTAGTAAAAGTGATGCTAAGAAACCTGGGGGTATTGAATTAATTCGTAAAATGCGATTGTATGATGAAGATATTCCAATTGTTGCAATCGGTGGGATAACAAGTGCGAACTGTGAAATGATTATTGATTCAGGAGCAGATGGTATATCAACAATATCTTCTATTACGCAAAGTGACAATATCAAGCAGGTTGTATCAGATTATTTAAAATACTATACAGATAAATAAAAATATATGGTTTTTGTTTATGATTATCAATTTTTGTGATAAAATAACCTCTATGTGAATAATACTATGAGGTGAAAGAATGAAGAAAAAGGCAATATGGCCGTTAATCATTGCAATTGCATTATTTTTATCAGGCTGTGACTATTCAAAAGAAAAGAATCGTACTGGATTTTTCTATGATACATTTGTACATCCATTAGACCAATTGATTCATTGGTTGGGTGCTAACATGGGACATAACTACGGACTTGCAATCATTGCAATTACATTAATCGTACGTTTAGCATTATTCCCATTTATGATGCGTACGTACAAGAACCAATATGTCATGAAAGAGAAAATGGCTTTAATTAAGCCCCAAATGACTGAAATTCAAGAACGTGTGAAACGTGCACGTACTCAAGAAGAAAAAATGGAAGCCAATCAAGAAATGATGGCTTTATACAAAGAGAATGGTATTAATCCATTAAACATGGGATGTTTACCATTATTAATTCAATTACCAATCGTTACTGGATTATTCTATGTATTAAAATATCCAACTGAAGGCGGAATCACACAATATCCAGACTTTTTATGGTTTAACTTAACAAAGACAGATATTGCAATGACTGTAATAGCAGGTATTGTTTATGCATTACAAGCCTATGTTTCAATGCAAAACATCCCAGATGAACAAAAAGCGCAAATGCGAATGATGATGTTTATTTCACCAATTATGATCGTTTGGATGTCTGCAATTTCACCAGCTGCTTTACCCTTATACTGGGCTGTCGGTGGTATTTTCTTAGTATTCCAAACATGGTTAGGAAATAAGTTCTACAAAAAGAAAGTACATGAAGAAATTGCACCGTTAGTTGCCGCACATGAACAAAACGAAGCGGAAAATAAGCCGAAAAATGTTCAAGTAGTATCATCTAAAAAGAAAAAGAAGAAATAATATATTAAATCCAAAGACAATTGTCTTTGGATTTTTTTTATTGCCATTCTTTTTTAAACTGCTCAATAAAGGTTTTCATATACTCGTTTCTTTCTTGTGCGATTGCTATCGCTGTTTTTGTATTCATTAAATCAATGAGTTTAAATAGCTTCTCATAAAAATGATTAATCGCTGTACTCGGTGTTCGATAATCGCTTAAGTCTTTTCTCACTGCAATATTTGGATCATACATGGCTTCACCAAATTTACCAGCAAACATAAATGTTCGTGCAATACCGATTGCACCTAATGCATCTAATCTATCAGCATCTTGGACGACTTTTCCTTCTAATGATTTTAATTTTCCCGCATTTTGTCCACCTTTAAAGCTCATATACTTTAAAATATGATTAATCGCTTCTTGTTGTTTTTGTGGTAGATGTATGGAATGATAAAAGTCATTTAAACGTGCCCATGCAATTGTTTCGTCGAATAATTTATCATCAACTGTGTCATGTAATAATGCTGACATTTCTACGATGAATAAGTCTGCATTTTCTTTTTCTGCGATTTCAAGTGCCATTTTTCGTACACGTGCAATGTGAGCAAAATCATGCCCACTTGACTCACCTTGATGTATTTCTTTCACAAACTTTTCGGTCATTTGAATAATGTCTTCGTTTTTCATATGAATTCTCCTAACACAACATGTTTATAGTATGGGTGACAATAGCCGCGCAATGGCTTCTTTAATTCTAATCAATATGACACGTTGGTCGTAAATTTCTTGTGTTAGCTGGCTTGATACTTTAACATCATCTTCAAAGGTCTTTCGTAGCCTATATGCAACGTCATGGTCATAAATGAAGGCATTCACCTCAAAATTTAATTCAAAGCTTCTAAAGTCCATATTGGCAGTTCCTACACTGGCCACTTCATCATCAATGACCATCATCTTCGTATGAATAAAGCCATTTTCGTAAATGAAAATATTGCAACCTGCTTCTATCAATTCACCAACGTTTGAATAGGTGGCCCAATAAACAAACGGATGATCGGGTTTATTGGGAATCATAATGTTGACTTCAACACCAGTCAAAGCCGCAATTTTCAACGCATCAAGTAATGATGTGTCTGGTATGAAGTAGGGTGATTGAATAAATATTGATTCTTTCGCTGATGTTATCATTTTTAAGTAACCAAATTTAATATGTTGCTCACTTGAGTCGGGACCACTTGAGGAAATTTGAATACCGATTTCTCCTTTACTATCGACGTCAGGAAAATATTTCTTGTCATAATGCATAAAGTTACGTGTAGATTGCGAATTCCAATCCATCATAAAGCGGAGTTGCAATGCATTGACAGAATCACCTTCCACACGTAAATGTGTGTCACGCCAATAACCAAATCGTTTATCTAAACCTAAATATTCGTCGCCAACATTAAAGCCACCAATATAACCAATCTTACCGTCAATAACGACAATCTTGCGGTGATTTCGGTTGTTCATTCTAAAATTGATGAGTGGGAAATGAGATGGAAAGAAAGCCTCCACCTGACCGCCAAGTTTACGGAATTCCTTGAAACGAGAAAGTGATAGCGTACGTGAGCCAATGTCATCATATAACATTTTCACTTCGACACCTTCTTTAAGTTTACACATTAATGCATTGATGATTTCTTGACCAATTCCATCTCGCTTGAAGATATAATATTGAATATGAATATGATCTGTCGCATTATTGATATCGTGAATTAATGCATCGAATTTCTTACGGCCATCAGTTAGAATTTCTACAGCGTTATCCGTAGTTAAAAATGATGAATAGTTATTTAAATTCATACGGATTATATCTTTGTGCTTCATTATTTCTTTTGAATGCACCATTAAATCATCTTCGTCAATTGCATGTATTTGTTCATGTACAATTTGTTGTAGACCTGATTTATCTTCATCATCAAGCTTAAATATGCTCGAATGTTTGATTTGACGTCCAAATAATAAATATAATATGAAACCTATAATAGGTAAGAAAAATAAGACGAGTAACCAAGCCCACGTAGAACCTGCTTGTCTGCGTTCTAAAAAAATAACAACAAAGGCTAAAAATATATTAAAAACAAACCCGACAAAAAATAGGATTGAGAAAAGCTGAGAATAATCGATATTAGAGAAAAATGACAAAAAGCAGCCCTCCTTTAGATAAGCTTTATTATACATGAAAATACGCGCAAATTCTTTCAGCATATATTAAAATGCATCGAGGCTAAAATATTTACAAAGATAATAATCGTTCACAAAATCTTTACATAAATAAGTCCATGGACCTATAGCTATAAAGTGAAATTTCGGGTACACTAGTATTAACAAATTGATTAGGAGTGATCAAAATGAAACAATCTCAAGAGAAAATGAAAAATGTAGTCACTCTGCTTTCTTCACTTGGTGTTAATATTTCAAAAACTAAATCACGACTTGAAGTTATGCGTACGTTACCACATGTAGCACCCGCAAAATTAAAATAATATACATATGGAGGACATTCTTTAGGTGAGTGTCTTTTTTTATTGAGAAAAATATAATGAAATCTTTAATAACACCTCAGTTATAGGTAATTCGATTCAAAAAAAAACTCACTAAATCGCTTATGGATTTAGTGAGTTTTTTTATTTTACTGATTTATACTTCTTAATCTGCTCTGCATCTGAATGGTAAAAAATTGCTAATGCTACACCGATACCACACATCAATGCCCACAATGCACTACCACCATAACTTATGAATGGTAATGGTATACCTGTAATCGGAACAACTTGAATAGTCATACCAATGTTTTGGAAGACATGGAAGATAATCATACTGATTAAACCGATTAAAAATATTGATGAGAATTGATTGTTTGATACTTGTGCCATACGAATTAAATGAGTAAACAATGCTAAGAATAGGACAAGTACGACAACGGTTCCGATAAATCCAAATTCTTCTCCGATAACTGAGAAAATAAAGTCTGTATGGTTTTCTGGGATGTATACTTCTCCACCTTTAAATCCTTTACCAAATAATCCACCTGACCCAATTGCTTTAAGTGACTCCATTAAGTGAAATCCTTCTCCATCACTATATTGAGCTGGGTTTAACCAAGAATTAATACGTCCCAATTGGTACGTTTTGATGCCTAATACTTTATCGATTAATTCTGGTTTATAAATAATTGCTAGAATTAATGATGCGCCAAGTGTTGATAATCCAATTAAGAACGGTGCTAATATTCTCCAAGTGACGCCTGAGACAATCGTAATACCCAGTATAATTGCGAGTAAGACAAGCGTTGTCCCTAAGTCATTTTGCAATAGGATTAGAATCATTGGGATTATTGCTGTTAAAGCAATTTTCATGAGTAAGATGATATCTGTTTGAAAAGATTTATAATACGTAAAACGGTTATGATCATGGACTACTTTGCTTAATGTTAAGATTAATATAATCTTCATAAATTCTGAAGGTTGTAAACTTAATCGTCCAAAGAACACATACCAACTTTTCGCACCATTAATAGTCGGTGTTAAAGATGATTCTGGTAGAATGAGTAGACCGAGTAATGCTAAATTTCCTAAGAAATAAAGTGAGAACACCCATTTTTTAATAAACTTAGGCATAATTAGCATAATACTAAATGCAAGAATAAATCCTAGTATATAATAGAATATTTGTCGCTGTGCAAAGTTTGTACCGTATTGTTGTCCATCCATTGCTGATGTTATCACGGTTAAACTAATGGTGAAAAAGCATAATATAAGAATAATCAGCCACCAATCGATTTTTTCAATCCATGGGCGTTTATATTTTATACGTGACGAACTACTTGATTGGGCCATGGTCAAACTCCTAATCTTAAATAAATTATAGTCATTATTATACATAATTTTACTCGAACATTATAGGAATAAATATTTATTTTATGAATGTAACACTACTTTCAATAAAAATGTGCATATCGACATATATCGTGATAGTATAATTATATTAATATTCTGGAGGAATTGAAATGACTAAACAAAATATATGTATCGTCTATGGTGGTAAAAGTGCTGAGCACGAAGTTTCTATTTTAACGGCACAGTCAGTAATTAATGCAATGGACAAAGAAAACTACGCTGTAGATACAATTTATATTACAAACGAAGGTGAGTGGATTAAAGGTCCAGCAATCACTGAACATATTGAAGATAGCGAATCATTACGATTAACGACAACAGATGATGCATCAATCATGCATTTATTAACTCAATCTACTGAAGGAAAAGTGTATGATGCCATTTTCCCTTTGCTTCACGGTCCGAATGGTGAAGATGGAACGATTCAAGGCCTGTTTGAAGTGTTAGACTTACCATATGTTGGTAACGGCGTATTAGCTGCTGCAAGCTCTATGGATAAGTTAGTGATGAAGCAGTTGTTTGCAAACCGTGGTTTACCGCAATTACCGTATGTGAGTTTCTTGCGTAGTGAATATGAAACATATAAACATAATATCTTAGAATTAGTCAGCAACAAATTAGAGTATCCAGTTTTCGTAAAACCAGCAAACTTAGGATCTTCAGTAGGTATTTCTAAATGTACTAACCGTGAAGAGTTAATTCAAGGCATTGAAGAAGCGTTACAATTTGATCGTAAACTTGTCGTTGAACAAGGCGTTGTCGCGCGTGAAATTGAAGTAGCAGTATTAGGAAATGATACACCTAAAACGACTTTACCTGGGGAAGTTGTTAAGGATGTTGATTTTTATGATTACAAGTCTAAATATAAAGATGGGAAAGTACAATTGGAAATTCCTGCAGATATTCCTTCTGAAATTCAAGAAACGATGCGTAATATGGCAGTTGAAGCATTTAAAGCAACAGATTGTTCATGTTTAGTACGTGCAGACTTTTTCTTAACTGAGGACAATACTATTTATATTAACGAAACAAATGCTATGCCAGGCTTCACACAATTTAGTATGTATCCACTATTGTGGGAAAATATGGGTGTGAGTTACAGTGAATTGATTACTGAGTTAATCAACTTAGCGAAAGAACGTTATGCAGACAAGAAAAAAATCAAATATAAAATGGACTGATTATAATGATTAAAAGAAGCTTACAATGGATAGCAGATAAAGCGAATGGTGAAGTAGTAACTGAATATAAAGATGTAATAATTAAAGGTGTATCAATCGATTCGCGTCAGGTAAACGAAGGTGTGTTGTTTATTCCTTTTAAAGGTGAAAATGTTGACGGTCATAAATATGTTGCACAAGCTCTAGATAGTGGTGCAAGTGCTGCTCTATGGCAAAGTGGCGTTCAGGATATGCCGAAAGGGTTACCGATAGTTGTCGTTGAAGATACATTATTAGCGTTACAAGCAATTGGGAAAGCTTATTTAGAAGAAGTGAATCCAAAGGTAATTGCAATTACAGGAAGTAATGGTAAGACTTCTACGAAAGATATGGTTGAAGCAGTGCTTGCGCCGAATTTTAAAGTTAAGAAGACGCAAGGGAATTATAATAATGAAATAGGATTACCAATCACTTTATGTCAACTTGATGAAGATACTGAAATTTCCATCTTAGAGATGGGGATGTCAGGTTTTGGTGAAATTGAGTTTTTATCAAACTTAACAACACCAGACATTGCTGCAATTACTAATATTGGTGAAAGTCATATGCGTGATTTAGGTTCACGTGGTGGAATTGCCAAAGCGAAATTTGAAATCATTAAAGGATTAAATGGTCCATTATTCTATGATGGAGACGAACCTTTATTAAATGAATTAGTGGCAAGCGCAACAGGAGAATTTAAGAAAATCGGTTTTAATGTAGATAATGACTTTTATATTAATGATTTACAAGCTTCTGAGAAAAGTATTGCTTTTAAAGTTGGAGAGGCACAGTTTAGTGTACCGACTTTAGGTGCGCACAATGCACGAAATGCGACAATTGCAATTGGGATTGGCCGTTTACTTGGCTTAAGTGATGAAGAAATTAATGAGAATATAAACCAATTACATTTAACAAATATGAGAATGGAGCAAATTGTCGGACAGAATAAAGCACGTTTAATTAACGATGCATACAACGCAAGTCCAACAAGTATGCGTGCGGCCATAGATACATTGTCAATTATGGATGTACCAAAGAAAATTATCGTTTTCAGTGATGTATTAGAGCTTGGAGCGGATTCTAAAGCTTACCATGAATCAGTTGGTGCATATTTTGAAGGAAAAATGATTGATCATCTTTTTACTGTGGGTGATGAAGCGGCATATATTCATAGAGCGGCTGAGCCGTTTACGGATGCAATGCATTTCGAATCAAAAGAAACATTAGAGGCTGAACTTGTGAAATATTTAAATCCAGATACTGTAGTGTTATTTAAAGCAAGCCGTGGAATGGCACTTGAAACGATTATTAATCATTTAATATAGAGGAAGTTAAGCCTTTTTTAAGTAGAATTAAAATAAATAAAAAATATTTATATGTAAAGTAAAATGAATGACTGTATAGCTTGCAGTCATTTTTTTTTGCCTTTTGAACTTGTATTTACAATTGTATTGATTGTAAAAATATACGATAGGTGCTAAGATAGAGAAGTTGAATAAGCGAGTGAGTGAAATATTACTCTAGCTAAAAGGACAAGTCGAATGCGCACACTATAGAGGCGTAATTTAAGAAAGATAAAAGGAGAAATAATATTGCAAAAATTTAGAGACCTAGGTATCAGCGAACCTACCATAAATGCGCTGGAGAAATTGGGATTTACAGAACCTACACCGATTCAAACGGATAGTATCCCTCATACGATGGCAGGCCGTGACGTATTAGGCCAAGCGCAAACTGGTACTGGTAAGACTGGTGCTTTTGGAATACCTTTAATTGAGAAAGTTAAAGGCCAAGAGGGGATCAAAAGTTTAATTCTTGCTCCTACACGTGAATTAGCTGTCCAAGTTGCTGAACAATTAAAAGCATTTAGCCGTGGACAAGGTATTCAAGTAGCGACTGTATTCGGTGGAATGCCGATTGACCGTCAAATTAGAGAATTAAAAAAGAAACCCCAAATCGTGGTTGGGACGCCTGGTCGTGTAATCGATCACTTAAACCGTCGTACGTTAAAAACTGAAGACATCAATACTTTAATCTTAGATGAAGCTGATGAAATGATGAACATGGGATTCATCGATGATATGCGTTTTATTATGGATAAATTACCGAAAGAACAACGTCAAACAATGTTATTCTCAGCAACGATGCCGAGAGCAATTCAAGAATTAGTTCAAAAGTTCATGAAAGATCCTATCATTGTTAAGACAATGACTAACGTTGATTCAAATCCTGATATCGATGAGCATTACACAATCGTTAAAGAATTAGAGAAGTTTGATACTTTCACTAATTTCCTAGATGTACATCAACCTGAACTTGCAATTGTATTCGGACGTACTAAACGTCGTGTTGATGAATTAACAAGTGCGTTAATCTCAAGAGGATACCGTGCAGAAGGTTTACACGGAGACATCACACAAGCGAAACGTTTAGAAGTATTAAAGAAATTTAAAAACGACCAAATTGATATCCTTGTTGCTACAGACGTTGCTGCACGTGGATTAGATATTTCTGGCGTATCTCATGTTTATAACTTCGATATCCCTCAAGATGTTGAAAGTTATACACACCGTATCGGTCGTACAGGACGAGCGGGTAAACATGGTATGGCGATTTCATTTGTTAATCCAGTTGAAATGGATTACATTCGTCAAATCGAAAAATCTAAAAACCGTACAATGACTGCTTTACGCCCACCAACACCAGGTGAAGTAATGCAAGCACGTGAATTAGACGTTAAGACTAAAGTCAATGGATGGGTTGAAAAAGAAACTGAAGCTCGTATTGAGTCAATCGCTCAAGAATTAATTAATGAACATGGTGATGTGAAATTAGTAGCGTCATTATTACAAGAATTAATTAAATCAAACAATGACGTTGATGTTCAATTAACATTTGAAAAGCCACTTGGCCGTAAAGGTAGTGGTGGTAAATCATACGGACGTGGACGCGGCGGAAATGGCGGAGGACGCTCAGGTGGCGGATCTCGTAGCCGTTCTAAAGATGGCGGTAAAGATAATCGTCGTAAATCGTTCGACCGTGGTGGTAAACCAGGTGCTCCTTCTAAAGGTGGCAAAAAGCCATTCAAAGCAAGAACATTTGCAGACCATAAAAAATAGATTACTATTTAAAACACCCTAAACTTATCGATAGATGAGACTGGGGTGTTTTTTTGTTATAATTTACATAAATGGAGGCGATTCTTTTGTATTTTGATACGTTATCACATGCTCAGCCATCAAACACCCCAAAATATAGACGGGTGAAATGGTGCATCTACACAGTACTTACTTTATTACTCTGCACTAGCTTATACTATGGTATCAATCACTTTTTCGATTGGGAGTATTCATACGCAGTCTTTTTACTCATGCTCTTACCACTTTACACGCTGATTCTCGGTATTTTCTTAAGCTTTAAATATACACGCTATGAATTGAATCAATCGACTTTAGAGATAAGTAGTGGTGCATATTTTATGGGAAGAAAGATTGTGCCACTTGATTTAATGCAATCTGTAAAGATTGAACAAGGGTTTGTTATGAAGAAATTTAATCTTGCAGTTGTTACGGTATACACGCGTGGTGATATGGTAGTCTTGCCTTATATGACGAAGGATGAAGCAGAGAGAGTCGCTACACGTATTATTGATAGAATTAAGGAGATTCACTATGGACACAACTAAAAAGTCACTGCATTATTCAACATATTTATCAAATCTTTTGAAGTCCATAAAAAGTAATATATTCCCGATTGGTTTAGGATTATTCTTCATTATTAAAGATGGTTTCACAAAAGAAGCTTTACTCGATAATGGGTTCGCGTTAGTTATCTTATTATTTACAATCTTGAGTGCAATATTTAGTATGATTGAAGCAAAGATTACAAAGTATTGGATTGAAGATGATAAGCTGATGTTACAAAAAGGGGTTATCAGTCGTACAGTTAAAGAAATTTATATCGGTAAAATTCAGACGATAGATACTTCAGCAGGTATTGCCAATCAGTTACTTGGTGGTGTCATCATGCATGTCAAAACAGCAGGTGACGGGATTGAACTCAATAGTATTGGTAAAAATGATGCAAAAGTTTTAAGTGATTATTTGAATCAACGTAAATATCAATTGACTCAAAATATGCCACTTGAAATTATTGAAGAGGATGTAGATGTTGAACCCATATACGAAGAAAAAACTTATGAAACGATTTATCAATTATCATTTAAAGATTTAATCATGATGAGTTCAACGAGTGCATCAATGTTTACTGTTTTGGCGGTTGTATTTGCAGCCTATAGTCAAGTTGATGAAATTTTTAATTTAGATAAATACTTGGATCAAATATCATCTTTTGTTGGTGAAAGTTATGTCATGATTGCGATTGTAATGATTGTTGCATTATTCTTTAGTTACCTCATAGGTATCTTTATTACTGCACTTAAATATTATCAATATACTGTGCGTTTTGATGGTGAACTTTTAAATATTAAATACGGTTTGTTCGAACGAAAAAATAAATACATCGTCGCAAAAAATATTCAAAAAGTGACTGAAAGACAAAGTTACTTAAGAAAGATGATTCATAAAACTTCTTTTTCGGTAACGACAACGAGTGAAATGAAAGGTTCTGAAGATAGTATTTTAGGAGATGAGGAAGTATTACCTTTCATAAATCGTAATGAAGCATATCGTATCATTCAATCGCTCGTACCAGATTATAATTTCGTAGAGGTCAATCGCGTCATCCCTAAACGTAGTATTCGAAGATATTTTCAAATTTCATGGGTTGTCTTTATCATCATAGGTGCGCTCGTTCAGTATTATTGGTTTGATAAAGCATGGCTATTTGTCATATTATTAATGATTTTGACGTTTGTCACAGCTTTAATAAAATATAAAAATTCAGGTTATATTATTGTTGATGACCAGATTAACATTCGAAATGGTGGTGCACTCACAATGGAGACATCTTTCATTAAAGAAGATAATATTATAGGGCTAGATGTAACGACAACTCCTTTTATGAATCGTGCTGATTTAAGAAGTGTTCACTTAGATATTTCATCGGGCTCCAACAGTGCGCGCTGTAATTTAGATTATGTTGAATTAGAGGACGCATCACGTATTTATGACTGGTTCTTAATAAAGGAGCGTCGTCAATATGAATAAAATGCATAAAGATAGTATCAAATTAATGAAGATTGGTGCGTGTTTAACCGCAAGTATTTTTATCATTGTGCTCGCTGTATTATGGTTTGTTAAGTTTAAGGAATGGATTCCAGTGCATCCATATGTATTTTGGGGGATTGGTGTTGTAGGTCTCATTATTTTTATTTTAGATTTTTTCATTTTTCCAAAGTTGACGTATAATACGTCACTTTTTGAACTTGGAGAAGAAGAGATAACGACGATGAACGGTATATTGAATAAGGAGAAGTTGATTGTCCCGTATGTTACCATTCAAAACGTAGAAACAGAACAAGGGCCAATTATGAAAAGATTTAAAATAAAATCATTAAAAGTGATAACAGCTGAAAACGATATAGAGATTGACTATGTTCATGAAAGTGAAGCAGAAAGATTAAAGACATTAATCAATCAAAAGATGAGAGCAAAAGAGAAAAAGGAGAAGTCATGATTAAGGGAATAGGTACGGATATTATAGAAATTGAACGTGTTCGTAAAACGTTAGAAAATCCCAAAATGATTACTCGTATTTTACATCCAAAGGAAATCGAGCGCTTTGATTCATTTAAGAGTGAGAAGCGACGTGTTGAGTTTTTCGCTGGTCGTTTTTGTGTTAAAGAGGCATATAGTAAAGCTTTGGGTACGGGTATTGGGGAAACTCGTTTCAATGAAATTTGTTGTATGAACGACCATAAAGGTAAGCCATTTATTGAAGGAGTAAATGCTCATGTTAGCATCGCACATTCAGAAACCGTTGCAACTGCTTACGTTGTAATAGAGGAATAATGGATTATTCCTAAAAGTATGATAAAATTTTAGTATTATAGTGCGAGGTGAATGGAATGAGTGACAGGATATATAGACCAAGTTACGTCAATGTTGATTTAGATGCGATAAATGATAATTTCAAAGCTGTAGGTAGGCTACATCCGAATAAAACTGTAATCGCTGTTGTAAAAGCAAATGGTTATGGATTAGGTGCTGTACAAATAGCAACACATTTATATAATCAAGGAACTGAATTTTTCGCAGTAGCTACGCTTGATGAAGCGATTGAACTTCGTATGCATGGAATTAAAGCAAAGATTTTAGTATTAGGGATTATTGAACCGAAAGATATTCATAAAGCGAGTCAGCACCGATTAGCTTTGACTGTTCCAGGTATTGCTTGGTTACAAGAAGCAATTGAATTTTTAGAAGATGACGATAAACCTTTTTGGATTCATCTTAAGCTTGATACGGGTATGGGAAGAATCGGTATGCGTGATTCAGCAGAATATCAACAAGTAATTGAAGAAATACAACAACAAGATAAGATGATTTTTGAAGGAGTATACACTCATTTCAGTTGTGCAGATGAGGAAAATAATAGTGCTGAAATTGCGTACAATAAGTTTATAGAAATCGTTAATACAAGTGAAAAGCCACCTTTTATTCATTGTCAGAACAGCGCGGCAGCACTTAGATTTGATGCATCAGCTTGTACGGCCATACGCCTTGGGATTAGTTTATATGGATATTATCCGTCTGAATTTATAAAAAATATTTCTAAGTTACAATTAAAACCCGCAATGCAACTCGTATCAACCGTTAACTTCATTAAGGATGTGAAAGTTGGTGATACGGTAAGTTACGGAGAAACATATGTTGCGCAAGCAGATGAAACAATTGCCACTTTCCCATTGGGATATGCAGATGGTTTAAATCGTAAGTTACAAGGTTATCAAATTAACCTAGCTGGCACAGATGTAGAAATTGTTGGTCGCATTTGTATGGATCAATTTTTAGCGCGTGTTCCTGAAGGTACTGAAGTAGGAACTCAAGCAATTATTATTGATCATTATTTAGAGAGTAACCAATCAATTGAACGTGTTGCCAATCAATTAGACACTATTAATTACGAAGTACTTACAAGTCTAAGCCGAAGATTACCGAAATGTTATATTACCGGTGATGATATTGACAAATATAATGAATTATTAAAATAAAATTGGTATCAACTGAACATTTTTGATAAAATTATAGTAATCGTGTAACTGGAGGAAAGCATATGAGTAAAATTCTAGAACAACAGTTAATTGAAGGCTATCAATCTATGGCTGAAATTAATTTATTAATTGCTTCTGAGCATTATTTATTAGAGTGTGAAGTTTATGACAATGCTGATCAAATAGGCACGCAAGCCGAAGGTGAATAAATGAAACGTGGCGATGTTTATTTAGCTGATTTGTCACCTGTTAAAGGTTCAGAACAAGGCGGTAAACGACCTGTTGTTATCATACAAAACGATATTGGAAATAAATATAGTCCGACAGTTATTGTAGCGGCAATTACTGCTAAAATTAATAAATCGAAGATCCCAACACACGTAGAGATTGGTAAAACTAATCATCATCTAGATAAAGATTCTGTGATTTTATTAGAACAAATAAGAACAATTGATAAAAATCGACTTATTGAAAAACTAACGTACCTTCCTAAAGAAAAGATGGAAGAAGTAGATGTAGCACTTGCGATTAGTCTTGATTTATCAATTAATGACTCGGAGACTTTAGGTTAACGCTTGTTACCTTAAGGTCTCTTTTAAGGTTAAATAGGGAGGAAATTTTCATGCGCCAAATTGATAAGATTGTTTCGAGGTATTCTGAAATCTTGAATCAATACATAGAAAATAGAGATGAATCGGCTTTAGAAGACGTTCAGGCGTTGAGTTTCGAAGCAATAGAACTAGATATTTCACCTGAAGAGATTGTTATACTACATAAAGATATCGTTATTGAGGCAGGTTATAATGCCATCGAACAGCATTATGCAATGGATGTATTAACAGAGATGATTATCGGATTTGGCTTTACGTATCGTGATTATAAAGCACTTGTTAAAGTAATGGAAGCACATGATAAAGAAATGGATGTAGCGGCAAGTTTACAAACAACGATGCTTAAGACACAAATTCCACATTTGAATAACGTACAAATTGGTGCGATTAGTGTGCCTGCTCATCGCGTAAATGGTGACTATTTTAACTTGATTGATCATAAAGATGGCACGATGAGTTTCGCGGTAGCTGATGTCATCGGTAAGGGTATCCCTGCTGCACTCGCTATGAGTATGATCAAGTTCGGTATGGATTCATACGGTCATAGTCAGTTGCCGAGTGATGGATTAAAGCGATTAAATCGTGTTGTTGAAAAGAATGTAAACCAAAATATGTTTGTCACAATGTTTTATGGTTTATATGAAGAAATTAACAATAAATTTTATTATGCTTCGGCAGGACATGAACCAGGTTATATATATAGAAAAAATACTGATACTTTTGAAGAATTAGATGCAAGAGGATTAGTACTAGGTGTACATCCATCAACACGTTATGACCAAGAAGAGCTAGAATTAGAAATTGGCGATATGGTTATTGTTTATACGGATGGAGTATCAGAAATCAGACATTTGAATGGTGAATTTATTAGTACAAAAGATTTATTGAAAATCATTTATCAATATAAAGATCTTCACCCGCAAGATATTGTACAAGTAGTATATGAACAACTTATAACGATTGGCGACCCTAAAAAGAGAGATGACTTAACGATATTAATCATAAAAAGATTAAAATAATGCGTTTATGTTATGACATACAGGGTATTTCTATCAATAATAAGCTTTAAGTAGTATAATTATTTTTTTGATTTAAGGAGAATGAAAATGAACTTAACTATCGATTCGGTTGAAAAACAAGGGTATTATCAAATAAAAGTAGCTGGGGAATTAGATGTCGCTACGGTACCACAATTACAAGAAGTATTAGTACCAATAAGAACAACGGGGACTCATGATATACACTTACATATCGATGAAGTAACTTATATGGACAGTACAGGTCTAGGGTTATTTGTAGGAACATTAAAGGAATTAAACAAGAATAATAAAGAATTATATGTTTTAGGTGTAAATAGCCGTATTGAAAGATTATTTGATATTACTGGTCTAAAAGAATTAATGCACGTCAACCAACCGGTGGAGGTAGATTAATATGGAAAAAACTTACGATTACGTAGAAATGAGATTTCCTGCTGCTGCTGAATATGTTGGTTTAGTGCGTTTAACTTTATCAGGGATTCTAAACAGAGCTGGCGCATCATATGATGATATTGAAGACACAAAGATTGCAGTCAGTGAAGCTGTGACTAATGCTGTTAAACACGCATATAAAGGTGACGTAAAAGGAGACGTATTAGTCGGTTACGTTATATTCGAAGATAAAGTGGAAGTGATAGTTTCAGATTCTGGCACAAGCTTTGACTATGAACGAGCAAAATCTGAACTTGGCCCATATCAAGAAAATGAAAATGTTGATTTCATTCGTGAAGGTGGATTAGGCTTATTCTTAATCGAATCATTAATGGACGAAGTTAATGTTAAGAAAGATAGCGGTGTTACGATTAGTATGACTAAGTATATTGCGGGGGAGCAGGTGTAACTTCATGGCAAGTTCAAATTATAATGATGTTACTCCAGAGGAGATTAATGCTTGGATAAAGCTTTATCAAGATACTAAAGATGAAATGGCTCAAAATGAACTCGTTATGCATTATAAGAAGTTAGTAGAGTCATTAGCCTATCGCTATTCAAAAGGTCAAAGTCACCATGAAGACTTAGTACAAGTGGGTATGGTGGGATTACTTGGAGCGATTAATCGATTCGATGTAAGTTTTGACCGTAAATTTGAAGCGTTTTTAGTACCAACTGTCATTGGAGAAATCAAACGTTATTTAAGGGATAAGACATGGAGTGTCCATGTTCCTAGACGTATTAAAGAAATTGGTCCTAAGATTAAGAAGGCAACAGATGAATTAACCAATGAACTGGGTCGTTCTCCTAAAATCATTGAGATTGCAGAATACATAGAAGCAACTGAAGAAGAAGTGTTAGAAGCGATGGAAATGGGGCAAAGTTACAATGCCTTAAGTGTCGATCATTCTATTGAAGCAGACAAAGATGGTTCAACGGTAACATTATTAGATGTTATGGGTGATACAGAAGAAGGATATGAATTGACTGAGAAACGTATGATTCTAGAAAAGGTATTGCCAATATTATCAGAACGAGAAAAAGAAATTATTCAGTGTACTTTTATTGAAGGGTTAAGTCAAAAAGAGACAGGTGAAAAGATTGGTTTAAGCCAGATGCATGTTTCAAGACTTCAACGTACTGCAATTAAAAAGTTACGAGATGCTGTGCAAAAGAGTTAAATTTTAAACTGCTGATAACAAGCGATTGTTTTCAGCAGTTTTTCTGTTGTGTTAAAATATACTTAATCTTAAGGAGGCAGCTATGCAAAAACATATTATTGAATTAATCATTGAAAAATTACCATTTAAGAGAAATCAAATAGAAGCTGTATTGAACTTGTTAGAAGAGAAAAATACAGTACCTTTTATTGCTCGTTACCGTAAAGAAGTAACAGGTGGGTTAGATGAAGTTGAAATTAAAGATATTGAAACGGAATATCGTTATATGGAAACACTTCAAAAACGTAAGGACGATGTCATACGCACAATTGAGTCACAAGGACTGTTAACAGAAGAACTTCGTAAAGAAATAATGGAACAAGTGAAACTACAACGTGTAGAAGATTTATATCGTCCATTTAAACAAAAGAAAAAAACACGTGCAACTGAAGCTAAACGTAAAGGATTAGAGCCGTTAGCGCAAATGATTTTATCTTTTGAAGGTAAAGATATCGCTAGCGAAGCTGCAAATTTTGTTGGTGAAGAAGTAGAAAATGTCGAAGCGGCAATAAGTGGTGCTATTGATATAATCGCAGAAATCATTTCAGATGAGCCGAAATATCGTGAGTATATTCTACAGTTTATTGAATCAAATGGATTTATTGTAACAACGAAGAAGAAAAAAGCTGAAGATGAAAAAGGTGTTTTTGAAATGTACTATGATTACTCTGAAAAAGTGAGTAAGATTGTACCGCACAGAACGCTTGCGATAAATCGTGGTGAAAAAGAAGGTATATTAAAAGTTAGTGTGGATGTTGATGATGCTCGGATTAAGTCTTATATACGCAAACAATTCATCAAAAAGGAAGTCGATTCAAATCAATATATCGATTTAGCGATAGAAGAAGCATTAAAGCGTTTAATTTTACCGTCAATCGAACGTGAAATTCGTAATGAGCTTACTGAAAAAGCAGAAACACAAGCGATTGATATTTTTGCGGTAAATTTAGAAAATTTATTATTACAAGCGCCTCTTAAAGGTAAGATAATTCTAGGTCTTGACCCAGCTTATCGAACAGGGTGTAAACTTGCAGTAATCAATAAATTCGGAACATTCGTTGAAAAATCAGTGATTTACCCACATCCACCAGTAAGTAAAATGTCAGAAGCGAAAAAGAAAATGCTTGAGTTAATTAATAAGAATAATGTTGAATTGATTGCAATTGGTAATGGGACTGCAAGTCGTGAATCAGAACAATTCGTAGCAGAGCTTATAAAAGAGAATAAACTAGACGTTAAGTATATTATCGTTAACGAAGCTGGTGCCTCTGTTTATTCAGCGAGTGACTTAGCACGAAAAGAGTTTCCCGACTTTCAAGTTGAAGAAAGAAGTGCCGTTTCTATTGGACGACGCGTACAAGATCCATTATCTGAACTGGTAAAAATCGATCCAAAATCAATCGGAGTGGGTCAATATCAACACGACGTTAACCAAAAGGCCCTTAATGAAGCTTTAACTTTTGTAGTTGAAACAGCAGTAAATAAAATTGGAGTCAATGTAAATACGGCATCGGGACCATTATTGCAATATGTGTCGGGATTATCTTCGACAGTAGCTGATAATATTATTAAGCATCGTGAAGAAAATGGCCCAATCAAACATCATAAAGAAATTGCTAAGATTCCACGATTAGGTAAGAAAACGTTTGAACAAAGTATTGGGTTTATGAGGATACCAGATGGGAGTGAACCTCTAGATAATACCGGTATTCACCCAGAAAGTTATAAAGCTACTTATGAATTGATTAAATCTATTGGTCTAACAATTAATGATTTAGGAACTGATATATTAAAAGAGAAGCTGAATGCATTGAAGTTAGAAATAGTTTCTGAAGAATTATCCATAGGTATACCTACACTAGAAGATATTATAGCTGCATTGATTGCACCGGGACGCGATCCACGTGAAGACTTTGAAACACCATTATTAAAATCTGATGTTTTATCTATAGAAGATTTACGTAAAGGTATGAAGTTATCAGGTACAGTTCGTAATGTAGTAGACTTTGGTGCATTCGTAGATATAGGTGTAAAACAAGATGGACTCGTTCATATCTCTAAACTATCAAATAAGTATGTTAAGCATCCGACTGATGTAGTTTCAGTTGGGGATATTGTCGATGTTTGGATTGAAGATATTTTTGAAGACAAAGGGAAAGTCGCATTGACAATGAAAAATCCAAATGGAAAATAGGGATTTACAACAGTTGGTTGAGACTATTTCTATGGAATACTTCGGTAAGCCATTTGTGCATGATGCAGTTTTTAACAATAGATTACGTACAACGGGTGGACGTTATTTACTTAGAAGTCACAACATTGAAATAAATCCAAAACAGTATATAGCATTTGGTGAAGATGCATTGTCTGATATCATTAAACACGAATTAGTGCATTATCATCTTCATATAGAAGGAAAAGGATATCAACATCGTGACAAAGACTTTAAATTGTTATCTGAGAAAGTTGGTGCACCAAGGTATTGTGAAATGATTCCTTCTTTGAAAGGATATAAATATACTTATACATGTAAAAGATGTGGTCAAAATTATTTAAGAAAACGTCGCATGAATACAACAAATTATAAATGTTCGAAATGTTTTGGTAGGATATCATTAACAAAAATATGGTGAGGAGCAGCGTAGCATTAGTTACGCTGTTTTCTTTTGTGCATATTCGTGTCATTTTTATATGTATAATTGCCTAATTGAGAGAAGATTTACATTTAGTAATTTTTTTTGATAAAAAGTGTTGACTTTATATTCAAATCATTATAAGATTAATTTCGTTGTTGAAACACGGCCCCTTGGTCAAGCGGTTAAGACACCGCCCTTTCACGGCGGTAACACGGGTTCGAATCCCGTAGGGGTCACTTTTGATAATTTTACAATCTTAACAAAAGATTTAAGAAATTAAAAAAACTTTTAAAAAGTTGTTGACTTATTAATCAAAACATTATATACTTAATCTTGTCGTTAAAAGAGATGACAAGTGAAAGAATGCCAACACGCGATCGTGGCGGAACGGCAGACGCGCTAGGTTGAGGGCCTAGTTGGAGCAATCCAGTGGAGGTTCAAATCCTCTCGGTCGCACTTTAACACTTTTAACATATGATATAATGCGGGTGTAGTTTAGTGGTAAAACCTCAGCCTTCCAAGCTGATGTTGTCGGTTCGATTCCGATCACCCGCTCCATTAAATACTTAAAATGAACATTGAAAACTGAATGACAATATGTCAACGTTAATTCCAATAATTTGAGTGGACTTAGTTCACTCCCAAGAGTGATTGCCTCAAGCAATCAAAAGAGCATTATCAAACAAACTATTATGGAGAGTTTGATCCTGGCTCAGGATGAACGCTGGCGGCGTGCCTAATACATGCAAGTCGAGCGAATTGACAGAGATGCTTGCATCTCTCGATTTTAGCGGCGGACGGGTGAGTAACACGTGGGTAACCTACCTATAAGACTGGGATAACTTCGGGAAACCGGAGCTAATACCGGATAATATTTAGCTTCGCATGAAGCAAAAGTGAAAGACGGTTTTGCTGTCACTTATAGATGGACCTGCGGTGTATTAGCTAGTTGGTGAGGTAACGGCTCACCAAGGCAACGATACATAGCCGACCTGAGAGGGTGATCGGCCACACTGGGACTGAGACACGGCCCAGACTCCTACGGGAGGCAGCAGTAGGGAATCTTCCGCAATGGACGAAAGTCTGACGGAGCAACGCCGCGTGAGTGAAGAAGGTTTTCGGATCGTAAAACTCTGTTGTAAGGGAAGAACAAGTACGTTAGTAACTGAACGTACCTTGACGGTACCTTACCAGAAAGCCACGGCTAACTACGTGCCAGCAGCCGCGGTAATACGTAGGTGGCAAGCGTTATCCGGAATTATTGGGCGTAAAGCGCGCGTAGGCGGTCTCTTAAGTCTGATGTGAAAGCCCCCGGCTCAACCGGGGAGGGTCATTGGAAACTGGGAGACTTGAGTACAGAAGAGGAGAGTGGAATTCCATGTGTAGCGGTGAAATGCGCAGAGATATGGAGGAACACCAGTGGCGAAGGCGGCTCTCTGGTCTGTAACTGACGCTGAGGTGCGAAAGCGTGGGGATCAAACAGGATTAGATACCCTGGTAGTCCACGCCGTAAACGATGAGTGCTAAGTGTTGGGGGGTTTCCGCCCCTCAGTGCTGCAGCTAACGCATTAAGCACTCCGCCTGGGGAGTACGGTCGCAAGACTGAAACTCAAAGGAATTGACGGGGACCCGCACAAGCGGTGGAGCATGTGGTTTAATTCGAAGCAACGCGAAGAACCTTACCAAATCTTGACATCCTTTGACAACTCTAGAGATAGAGCTTTCCCCTTCGGGGGACAAAGTGACAGGTGGTGCATGGTTGTCGTCAGCTCGTGTCGTGAGATGTTGGGTTAAGTCCCGCAACGAGCGCAACCCTTATCTTTAGTTGCCATCATTAAGTTGGGCACTCTAGAGAGACTGCCGGTGATAAACCGGAGGAAGGTGGGGATGACGTCAAATCATCATGCCCCTTATGATTTGGGCTACACACGTGCTACAATGGATGGTACAAAGGGCAGCAAAACCGCGAGGTCAAGCAAATCCCATAAAACCATTCTCAGTTCGGATTGTAGTCTGCAACTCGACTACATGAAGCTGGAATCGCTAGTAATCGTAGATCAGCATGCTACGGTGAATACGTTCCCGGGTCTTGTACACACCGCCCGTCACACCACGAGAGTTTGTAACACCCGAAGCCGGTGGAGTAACCTTTTAGGAGCTAGCCGTCGAAGGTGGGACAGATGATTGGGGTGAAGTCGTAACAAGGTAGCCGTATCGGAAGGTGCGGCTGGATCACCTCCTTTCTAAGGATAATTACGGAAATCAAATCTTTAAGATTTGATAGGGATTAACATTGATATATTGTATTCAGTTTTGAATGTTTATATTTGACCTTCGGTCAATATGAAATATTCAATTGTACTTTGAAAACTAGATAAAGTAAGAAGAAATAAAAGATTTTACCAAGCAAAACCGAGTGAGTTCATATTTGAATTCTTAAAAAAATCGCGCGTTTATACATTTATGTATAAACATCACAATTATTAATAACAGATTAAGTTATTAAGGGCGCACGGTGGATGCCTTGGCACTAGAAGCCGAAGAAGGACGTTACTAACGACGATATGCTTTGGGGAGCTGTAAGTAAGCTTTGATCCAAAGATTTCCGAATGGGGAAACCCAGCATGAGTTATGTCATGTTATCCATATATGAATACATAGTATATGAGAAGGCACACCCGGAGAACTGAAACATCTAAGTACCCGGAGGAAGAGAAAGAAAACTCGATTCCCTTAGTAGCGGCGAGCGAAACGGGAAGAGCCCAAACCAAAGAGCTTGCTCTTTGGGGTTGTAGGACACTCAATACGGAGTTACAAAGGAACAATTTAGACGAATGACTTTGGAAAAGTCAGCCATAGAAGGTAAAGGCCCTGTAGTCGAAAAATTGTTCTCTCCTGAGTGGATCCTGAGTACGGCGGAACACGTGGAATTCCGTCGGAATCCGGGAGGACCATCTCCCAAGGCTAAACACTCTCTAGTGACCGATAGTGAACCAGTACCGTGAGGGAAAGGTGAAAAGCACCCCGGAAGGGGAGTGAAATAGAACCTGAAACCGTGTGCTTACAAGTAGTCAGAGCCCGTTAATGGGTGATGGCGTGCCTTTTGTAGAATGAACCGGCGAGTTACGATTTGATGCAAGGTTAAGCAGTATATGTGGAGCCGTAGCGAAAGCGAGTCTGAATAGGGCGAATGAGTATCAGGTCGTAGACCCGAAACCAGGTGATCTACCCATGTCCAGGTTGAAGTTCAGGTAACACTGAATGGAGGACCGAACCGACTTACGTTGAAAAGTGAGCGGATGAGGTGTGGGTAGCGGAGAAATTCCAATCGAACCTGGAGATAGCTGGTTCTCTCCGAAATAGCTTTAGGGCTAGCCTCGTGTGATGATTATTGGAGGTAGAGCACTGTTTGGACTAGGGGCCCCCCTCGGGTTACCGAATTCAGACAAACTCCGAATGCCAAATAATTTAACACGGGAGTCAGACTGCGGGTGATAAGGTCCGTAGTCGAGAGGGAAACAGCCCAGACCACCAGCTAAGGTCCCAAAATATATGTTAAGTGGAAAAGGATGTGGCGTTGCCCAGACAACTAGGATGTTGGCTTAGAAGCAGCCATCATTTAAAGAGTGCGTAATAGCTCACTAGTCGAGTGACGCTGCGCCGAAAATGTACCGGGGCTAAACATATTACCGAAGCTGTGGATCCGTAAGGATGGTAGGAGAGCGTTCTAAGCAGCGTCGAAGCATGATCGTAAGGACATGTGGAGCGCTTAGAAGTGAGAATGCCGGTGTGAGTAGCGAAAGACGGGTGAGAATCCCGTCCACCGATTGACTAAGGTTTCCAGAGGAAGGCTCGTCCGCTCTGGGTTAGTCGGGACCTAAGCCGAGGCCGAATGGCGTAGGCGATGGATAACAGGTAGATATTCCTGTACCACCTAAGATTGTTTGAACGATGGGGGGACGCAGTAGGATAGGCGAAGCGTACTGTTGGTTATGTACGTCCAAGCACTGAGATTGAATATTAGGCAAATCCGGTATTCATTAAGATCAAGGTGTGATGGGGAGCGAAATTATAGTAGCGAAGTCGTTGATTTCACACTGCCAAGAAAAGCCTCTAGTTAGAAATTAGGTGCCCGTACCGCAAACCGACACAGGTAGTCAAGATGAGAATTCTAAGGTGAGCGAGCGAACTCTCGTTAAGGAACTCGGCAAAATGACCCCGTAACTTCGGGAGAAGGGGTGCTTTTTAGGGTGCAAGCCTTGAAGAGCCGCAGTGAATAGGCCCAAGCGACTGTTTATCAAAAACACAGGTCTCTGCAAAACCGTAAGGTGACGTATAGGGGCTGACGCCTGCCCGGTGCTGGAAGGTTAAAAGGAGTGGTTAGCATCTTGCGAAGCTACGAATTGAAGCCCCAGTAAACGGCGGCCGTAACTATAACGGTCCTAAGGTAGCGAAATTCCTTGTCGGGTAAGTTCCGACCCGCACGAAAGGCGTAACGATTTGGGCACTGTCTCAACGAGAGACTCGGTGAAATCATAGTACCTGTGAAGATGCAGGTTACCCGCGACAGGACGGAAAGACCCCGTGGAGCTTTACTGCAGCCTGATATTGAAATTCGGCACAGCTTGTACAGGATAGGTAGGAGCCTTTGAAACGTGAGCGTCAGCTTACGTGGAGGCGTTGGTGGGATACTACCCTGGCTGTGTTGACTTTCTAACCCGCACCACTTATCGTGGTGGGAGACAGTGTCAGGCGGGCAGTTTGACTGGGGCGGTCGCCTCCTAAAGAGTAACGGAGGCGCTCAAAGGTTCCCTCAGAATGGTTGGAAATCATTCGCAGAGTGTAAAGGCACAAGGGAGCTTGACTGCGAGACCTACAAGTCGAGCAGGGTCGAAAGACGGACTTAGTGATCCGGTGGTTCCGCATGGAAGGGCCATCGCTCAACGGATAAAAGCTACCCCGGGGATAACAGGCTTATCTCCCCCAAGAGTTCACATCGACGGGGAGGTTTGGCACCTCGATGTCGGCTCATCGCATCCTGGGGCTGTAGTCGGTCCCAAGGGTTGGGCTGTTCGCCCATTAAAGCGGTACGCGAGCTGGGTTCAGAACGTCGTGAGACAGTTCGGTCCCTATCCGTCGTGGGCGTAGGAAATTTGAGAGGAGCTGTCCTTAGTACGAGAGGACCGGGATGGACATACCTCTGGTGTACCAGTTGTCGCGCCAGCGGCATAGCTGGGTAGCTATGTATGGACGGGATAAGTGCTGAAAGCATCTAAGCATGAAGCCCCCCTCAAGATGAGATTTCCCAACTTCGGTTATAAGATCCCTCAAAGATGATGAGGTTAATAGGTTCGAGGTGGAAGTACAGTAATGTATGGAGCTGACGAATACTAATCGATCGAAGACTTAATCAATTTTATAGATTTTTTATTCGGGATTGCCGAGTAATATCTAATTTCTTCTTACTTATCTAGTTTTGAAAGTATAATTTATTATCTTTCATTTATCTGGTGACGATGGCAGAGAGGTCACACCTGTTCCCATACCGAACACAGAAGTTAAGCTCTCTAGCGCCGATGGTAGTTGGTCTTACGATCTGCGAGAGTAGGACGTTGCCGGGCAATTCATAAGAGATCCTTCGGGGTCTCTTTTTTTGATTTTATTTGTGGAAATTTTGAGTGGTCGAAATATAGCTTAATCGGCTCACTCAATTCATAATTACTTAAATTTATAAGCTACTAAATTAGAACTCTGTTCATTATCCATCAATCAACTACATTTATATGGATGATTCGTGATACAATAATAGATAATTGAAAATAGGTGAATATAAATGGAATTACTAATCAATTCAATAGAAGAAACTCAAAAAATTGCTGAGACAATTGCAAGATTTTCAAAACCACAAACAGTAATATTATTAAAAGGTGATTTAGGTGTTGGCAAAACAACCTTTAGCCAGTATTTTGGAGCAGGTTTAGGGGTAAGCAGTATTATCAATTCTCCTACATTTAATATTATAAAATCATATGAAGGTCGTATGCCATTTCATCATATGGATTGTTATCGTTTAGAAGGGGCTGAAGATGATTTAGGTTTTGATGATTATTTTTATGGTGATGGGGTTACATTAGTAGAGTGGCCACAAATGATTACTGATTTCCTACCTGATGATTATTTAACATTAGAAATTGAACGTATTGATGAAACAAGAAGATTGTTTAAACTAAGTGCAAAAGGCACACGTTCAATAAATTTAAAGGAGCAAATTGAGCATGAAACTGTTACATATAGATACGAGTAATCAACCTTTATCCGTTAGTATCACAGATGGTAATGAAGTATTAGCTGAATTTAATAGTGGAATGCGCATCAACCATTCTATAACTATGATGGCTCAGATTGAATCGTTGTTAGCATACACAAGTTTAGAAATGGAAGATATTGAAGGGATTGTTGTAGCGAAGGGACCAGGTTCATACACGGGTTTACGTATAGGGGTAACAGCGGCTAAAACTTTGGCGTATACATTGAAAATTCCTTTATATGCAATTTCAAGTTTAGCAGCAATTGCAGCTACTGTTAGAATGCATGAATTTTTATTAATCCCTGTGATTGATGCAAGACGTAGCCATGTTTATTCTGGAATTTATCGTTATAAAGGTGTGAAATTAGAACGTATTGAAGAGGATATGTATATATCTATTGATGATTTAAATCAAAAATTAAGAGAGCAACACCTACCTTATTTATTTATTGGAATGGATGCTGAAAAGCTTGCTGATCAACTTAAAGGACCTAATTATTACTGCATTCCTCGAAGTGCAGAAATGAGACGGTTAATTACAGAAGAGCATATGGTAGATGTAGATACGTTTGAACCTACGTATTTAAGAATTTCGGAGGCTGAGCGTAATTGGCAGAGCAACCAGGACTCACAATAAGAAAGATGATGTTGGAGGATGTGCCAGCAATCTATGAAATTGAAAAGAAGGCTTTTCCATCAGGTTCATGGAAATTAGATGCTTTTTATCATGAATTAGAAAAAAATGAATTTGCGCATTACTTTACCATGACACAAGATGATGAAGTAATTGGTTATTTAGGAATGTGGATTGTCATTGATCAGGCTCAAATTACGACAGTAGCTATTGATGAGTCGCTGCGTGGGAAAGGTTATGGCAAGTTGTTATTAGAGTATGTTATGAATTATGCACGTTTAACGTGTGAAATGATGAGTTTAGAAGTACGAGAAGAAAATTTAGCAGCACGTCGGTTATATGAGTCATTTGGATTTACTTATGGCGGTGTGAGACGTGACTATTATGGTCCGAATCAGGATGCAAAAGTGATGTGGGTGAAATTAAAATGAATGATGTAACTATATTAGCTATAGAAACGAGTTGTGATGAGACTGCCGTAAGCATTGTCAGAAATGGATACGACGTGTTGAGTAATGTAGTGAACAGTCAAATCGAATCACATAAACGCTTTGGAGGAGTTGTACCTGAAGTTGCAAGTCGACACCATGTTGAAAATATTACAATTGTTATTGAAGAAGCTATTGCAACATCAGAATTAACTTGGGATGACATCGATGCAGTGGCAGTTACTGAAGGGCCTGGATTAATCGGTGCGTTACTTGTAGGAATAAATGCGGCTAAAGCATTAGCATTGGCGCATAAAAAACCGTTAATACCTGTACATCATATTGCAGGACATGTATACGCTAATCATATTGAAGAAAGGTTAACGTTTCCGTTACTTGCATTAGTAGTATCTGGTGGTCATACAGAACTAGTAGTCATGAAAGATCATTTAAATTTTGAAATCATTGGACAAACACGTGATGATGCGGTTGGTGAAGCATATGATAAAGTAGCAAGAACAATTAATTTACCTTATCCGGGGGGGCCTCACGTGGATCGTTTGGCTTTATTAGGTGAGGATAACTTAAACTTACCACGTCCGATACTTGAGGGATATGACTTTAGCTTTAGTGGACTAAAAAGTGCGGTGATTAATACATTGCATAATAAAAATCAAAAAGGTGAAACGTATAAACCTGAAGATGTGGCAGCAAGTTTTCAAGCAAGTGTTATTGATGTATTAACGGAAAAAACGTTTAAAGCACTACAAGCGTATGATATTAATCAACTATTGATTTGTGGTGGTGTTGCAGCCAATAAAGGATTACGTGCACGCATGACTGATAGATGTGCAGAGAAAGGCATCAAATTGATGATACCAAGATTCGAATTATGCACAGACAATGCCGCGATGATTGGTGCAGCGGCATATTATCAATTTATAAAACAAGACTTTGCAGGTATGAACTTAAACGGTAGATCAAATATTGAACTATAATCTTAAAGAGACAGCGCAAAAAAATGCGCTGTCTCTTTTTTAATGCATAATTGCAACACAGCCATTTAATAGAACTGTGAGTATAATTGAAAGTAGTATTGAAAGAATAATGCTACCTAAACAACTTCTAGGGAATCGATACATATTAATACTCCTTTTCTTACGACATAGAATATATGGATATTATGTATATACCTCATATGAAAGTAAATAATCTCGTTCATAATATATTTATGTATTGTTTTTAACCACGCGAACATATGTACTTGTACACAACTTGTGCACAAAATGTGGATAACTATAAGTCAATAGGGAGTATTACACGAATAAAAGCATTGGTTCATATCATTATTTTGTGGATAAGTCTAATAACTTTGTGGATTACTGTTTTAAAGGGATTTTTCATGTGTATAACTTTGTGCACAAAAAAACCGGCATTTGCCGGCTAATTTTCAAGTGCTAATTCTAGTTCAGTCCAATGTTCGACCATTTGTTCTAGTTTATTATTGAGTACGACTAATTCTTGATTTAAGGTGTACGACTTTTCATGGTCATTATATACATCGGGTTGTGTCAATTGTTCTTCAAGTTCTGTAATTTTCTTTTCGATCTCTTGAATCTCTTTTTCAGTAGTCTCTAACTGACGCTCAAGTTTACGTCGTTCCTTTTGATTCGCTTTAAACTCGTTGTTGTTTGCTTCTTTTACTGTTTGGTTTGTATTTTGTTCTATTAAACTTTCATGCGCTACACGTTCTTCTTCTTTTTCGATAAAGTAAGAGTAGTCACCAAGGAACAGCTTGCCACCATTGTCTGTCATTTGGAATATCTTTGTTGCAATTTTATTGATGAAATAACGATCATGACTGACAAACAGTAATGTACCTGGATAATGGATGAGTGCTTCTTCTAACACTTCTTTTGCGTCGATATCTAAGTGGTTAGTAGGTTCATCAAGAATTAACACATTATTTTCTTCTAGGCTGAGTTTTGCGAGTTGGAGTCGCGCTTTTTCACCACCAGATAAATCATTAATAATTTTTTTTACATCATCTTGCACGAATAGAAAACGCCCGAGTACAGTACGAATATCTTTTTCTGGCATCGTTGGATAGTATTGCCATAGCTCTTCTAGCACAGTATTGTTTGATGAGAATTCGGCTTGTTTTTGGTCATAATAACCGATTGAAAGATTTGCGCCATAATGAATTTCACCATGTAATGCTTCTAAATGTTTTGCAATTGTTTTAATTAAGGTTGTTTTACCGATACCATTTGGACCGATAAATGCAATAGCATCTTGTTTTTTAATATCTAAGTTCAAATGTTCAGCAAGTGGCGTATCATATCCAATCGCTAAGTTATTAATACGAAGGACGTCATTCCCCGTTTCTTTTTGAATGTTGAAACGTAAGTTCATTGAATGATCGTCTTGTTTTGGAATATCAATCTTCGTCATTTTTTCTAGCACTTTTCGACGTGATTTTGCCATGCCACTCGTTGATGCACGTGTTATATTTTTTTGGACGAACGTTTCAAGTCGTTTAATCTCAGTTTGTTGACGTTCATATTGTGCTTGCATCTTTTCATAAAATTGATCACGCTGTTCGATGAATTTTGAATAGTTTCCAACATACTTTTGAACTTGACCAAGTGCTACATCATAAACTGTGTTGACGACTTTGTCTAAGAAGTATCGGTCATGTGAGATGATAACAATTGCGCCGCTATAGGTCGTTAAATAGTTTTCAAGCCATGCTGTTGTATCCATGTCTAGATGGTTGGTCGGTTCGTCGAGTAGTAATAAATCTGGATTGTGTAACAACATCTCAGCTAAGGCAAGACGTGTCTTTTGACCACCTGAGAAAGTATTAATTTTTTGGTCAAAATCTTCAGGTTTGAAGTTTAGGCCGGATAAGACAGTTTTAATTTTTGTTTCATAAAGGTAGCCATCTTGTGCTTCAAATTTCTGCTGAAGTTTTTCGTAGCTGGTTAGTTTTTCTTGATATGCCTCAGTGTTTGCATTGTGGCTTTCTTCGCTTAAATACTGTGCGATTGAGTTTAGCTCTTGTTGCATTTTATCTAAATGAAGAAACGGTTTTTTCATTGCTTCATAAACTGTGCCTTCAGCGTTTAAAGTCATTTGTTGTGTTAGATAGCCAAGATTGATATTCTTCGTCATCGATAGATTACCTGAGTCGAAATCTTCAGTTCCGGCAAGAATCTTCATTAATGTTGTTTTGCCTGCGCCGTTTCTACCGACGATAGCAATGCGATCATTTGATTTAACTTCAAATTTTACATTTGAAAATATATTTTCACCTGAGTAGGATTTAGTTAAATTACTAGCTTGTAATAATATCAAGTTGTTTCACCTCTCTTTCATTGTACATGAAGAGTGATAACGTGGGAATATTTTAATCGATTTTGTGAAATTTCACATAGTCATTTTAGATGTTAAATGATATAATCATTAGTGATGTGAAATGTATCACAAATAATTTAGTAAACGGGTGAATAGGATGTCAAAGGACGAAATAAAAATTCCTAAAGCCACATTAAAGAGACTTCCTTTATATTATCGTTTTGTTAATACATTATATAATTCGAATGTGGAAAGAGTCAGTAGTAAAGAGTTAAGCGAAGGCTTACAAATCGACTCAGCCACAATACGTAGAGATTTTTCTTATTTTGGTGAACTAGGGAAAAAGGGTTATGGTTACAACGTTAACTTTTTATTAAACTTTTTTAAGACAACTTTACAACAAGATATGATAACGAAAGTTGCGATCATCGGTGTCGGGAATTTAGGTACGGCTCTTGTGAATTATAATTTCTCAATTAATGATCGCATGAAGATTACAGCAGCTTTTGATACAAGTTCAAATTCTATTGGTAAGACGATTGGTAAGATTAAAGTTGAAGATATGAAAGATTTCGAAAAAATTGTTGATGAGACAGGAATCCAAGTTGTAATATTAACAGTACCAGGTGCAGTCGCTCAGGATGTGGCAAATAGAGTGACAAAAGCCCAAATAAAAGGTATATTAAACTTTACACCAGAACGTTTAACAGTGCCAAGTGGCTTTCACGTTCATCACATCGATTTAGGTGTCGAATTACAGTCACTTATATTCTTTATGAAAAATCATTAGGGGGTTAAATAGATGTTATTTATTAATACAGTTGGTTTAGCTTTATCTGGACCAGTAATCATTTTCTTAGGTATTATCGCATTAATTATTTTTGGACCTAAGAAGTTACCAGAATTTGGACGCGCAATGGGGACATCTTTAAAAGAATTCAAAGATGCAACGGATGGTATTATGAAAGACCATGACGATAAAGAGAATAAAGACGTAAAATAATTTAGAAATTCAAACGGCGACAATGTTTGCCGTTTTTTTATGAGGAGGTTCTTTCCTTAAATGAATAAAGATGATTTAACAGTAGTAGAGCATTTAGACGAACTGCGTAAGCGAATAATGGTGGTACTATATTGTTTAGTTGCAGGGACTGCAGTTGGTTTTTATTTTGGGAAACCCGTGACGAAGTTCTTGACGAAAGACGATGTACCAAAGGAAATTGAATTACATTACTTTAAAGTTAGTGATCCGTTAACGATTTATATTACTGTGATTATGATTATGGCGTTAATTATTATTTCGCCAGTGATTTTATATCAAGTTTGGGCGTTTATTTCTCCAGGATTGCATCCGAAAGAAAGACGTGCAACACTTTCGTATATTCCTATCAGCTTACTATTATTTTTAGCAGGACTTGCGTTTAGTTATTTGTATGTATTTCCTTATTTAATTTATTTTACGCTGGGACTTGCGAGCGAAATGGGCGTTAACCAGATGATTGGCGTACGGGAGTATTTCAATGAAATGCTAAGATTCACGATTCCATTCGGTTTCTTATTTCAATTGCCAATATTATTATTGTTCTTAACACGTCTTGGGATTGTTACTCCCATGTTTTTGAAGAAAAATCGTAAATATGCATATTTTGGCTTGTTTGTTGTGGCCGCATTAATCGCGCCACCAGATTTAATCACTTATTTCATGTTTGCTATGCCGATGATCTTGCTTTATGAGGTGAGTATTCAAATTAGTAAAATTGGTTATCGTCAATACTTAAAAGGCGAGCAACGCTTAATCGAACAAGAACTAGAGAACTAACCACTTTGGGATGAGTGGTTAGTTTTTTTGTTTGGTGCTGAGATTCTTTTTTTGGTAGGGCAAGAACTGGAACAAACTTTAACGATGTGCCCGAAGAGCTTCGAGTTAGGGCAATAATTAGGGTAATAACTGGAACAAATTGTCACGAAGTGCCCGAAGCCCTTCGAGTTAGGTCAAGAACTGGAACAAATTGTAATGAAGTGCCCGAAGTGTTTCGAGTTAGGGCAAGAACTGTAACAAATTGTAACGAAGTGCCCGAAGCCCTTCGAGGTGAGTCAAGAACTGTAATAAATTGTAACGAAGTGCCCGAAGCGCTTTGAGTTAGGGCAAGAACTGGAACAAACTGTAACGGTATGCCCGGAGCGCTTCGAGGTGAGGCAAGAAATGTAATAATTTATATCTTATATTCGCCCCGTTTTCCTGTACTTTTAAGATTATTTCTTAAAAATCTTGCTATCCTATAATTCCTCCCACTGCCTCCTGTCAGAAACTTTGTAAATTCACCAACTTTCACACGGTTCTCCATATGAATCGAACAAAATTCTATGAGTGCAACATACATTAAATCTTCGAACTTATAAATTTGACAACAGCATGGCATGCGGACTAATGTTCCGTATTCAACGTCATGTACTGTCCCGCACTTCGGACATTTCAAGCCGCTCTTAAAAGTGACATTACTCAAGTCAATATCTTGATCATAAATAGATTTATCTCGATGCGCTTTCGCCAATCCTTTCGCGACGTCATAATCGACTTCCATCACAGGATATATCTTTAGCTCATGAAAAAATCCTTCAAGATCCCCAATCTTCAACAATCTTTTATGTCTTCCGATATTTCTAAACGTCACATCTTTATTGACGAATACAAAATGACCCACGACTGAAAAATTCACACCAAAATGTTTCCATACGTATTGCTGTAGAAAATTTTCGGAGCGACCGATTTGCAAATCGGGGTGCTCAATCTCTTGATATCCATGATAGAACTTTCCCTCTTCATATCGTGTATCTTTCAAATAATACTTTGCATCCAAAATATAGATGCACTGATTGATAATCAACAGTGTATCAAATTGACGTTCGACTTTACCCTCTAATATACGAATATCTCGTAGTATTAGCGTATCACCAAAGTCTAACTTGTCCAACGATTGATCCATTAACTGCTCTCCATAAAAACCTAACAAAACTGAATCATAATCGGATAAATCTAAATTGCTGCGTGCTTTGAGGTGTTGTAACTGTAGTATTTTAACCGAGGTTTGTCGTTGCTTGATGTTCATCATTTCTCCTATAAATATATTCAAAATCATTACACTATCTTTATATCACGAATTTCTAAAACATGCTAAAATAAAGGCAATATGAAAGGGATGGCGTTATGAATAATATCTTAGACATTGCAAACCTTGCTGGTGTATCCAAAAGTACTGTATCACGGTATTTAAATGGTGGTTCTGTCAGCGATAAAACAAGACAAAAAATTGATAAAATCGTGCAAGAAACTGGTTATGCACCAAACCAGTTTGCACAAAGTTTAAAAGCGAAACGCACTAATATGATTGGTGTCATTGTGCCGCGATTAAATTCATTTGCTTCAAACGAGACATTGCTCGGGATTGAAACATATTTGCGCAAACAAAATTATCAAACATTAATCGCGAATACTGATTTATCAAATGAGTTAGAACTAAGCGCGATAAAAACATTCCATAAGAGTAAGGTTGACGGAATTATTTTGCTTGCAACAGAAGTGACAACAGCGCATATTGAACTTATTAAATCGATTAAAAAACCATTTCTATTAGTAGGACAGCAGCATGATCAAATTCATTCGATTATACAAAATGATTTTGAAGCGGGCATTGCAATGGGTCAATATTTTAGAAATCTAGAATTCAACAATATTGCATATCTCGGTGTGCCTGAAATAGATATTGCAGTCGGGAAAAAGAGAAAGCAAGGTGTGATGCAAGGTTATGCAAAGCCGATAGATATGTTCGAAACGACATTCAAATTACAAGATGCAACAGACGCTGCTTATAATTTAGTGAAACAATATAAAGCTATTATTTGCGCTACTGATAATATCGCACTCGGCGTACTAAAAGCTGCACAACAACAAGGTATTAATGTCCCTCAAGCATTATCTATCACGGGATTTGGTGGGTATGAAACGACATCGATTGTGACGCCAATGATTACAACGATTAGGTTTCCATATTTTCAAACGGGGGAACTTGCAGCATTATCAATGATTGAATTAATTGACGAAAAAGAAGTACCTCGCCTACAAGAAATGACATTTATATTAGACGAAAAAGAAAGCGTTGACAAAAATCAGATACAAGCATAAAATGACACTAAGAATAAATGGAACCGGTACCAAAAAAGGAGCGTAAAAATGATTGAATGGACTCGTGAAGAACGTTATCAAAGTTTAGAATCATACCCAAAAGTAGCATACGATGCATTACTAGAGCAAACAGCGGCATCACCCTACAGACAAAATTTTCATATTCAACCACCAACAGGACTATTAAATGACCCCAATGGATTTGCATATTTCAATGGACAATATCATTTATTTTATCAATGGTTTCCACTTGGACCAGTCCATGGTTTAAAGTACTGGTATCACACTGTAAGTGACGATTTAGCAACATTTAAAAACGCAGGTGTAGCGATTCGTCCAGATACAGAGTACGATAGTCACGGTGCTTATTCAGGTTCAGGTATTGTTGTAGAAGATACGTTAAAACTGATTTATACAGGGAATCATCGGACTGAAGATTGGGAACGAATTCCGTACCAAATGGTAGCGACAATGCACAAAGATGGCACGATTACAAAAGATGAAACACCGATTATCAATGGACCGCATGCAGGATTCACTGATCATTTTCGTGATCCAAAAGTATGGTATGAAAATGATTGTTATTATGCTGTGATTGGTGCACAACGATATGATGAAACAGGTACAATAGTCGTGTATCAATCGGAGGATTTAAAATCATGGTCATTTGTTTCAGAACTTAAAACAGAGTATACTGATTTCGGTTATATGTGGGAATGTCCAGATTACTTCGAATTAAATGGAAAAGATGTGCTACTTTTCTGTCCTCAAGGCATCGATAAATATGAAGACAAGTATTGGAATATATATCAATCTGGATATGTACTTGGTAGTTTAAACAAAGCAACATTCGAAATGACGCACGGTGAATTTATTGAGTTAGATCATGGATTTGACTTTTATGCACCACAAACGACACTTGACAAAGACGGTAATAGAATACTAGTAGGTTGGATGGGATTACCTGATACAGGGTATCCGACTGACAAGGAAGGGTGGGCACATTGCTTAACGATTCCACGTGTCCTTACTATTGAAGATGACAAATTACGTCAACGTCCAGTACCTTCTTTACAAAGTTTGCGTGGTGAAGTTGAAACGGCTGAAGGTTATGCTACAAAGAAGAACATCAAACTTCATCCATACGAAGGAACACAATATGAATTGATTGTAGATGTACTAGATAATGATTCAACAGAGTTTTATATTGAACTCCGTGTGTCTAAAAAAGAAAGTACCATGATTACGTATAATAAGGCAGAGCGTCGTGTAACATTAGACCGTTTCGATAGTGCTTTACTACCGGAAGGTGTGGATGGTTATAGCCGTTCGGTCGTCCTTGATGAGGCATTAACACAAATGCAAATATTCGTAGATACTTCATCAATTGAAATTTTCTTAAATGACGGAGAGAAAGTTATGACGACACGTATCTTCTCGTCACCAGAAGCAAAAGGGATTAGAACATCGACTGAATCTGGGCAAGTATACTTTAAATTTACGAAATATGAATTGAGAGGGGCAAATGAATGAACGCATTATACGCAATTGGCGAAGCATTGATTGATTTTATCCCACAGACTAAAGGTGTTAAATTAAAAGAAGTAAAGTCATTTGAAACGAAAGTAGGCGGTGCACCTGCAAACGTTGCAGCCAGTGTAGCAAAATTAGGTGGTAAATCACATTTGATTTCTCAACTCGGAATGGATGCATTTGGTGACCTAATTATAGAAACGCTTGAGCAAACAGGAGTAGATACGCAGTATATTTCAAGAACGACTGAGGCGAATACAGCCCTCGCTTTTGTAAGTTTAACGCTAGAAGGAGAGCGTGATTTTTCATTCTATAGAAATCCTTCTGCTGATATGTTAAGAACAGCTGCAAACTTACCAACGGATATCAACCCGACCGATATTATGCACTTTTCTTCGGTTGATTTAATTCCGTCAGAGATGAAAGAAACACACAGAGTATTGATAAATCAATTCCATGAAGCGAAAGGTTTAGTTATTTTTGATCCAAATTTAAGATTCCCATTGTGGCCGGATTTAGTGTTATTAAAGTCTACTGTACATGAATTTATGCCAAAAGCACATATATTAAAAATTTCTGATGAAGAATTAGAATTTATTACGGGCATTAATGATGTAGAAACTGCGATACAAAGTTTATTTGAAGGAAATACAGAAGCGATCATTTATACAGAAGGATCAAAAGGTGCAACAGTATATTTCAAAGATGGGAAAGTACATGTACCAGGTGAAGTCGTGACTGTGGAAGATACTACTGGAGCAGGTGATGCGTTTATTGGTGCTGTTATTTATCAACTATTAAACTCCAATCAACAACTTGAATACCTGAAAGAACATGCACATGATATTTTGTCTTTTGCGAACAAAGTGGGTGCGTATACAACAACTGGAAAAGGTGCAATTGAAAGTTTGCCGACTCTAAAGGAATTAAAGCTACGATTTTCTTAAAAATTGTAGTTTTTTTTTATAAAAATTTAAATATTTATTTAAATTTTACCCAATATATAGTATATAATATATATAAGTATTAATTTCTATTTAATATTATGTGATATTGTTTTATTTTTAATGAAAATATGGAGGTTATTAGCGATGTATTCCGTTTTAGGCCAGATTACACAAATGTATGACACATTCACACCCGTAGAAAAACGTATTGCAGATTTAATGATTGATCAGCCTGTAAAAGTAGTGAACTTACCGATTAAAGAGATAGCCAAAATGGCTGGCACAAGTGAAGCTGCTATCGTACGATTCAGCAAGCGCCTAGGACTCTCTGGCATTAAAGTTGTTAAAGTAGAACTTGCAAGAGAATTACATACGATTGACACAGAAAAAAAACCTTCAAAAATTGAATTTACTGATTCAGTTGAAGAATTAAAAGAAAAAGTGTTCAATAATTCAATTCAAGCGCTGTATAACACAGAAAAAATATTATCTCCAAAATTGATTGACGACGCAGCAAATGCAATTGTTAATGCAAAGCGTATGATGATTTTCGGTGTAGGCATTGCACATGTATTGGGAGAGGACTTTAAATTAAAACTTGGTCAAATTGATAAGTTAGTTCACTTAGTAAATGATTCTTATACTGCCGTATCGATGTTAGCAAATTTTGAAGCGGATGATATATTATTTGTAATTACTTCTACAGGTAGAAATAAAGAGATTATTGAAGTAATGAAGTATGCGAAGAAACAAAATATTACTATTATTTTATTAACTCAAAAAGTACCATCACCGGCCCTACGTATGTCTGATATTCCTCTTGCGATGGCGAAAGAAGAGAATGATGTGATGGTAGGAACAATGACAGCACGTATTGTAAAACTTGCAATCATTGATGCATTATTCTTAAGAATTTGTTCTATTCAAAGTGACCGAGTAATTAAAAGTTTAGTAAACGTTAACAATGCACATAAAGTAATCCAAGATGCACAATGATGTTAATTTTATCGTATAATTATTGTTTAATATAATATAAAAATCACTGGATTAATAATATAATCCAGTGATTTTTTGATATTTTATTTTACTTTTTTACAATGAATCTGTTTTCTACAGGTTGGAATTCTTTAGGTCCTGCTACAGAACCGATAGAACCGAATGGCATTTGTGCAACAAGTTCCCAGTTCGCTGGAATATCAAATTCTGAAACAACTTTTTCATCAATGACACCATTGTAATGTTGTAATGATGCGCCAAGTCCTTTGTTAGCAAAGGCTGTCCAAATTGCAAATTGGTGCATTGCATTCGATTGTTGCGCCCACACAGGGAAGTTATCTGCATATGCAGCAAATTTTTCTTGAAGTCCTTCTGTTACTTTTGTATCGATATAATAGAGTACTGTACCATAACCCGCTTTAAAGCTATTGATTTTTTGTTCTGTTTCACTAAAATCACGATCTGGACCCATTTTCTCTTTCAATACATCCTTAGTAATGTCCCATAATTTTTTATGTTCATCATTTAGTAATAATACAATGCGTGTACTTTGAGAGTTAAATGCAGAAGGGACGTGCTTTACGATATCTGCAATCATTACTTCAATATCATCGTCTGAAATAGGTGACTTTGGTTCAATGTGATAAATCGAGCGTCTATTTTCTATAGCCTCTTCGAAACTCTTTGCTAAATCTTTTTTAAATAAACTCATGTTTACTTCCTCCTTTAATATTAATTACCACGAATCATTAATCGAATACCAATGCCGTTTGGATCCTTTATAACCTCTGAATTCCCGTCTTGGAACAATTCTAACCCTTTTTCTTTTAATAATTTTTTGAAATATGCAACGTCTTCACTGTTCGGCATATGAATATCGAAACGTCGTAAGCCAGGTGCATCAATTTCAGGTTTCATAGTTTGTTGGTCCCAAGTGTTTAAACCTAAGTGATGATGATATCCTGCTGCTGATAAGAATGCTGCATCATTACCGTATTTAGTCATGATATCCATTCCAAAGAAATCTTCATAGAATGCAATTGATGATTGCAGGTCAATTACAGATAAATGCATATGACCCATTATCGTATTTGAATCTAATCCATGGAATGGTTCATTCTTATTCGCACTAAGTACGCCGTTATAATCCATCTCTTTTGTTCCCATAACGATGTCGCCGTTATCTTGATATTGCCATTCTGAAGAGGGGATATCACGATAAATTTCAATACCATTTCCTTCAGGATCCTGTAAATAAATAGCTTCTGAAACATCATGGTTACTTGCTCCAGAAAGTGGGTATTCAGTCTTTATAAGATGGAAAAAGATATTACCCAATGCCTCTCGTGAAGATACTAATAACGCAAAATGAAATAACCCCGCACTTTTTACACGTTCTTTATTCGTTTGATATAAATATATTAATGGGCGTGTGGCAGTACCAAGTACTGCGTATTCGCTACTTACTTCTAAAACATTCAATCCTAATATTTCATTGTAAAACTTTAAGCTGTTGTCCATAAAATTAACGTTTAAATGCACAGCACCAACGTGTGTGTCAGTTGAGAAGTATTTAGATTCCATAGTTGAAGAACTCCTAAGTATAATTTTTATATTCAATATATTAATTATATCATAGATAGATAAATCAATATATCAATTTAATCTTATTATAACTTTTTTTAAAAAGTGTTGCAGTTATATATACAATGTTAAATATATGTAACAAAGTGCTCATGAGATAGAAAATAATAATCTTGTCCTTTATAATGAAAGTAATTGTAAATTTGGAGGAATGTATAATGCGTAAATTAAAGCTACATACAATTGCTTTAACGACTGCCACTCTATCGTTAAGTCTATCTGCATTAGACATTAACTCGGTAGAAGCTAGTGAAACAACAGTTAAGCCAGCAAGCACTGTTGAAATTGTATCGACAGAAATGAATAAACCAACGACTGATTATAAATCTATTGAAAGACCATCAACTGAAGAAAGAACAAATGAAACACCTACAATAGAGAAGCAATCTGAAGAAATGAATGTTGTCGTTTCAAAGTCAACAGAAGAGATATCTGTAAAGACTACTGAAGAACCAGAAAAAGAACCGGTTAATGTTCCAGCAAAGCAAGAATATACGAAAACAAATACAGTACCATCAGTACAACCTATACAAAAATCAACATCGGTTGTAAACGTAGAACCGAAAACACCAGTGACGACTGAAATACCGAAGACAGTTGAAGAGCCAGTGATAACACCAAATACGCCGCCGTCTGAACCTATTACAACTGAACAACCACAAAAGCCAGTTAAACCAGTGGTAACATCTGAATTACCTCCAACCAATGAGGATACTATAGGTTCACAGCCGATACCTGTACCACCAAATGCGGGAGGCGGGGGTGGAGATTTTGGTAATGAGCCAGACCCTGTGACACCAGAGCCTATTAATCCGCCGCCGGTCGAACCACCTGAAGATACAAAGAGTGATAGAAATGGTAGTGAGAAATCCAGTGAAAAACCTGGTAAGTTCTCTCCTAGTAAAGGTGAGGCATATTATACTGCACTAGACAAACACGTTAGTGAACTTGTCACAGCCAAAATTGAAAAGTCACAGAACAAAGACGAACAAGTATCATTAAAAGAAACAGTTGATTCTGAAATAAGTAATAATAAAGATGAAAAAGTAACTAAAAAAGAGTCTAAGAAGCAAGAAAAAGTAACAACAGAACAATCTGACAATATAAAAGGTGAATCAAAAACACAAGAAGATAAGCTTAAAACCTTACCTGATACTGGTGAGGTAACGTCGCTTTTAGGGTATATTACTGCACTATTAATTGCTGGAACGTTACTTATGCGTAAAAAATAGTATAAAAGAATCTTGAGCAAAAATGCTCAAGATTCTTTTTTTCTTCTTTATCTTAAAATTTTGATGTATCGATGTTCTCTAAATATTTTTCTAAGAAATTCATAATTTCTTCTAGAGTACCATCTTTAAATGGTGATTGAAGTTGTGCTACCTCAACAATTTTGTTGAACGGTAATGACCCACCAATATCACAAATATGTAAGTAATCTTTCCAAGCTGCATCAAAGTCTTCTGTTGAACGTTTGAAGAATTGGAATGCGCATACTTGTGCTAATGTATAGTCAATGTAATAGAACGGTGATTCGAAGATATGACCTTGTCTATGCCACAAAGCACCATGAATTAAAGGTTCGATACCATCATAATCAGTATGTGGTAAATACTTTTGTTCCAAAGATGTCCAAGCTTTACGACGTTCTTCAGGTGATAATTCTGGGTTAGCATAAACAATATGTTGGAACTCATCTACTGCAACACCATATGGTAAGAATTGAATGGCATCTGCTAA
Source organism: Macrococcus animalis (assembly GCF_047425875.1). Lineage (GTDB taxonomy): Bacteria > Bacillota > Bacilli > Staphylococcales > Staphylococcaceae > Macrococcoides > Macrococcoides animalis. The sequence continues at coordinate 1,602,066 of NZ_CP179727.1, forward strand.
ATGTTTGTATATGAATTTTGCGGCATTATTAAAGAATAAATCCATCCATTTGTATGTTAAGAATTCCATACTCATAGAGTGAATTTCACATGATTCGTGTGTTGGCCATAAGTAATCCGGGACTTTATGGCCTCGTGAACGAAACACTTGGAAAGCATGACCTGCTTCGTGTGTTAATACGCGAATATCGCTATCTGTACCATTAAAGTTTGAGAAGATAAATGGTGATTTATAATCATCGATAAATGTACAGTAACCTCCAGCTTGTTTTCCCTTTTTGGCTTCAACATCAAATAATTCACGATCCATCATGAATGAATAGAACGCGTCTGTTTCTGCACTAAGTTCTTTATACATTTGTCGACCATTTTCTAAAATGGTATGCGCATCGTCTTTTGGTAGTTCATTACCATTAGTGAAAAGAATGGGTTCGTCATAAATTTTTAAATTGTCTATACCAATACGTTCCGCTTGTGCGCTATATAATTTTTGAGCAACAGGTACGACATATTTAGCAATTTGATCACGGTAAGTCTTAACCATATCAGGAGTATAGTCTACACGACGCATACGTACGTATCCAAGTTCAATAAAGTTGTCAAAACCGAGAGTTGTTGCAATTTCATGACGTACTTTTACTAGTCGATCATAGATATCATCATACTGGTTCATTAAACCTGCTCGGTAGTTTTGTATTGCAAGTGTCGCAGATTTACGTTCCTCACGTTCACTTGATTCCATGAATTTACCCATTTGAGCAAAAGTATACATATCTCCTTTGTATTCAATCTCAGCAGAAGCGACTAGCTTAGAATATTCTGAGGCGATTTTATTCTCTGTATTCAGCAACTCTTTAATTGACTCATCGAATTGTTTTACGTAAAGCTCAGCTAAATCAAATAACTGTTCTCCGTAGACTTCTTTTAATTCTGCTTTAAATTGGCTTCTGTTTAATGCATTGAAATAAAGTGATTCAAAATAAACAATTTCACCATTATTCTCATCGAAGAAATCACGTTCTTGTTCGTAGAACTCGTCTTTTGTGTTGATTGATGCGCGAATATAAGCTAAGTTCGACATTGAATCAATTTTATTACGGAGTACATTAATATCATCAATAACTTTAATTTGTTCTTCAACTGATTGGGCATTATCAAATGCTGTAAACAGTACATCAAACTGTGTTTTTGCATCGTTTAGGTCGGGTCTTACATATTTATAATCATTAAAAGTCGTCATGAAATTTTTCCCCATTCTCTATTGTCTAATTTTTCTTACTATTCTTATAATACTCTAATTCTGCTGGTTAAGAAATATATTTATTTTAGTTAAAATGGTATAATTAAGGCATGAGATTAGGGGGATGGACATGACAAAAATTGATGAAGCTTTAGCATTAAAAACAGCAGAACTTGTGAGACAGACTCACGAAGCAGGTATCCCGGTGATGGTAGTATTTGAAGGAATCCCAGCTTCAGGAAAATCAAGATTATCTAATGAATTATTATTAACGTTAGATGCGAAATATACGAACTTCTTTGCAACACAACGACCAGATTCAGAATTATTACGTTATCCATTTTTATATCCGTATTGGAAGAACATTCCGAATAAAGGAGGCGTAACATTATTCTTCAGAAGTTGGTATGCGCAGAAGTTAGACTTCGAAGTTCATGAATACAAAAAAGATATCATTAAAGATTATGATTTACTAACACAAGAAATCGTGGGATTTGAATCGATGCTTCAAGAAGATGGTTATATCATTATTAAATTTTATTTATCAGTTAATGAACAGAAACGTCTTGAACATATAAAAGAAACGAAGAAGAATCCATTGACACGTTGGAAAGCGCAAGAGTACGAAACTGGAATTCCAACGAAAGCGTATAAAGACGGTATGATTGATTTAATGAAAGCGACAGAAGAAATTTCACCATGGACACACATTGATTATACTGAACGTGGTAAAGCGACAAATGAAATGTATGAAACGATTATCAAACGGTTAGAAAAAGCATTAAAAGAAAAGAAAAAAGAAAAAGAAGATAGAAAAGTAGATGGAAAATTTTCTGAGGGATTCTCTACAGATATGTTTGATGATACTTCTGATGATATGTCAAAAGCAGAATACAAAGAATTATTACCAAAATTACAAAATAGAATTCGTGAATTACAATATGCATTATATGAAAAGAAAATTCCGCTTATGCTTGTTTATGAAGGAATGGATGCTGCTGGTAAAGGTGGTAACATTAAACGTGTACGTGAAAGTCTAGATCCAACAGGTTACGAAGTGAATGCGATTAGTGCACCAACAGAAACGGAATTAAGTTACCATTATTTATGGCGCTTCGCAACGGATGTTCCACGTTCAGGACATATTGAAATGTTCGATAGAAGTTGGTATGGCCGTGTATTAGTAGAACGTGTTGAGGGATTTGCATCAACTAATGAATGGGAACGCGCTTATGATGAAATTAATAAGTTTGAACGTGCATTGTCAATTGAAGGTGCAATTGTAATTAAGTTCTTCTTGGTGTTAGATAAAGAAGAACAGTTGAAGCGTTTTGAGGAAAGACAAGTAACACCAGAGAAACAATGGAAGATTACTGATGAAGACTGGCGTAATCGTGAGAAGTGGGATCTGTATCTTGAAGCGAGTAAAGATATGATTGATAAGACCTCAACAGATGATGCACCATGGGTTATTATTCCAGCGAATAATAAACGTGCAGCGCGTATTAAAGCATTAAAGACAATTATTACGGCATGTGAAGAAAGATTATGGGGCGTTAAGAAACTTTGGTAAAATGAATATAGATAAGAAAACACCGGGTCGTCGAATTATAGAATAATTCGATTACTCGGTGTTTCTTTTATTACATATTGAAATATGATTTAACCATTGGGACAATAATATTTGTTGTTGTTTTCAGTTGTTCTTGTGCTTCTTGAACTTTATCGGCAAACACAACTTGCATAATAACGACGAAACCATTCATCGCCATATGTGCTGCAATAGGTACAAGAATACGATTCGTTAATACATATAATCCACTAAATACTAAGGACATCCCCATATAAATTAACGTATGATCAAAGTCCATATGCGCACACGAAAAGATAAATCCACTAATTAGCAATGCAATAATAAACGATAACCAACGTGGTCCTTTAATACCTTCATAAAGTTCACCGAAGATTACTTTTCTAAAGACGAATTCTTCTAGGATAGGTCCAACGATTGCTATTAAAATAATAAAAATAGGCGCTTCCTTCGCAATCCCCATGATATTCTTTGTATTTTGACTTTCAACCGGTTGATTTAATAAAAAAGTGTTAATCATTCCGAAAATCATTTGCGCAAATAATGAAATAAAGAACCCACCAATAATCCATCCGATAGTTGCTAACATATCAGCTTTCGGTAAACGTTCAAGTTGCGTTTTGTTTCTAATCATTCGATTGATTAGAATAACCAATATCGATGCGACTACAAATGACCCCACATAGTAAGGAATAGACTTCAAGAATGCATCTGATTCGCTCATACCTTGTTTTAAGAAATAAGAATTTGGAATGAGGACAAACAATTGTGACCCTATGTAAATTAAGACAGTGAATATGTTGATCCAAATACGATTCATTTTAAATTTAATTCTCCTTCAAATATCAATTTCCTTTTTATTGTACATTAAATACTTACGAATAAAAACTTTATAGGTTCAAGGGAAAAAAATAAAATAATCAAAATAAAATATTTGCATTTTTGACCTTCTTTGATTATTATAAAAATAGGTTAGCACTTAAACATTGAGAGTGCTAACGGAATAATAAACAAAAATTTTTCAAGGAGGAATTTATTGTGTTAAAACCATACGGAAATCGTGTTGTAATCGAAAAAACAGAAAAAGAACAAACTACTGCAAGTGGAATCATTTTAACAGATTCTGCAAAAGAAAAGTCTAACGAAGGTACAGTCATTGCAGTTGGCACAGGCCGTATCCTTGAGAATGGTGAAAGAATTGATATCCAAGTAGCTGTAGGAGACCGTGTTGTTTATGAACCATTCGGAGGTACTGAAGTGAAAGCAGGAGAAGAGAAATATATCGTATTAAAAGAAGAAGATATTATCGCGATTATTGAAGATTAATCCTAATTAATAGATAAATATTTAAAAGAAAAATTTATAATATCAAAAATTCAAACAATGGAGGAATTAATAATGGTTAAAGAAATTAAATTTTCAGAAGATGCAAGACGCTCAATGCTTGCAGGTGTTGATAAATTAGCTGACGCTGTTAAAGTAACTTTAGGGCCAAAAGGTCGTAACGTTGTTTTAGATAAAAAGTTCGTAGCACCATTAATTACGAATGACGGTGTGACAATCGCAAAAGAAATTGAATTAGAAGATCCATACGAAAACATGGGTGCAAAATTAGTAGCAGAAGTAGCAAATAAAACAAATGAAATTGCTGGTGACGGTACGACAACTGCTACAGTACTTGCTCAAGCGATGATTCAAGAAGGTTTAAAGAACGTAACAAGTGGGGCGAACCCAGTAGGTATCCGTCAAGGGATTGATAAAGCTGTTACTGTTGCACTTTATGAGTTAGCTGCTATTTCTAAAGAAGTAAGCAGCAAAGAAGAAATTGCACAAGTTGGAGCAATCTCAGCAGCAGATGAAGAAATTGGTCAATTTATTTCTGAAGCGATGGAGAAAGTAGGTAACGATGGTGTTATCACAATTGAAGAATCTAAAGGATTCAAAACTGAATTAGAAGTAGTTGAAGGTATGCAATTTGACCGTGGATATGCGTCACCTTATATGGTCACTGATTCAGATAAGATGATTGCTGATTTAGAGAATCCGTACATTTTAATCACAGATAAAAAGATTTCATCATTCCAAGAAGTCTTACCTTTATTAGAGCAAATCGTTCAAACATCACGTCCAATCTTAATCGTTGCTGAAGACGTTGATGGTGATGCATTAACTAATATTGTATTAAATAGATTACGTGGAACATTTACTGCAGTTGCTGTTAAAGCGCCTGGATTTGGTGACCGTCGTAAAGCGATGTTAGAAGATTTAGCTATTCTTACAGGTGGTCAAGTGATTACTGACGACTTAGGATTAGACTTAAAAGAAGCAACAGTAGATATGCTCGGTAATGCAGCGAGAGTACATGTAACAAAAGACGACACAACAATCGTTGAAGGACGTGGCGATGTTTCAAATATTGACGCGCGTGTTGGACAAATTAAAGCGCAAATTGAAGAAACAACATCTGAATTCGATAAAGAAAAATTACAAGAACGTTTAGCGAAATTAGCAGGTGGGGTGGCAGTGATTAAAGTAGGTGCTGCGACTGAAACTGAATTAAAAGAACGTAAGTTACGTATTGAAGATGCATTAAACTCTACACGTGCAGCAGTTGAAGAAGGAATTGTAGCAGGTGGAGGAACAGCATTGGTATCAATTTATAATAAAGTAGCAGCGATTGAAGCAACAGGCGACGTTGCGACTGGTATTAAGATTGTATTAAAAGCATTAGAAGCACCAATTCGTCAAATTGCGATTAATGCTGGACTTGAAGGATCAGTGATTGTTGAGAAGATTAAACATGCAGACACTGGTATTGGATACAATGCAGCAACTGATGAGTGGGTTAACATGATTGAAGCGGGTATCGTGGATCCTACGAAAGTTACGAGATCAGCGTTACAAAATGCAGCGTCAGTAGCAGCGATGTTCTTAACAACTGAAGCGGTTGTAGCAGAAATGCCTGAAGACACGCCAGCTATGCCAGACATGGGTGGCATGGGCGGAATGCCAGGAATGATGTAGTTTAATTAAGATTTAAAAAGATTCCGGATACTTCGAGTATCCGGAATCTTTTTGCATTTTACCTCTAAAATCTATCAAACGATACCGTATACATCAAACATCCATATCATATTTAACGCTGTTTTAAAATAAAATTACATCGCAAATAAATATTCTATTTCAAGTAAATCAAATATATAATTTGTAATATACAAGAAAAAATTAAAACAGCTTGAGGAGGCACCTATGAAGATTAAGGTTGTATTTGCATCTTTTATAAGTATCATTTTGTTTGGAATACTTTTATTATTATCTTTACCCTATGTAAAAGGTGAGAAAAATTTTATACGTAGTGAGGAAACATCTGTTGCAGCAAAGTCTGACGAAAAAGAGGCACCGAAGAAGGAAGAACTGACTGCAGCGAGTCTCGAACGTGCGATTAAGAAACAAGACTTATATGCAATTGATGCAAAATATATTGTGTTGCATGATGAATTTAAGGCGTTGTATCCGGATAACTTACAAGCAACAATTAAAAATAATACAAATAAAGATATTAAAGACGTCCAATATGGATTTGTTGCATGGGATAAAAATGGATTACCTATAAAAATAAAAGGTAATATAGATTTTGGAAAGAGTTACTTTAGAGGAGTAAATGCAGATGCTGCAAATATAAAAGCGTATGGTACATTCGGTGAAGATAAAGGTTACCGTATCGACAGTACAATTGGCGTGCATACCTTTAAACCGTTTGTAGTCAGTTATGTGGATTTTGAAGGTAAGAAATGGACGAATCCAAAATATAAAGATTTCTTGAAAGTATATGAAGGTAAACGTTTGAAAGATATAAAAGGTGCGAAGAAATTCATATTTTTTAAAGATAAAAAATCAACATTAGAAGAAACAAATAAAGTAAAAACAGATGTGGCAAATCATATCGATCCTAATCAATATGATGAAATTAGTAAGAACATTAAAGCGAAAAGTGAGATTTCAAGCGAAGCATTAGAAGAGTATATTGCATATCTTCAAATTATGGGCTTTTTTGCCTATTTAGAATATTATGAAATGGAAAATGATATCGATATTTATAGCTATTATGATTTGTCAGAGGATCATATTAATCTTTATACGGAAGATGACTTTACAGATTATGAAGATGCGATAGACGAATCGGAATATGATTACAGTGATGATAGTTATGAAACTGATTCTGAGCCTATTGAAGAGAACTATGAAGAAAGTGAAGATGAATTTATAGAAGAAGAAACAATTGAAGAAGACACAAAAGATTATTACGAAGAGGAATCAGAAGAAAGCTATGATGATAGCTATGACGAAGAGAATTCAGAAGAATCATATGATGAAACAGAATTTACGGAAGATGAATATATAGAAGAAGAAAACGAGTTTTCTGATGATGCATACGAAGCTACAGAAGATGATGAGTATGTAGAAGAGGAGTTTTAATGATGTAAGGACGGCTAATTCAATTTAGAATTAGTCGTTTTTTAATGAGGAAAGATATGTTGTTTCATAGATTTATACTAAAAAGTTTAAAGTTGAAGTGAAGCTTTTATATAATATAATCAGGAGTTTAAAGTTGAAGTAAAACATTTGATGGATAAAAATAATGAGGTGAAATGATGCATTGGACTGAATTCTTTAAGTCACATATCATCGAACGTGGGCAAGATTATTTTGATATGGATGTTGTGGAAATAAGATACATTGATAGTGATTCAATTGATACAACAGTTTATGGTAATGAAGCATATGACGTTGAGATTAATGATATTGGTACAGATGATATGACAATGATGTGTGATTGTCCGCATGCGATGGATCATAATTATTGTAAACATATGGCGGCAACAATGATCATGTTTGAAGATCTGAATAGTGAAGTGCCTGCAAAGCGCGCTAAAAAGTCTAAAAATAAGTCATCACTCGAACCTACATTAATTGACGAAGATTTATTACTCAGAGCAGTCGTTGATCAAGATGAAGTTGATATTCGCTCGTGGGTTTATGAAATATGCATGAATGATATTAAATTGTATAATAAATTCCTTAAAGATATGGACATTGCACGTGTAGCAAGAGAAGCAGAACGTATGAAACCGAAGTTACTAGAAAACTATAAAAAAGATATTAATCAGATGTATAAGTCAGCAGCAAGACAAGAATTTATTGATTATCGTACTGCGATGGAATTGTTTAGAGAAATCATAGCGTATATTGAAGAAGAATTACCAAAGCTTGTACAATTTCCTGTTCGGGCAGTTAAACTCATTAACCATGCATTGATGCAGTTTGAACAATACTCGGTGGATGACTCTGCTGGTGGATTTTCAGAGTTAATTTATTATGCCAATGAGGCAGTGAAAGAGATTATATTGAATGCGGATATGAAGGAAAAGATAGAAATTTTCAAGCTGTATAAAGCGCTAACTTTAATACCGACTGACGTTGTTACAGATGTATTTGAGGATATTATCTATGATAACTTTAAAGAAGAACCGTTTTTAACGCATAAAGCTGAAAAGTTGCATCAGATGTTAAAGCAATCAGATATCAGAGAATATATGATAGAAATGAATTTGAAGCGACTGATTGAAGTATTGCAATTACAAAGCGTATCAAATAAAGAAATGATGCTGCAACTAAACCCTTATAAAGATTACAATCCGGTCATTGAATATATGATTGAACAAGCATTAGCACATAAACAGTATGAGCATGCGATTGAACTCATTCAGCAAGGTAGAAAGTCAAAATATCCAGGTGTTAAACATCAATATAGTTGGAAACTGTTAGAAGTATATGATGAGATAAAGCATCCTGATTATCTATATTTCCTTTTTGAATATCTTACGAAAGAGCAACCGAAGAATTATTTAGCGTATAAACAGTTAAAACATAGTTATCTTAAAGATGAATGGGAACAAATAAGAGAATATGTATTTAGAAAGCTAGATCATGATACGTTACCGATATATTTAGTGGAAGAAAAACTGTATGATCGATTATTAGAAGGTTTTGAGAATGGTAAATTTTATTTTTCATGGTTTTTAAGTGAAAAAGATACATTGTTTTATCATGATTTGAAGAGAAGTTTAAGAATGTATGAACGTTTCCTAAACAAAATCGCTGCAGATGCGAGTGATAGGAAGTGTTATAGAGAGTTGATGGGTTATTTGAAAGAGATTAAGGAAATGCAAGGCGATGAAGAAATTGCAGAGCGACTGGAAAGACAGTGGCGATTACTGTATAAGAATCGACCGGCAATGATGGATGAGTTGAATAAGGTGATGGGGAAGAGATAAGCCAACCTGCGGGTTGGTTTTTCTTATTTCAAAGTGCAACATGAATTGAATTGTAGTTATAAAAGTAAATAATTATATACATAATAATATCTTTAATTTAGAATTTAATATAAAAGGTAATTTAATTAACTAATTAGAAAGTAGTGACTTTAAAAATGGGGAAAGAATTGAATCAAGCACTTTTTAGTGCTGCAGATAATTTAAGAAGTAAGATGGACGCATCAGAATATAAAAACTATTTATTAGGATTAATCTTCTATAAATATTTATCAGATAGATTGTTAGAAAAAATTGTTGAACTAAACTATGAAGATTTAGCAGTTTATAATACGAAAGAAAAGCAAACAGAGTTATATCAATCATTGCTTGATGATCCAGAAACTAAGGATTATTTAAAAAGTACATTAATCGATTCATTAGGGTATGAAATTGAACCTGAATTTCTATTTAACACGTTAACGGATAAAGCAAAACAGAATGTATTTCAAATTGATGATTTGAAAAAAGCATTTGTACAATTATCAAGTTCATATATTCAATTTAATGGTCTATTTGATGATGTAGATTTAAATTCAAATAAGTTAGGATCAAATCCTCAGCAACGCAATATTACAATTACAGAAGTGATTAAAAAATTAAACGACATTGATTTACTTGGTCATGAAGGCGACGTTATTGGGGATGCTTATGAGTTTCTTATAAGCCAATTTGCATCTGAAGCGGGTAAGAAAGCAGGAGAATTCTATACACCACATATGGTTTCAGATATGATGGCGCAAATCGTTACAATTGGGCAGAAAGATAAAAATATATTCTCAGTATTCGATCCAACAATGGGGTCAGGCTCATTGATGCTAAATGTTAAAAACTACTTAGATGAAAAAACACTCATTAAATATCACGGACAAGAACTGAATACTACAACGTATAACTTAGCGAAGATGAACCTTATCTTACATAATGTAGATGCTGAAGATATGAGACTTAGAAACGGCGATACTTTAGATCGTGACTGGCCGACAGATGAACCATACACATTCGATAGTGTTGTTATGAACCCTCCGTATTCTGCAAAATGGTCATCTGATAAATCATTCTTAGATGATTCAAGATTTAATCGTTATGGACGATTAGCACCAAAGACAAAAGCGGACTTTGCTTTTCTATTACATGGATTCTATCACTTAAAAGAAACTGGAACGATGGCAATTGTATTACCACATGGCGTCTTATTTAGAGGTGCTGCTGAAGGTGAAATCCGTAAGAAGTTATTAGAAGATGGATCAATTGAAGCAATCATTGGTCTTCCAGCTAACTTGTTCTTTGGTACAGGAATTCCGACAACGGTTATTATTCTTAAGAAAAATAGAACAAATCGTGATGTTTACTTTATTGATGCGAGTCAGGAATTCGAGAAGAAGAAAGCGCAGAATTTCTTGTCGAAAGAAAGTGTAACTAAAATTGTAGAAGCATATCAAAACAAAGAAAATATTGATAAATTTGCATATTTAGCATCATTTGATGAAATTAAAGAAAATGATTATAACCTGAATATACCAAGGTATGTAGATACGTTTGAAGAAGAAGAACCAGTAGATATGGTAGCTGTCGCGAAAGAGATTAAAGAGATTAGAGCGGAAAGAAAAGATTTAGAGAAAAGTATATTTGAATCTATTCAGCAGCTAACTGCGACGAATGAAGAGGATCAAGCGTGGTTAGATGCAGCACTCGAGGTGTTTAAAAATGAGTAACGTACCTGACATAAGATTTAAAGGATTTACTGACGCTTGGGAACAGCGTGAGTTGGGGGATATAGTTGACATATATGATGGTACACATCAGACACCTAAATATACTGAAAACGGAATAAAATTTCTTTCAGTGGAAAATATTTCTGACTTTAATACAAATAAATATATTAGTGAAGAAGACTTCAATAAAGAATTTAAAGTCTATCCAGAGAGAGACGATATATTAATGACTAGGATTGGTAGTGTTGGATTAACTAATGTTATTTCCACTGATGAATTATATGCTTACTATGTAAGTTTAGCTCTATTGAAGAATAATCGTAATAATAGTCCTCATTTTATTAATTTTCTAATGCAATCAAATGAAGTTCAAAATGAAATTTGGAAAAGAACATTACATATTGCCTTTCCAAAAAAAATTAATAAGAATGAAATAGGAAAAGTTAAACTTTTTATAACAAATTATGATGAACAACTAAAAATTGGAAAGTTATTCGAAGAATTAAATGAAACTATCACCCTTCTTCAGCGTGAGTTAGATTTACTAAAAATAAAAAAAAATTCATACGTACAGATGTTATTTCCTAGAGTTGATAATAATAATCCTTATATTCGTTTGAATGAATATGAAGATGACTGGTATTCTGTAAAATTAGAATCTATATCAAGTAGAGTTACTCGAAAAAATAAAAATCTAGAGTCAAAAACTCCATTAACTATATCAGCATTACACGGATTAGTTGACCAAACAGAGTATTTTAGCAAACAAATTGCAAGTATAAAATTAGAAAATTATTTATTGATTAAAAATGGTGAATTTGCATACAATAAAAGTTATTCTAATGGCTATCCATATGGAACAGTAAAAAGACTAGATAATTATGAAAAAGGGGTTTTATCGAGTTTGTATATAATTTTTGAATTAATAAAAGATATTGATTCAAATTTTATTAAGTATTATTTTGAAACAGATTTATGGCATAAAGATGTTCAAAAAAAATCTGCAGAAGGTGCTAGAAATCATGGTTTACTTAATATTACGGCTAAAGATTTTTTATCAATAAATATTAAAGTTCCAAAGGATATACATGAACAAATAAAAATTGGACAATTTTTCACTGACTTAGATAGAGATATTAATAATATAAAGAGAGAAATCAATGTTTACCAACAAATAAAAAAAGCATTTCTTCAAAAACTATTTCCGAAAGGAGAATAATGCATGGATTTTTTGGCATTCGAAGATGAGTTAGAGATTGAACGTGAACTCATAAAGGTTATGGGTGAGGGTTACAATCAGTGGACTTTTCGTGAAGATTTAAAGTCTGAAGGTGATTTATGGAAGAACCTTCGTCAAAAGATTTCACAGAATAATGTTTCTGAGATAGGTGATTATCCATTAACGGATAATGAGTTTGAAAAGATTAAAACAGAATTACTGAATAATACCCAAACACCTTTCGATGCTGCTAAGTGGTTGAAGGGTGAGAATGGTATTGCACGTATTACGATTGATCGTGATGATATTTCTCTAGGCGAAGTTTCATTAGTTTTATATTCAAACCTTGATATCGGTGGCGGTATTTCAAGTTATGAAATTGTTCACCAAATTGCGACACAGAGTTCTGAAGATGGTGGAAGAAACCGTCGTTTTGATGTGACATTACTGATTAATGGTCTACCTATTGTACAAATTGAATTAAAGAAATCTAATGCGAAAGACGGTATCTATCAAGCTTTTAATCAAATTAAGAAATATGCTGAAGAGGGTATATTTAGAAATAATATATATTCAACTCTGCAGTTATTTGTAGTTTCTAACTTACAAACAACGAGATACTTTGCAAATTCACTACCTCAGTTTATGGATAAGAAATTCTTATTCTCATGGAGAACTAAGAATAACCAAAAGATTGAGAATCTATATGAGTTTTGTAAGCAATCTTTAAATATTCCTGATGCGCATCGTTTAATAGCTGACTACACTATTGTAAGTGAAGACCAAGATAACAAAGTACTTATGGTACTTCACCCTTATCAAATACATGCGATTGAAGCTTTAGTAGAGTCTACAAGTAAACATGAATCGGGACATATTTGGCATGCAACTGGTTCAGGAAAGACGTTAACATCTTTTGTAGCAACGAAGTTGCTAGCGAAACGTCCTGGCGTAGATAGAACAATTATGTTAATAGACCGTAAAGATTTAGATAGTCAGACGACTACAGAATTTACTAAATTTGCATCAGAGTTTAATACTGGTATAGCAAGTGGCGAAGGGAAATCTAATAGTTTAATTGTCGGTACAGGAGACACGAGAGCTTTGACTAATGAATTATTGTCAGATGCAAACTCAAATGTGGTTATTGTAACAACAAGACAGAAATTAGATTCAGCGCTTAAAAGAGCTGAAAAGATTGAACAAGATAGAGGAACTTCTAGATTCAAAAAGTTAATGGGGCAACATGTTGTGTTTATTGTAGATGAATGTCATAGGGCTGTTTCTTCAGAAAATATGGAGCATGTAAAAAAATTCTTTCCAAACTCAACTTGGTTTGGCTTTACTGGTACACCTATTTTTGAAGTAAATAAAAAACAAGCCAATGGTAAATTAGCGCGTACTACTTTTGATCAATATGGACCAGTACTACATTCATATACAATCAAAAATGCCTTAGAGGATGGTTCAGTACTAGGATTTCAAGTAGAACATGAGAATACGATTGTAAAGAATACCCTCTATAATCGTATATACGATACTTTAAATATGCCTGATAGTAATTTAGCAGGTAATACTGATAAAATTAATGACACAATTGATAAAATGTCAGGTGTAGAAAAAGAAACTTATCTAGATGCATCTGTATATGAATCTCAAGATCATATTGATGCGGTCATTGAAAAAATATTTAGACCTGATAATGCGTATACAAAATTTGATTTTAGGAATGGTAAACCTACAAAATCTGCGATTTTGACAACTTCCTCAATCAGCATGGCCAAAAGATATTATAAAGCTATTAAAGAAATGAAAAGCGATGAAAACTGGATTGATAATAAATATAAAAAACATCCTTTAAGAAAAGGAAGAACAATTGAAGATAGTGATTTCCCTAGAATAGCAATAACTTATTCTTTAGATGAAAATGCTGATAACGCTAATGAGAGTCAGAAAGAGATGCAGGAAATTATTAATGATTACAATGAATATTATGATACTTCGTGGAATTTAGACGGTATCGAAAGATATAATGGTGACATTAATAACCGATTAGCAAGAAAAAAAGCTGAGTTCAAAGAATTTGGGAAACAGATTGATTTAGTTATTGTAGTCGATAGATTATTAACTGGCTTTGATGCACCCATAATGCAGACTTTATTTGTTGATAGAAACCTTGAATATGCTGGACTGATTCAAGCATTCTCACGTACTAACAGAACGTATAAAGGTAAAGATAAAGGCTTAATAGTGACATTTAGAAAGCCTCATACAATGGAGCAAAATGTAGAAAATGCAACTATTCTATATTCAAATGAAGATAATGCTTCAAACTTAATTTATCCAACATACAAAGAATCAAAAAAGAGTTTTGATACGAATTATAAAGGTTTTAGTAATGTATTAGAAAACAATAGTACTATCGATGAAAATACAAATACAGATATTCAAATAGAATATGTAAAAGCATATCAAAAGACGCTAAAATCCTTTGAAGCATTAATAACTTATGATGAATTTAATGATGATATTGAAACAAAAAAAGCATTAAAAGAAAAAATGGAAGTCATTGAAAATCATCGAGGTAATTATGAAAATATAAAAGCAATACTTAAAGCTGAAAATGGTGACCCAGGTAAGTTTGATGTAAGTGATATTGAGTTTTTCTCAGATGATAGTAATAAAACATACAACATCGATACTGCTTATATTGATCAATTATTAGGTAATTATAGAGCGAATAATAAGGGTGTACGTGAAGAACTTGAAAGTGCATTGAAGAAATTAAATAAACCTGAAAGAGTGCGCTTTGTTTATCAAAATATATTAGACCAAATTGATAGTCATCCTGAAGAGCAATATAATGATATCTTTAGTTTGAAGAGAAAACACTTTACTGAGACTAAAAATCAAATTATAAATGACTTTGCAAGTGAATGGAAAGTAGGAGAATACGAGTTACATACATCTGCAATGCAGTATGTTGCAGAATCTAACGAAATTCCTTATCTGACTTCAATTATGAAAAAGGCTGATTTTATGGAATACAAAAAAGAAAATAGTAATACAAATCCATTCAAGTATAAGCAACAAATGAAAAAAAGTTGGTATGATGTTTTAAACCAAGATATTATACCTTTAGATAAAGAATTAAGATAAAAAAATGGAGATTGGATTTTAATATCTAATCTCCATTTATATTTTTCAATCAACGTGAGTAAATATTTATTAACTAAGGCTAGAAATTGACCTCATAATTAAATCGACATCTTGATTTTCGAGTTCTTGAATGACATGCAAATAAGTTTTCTGTGTTGTGGTCATGCTAGCATGACCAAGTCTTCTTGCAACACTTGCAATGGACACACCAGCAAACAATAGTAGAGATGCGTGAGTGTGACGCAAACCATGTACTGAAATTTCGGGGATATTTGATTTCCTACATAGGTGAGCAAGCCTACTATTGACGGTTGAATTATATATTTTATCTTTACCTTTAACGAAAATTGGCTCATCTTCAGGTAAATGCTTAACAAGTTCAGAGAACTGAATAACTGTTTGCCAATCTAATTTGACCTTTCTGACCGAAGACTCATTTTTTGTAGGGAGAAAGCCACCCGTATCTTTGTAATCCCAGGTCTTGTTGATATTTAAAGTTTGATGTGGGAAATCGAAGTCATTAGGTGTCAGTGCTAAAGCCTCTGAGAACCTTATACCTGTCTTAGCTACAAGTAAAATAAACCAATCCCAATTGATTTCACTACCAAGTTTTAAATGAGTAAGCATCGTATGAAGCTCGAATTGATTTAAATATTTTGTTTTCTTTGTTCTAGGCGTTTTACCTTTAATAATTGCTTTACGAGTAGGATCTCTTTCAATATAACCTTCATCAACTGCATCGAGAATAGCTCCCTTTAATTGATGGTGGAAATCCATTGTCGTTTGTTTTTCGTGCTCTTCAGCATAATCATTCAGTAGTTGCTGATAAGTTATGCGTGAAAGATCACATAACTTAAGTTTAGGTGCAAGTTTTAATAACCATTGATGAGTCATTAAGTATTTAGACATAGTTACTCTTCGAATCGCACTTTCTTTATATATTGTAATCCAACGTTTGTAGTAAATATGGAAAAGTTCATCCCTTTTTATCTCTTCCAACATTAAAATATACCTCCTTTTTTGTTCATTTTTACTCACGCTGAAGAAGGGTATTAGCACTCTATCTTTCTATAATTCATTTGGAAATAGTTTTTGTAAAAATCCCTTTTTTATTTCTTTATTTAATTCTAGCTCTTTCTGAAGAAGAGTGATTGTATTATCAATTTCATTCAATAATTCTCCGATTTCTATTTGTTCTTTTTTTTCTGGGTACTTTATTATGCGAGAATCCATGTTTTCTTTTGTAATATGTATCATAGTTGATCCATTTGTATTATTAAGTATTTTGTTTTTATCATATTTCATCCATGAGTAAAGATAATTTTTATCAATCTCACTACTAAAAATATCAACTTTCCAAATATGATAATGATATATTACTTTTTCTTCTTGCCATATTTCAGGACCAAAAGTTGTTGCCCATAAATAAACTAAATCACCTTTATCGATGTATTTATCATGATTTAGTTCCAGATTAGAATAGTACCATTGATTATTGGTATTAAAATTTCCAACTCTTAGAACTCTATATTTACCATCTTCTAACAATTCATTTTGTTTAAACGCCTTACCATTTATGAATTTAATAAGTTCTTTTAACTCACGCTGTTCCCAATCCTTATCAAAGTCTCTAAATCTAATTTTAGGAATCATACTTTGATCTGATGGAAATAATTTTTGTAATAAACCTTTTTTTACTTCATTAAGACTATCAATTTTTCGCTGAAGAAGGGTGATAGTTTTATCTAGATTTTCAAAGTACAGCCCAATTAAATTTTGTTCCTCAATACTAGGTAAATTCAACTTCATTTTTCTCATTACTTTCCCTGAAACTTCTATAAAAGTGGATCCAGCACCGTTCTTTTCTCCATAATTTTTTAGCCTCTCTTTTAATGAAAATATGAAATAAGTATTTAATACCTTATGATTTGGAACAATGGATTGAAATCCTTGATTTGTGCATGACGGAACAGATAGTATTGCCATATTCCCAATACCAGCTCTAGATGTAAATAGTATTGATCCTTTTGGTAAAAGTCTTGCTGAACTCTTTTTCATTCCGAGTGGTGTTATCTTTTTTTGACTTTCATTAACATATATTTCATTTCCTATTTCTACTGGAGAAAACCAATTTATATCCCCATCCCAAAATTCATTATTAGAGGTACTAGGTGTGCCACCTCCAATGATTTCTGCAACTTCGCCTAACTCACGCTGTTCCCAAGGGTGAGTATTTTTTCACTAATATATCATGATTTTTTATAATTTTGGCATGTTAATAGTATAAATATGTTAAAATTATGTTAATATTTACAATTGTATTACATATGTATAGCACATATTTACTGGAGGTCTTATGAAACTAAATGAATTTAGCATTGTAGACGGTAGCTTCGTCTCTGAGATTATTGGACAACAGCGTTTCGGTTACGGTCATAACGAGTTTTCTGATATTGAAGATGCGAAAGAGATTTTTGATTTAGAGGGTTATTACAAAGGAATGATCATTCGTTTTTATGAATATGTGACGGGTGAGGTTTACGAGCCTTTTGTATTAACGAGAAATATTAGTTATAGTGATGTGTTGTATCATGATGGTTTATTTTATTTCTTTCAAGCTGATTTTAGCGAAAGTGTTGTGCGTTTAATCGAATATTATCCGGACCGATTGACTAAAGTCGTAACAACTTTAAAAATGGGTGATATTGAGTTAAAGCGCTTAATGTTGATTGGTGGCAATAGAGTAAACGTCGTTCAACATGGTGATACGTTCATTAGTTATTATCCGAATCAATTTGAATTAAATTTAGGTGACGATGATACAGTTGTGATGATAGATGAAGATAAGGTGTATATCAATCGATGGATTGAAGAAGAGAATGAATTGGAAGATGGTAGTATAGATTACAATTAGCATAACAAATTATTAATCAAGCACTTAAACGGGGAACTGTTGAGTGAAGAAATAGCTAGGTTACAGCAAAATAAAGATGGTTCATGGTGGATAAGTTAATGTTAATTTGTGTGAGGATAGATGTTGAACTTTATAATTTAATGATAATGGATACTGATTTAAAAATAGTGAGTCATGGTAAAGATTTTGTTTGTTATTACCCAGAATCATATATGATTCCACTTGAAAGTAGAGAAAGTGTAATTAGCATTGATGAGGATAAAGTTTATATCAATAAATGGGTTGAAGAAGGCTATGATAAAGATAGTAATAGCTTTACAAATCAATATCATTATCATGAGAAATTAATCATTAAAGATTTCTCGGGTAATATTTTAAGTGAAAAGATTGGTTATTTAAATTCATATTTAGATGACGAATTGTGGTTAAGTTAAGCAGAGCATGTGCACTGCTTTTTTATTTAGTAATTTAAATTCAAAAATATAATTCATTTATCATTTATTGACAATTCGCTACTATTATATCTATTATGTAATTAATGGTATTAAATAGAATCAGAACTAGGAGATGGATGATGAAGAGAATATTCCTTGCACTATTAATAGCAATACTTGCAACTTCCGCGGTACTAGATATTAAGAATTACGTATTAGGCAACAAGTTTGATCAAAATAAATTATACGATAGCTCTGGGATATATGAAGGATACCAAGAGGCTAAGGATGACATGACATCGAATTTTACTGATGCTGTAGGTACGAGTGGTTCTATTAACAATCGAATTTATAAACTACCAAACAATCATTACTATACTTTGCAAATGCTAACGGGTAATTATAAAAAATCTACATATTTATATTCTGGGTTAATTGAAATTAAAAATGCTAACGAAACTGAATTAACTTTTCCAAAAAATAAATTAGAGCTGATTGTGGTGAATCATGAATTTAAAGATAAGTCATGGCAGGTGAAGAGTAAAGTTGGAACTTTTGATTTTGTAGCCGGTGACTTTGGTAATTCAAATCCAGATGATAGAAAGATGTCTGATGATGATGGTAAGAGAGGTCTTAGAATATCATTAACACCTAAAAAAGGTGTCACACGAATTAACAATAACGGAATTTGGTTAGATCATGCGAATTTCAAGGTTGGTATGCAAAACCAAATGAAAGTATATAAAAGTGAACAAAAAGCAATAAAATCGGTGAAAAAGGATGATTTCGGTAAACTACTTGGTGTGATTCAAACAAAAGATATGAATTTTCATATTTTTAGGAATCAAGTGGATGTATTTAAAGAGATTACAGTAATTCCAGTAAGTCTTAAAGACAATCAAATAAAAGCAGGTAAGTTCGAACGTTTCACATTTGAAAAAGGTGATGGGATTAAAGAAGTCATTGAAGAGCGTATTGATGATGTAGATTATATACTCAATTTCCAACAGAATAGTGAAAATATTAAAAAGATGAAAGATCAATTGAAAGATGGAAATATGCATATTGCAGTGGAAGTTAGAGGTGAAAAGAATGCAAAATGATATGACAATGAAGGACGCTGTAATTGCATTTTGGATGAGAGGTTTTCAATTTTCTGGACGAGCGAGACGAAGAGAATATTGGTTAAATGTATTGGGTACATTATTAATAGGATTTTCTTTATGGGCAATTATATTTATCATTGATGCTATTATGAATTACCGCTTTCATTTAAGCGATCATTTTAATTTTTTTAGATCTGAAATATTTCCTTATATCGCTACAATTCCAACTATGGCCCAAACTAGTCGTAGATTACAGGATATTAATATTAATGGTAAAGTTGCGATTGTTATTATGACAATTGATATCATTATTAGTTTCATTTCAACTCATGTATATTCAATCTTCCCGGTTGATTTTACGAATATGGGTGGCGTCACACCGATGCTTATCGTAACATTTATATTACTAATACCTTGGTTATTCCTATTTATTTGTAACTTTATTCGTGGTAACCATGGTCCAAATAAATATGGTGAAGATCCAAAACAAATTATGTAGGATATATAGAAAAAATTCGTAACCTTAATGGCTACGAATTTTTTTGTTTATCCTGTCAATATATCTTCTTTAGGATAGCTGTATAGTTGTTTGTTTGGTTTAGAGAATGTTAGAACCATTGTAAGGACACCGACTTTACCAATCATCATCATAAGAATGATAAGTAGTTTACCAATGACGGATAGTTTTGCTGTGATGCCTATTGTTAGTCCAACTGTTCCAAATGCTGAAATAACTTCAAACATCAGCGGTAAGAATGGGAGGTCGGGTTCAGCCATAACTAAACAGAATGTGATTGTAAAACAGAATCCTGAGCTCAGTACTGCAACGGCTAAACTTTTAAATAAGAAACGTGTTTCAATTGTACGTTTAAATAAACTTAAATGTTCATTTTGTTTGATGTAACTTAAAGTACCAAAGAGTATCACAACCGTGGTCGTTAGTTTAATGCCGCCAGCAGTGGATGTTGGTCCACCACCTATAAACATTAGTAACATCATTAATAGTATTGTTGGTGTGGTTAATGCACCAATGTCTATTGTATTAAACCCAGCCGTTCGCGTAGTAATCGCTTGGAAGTACGACATTTGTAATTGGTCAAAGGTTGAATGTCCACCAATCGTTGCTTTGTTGCTATATTCTAAAAGAAAAATAGCAAGTGTTGCAAATAAGTTAATCAGTAATGTCCCTATCAACATCACTTTAGTATGAACACGTAGATGTCTATATTGCTTTGTTTTATATAAATCTAATATGACAGTAAATCCAATCCCCCCAATAATGATTAAACTAGTAATAATAAAATTTATAATGGGATTTGTTTGATATCCTACTAGGTTATCACTGTGTAGTGCAAACCCTGCGTTATTAAATGCACTGACAGCTGTAAAAATACTATTGAATAGCCCTTTTCGAAATCCAAGTATTGGAATCCATTCCAATGCGAGTAAAAATGCACCAATACTTTCAAATATTAAACTGACAAAGAATAAAATCAATACAAGTCTAATAATACCACCCGTATTCTGCTGATTCAGTGCTTCAGTTGCGAGTGAGCGGCCTTTAAATCCTACTTTCTTACCGAGCATAATAAATACAATCATCGCTAAAGTTATAATTCCTAAGCCACCACATTGGACGAGTAGCATAATAATGATATATCCAATGTAATTAAAGTGTTGCGTAATATCGATTGTTGCAAGACCTGTAACGGTAAATGCACTTGTAGCAATAAACAAACAATCAACAAAAGAAGTTGGTTGTTTTTGAGAGAAAGGCATATAAAGTAATAACGAACCGATAATTAAAAATACTAAAAATGAACTGATAATAATCAAATATGGGTTAGATATTTTAAATTTACGTTTTTTTATCATCGTTATGCCTCTTTATTGTAGGATGTAAGTAAGGATAGCGTACATTAAGTTGACAAAAAATACAATTAAAATTTTTTCATCAATATGTATATAAAAATATTAATTTAAACTAACTATATTGCATTATTCACTAGTAGATGATACGATATAGTTGTAAAAGACATAGACAACCATATCTGATTAGATATATTATACGTTTAATTTAAATTTTTTTATTTTACTATATCGAAATGTCTACTAGTGAGAGGAGGAGCAATATGAACATTCAATTGAAAAAGGGTGTTTTAGAACTGGTCGTATTACAAGAGATTGTAATCAACGATCAATACGGATATGATTTATCACAAAATATTTCAGAACATTTATCCATAGCAGACGGTACCCTTTATCCAATGTTAAGACGACTTGTATCAGAAGGATATCTAGAAACGTATATGGGAAAAACTTCAGGAGGTCCTGCAAGAAAGTATTACACAATTACTGAAGAAGGCAGATTACATTTAGAGCATTTAAAAAATGAATGGTATGACATGGTAAAAGCAGTGGACGCGTTAATCAAGAAGGGAGGACAAAAACATGAATAAACACGGTTATTTAACTGCACTGAGTAAAGAGTTGAAAGGCTTGCCCCAAGGTGAATATGATTCACTTATGTTTGAATATGAATCACACTTTGAAGATGGTGCACTGGACGGTAGGAGCGATACTGAAATTATGAATGAACTGGGTGACCCAGTTCAAGTTGGGAAAGAACTTAGAGCGATGTATCATGTGACAAAAGCGAAGTCTGATCCAAGTACGTCTAATGTCGCGCAGATGATATTCTCGATTGTTGGATTAAGCTTCTTGAACTTGTTTGTACTACTTATACCTTTCATCATATATGTAAGTATTATGGTAGCTTTCGCATTTGGAGCATTAATGATGGTATTGTCACCTATATTCTTAGTCATGGACGTAATATTTAACGGTATGCAAGCTGTAAATCTATTTGAAATATTTATGACGGTATTCTGTGTGGGATTTGGATTGCTTTTTGGACTTGCATTACTAAAAGTCATGCAATTTGTGAACCGATTTATTGTGAAGTACATCAAATTCAATAAAAATATCATTCAAGGAGGGTACGAATCATGAAGAAAATTTTAATGATTGCACTGAGCTTAATGGTCATAGGGATGATTGGTATGGCAATAAGTAGTATGGTATTTGGTATTGGTAGTACTTACGGACAATATAATCATGAAGAAGTGATTACTAAAGATTTTAAACAAGTTGATATTGAAGTGAATACGTTGTCGATGGAAGTCATCAATACAAAGGATAACGAAGCTGCAATTGAAATTAAGAATGCCAAAAATGAAAATCAAGTGAAGTATGAAGTCCAAGATGATACTTTAAAAATTACGGGTGGAGAATCAAAAGGGATTAACGTTGACTTCAACTTTGGCTTTACTGAAGAAGAAGATAATATGAAAGTCATCGTACATTTACCGCAAACCCAATATGAACAATTTAAAGTTAATGCAGACGTAGGTGATATCGATATTGATACACTCGATGCTAAAGTTGCTACAATTGATTTAAATGTAGGTGATGTTAAAGTAAATGAAGTGCTAGCAAAAGACCTTCAATTTAAGGTCGATGTCGGAGATTTAACATTAAGAAATATAAATAAAGATATCAATTTAAAAGGTAACGTTAATGTAGGTAATGCAGATATTTACTACAAAGAAAAACCAGACAATGTTAATATTGTCACTGATACAAAAATGGGTGATATAACATTAAACGATGTGATTCCAAAAGGCGGTATGGTTGGTAAAGGGGAACACAAGATTGATTTAGAATCTAATATGGGCGATATATCTATCGATTTAGAATAAATTAAAAATCATGCTGTTGATATTATTCAACAGCATGATTTTTTTGTTTTTATAGAAAAGATATTATTTTTTTAAGCCTTCAGGGAACGGTGAGATATCAATACCAAATACAAAAGGTACGATTAAGTATACGGCAATGACAATAATGACGCAGGCGATTAAGTTAAGCCAGAATCCGGTAGATGCCATTTCTCGTATACTCACTTTACCTGTACCAAATACGATGGCGTTTGGTGGTGTTCCAACAGGTAACATGAAAGCACAGTTAGCGCCCATTGCAGCTGGAATCATCAATGCTAAAGGATGTACGTTGATTGCGAGTGCCAGTGCTGCTAAGATTGGTAGGATCATTGTGGCAGTTGCTGTATTTGATGTAATTTCTGTTAAGAATAATACAAATAAAGCGGTCACTGTAATGATTAAGATAATTGGCATCCCTTTTAGTAAAATCAATTGATCACTTAACCAAGCATCGAGTTTACTTGTTGTTATAGCATTCGCCAGCGCTAGCCCACCACCGAATAATAGTAATACACCCCAAGGTATTTCTTTTGCTACTGACCAATCAAGTAAACGACCTGATTTTCTTTTTGTAGGAATCATAAATAATAGAATTGAAATAAACATTGCGATTGTTCCATCTTGTATGAGCTTGAGTGCTGGGATGTTAGCAAAGAAGAAACCACGGACAATCCAAAGTGTTGCTGCAAGTAAGAAGATAGCTAATATAATTTTTTCTTCACGTGTTGTCTTTCCGAGCTTTTGTAATTCACGATCGATAACTTCTTTACCTCCAGGGAGTTCAGTCATATCAGATTTGAACGCAAAGTGATGTAAATAAAGCCATGTAATGAGTAAAAGAATAATGACACTTGGTACTCCGACAACCATCCATTGTCCAAAGCCAATTTCAAATCCAAATATTTCTTTCATTTGCCCAGCAAGTAATATTAGGGGTGGCGTTCCAATTAATGTCCCCATACCACCAATCGTCCCAGCATATCCGATTGCGAGTACTAAAGTTTTCTCGAACTTTCTTAAATTTTCTGTGACTTGATTCGAACTTAATACTTCAGCCTCAGCAATTAATGCTAAGCCAATTGGAATCATAATCATAACCGCAGCAGTATTAGACACGAACATACTCATCACACCCGTTGCCATCATAAAACCTAATATAATTTTGGAGGTTGTTGTGCCAACTTTTTGGATAATATTTAAAGCAATACGTGTATGTAAGTTCCACTGTTCCATTGCGATGGCTAAAATAAAACCACCCATAAACAAGAAGATAATATCATTTCCATAATTTGCTGCAACTTTTCCAGCATCCATAATTTGTCCCATTGGAAATAATACGAGTGGTAATAACGATGTGACAGCGATAGGAATGGGTTCAGTAATCCACCATGTCGCAATCCAGAGTGTTGCTGCAAGAACGAAACGTGCAGGTCCAACTAGTCCTGGTGGTTGAATAAAAAATTGAAATAATATGAATAATAATGGCCCTAAAATCAACCCAATCAATTGAACTTTGTTATACCCAACAGCATGGTGGATATCAAGTTCAGGCTCTGAAAAATGCGTCAAATAATCTTTCTTTTGAATCGGAAATTTCACCCAAGTTCCCCCTTTAATAAATTGAATTATCAGTATATAAATATTGTATCAAAATTATGTATCTTTATGAAAGGGGTTACAAAGGTGAAATGTGTAAAATAACTATTCAATTTATTATCAAATATAATAAGTAAAAATTATATTTTAAATTAAAACAAATTATTAATTAATGCTTTTTACGATTTCACCATCCTTAATAACAACTTTAATATTATCGGTAACTCTTAACACGCTGATATCTTTAAGAGGATCTTTATCAACTAATATCAGGTCAGCTAAATAGTCTTTTTCAATTTTTCCTAATTTATCAATACACAGACACTCTGCTGCAGTTAATGTCGATGCTCGAATCGCTTCTATTGGTGTCATACCATGTTCAACCATTAATTCCAACTCTCTAAGATTTGTCCCATGTTTAAAGACACCTGCATCAGTCCCCATAGCTATTTTTACCCCTTTTTGATGCGCAAGTTTAAAGCTATTGATGTGATCTTGTAATACCTCATTAGATTTATCTATGGCCACTTGACTCATCCCTAATTCTTCTGCAAATTCTAATACAGAAACTGGTGCTAGAAGCGTAGGTACTAAATATGTCCCTTTATCAACCATTTTTTCTGCGACCTCATCGTCTAAATATATTCCATGTTCAATTGAATGAATGCCTGCTTCAACACATTGTTTAATACCTTCTAGACCTTGTGCATGAGCCATTACTTTTAAGTTATTTCTAAACTTTGCTTCTTCAACAATAACTTTCAATTCATCCAATGAGAACTGTGTAAAATTTGGATGATCTGTTGGGGAAGATACACCACCAGTTGCATGAACTTTAACAACATCAGCACCAGCACGTAATATCTCTCTTGTTTTTTTTCTAACTTCTTCAATACCATCACATAATCCATGCGGCATTCCTGGATAATTAGCTTGTATTAAATCAAGGATATTTCCAGAGTACTGATAGCCATCTCCGTGTCCGCCAGTGATAGTGAGTGCATTAATACTGACTATCGTTCTTGGTCCAATAAATAATTTATCTTCAATTGCGCGCTTATAACCTAAGTCAGCACCTAATGCATCACGTACAGTAGTAACACCTGCGTCAATAGTACGCTTTGCGTAATCCATTGCTTGATAGAAGTTATATGAAAATGGAGTGGTTAACATTTGCTCAATGGGTTTAAATTCAACCATCATATGAACATGACTGTCTATCATTCCCGGTAGTAAATATTGATTATTAGCATTAATTACAATATCAGCATCTTCTTTTTGATTAAAGGACTGAATCTTGTTATCAACGATATAAACACTTTTTTGTTCCTTATATCGACCACTATCTACATCTAAAATATTTACATTATTAATTAAAATACTCATGCGAATCCTCCTATATAATTAATCATTAAATTAAATCCATTACAAAACTTGCAATAAAAACAGATGAAATTGTTACTGTAACAAATCCTCCAATTAACATCGGAGTCACCAATTCATTCATAATCTGTTCAGTCTCAACTTCATTCTTCCCATGACTACGTGCAACTTCTTGACATAAAATATAATCACCAGGAAATCCAAACAAAGCTGTTAATGCAACAGGCATCCCTTTATTAACAGGCCACTTAAGTAATTTAGATGCAATAAATCCCCCTAAAGTTATCCCCAGAGATCCTAAAAGTAATATGCCTAAAACTGGAGCAATATTTTGTAAAACATCTTGAGGTTTAACTCCACCCATTGATCCAATTACGACAAAGATGACAGCAATAACAAAAAAATTAAGTGAATTTGCTTTTTCCAAAGCATTTTGAGGAAGTACTTTAGTATTCAATAATAAAATACCAAATATTAAACAAAATATTGTAAAGTGAATACCGGTAATTTTCCCTAACCAAATTCCAATTGAAGCGAAAACAAAAATAATAAATAAACGCACTGTGTTGTTATTTAGAATCGTGATTTTAGAATGAGTATTTAACTCTTTTTTTACATCCAATGCTTGTATTTCTTCATTTCTCAATCGCTGAACATAATCTTTAGAGATATACTGATTCATAAAATAAGATGCAAGAGGCATTCCGATGACGCCTTGAAGAGCTTGTACCAATGAAGGGACAACGATAAGAGAAGTTAGACCAAGTGCAGTTAACTTTTCGTTGGTAATGAGTAAAGCAATTACCCCTCCAGCAACCGGACCTAAACCGCTGGCTGCAGTAGGGAAGCCATAAATTGGAGTAATAATTCCTAAAATTAACAAGGTGGCCCCGATAAGACCTGCAAGAGATATAACAACTGCTTTCCATTGAACTTTAAGAACGCTGATTGGCATTATTGTACCCATATGTAATATAAGTGGCCCAATAAGTACTGCACCTAATGCGGGTAAGGTAGAATATTCTAGTATTTTAGGTGGAAAGATGCCTAGCCATGATAAAAGAAGAAATCCTAACATAGCAGTAAGTAACATAGGGACTCTTGCACGTGTATAAATAGAGATGACCTCACCTAGTGCAATGAGTGAGAAAATAATTGTTGTTGCAATAATCGGTTCTTTAATCATAACTATCATCCTTTCTTTTATAAATTACTGACTATTTTAACACTTTAAAGCGTTGTGTCAATAAAAAATCAGAATATTTACATTATTTAAATAATAATTAATATATTTATTACAAAATTAACTTTTGCTTTAGTACAAACTCCTATATAATCAACTAAGAGAAATTCAAACATTAAGGATGTTAGAAATGAATTATTTTATCGTTGGCGATATACATGGATGCTACAATACTTTAAAGAAGATATTGAAAAATTGGAATCCGAAAGAAGAACAGTTAATGTTTGTTGGGGATTATATTAACAAAGGAAAACACTCAAAAGAAGTTGTGCAACTTGTAAGGAAATTACAAAGTGAATATTCAAATACTGTTTGTATTAAAGGGAATCATGAATATCAAATGTCAAAATATATTTTTCAAAATACGCCGAATCATCAAATGAAAGAGAATTATAAATATACGATTGAGCATTACGACTTAAGGCATAAATTTTTAAGTGATGCGAAATGGATGCGCAATCTACCAATGTATTACGAGAATGATGCGATATACGTGTCACATGCAGGTGTAAACTTTCTGGGGTTTAGGAAGTTCCATAATGAAAGTATGTGGAGTGTATTACGATTTCGAGGGAAATTGAAGAAAATGAAGAAACTACAAGTCATCGGCCATACTCCGACAGAAATAGGTAAACCGATTTATTTAAAGCAGTATAATACTTTAAATATTGATGCAGGTGCTGGTAACCATGATGCGATGGCAGCGGTTGTCATCAATAAAAATGGTAAATTAATAAGAACATATGTTGAAAAAGTTATGAAAAATGATTATTAGCATGAAAAAAGTGGACCAAACGGTCCACTTTTTTTATCCCATATTCTTCACACTCTTTGGAGTGATTTTTACAATTTTATTAATATTGATTGAACAAGTTGATTGTTCATCGTTAATAGGCAAGAATCCAGTTTCATTTAAGTCTAACTTTTTAATAAAGTTATTAAATGCGATTTTTTCGTCTGTTGTAAAGAATTCCTGATGGTTTACTTTCTCTCCGTTGTCTAATTGAATTTCGATGTTTAAATAATTGCTTTCGGCATCCATTTAAATTAATAACTCCTTTTATATAATAATTTCTTCAGTATGTGATATTCCCGTGTGACAATAATATAAACATTTCATTCAAACAGTTGTTTGAATGTTCGTTTTACAGTATACTATAATCAAATGAATGTTTGAATGATGAGGTGAACATAATGGCAAAAGGTGAATGTGATGTGTATTTATTTGATGAAGTAAAAGTGGAACGTGTAAAGGAACAGCAAGATTTAGTCGATTTAAATCCTGTGCTTGTTATATATAAGGCATTGGCGGACGAAAAGCGATTAAAGATTTGCTTTAGCTTATTACTGGAAGATGAATTATGCGTGTGTGACATAGCTAATATTTTAGGGGCAAGTGTTGCGACGACAAGTCATCATTTAAGATATTTAAACCAAACCAAAGTATTAGATTTTAGAAAAGATGGAAAAAATGCATTCTATCGATTAAAAGATGATCACATTAAGACTTTAATTCGTACAGCATTAGCGCATGGAGGTGAGTCTGATGAGTAAAGCGCATGAAAGTTATCGTTTAGAGGGACTTAGTTGTACGAATTGTGCAGCGAAATTCGTTAAGAACATTGAAGCAATTCCCGGTGTTGAAGGAGTCGATTTAAACTTTGGAGCGGCCAAATTAAATGTAGCTGGAGAAGTGTCAATTGAGCAGTTAGAAGAAGCGGGTAAGTTTGATCATATTAAAGTAAGACCAGCAAATGTACGACGTGTACAAAAAATACCATTTTATAAGAATAAAGCGCACTTACCATTCGCGATAGCCCTTGTATTATTTATTGCAGGTTTGATATTGAGTGTTAATTTTGGAGAAGAGAGCTGGTATACACGAGCATTTTTTGTTGGTGTAATCATCATTGGAGGTTACGCGCTATTTTTAGAAGGATTATCACAACTCTTTAAATTAAATTTTGATATGAACGTATTAATGACTATTGCGATAATTGGTGCAACGTTAATCGGTGAAGTGCAAGAAGGAGCAATGGTCGTCTTATTGTTTGCGATTAGTGAAGCATTGGAAGGTTACGCGATGGAGAAATCTCGTAATAGTATTCAGAGTTTAATTGATTTATCGCCTGAAGTGGCATTAAAACAAGTTGGTAGTGGTTATGAACAGGTTGCAGTAGAAGATTTAGCAATTGGAGATATCGTTCGTATATTACCTGGTAAGAAAGTACCGATAGATGGCAAAATCATCAGAGGTAATAGTAACGTCAATCAATCGAGTATTACGGGCGAAAGTATTCCGGTAGCAAAGTCAATGCATGATGAAGTATTCTCTGGTACATTAAATGAATCCGCGCAGCTCGATATAAGAGTCACTAAGCATAGTCATGAAACGAAACTTGCGAAGATGATTCACTTAGTAGAAGAAGCGCAAAGTGAAAAAGCACCGACCCAAAAATTTGTTGATAAATTTGCGAAATACTACACGCCGTTGATTTTGTTAATTTCATTTCTTGTAATTGTTGTACCACCAATGTTTGGAGGGGACTTTAAACATTATTTATATCAAGGGTTATCTGTACTAGTCGTGGGTTGTCCATGTGCGTTAGTAGTTTCAACTCCGGTTGCTATAGTAACGGCAATTGGTAGTGCTGCACGTCAAGGTATCCTTATTAAAGGAGGTATTCATTTAGAGAACGCTGGTCGAATTGATACGATTGCCTTTGATAAAACCGGTACTTTAACAAAAGGGGAACCTGTCGTAGTAGACCGTGTGGATTTAGTAGATTTAACTGAGGAAGAGCTAAATATTGCGTACTCACTCGAACAAGATGCAGGTCACCCATTGAGTAAAGCAATTGTGAATCATCTAAATGATCAAGAGATTATAGAACTTACTGACTATGAAGTTGTAACAGCTAGAGGTGTGCAAGCTGTTTATCGTGGCACTATATATCGTATTGGACAAAGTAAGTTCTTTAAGCTAAATAAAGAAGATGCTTTTGAAATCGAAAAAAGAGAAATGCCAGGTACAACGAAAGTGCTATTTGGGACTGAAAATAAGATTATGGCTATTTTCTTTATTCAAGATACACTAAGAGATGAAGCTATAGAAGTGATTGGAGCACTTAATAAACAAGGTGTCGATACCATTATGTTAACAGGTGATAATAAAGTAGTTGCGACTGCGATTGGGAATACGTTAAAGATTACGCACGTGCATTCAGAATTGTTACCTGAAGATAAATTAAAATTAATTAAAGATTACCAACATCAGCAACACCATGTTGCGATGGTAGGTGACGGTGTTAATGATGCACCAGCGCTAGCTCAAGCAGACGTTGGTTTCTCCATGGGTGGTGCTGCAACAGACACCGCAATTGAGACAGCGGATATTACATTTATGAAAGATAATCTGAGTGACTTACCAAAAGTCATTAGACTAAGCAAACGTACCTTAAATATTATTAAACAAAATATTGGCTTTGCGTTAGGATTAAAATTAATTGCGATTCTGCTTGTTATTCCGGGTTGGTTAACGTTATGGATTGCAATCTTTGCAGATATGGGGGCAACGCTATTAGTTACTTTAAATAGCTTGAGATTACTTAAGAAATAAATAGAGTGATATTAGTTGATACCTGATGCATAGATGATTATAATGAATTTACTATTTTGAAGGAGGTGTCAAATATGGAACTCATACTAAGTTTATTAAGTGAAGATTTATTATTAAAATATATTACATTTCGCTTATTGTATTTAGTACCATACTTTGCCGCCTTTTTATTCGTCTTGCTTCATATGAAACTCTATTTAAAAGTTAATCAAGAGTGGTATTTAGCACGATTTTGCGAAGCATTACAAAATGTTGAAACCTTTATTTTTTCACCTATTTTGAAATGGCGTATTAAGTGTCTTACCAAAATGAGCGACGAAGTAGATGCACCTCCTATATATTAATCATTTATTAATATATAGGAGGATAAGATATTGAGAAAATTAATAAGTATTTTAATGGTGTTAACATTTATATTAAGTGGTTGTGGTGCACAAGATGAGGGCTTTTTTCATAATGGCATCGTGCAACCATTCACGGATTTAATTACTTTCTTTGCAGGATTCTTTGATGGTAGCTTCGGTATGGGGATAGTCCTTGTAACATTATGTGTAAGATTCTTATTAATGCCGATGATGATTAGTTCATTTAAAAATCAAAAGAAAATGCAGGCAAGTATGAAAGTTGCACAACCTAAAATTAAAGCAATTCAAGAAAAAATAAAATCAGTAAAAGATCCAGAAGAAAAGAATGCACTATCTCAAGAGTTAATGAAAATATACGGAGAACATAATATCAATCCTTTAAATATAGGGTGTTTACCTATCATTGTACAAATGCCGATATTAACAGGATTATACTTTGCGATTACCCATAGCAAAGCAATAGCCGCACAAAGCTTCATGTGGTTCAACCTTGGCACGCCAGATGTGTGGATGATGTTAATCGCCGGAGCGTTATACTTTGTCCAGTCATGGGTTTCAATAGAGTATATGCCAGAAGAAAGTCGTAAACAAATGTGGCCAATGGCAATTATGAGTCCGCTTATGATAGTATTTGTGAGTTTTCATTCACCCGCTGCGTTACCATTATATTGGTCTGTCGGCGCAATTGTGTTGATATTCCAACAATATATTTCAAATAAACTATTTAGTGATATTAGATAAATTAATGCCTCACCTCAAAACTGTAAAAATACTTCTCCTACGTTATAATGTAGTAAAGCATACAGATGAAGGTGGGGGATTTTTTATGTGGATTGATATTTCTCAAACGTTAAAACCTGGTATTGCCAATTGGCCAGGAGATACACCTTTTGTATATCAAATAGATGCTTCAAAAGCAGACAACCAAGGTGCTAATGTCGGTAGTATTCAAATGAGTTTGCATATTGGAACACATTTAGATGCACCGTATCATTATTCTAATGAGGGTATCACAATTGATGAACTCGACATTAATCGTTTAATGGGAGATGCACAAGTGATTGAACTCATTGATGAAGAAGTGGTCACGCCAAAGCTCTTAGAAAGAATAGATATTGACCAAAAGATTGTTCTATTCAAATCTATGTATAGTAAAGATGAGAGTATATTTCTAGGTGATTTTATGACCTTTACGTCTGAAGCAATCGGTTATCTAGCAGAGCAAGGGGTTGAAGTAATTGGTACTGATATGCCAAGTATTGATCCTGTGGAGAATACGTCGCTAGATGCACATATGGCTTGTTTAAATCATCAAATATTAATATTAGAGAACTTAGAATTAAACAAAGTCCGTGATGGGTATTATGAATTTATTGGGTTACCCCTAAAAATTCAAGCGGATGCAAGTCCTGTTAGAGCAATTGTTAGAAGGAAATAATGGATGAGGTGAAGCTACATGCGTATCGGTATTATTGGTGCAGGGATTGGTGGTTTAACGGCTGCGATTGCACTAAAATCTACTGGACATGAAGTAGATATATTTGAAAAGCGTCACGTGTTAAAACAACCAGGTGTAGGATTAGGTGTAGGTGGTAATGCGATTCGTGCATTGAAGCAGTTTGGACTAGACGAATCTATCCGTAAAGCGGGAAATGTGTTACTCGAATGTCAGTTTAGAACTGAGCATGATGAATTGTTAAATGCATTAATCTTATCACTATCGGAAGAAGAGAACGTTACGATACAACGTGAAAAGCTACACGAAATCTTGTTAAATCACAATACAGCGGATATACATTTAATTAAAGATGTAGTGCGCATTAAAGATTTCAATCAACCAACATTAGTCGTACAAGATGGTATCAAATATCATTATGATTTAATCATTGCAGCTGATGGTGTTCATTCTAATATTAGACGACAAATCTTTAAACAAAGTGAGGCAATTTATCAAGGATATACGTGCTTTAGAGGTACTAGTGTGAACGTTCATGTTGATGATAAGACAGCACTTGAATATTGGGGAGAAGACGGAAGATTCGGTATTGTCTCTTTAACAGATAATCAAGTTTATTGGTTCTGTTGTATGAATGCAAAAGAACGAGATAGTGAATTTCGTAATTATAATAAAAAGAAATTACTGCATTACTTCAAAAATTTTCCTGATGCCGTCGTTGAAACAATAAACAAAACAATGGGGGATCCGATTCACCATGATATATATGACATCAATCCACTGAAAACATTCTCAAAGGATCGCGTCGTATTAATAGGCGATGCTGCACATGCAACTACACCTAATATGGGCCAAGGTGCATCATTAGCAATTGAAGATGCGATTTGTTTAACGAATCAAATCAATAAATATCCGATTGACGAAGCGTTGAAATCTTATGATAAACTTAGCGTAAATCATACGAAGAAAGTAATTTTAAAGTCTCGACAAATCGGTAAGTCCGCACAACTTCAAAATAAAATGTTAATTAAAGTACGTAATCAAGCACTGAAATTAATGCCGATTTCATTACTCGAAAAACAAACAATTTTTTTAAGTCATAGACATATAAATTAAGTTAAAATAAAAAAGCTCATATGAGCTTTTTTATTTCAATTGAGTTACTTTTAAATTTTGAATTTCGTTATCTAACTGACTGTCTAAGACTTCAAAGAATGTCATTAGAAATTTAATCTTACCGCGATACTCATACTCATTAAAGATAAGTGGCATCACATCATTTGGATGTATGGGATGTTGTTCAATAGCGTAGTCAATATTATCGAAATAATTTTCAATATCTGTGAATGTTAGTGTAGGTCCTTTTTCTTTAAATAAATCATAATCACCGATGTTGCTTTGCTGACCTGATAAATTCTCATGATAATGATATGCAATTTGTAATAAATTGTATTTAATGCTCTTGAATTTAGAACCAAAGTTATAATTAAACTGGGATTTGCTTAATAACTTTATTTGATTGAGTAGTTGGTCTCTAGAATGTTTCACTTCTGTATAGATTTGATTATTATTATTCATTCGATTCACCTCACAGTTTGATACTTTATATATACCCTGATTGTATTATGTTATGACATTAAAAGGAGAAACTATGCAAATTTCATTAATAAAAGAGTTGAAAAGTTTATATACTGGAGAAGGATTTTCGAGTATTTCGTTCTTCTTAATTTGGCTATACTGTTGTTTTAATCATGAATATTTACAGATTGCCAGACAACCACATATTGCGCTGCCAGTGAATACGTTATGCTTTATTCTCTTCGTAGGTACTTATTTTTGGAAACTCATGTTAAATATAGTTTCGGTCGGGCACAAGATGCATTTAACAACAAAACAAAAACGCTTATTTGTATTTTTTAAACACCTTTCTATTATTCTACTCGTCATTTGTAGTATGCTGTTTATCTATGCGATAGTTACTAAGCGAGATTATATATATTTTGGTTTATTTTTATTTGCCTTTGCCTTTGTAGAATATATTAATTATTTTCATATTCGTTTATCGTATTTAACACCACGAGAGTTTAGGGCATTACTGAAACATAGACGTTTACGAAAGTCACATTTAAATCGCGTTATGCATGAGGAGGCAACAGATTGAATTTAAAACGACAAGAAGAGAAGCATTTAACAGGTGTCCATGCATTAATTGAGATTATTGAACATCAATTAACGGGTGAATTAGATCAATCGACAACTAATTTAATTGAAGAACGTAGGCATGCTTTTGAAGAATTAGGGACAGAGATTTCTGATGATGTCCAAATTGAATATTCACAAGTATTACCATCACTTAAAATGCAAGAAGAGTTACAAGTCAGTCGTGGTAACCTAACTAAACAAATAAAGAAGATGAAAAGTCGACCGTATTTTGGAGCAGTTACGATTTCAGAAGTTGATCAGGATACTGAGAAGTTTTATATCGGACTAAATAGTTTAAAAGACCCTTCTACCGGAGATTTAATCATTTACGATTGGCGCACGCCTATTGCGAGTACTTATTATGAGAATAGATTGGGTGACGTTAGTTATGACGTACCAACCGTTGGGATACAACATGTAACAGTAGAGGATCGTATCCAAATTGTGATAGAAGAGGGTAAATTACTCGATGTCTTTGACTCTGAAATTTATATTGGTGACGACGCATTACAGCATTTGCTCGTAGATACTGCAAAAGACAAAATGAAATCCATTGTTACAACAATTCAAAAAGATCAAAATGCGATAATTCGTATGACGAGCGCCAATGATATCTTAGTATTAGGACCTCCAGGTTCAGGGAAAACTTCGATTGCAATGCAACGTATTGCGTATTTATTGTATTTACATCGTCACAAGATGACAGCCGAACAAATGTTATTTATTACACCAAACGAAATGTTTGGTGATTATATCGCAGACGTTTTACCCGAACTTGGTGAAGCGCCCATTAACGCAACGACATTTTTTAGATTAAAAGATAAGATTAATCGTCGTCACTTCAATGTCGAATCACTCTTTCAAAATATTGAACGCATGCGCGAGGCAGATGTGTTTGAACAGCAAATGTTTAAAGTAAAAAATAGTCCTACTTTACTAAATAAAATGGATCAGAAAATAAAGTCAATTGCTGAGAAAAATATTAAGTTTAACATATTAACAATCGAAGGTATGCCATTTGTCACGACAGAACATTTATCACACTTGTTTTATGATAAGTTTGGAAATGTGCCGATTGATGCGCGTCTTAAAAAGATGCAGATGGAATTAGAACCGCTGTATCAAAAACATTTAGAAAAGGCCATTAAAGAACGTGCTAAAGCATTGAAGAAAGTTACGAAGTATATCGGTACTGATGAAGAACTTGAAGAGCAGGCAAAACGCGAAAAAACAAAGCAATATAAAGTCCTTAAAAATTATATTAAAGATATTCAGTTTATTAATATTGAACGTATTTATTTAAATATATTGAAAACGATTAATCAAGATGTCTATTTAGCAACGCTTGAGCAGTTTAGGAATAAACAAATGCGTTATGAAGACATTGCACCGCTTATTTATTTGTCGATTAGAATAAAAGGCTTATATCGAGAAGGTATGATACAGCACATTATTATTGATGAAGTGCAGGATTATTCTATCGTTCAAATGGCAGCAATCAGTGCAGTTTATCCAAATGCACGTAAGACGATGTTAGGAGACAGCAATCAGATAGTACACCCGACAATAACGTTTGATACGCCACACGATGTTAACGTTATTCATTTAACGAAGTCCTACCGTTCAACAGTCCAAATTACAGAATTTACGAAATCATTAATCGGTAATGAAGATACAGAATCACTAGGTGTAGATGGTGATGCAGTACAATATATAGATTATCAAGCATTTAAGGATCTAGTGAATAAATTGGAATCTGAAAGTATTGCGATTATCGCACGTGATGTACATCATGCAAGTCAAATTCACGAAACGATTGATGATGCAATATTACTTACACATGATCAATATACGTTTAAGAAAGGAAAAGTTGTAATGCCGAATTACATGGCAAAGGGGTTTGAGTTCTCTCATGTGTTTATTATAGGGTATGACGCGTATGATTTAGAACAAGACCAGTTGCTCTTGTATACAATTGCAAGTAGAGCTACACGAAATCTCTATTTAGTAGGTGATATAAGTGATTAGTGTGTTAGATCCAATATTTAATCAGATTCAATTTCAAGTCGAGAGTATTAAACAACTTGCAAATAAGGTTGATATCTTTATGTTAGAACAGGAAATATATCCTGGCGGACGAACATGTTTTGAGTTATTGACACATATTGCATTATTACCTGAAGCGGATTTGATGATTATTAATGGTGCTAGTGCAACTGAAATGCAGGATTACTATTATTATTGGCAAAAAGAAGTGACATCTATTGAACTATTTGAAGCCCGCCTAGAACTAAGTATGAATATATTGATGGATTATTATAATCAGTTGGAAGAAGAAGAATTATTAGAAACAAAAATGACATATTGGCAAACACGTCAAACGTATATTGATTGGCTACTCGTAATATTAACGCATTTAACGCATCATAGATCCCAACTTCATAGTGCAGTTAAACAGTTTGGTGGGGAAATTGAAAAGTTTAATTTATTTGAATAAAAAAAAGCCGACTATTTAGTCAGCTGTGTCATAATTGATTCGTATACTTCATTCCAGAATTCTGGTGTGTTTTTAAACTTTTCGTGAATTTGTTGATGGACTTCTTTTTGTTTCACTTCAAAGTCTGTGTCATCTTTAGCGGGTAAGTCTTTACGAATATCTACGACATATTCTTGTATAGTTTGTGCGCGTGGCCCCCATACAGCAAACTCAGTATTGTCTTGATCTAAGAATATAAAAATAGGAATAGAGCGAGCACCATTTGTTAAATATTGATCCATTAATTCTAAATTAGAATCACGCATAATGACGCTAATAGGGAATTCAGCAACTTCTGCAATCTTCATTAATACCGGCAAATTCATCATAGCATCGCCACACCAGTCCTCTGTGATTGCGATTGCTTTTAGATGTTTGTCTTTTAATTGTAAAAGTCTTTCGTCATTAGGTAATTCAAATGATTCATAAATTTTGTGCATTTCAGCTTTATTGACATTCATTTGATTAATGTATTGTTCTAAAGATAAACCTTGTTCAAAATACTTTAATAAAGTAGTCATAATGGCCTCCTATATGCGTATGATAATTATTTTTATTATAACAATATCAGAATAATCAAACAAAAGATATGATGTTCACATAAAAAATGAACAAATGTTCAAAAAAATTGCGGTATATACGGATGTAGTAAAAAATATCTTATGATAAGCTTATCTCAGCTAATAATTTTTCATACATGTAAGTCTTCTCGACGGGTAGTCTAACTACCCGTTTTTTATTTTTAAGACTTGTTATTTTATGGTATATTTATAAAGTAAATATAATGAAGGTATGTGAATTATGAAAAAATATTTTATAGCTATTATATCATTAATTGCATGTATAGTATTAGGGATTTGGTTATATACTTACTGCACGACACCAGATAACGATTTAAGTGAAGAGCGTATAGATAATATTGGTGTGAAGCAGCCGTTTAAGAATAAGCACAACAAATTTGTAGTAGATGCGATGATTCAGTTAGATGGTAAAACATTTTATCGTTCGAATAAGTGCAAGGAACTTATTATACGTAAGGATAATAAGCATAATCGTATTACAGCAGTCACTCTATTTAAAGACGATAGAGTTAGGACAAGTCGTGATATAGGCATTGATAGTTCGAAGCAAGATGTTATTGAAGCATACGGAGATACTTATAAGAAGTCGATCCTAACGAAAAATCAAACACAATATCATTATAAAGACAAAGAAAATCATATAGGTATGAAGTTTATATTTAAAGATGACAAAGTGAAAAAAATCGAATTATTTGAAGAGTGAGAGGCAGTGTATCATAGCCTCTCATCTTTTTTATGTTCAATTACTTCGGTTTCCGATATAATAGAATTAACAACTTTTTATTTGGAGGTATTACTATGAATTATGAAGCAATTGTCAGAAAGTATGCAGAAACAGTCGTAAGTGTAGGATTAAATGTACAACCAGGGCAAACCGTTGTTGTTAATGCAGATATCGATGCCATTGATTTCGTTCGCGAAGTTACGAAAGCGGCATACGACAAAGGGGCAAAAGAAGTCATTCAGAAATTAACGGATGGTCCATCATCTCAAATGAAATTTGAGTATGCACCAATCGAAATATTTGAAGAGATTCCACAGTATAAAATTGATGAAACGAATGATTTCGTAAAAAATAAAGTGGCACATTTACGTGTGTATTCTCAAACACCAGAATTATTAAAAGACGCTGATCCAAATAAAATTGCAGCACAAGCCAAAGCGTTAGGTGAAGCTAACAAAGACTTTTCTAGGGCTGTTGGACGTTATGACTTTTCGTGGTGTATCGTAGGCTTTCCGAATGATAAATGGGGAGAACTGGTATTTCCTGAATTAAAAGGTGAAGCTGCGAAATTAAAATTATTAGAAGCGATGATTAAAGCAGTACGTGTTGACCAAGAAGATCCAATTGAAGCTTGGAGATTACATAACGAAAATATTAATGCAAAAGCGCGTCAACTGAATGAAAAAGCTTATGATAAATTACATTACAAATCTTCAACAACTGACGTCGAAATTGGATTAACAAAAGGACACGTATGGTTGGGTGCAAGTGCGATGAATTCTGATGGTGTTGAAA
Organism: Macrococcus animalis; assembly: GCF_047425875.1. Classification (GTDB taxonomy): domain Bacteria; phylum Bacillota; class Bacilli; order Staphylococcales; family Staphylococcaceae; genus Macrococcoides; species Macrococcoides animalis. The sequence goes on from NZ_CP179727.1 coordinate 1,642,096, forward strand.
TTCAAGTGAACATGCCAACAGAAGAAGTATTTACTTCACCAGATTTTCGCCGTGTTAATGGTGTGATTGGAAATACACGTCCACTTGCATATCAAGGTGCAATTGTAGATGATTTTAAATTAACATTTAAAGATGGTGTAGTGACTGACTTTGAAGCGGGTGTTGGATACGACGTACTTAAGAATATGTTAAACAATGATGAAGGTGCTCGCCGTTTAGGTGAAATTGCATTAGTACCTGATGATTCACCTATTTCTAATTCTGGTATTCTTTACTACAATACATTATATGATGAAAATGCATCATGTCATGTTGCATTAGGTCGATCATTCCCGAATGCAATTAAAGACGGGAAATCATTTTCAAAAGAAGAATTATTAGAGCAAGGATTAAACCAATCAATGATACATGTTGATTTCATGATGGGTGGTAGCGATTTATCAATCGATGGAATTAAAGAAGATGGATCAGTAGAACCAGTGTTTAGAAATGGAAATTGGGTAATATAAGGTCGTCGAAAAAGCGTTTAGACTCAAGGAAACTGGAAACAAATCCGAAGAAATCGAACTTTGATTTAGCAGGATTTGTTGAAGTTTACCGGGAGTCTGCGCAAGAGACGCCGTCAAAAAAGGTCGTCGAAAAAGCGTTTAGACAATATGAAGAGTGGCCAGAAGACATTGTTTTCCGGCCACTCATTTTTTATTCTACTGCACTTTCTGTGATTTTAAATGTAGCTAGATCAGCATCAATAACAGCATTTCTACCGTATGGAATAATGCATTTTGGTTCGTTGTGTCCAAATGATGCATTGAATAATACAGGTTTATCCTCATGGCCCCATTCTTTCATAATTTTTTTTACGACTTCTTTATATTCTTCATATAATTTGCCGTTTTGTGGGCGGCCAAATATAATACCATTGATTCGATCTAATGTACCTAATGCACCTAGGCTACGCATAAAGTCTTCCATCAACCATTGTGGCATTAATACTTCAGAAGTTTCTAAGAATAGAATTGCACCATCAAAGTCTTCAACATTTGGATACACTTTGGTACCTCGTAATGAAATCATAAGTTCCAAGCATCCTCCAATAAGTGGGCCACTTGCTTGTCCTTTGCCATTTACGACTTCATATCCATTATTATCAACTTTTTCACGATCAATTAACTCATTTTCTTTATCCCATCGTAATCCGTGTTTAAATACGAAGTCTGATGTTGGTATATCACCGATAACATCAGGTTGAGTTAGCGTTTTATTGAAGTGCATCAATGAATACTCTGGAAATTCATTATTCTCAGCGAAATCTGTTAATAATGACATACCATAAAAGCTTGATAATCCAGATTTTAAACATACGAAATGTGTGAATGTTGAATCTGAATATCCCATGAATATTTTTGGGTTTTGACGAATGACATCAAAATCTAAATAGGGTAATAGGCGTACACTATCATCACCACCTAATGTTGAAATGATTGCCTTCACTTCTGAATCTTGAAATGCTGCCATTAATTCTTCAGCACGTGCTTTAGGGTGGTCATAATTAAATGCGATTCCTTTTAATGCATTTGGCATCACCTTTACTTTATAACCCATGGATTCAATACGTTGAATGCCAATATTTGTACGATGCTTCATTGATGCCTCACCAGCTAATCCAGAAGAGGAAGATACAAGTGCGATTGTATCACCTTGGTTGAGTCGTTCTGGTTTTATAAGTTTTAACATATCATCACCACTCTCAATAAAATTACTCCAATTATATCAGAAAATTTAGAATTTTAAACGAAAAATAAAAACGTGAGTGATTATTACATCACTCACGCATCATTTTAAAATTCACTATTAATTTTTATTGATTGTTTTGGGGCTTCAGTGACATGCAGTTTGGGTAATACAATATCTAAAGTACCATTTTTCTTAAAAGTGGCTTTAATTGTTTCAACATTAACATCTGGTAAATATAATGAACGGTGCATTGATCCAAATGTACGTTCGCGTTTAATATAGTTTTGGCCAGGTTCTTCAATTACAACTTCTTCATTACGTTTTGCAGTAATATTTAAGGCATCATTTTGATAATCGAGTTGAATGTCATCTTGATTAATCCCAGGTAAATCAACTTGTACTGTATATTCATTACTTGTTTCTTTTATATCTAATTTGAAACTATGATTGTAAGCATTATCGGCAAATTGACTTACTGATTTTGTTAACATTTCATTTGCTACATCAAATACATTTTGTCCACGTGAAAAGATACTATTCTTATTATCCATATGAATCACTCCTGTTTATTTGATACTTATATTATACACTTAAGGTCAAATATAGTCAAATTAATTAGTGTCATTTGTAATTGCGTCGAGTAAGTAATCTATGGTTGCGATGGTATACGATGGTTGAGCTTGTTTAATTTCATTAATATCTCCGTACCCATACAGTACACCAATTGAATCGATGTTATTCTTTTGGGCACCAATAATATCATATTTACGGTCACCAATCATAATACATGATGATTTAGGCAGACGATGTGTATCAAGAACATGTTGAATCACTTCTGATTTGTTTGTACGTGTGCCATCTAGTTCGCTGCCTGTGATCGATTCGAAATAATGATCAAGGTGGAAGTGCTCTAAAATAGGGCGAGCAAAATGCGTAGGTTTACTTGTCGCTACATATAATTTTTTATCCATAGACTTTAATGCATCTAATAACAATTTAATCCCTGGATAGACGGCATTTTCGAACATACCTTTATCACTATAATATTCGCGATAAAGACGTACAGCTTCGAGATATTTTTCATCCTTTAAGTTGTAGTATATTTCATAACTTTCTTGTAATGGTGGACCAATAAACGGAATTAATGCTTCATTTTCTGGTGGGTCTATATTTAATTTTTTTAATGAATAAATAATACTATTTGTAATGCCTAAATATGGATCAGTTAATGTACCATCTAAATCAAATAATATATGTTCATACATTATCGAATGCCACGTTCGTATTGTTTTGGAACAGTAATATCATCACGTAAAGCTTTTACAGCATGAATTGCCCAGTACGGATCGTTTAACATACCGCGTCCTACTGCTACTAAATCAGCATCTTCATTGCGTAATGTCATTTCAGCTGTTTCAGCACTATCTAAAATACCAACTGCAATCACAGGTACATCGAATTTTTCTTTGAAGCGTTTCGCAAATGGTACTTGATATCCTGGATAGTTACCGGGTTTATCAATACCGGCAGGTGCTTCGCCGCCAGTTGAGATATGAAACATATCGACACCAGCCTGTAAATATTTCTCTGATATAGATAAAGCATATTCTACATCATAACCGCCATCCATGTATTCTCTTGCTGAAATTCTGAAGATTAATGGCATATCCTCTGGCATCACTGATTTTGCTGCTTTTATTACTTCAACACCAAACAATGATAAATCTTGGCCGTATTCATCGGAACGCTTATTAATATTTGGTGAATGGAACTGGTGAATTAAATAACCGTGAGCACCGTGAATTTCAATAGCATCAAATCCTGCTTCAACAGCGCGACGAACACTTTCTTTATATTTATTAATCATAGCTTTTACTTCTTCATTTGAAAGTTCTCTAGGGTATCTGATATCACCGTAATCTGTTTTTTCTTCAACAGGCGTTGTAAATGATGAAACAGGTGTCTCAACATCACGTGCTTTACGTCCAGCATGACCAATTTGGATAGCAGCTTTTGCACCATTTGAATGGATACCATCAACGACATGTTTAAATGCAGGGATTTGTGCATCGTCCCATAAACCTAAACAATTTTTAGTAATACGTCCATCGGGTTCAACGTTGGTCATTTCAACGATAATTAATCCGGTTTGACCAACAGCACGAGATGCGTAATGGACATAATGCCATTCAGTTGGAGTACCATCTTCATTCTCAACAGAGTATTGACACATCGGTGGCATTACGATTCTATTTTTAAGTTCTAATCCTTTATAAGAATAAGGTGTATTTAATATTGTTTTCATATTTATCCTCCTGTTTTCTTGTTGATATTATTATAAGATTTTTCTTTTAAGAAAGATAAAATTTTGATTTATTTTATGAGTAAAATGATTATTGTTGTGTCAGTTTTTATTAATAATCTTAGGTGAATGAAATATCACTTAAAATAAAGTATAATAAATTTAAGTGAATATAAAGGGTGTGATGAGATGTTTGAAGTGAAAACAGAGATTAAAATTATTCCTGATGGCTACGACTCTACAAACCGTTATTTCCATAAACATGTACTTAATAATTACTTAGAGCTTGGCGTTAGATTAATAGGGCGTTGGGTAAATAATGACAAGACAGTCATTACAGAGATTTGGGGCTATCTTGATGAACAGCATTACCGAGATTTCTTTGAACTGAGAAAGAAAACGAAGCATTATCAAAATTCTTTACCGGATAAACTGGCAAATGATAAATGGATCATTTCAAAAAAAGATATGATTATTACACCAACGGGTGATTATAAAATGGACTTACATATCGTTTCGACTAATGTGCTTGTGCAAAATGAACAGAATGAAGTTTTACTTGTACGCAGTCTGCATCGAAGTGATACTTTAGAGTTACCAGGTGGAAGATTAGATAAAGATGAAGATATGATTACCGGAGCCATACGAGAAGTGAAGGAAGAAACCGGATTAGATGTAGAAATTAAAGGTCTTATATATAGTTCACACAATAAAACAAGTGGTGTCGTGAATTTTACGTTCCATGGTGAGGTTGTTGGCGGTAAGTTGAAGAATGGCGATGATGAAACAGTAGATGTTGCGTTCTATCCTATCACCAAAGAGAATATTTCATCACTCGTAACACGTAAAATTTCAGAAGACCGAATATTAAAAGCATTAGAGAAAAAAGCACAAAAGTTTGACTTATATGAGAATAATCCTTTTAAAATATTAAAATCATTTCAGTGAAAAACAGCGTTCCAAACATTTGGAACGCTGTTTTTTTTATTCACTGGCAAAAGTGATATCACTATCAATTTGACCTGTAAATTGTTTGATTTGTATGGGGTTACCATCTAGCCAGTCTTGGAAATCAAGTGTTGTTGGTGAATTATTACCGCCGAGGGCAAACTGAACGGTTAAGTCTTTTGGGAAGTAACAACTCGTATGAATAGTTCCACTCCAACTAGAATATAAATCACTAAACACGCCAGCTTTTGGATCGTTCATAATTTTAAAAGCCGAACTCGCATTCATGTGACTGTTCGTTTGTGACTTCAAATTACTCATACGCATTTCTGAATCCTTTAGGACTCTACGATTCTCGTGTGTTAATACTTCGAAATGATTTGTACAATAATGATGTTCCCTGACGATGATATCTCTTGGTGTTGCTTCAACGATTTGGGTAACACCTTTTTTGTCTAATAATATATAGCTGAAACTTGAACGATGGGGAATTTCATTTAAGAATTGTACTGCATCATCGACACTTTTACAGCATTCTAGGATCATACGCCCAATCATGTAACAAACGAAACCATCACCTGGCACTTTTCGATGCATGAAATTGTAACCCATCGATAAACCATGTTCATTCATCCCATCCATGCGACCAGTAATGCGAGAAACAGGTGCCATCGTCGCGTATCCTGAATCATTCGGTTGGAAGAAAGTGAAACGCCCATCATATGTTGCTGGATGATAATCGTAATTTCTGACTAAATAATCTTCAGTTGTGAACACACTGCAACCACTCGGTTTCGCATAGACCCTGTAGTGGCCGAAGTTGAGTAGGATTTGGGTCATATCCATTTTGAGCTCGGCTTGCAAACCGAGCAGTTCCTCCCAAATACCAGGGGCGAAGCGGTTGAATGCGGCTTTCGTTTCTTGAATATCTATATCAAAGCGAGGGCGACGGATACGCCATTCACGTTCGCGATTCTCCATCATTAACGTTGTTTTGAGCCATTTTCCTTGTTCGATACCGAAATCGAAATGACTGCCTCGAAATTCAGTGATAACACTTTTGACTTGTTGCATTGCGATACCTCCTTAATACATATAGTGAAATTATAACAAAGAATAATATTGAAAGATTGATGTAAAGCTTACTTTACGTAAAGGGAACTTTACATTATAATGGAGTTGAAGAGGTGAGTGTATGAAAAATAAATTAGCTGAATACCGAAGTTTGCATGACTACTCACAAGAAACGTTAGCAAAGCACTTAAAAGTATCTAGACAAACAATTATCTCCATTGAAAAAGGAAAATACAATCCATCGTTACCGCTTGGAATGATGATTGCGGAAATCTTCAAAGTGAAAGTTGAAGATATTTTTGTGTTAGAAGAAAGCGACTATAAGTAGGAGGCGATAGGATGTTTAATCATATGGAAGGTAATCGACCTGCGTTGTATTTATTAGGATTTGTGATGTTAGCAATGGCTGCATTTTTTATGATTGTGATTATTGAAAGACCTGAGCTGTATGTGATGCAATTTGTATTAGGCATACATATGATATTGATGGGCATTCAAAATAGAGAAGAAATGGTCGATGAACGTATTGTGAGTTTGAGTAATCGTGCGTTTAAGACGTCTTATTTAGTGACATTATTTGTTGGGATGATATTTTTTACTTTATATACATTTGATTGGATTGATTTAAGAGCAGAAAGTGCCATTATCATCATGCTCTCGATAATGTTTTTATCGTTTTCGGTGAGTAACTTTGTATTATGGAGAAAGTATTAGGAGGAGATTGGATGTTTAGTTCAGCGAAGTATTCGTCAGGACAAATGTTGTTATTTGGATTAATAATATTGATTCCAAATGCAGCGCTTTATTTCTCGATAGATAAACCAAGTGTACTGAGTCTCATTTTATGTGCAATTGGATTGAATTATCTTATCAACGATCCTAAAGAACAGGATGAAAGAGAACAGAATTTTACTTGAGAGTTTGAAATGGACTTGGGGAAGCATGTATTTTTTAATACTTGGATTACTTACAGCTATTAAAGTTAGGTGAGCAATTAAATCTAGCCATCATATTAAGTTTTGCAATTGTGATGCAAGCTGTATTTAGAGTATATTTTAGAAAGTTTAAATATTAAATAATTGGGTGGAACTTTATATTTAGCAGTAAGTCGACAATAAGAAGTATCAATTTAATTAGTGTATTACAAAGTTTAGTTTTGTCACACGTCAGATAAGGAGAGTGACAAAGATTTGGGCCGATTCCTAATTGGAGTCGGCCCGTATTCTTATGCTAACTTACAATCATCTAGTTAACGCCAACTGCATCCCATGCAGCTTTGATTGTATTAGCATCAGTTGTTCCATATAAATCATGGGCTGACTGAATTAAAGCTTGTTTCGTATCTTTAAAGTCAGATGTAGAAGTTAAATAATATGTTAACGTTCTATAATAAATTTTTTCTGTTTTTGATTTACCAAGCTTAGTTACAGTATTATAGAATGCTTTATTCGGAATACCTGAATTAATATGCACACCACCCCAGTCACCGTCTTCAGTGTTTGGCAAGTTTTGATATTTATTCATATGAGAAGGTTGATCATATAATTCTGGTTGTGAGAAACTGCGTAAGGCATCTCCTGAACGTCCAGGTGTAAATACATCTTCACCCATCAAGAAGTCCGGATCAATAAAATAGCCAAATACGTCAGACATTGACTCATTTACTGCACCTGGTTGATATTCATAAACTAATCCTGCAGTATGTTCTGTGACTGCATGTGTTAATTCATGTGCAACGATATCATTAGCACCTGATAAAGAAGTGAAATTCACACCATCTCCATCGCCATACAACATTGCTTCGCCGTTCCATTGAGCATTATTGTAATTTGAACCATAATGAACTACTGAATAAATTGGCGCACCCTTTCCATCATACGAATCACGGTTATGTGTATTCTTAAAATAATCATAAACGACATCACCATAGTAATGTGCATCAACAGCTGCTTTTTGTCTTGTTGAGTTAAAGTTTGTGTCTGTATCTTTTACAATTTGTGTATTGCTCATGGTATTAAAAGCATCATATGTTTCAATATTTCCCGTATGTGTCATATCAGCTAAGTAATAGTTACTACCTTCTTGATAAATGTTCAATGGTTTGGATCTATTGTCCATACCAACTCCATATCCAGTAGTTGCTGCATCATAAATTTTATTTTGTTTTTTGATGACCTCACTTGTTTCAGTATCAATTTGAACATGCCAGTTCGCTGATTTTGGTGTAACATAAATCAACTGAATGTCATAAACATATTTTTTTTTGTCTGCATTAATAACTACATCTGCTTTTTTTACTACATCACGATTGGCAATGTTTTTTACTTTATTTTTATCAACACCAACTGCTTTAAATGCTAAATCAACAGCTTCGTCTTTTGATAATTTTTGTGTATTTGTTGGGTTTATTTCTTTTTGATCTAATTCACCGTTAACATGGACAACTTCATTTTTATTATTTACGTGAATTTTAATTTCCTTTTCAATTGCTTTTTTACCATTATTGTGTGGTTTTAACGTGTAATGTGTGAAACCTTGATCATCTTTTTCGACTTTAGTAATTTCATACTGCTTGTAAAATTTCTTAGCGTTTTTATCGCCAGGCAGAGATTTTAAGAAGTTTTTTGCATCATGTTTTGATTGTACTTTTTGGATTTGACTTAAAGACTTCGAACTTTCAGTTTTGGCATAAGTAACATCACTTTGAATTAAACCAGTTAATAAAGTAGTTGATAGAACTGCAGCGGGTAACATGTACTTTTTATTCATTTTTAAATCTCCTTTTACTATGTTATTTTCGATACAAGATTAATTATAATGATTTTTAATTTCAAAACACTCGTGTAGACCGCAAATTTTTTTACGTTAAAAAGTTAACAAAGTTAAATAAATCTCATATTATGGATGTAATAGTGTGATATTGTAAATTCGAATTGTCAGAAAATAAGATGAATTCAGTCTTTTTAAGGAGTTAACATTTATTAAATGTTAACTCCTTAATTTGAAAGCCTATTGAATTCATTTGATATTCAGTGAAAGAGTAAAGGAAAGTAGAATTTTAATAAGATGTTTCTAATGGAAATTGAAAGTATTATTATATGTTAAATAAAAAAAGAGTGTTGCTAGTTATTAGCTACACCCTTTTCAACATAAGCCCGTATTAATTTACGTTCATTATCACTTACGGTATCGAATGTAAAAATACATAACGCAGCTTTTTCAGATACATTGTAGTTATCGTCACCACGAGAAATCTTTATAATTACAATATTCGCTGTACCACGTTCAGTTTTATGCATAACATCAAACTGCCATTCTAAATTTAACTTTTCTGTTTCATCAAGGTGAAACTTTATGCTTTCAATAAAAGCATCGTAATCTTTCTCGTATTCAACACCATCGTCATAAATAATATTAGATTGAATATTTTTATCGATGAGTTGTTTAATTTTTTCGATATCGTTATTTTGCCATGCTGCTAGTAAATGTACGTGAGGCATTCTTCTCATCCTATCCTTTAGTTCTTATCATTACTATATCATAAACTTGAAATAATAATGTTAATTATTTCATTCCATTTTATTCATGTGTTAAAATAAACCTATAAAGAAACACTGGAGGAGTGAAACACAAATGGAATTCATTAAATCTCTATTTAAAGCAATTCTTATCACATTCTTGGTATTATCAGTAATTGTAACTGCTGGAGCAGCTTTATTTGTTATTAGCTTTAAGAAAGACTTTGAAGATATTGAACGTCGTACGAAAGAAATCGTCGCTAAAATTGAATCTGACAATGCTTAAGACTCTGTGATTTTAGAGTCTTTTTCTTTTGAGAAAAATAATAATTCAGGGGTGTTCAATTGAGTCCATTACAATCTATTTCGACTAAAGAATTAAGTGGTTTAGAAAACGTTAATACGGAGCAGGAAATGATTCAACTCATCCGATTAATGAGAAAAGAAAGACCAGTTATTCATGATATAGTGATAGGATGTAGTAGGAATAATCAAGATTTAAACAAAGCATATCAATTTAAAGTATTATGGGAAACGTATGGTGGATTTGATGGGAATGGAGGCACAGTACTTGCGATTGTGAGTTGGAATCCATATGCATCATCATTTAATAAATACGTGAATCGTATTGCCAAGCATGTACCTGATGGCTTTGTAGCACTAGGTGAATCTAGAGGGTTTGAACAAATCATGAGAAGGTTACACAGATTTACAGATATAAAAGCGAACCGAACTTTTGTACTTTCAACATTTGAAAGTCAACATATGATTAACAGTGCCGGAATGTTTATCTTTGAAGGAATGAAAGGTACATCTAAGCTTGGAACATACTTCTCAGTACATGATGGTTTAATACAAATTACATAAATTAAACGCACATGCGAATTTTGCATGTGCGTTTATTGTTCTATTAATTTACATATCTTTCTTCTTTTTACGTGTAAAGTATAGTAGTGCAATACCAGCACTAATGGCCATTAATCCAGCTATAGGTAACAATTGACTCATTGCTTCACCTGTTTCAGGTAAATAACTTTCATCATCACTTGAGCTTGATTTGTATTTTGAATATGATTTCTTTATAGGAGATGTATGATTATTAGAACTATCATTTCTTGAACTAGAGAAGTCTCTTGAATTTGAATCACTATTTGAATCATAATTGCTACCAGATGAATAGTTGCTATCAGATGCATAACTGCTATCAGACGCATAATCACCATCACTTGAAGGCGTATATTTAGACTGTTTGCTGTCTTTCCTTAAAGTAGGTGTTGTGGATTTATGACTTAATGTGCCATTGAACGATGAAGTGTCACTTGCGTAATCATTACTTGATGAACTGTCACTACTATAATCAGAACTGCTAGAACTTGAGTTACTGCTGTAGTCTGCAGTATTCGCATTATCGCTTGTTGATGATTGTTTCGCATCTGCTCTACGTTCTGCACGTGTGATAGGATTCACTGTTGGTTTTTCAACGGGAAGTTGTGGTTTTACATCTCTACTAACGTTTGATCTTTTAGAACTTGTATTACGTTCACGATAGCTTTCTGAGTCGCTTGAATCGCTATTTGTATTAACCACAGCTGACTTTTCCGCTTTATCTCTATTCTTCAGTAAAGGTGGTCTGTCATCAGGTGCTCTATGGATCGCATCACCATCAGAATTTAACGTTTGCTTAAGCTTTTCGGGAGAACGTTCACGTTTGATTGGTTTAGTCTGTGCTTCATATACTAAATATTTCTCTTCGCCAGCTTCAATTGTAAGTGGCTCATTAGGTGTTGATTCAATATTTTCTTTTGAGTAACTCACTTCATAAGATTCTTTAGAATCTACATCATTAAATTCTACAACCCCATCAGTTACCTCAGTTTCGTCAATTACTTGTCCATCCAATTTTAGGTATATTATTGTTCCATCTTCTAAATGAGTAAAAGATCGATCCACTGCATTAACTTTAATTGTATGATGTTGCTCTAATATCGGTGCTTCAGAAGTTGCCACCTCGTCAACAGATTCTAGAACTAATGCTGGATCAACAATTTCTATTTCGTTTAAGACACCAGGATTGATTGTATATTCATTCCCTGCAATTTCAATAGTGGAGACATCGCCATCAATCACTTTATAACCATCGTCAAGGGCAGTATATAAAGTATGCTCTTCATTTAACTGAGCTTTGAAAGGAAAATCTTTGATTGGTTCATTATCTTCGTTGTGGAAATAAAGAACCGTCGGATGAGTGTCAGCATAAACTGTTGTCGATAATGTTGTAAACGACGTGATTATTGCAAGAGACAATAGTGTTTTTTTCATGTGTAGCTCCTTTTTGCTTGTTGAACCCATTATGACATATTTCACTTTTAAGTGCTAGGTGATATCCATAAATTCACAATTGATTTAGTTTGTTTAAAGTGGATTAATAATTTTAAATCTAGTGTTATATAAGTATGTATTTTTGAATGAAGTTATCCATATATAGTATTTTTTCGATGATTTAACACTAAGTTAATAAAAATAAAAGATGAATTTTGTTAAAAATATAAATTAAGTATCGAGTTTTTAGAAAATTTCGTGTAATATTATATTTAAGAAATTAATTCATTAATGAATGGAGGAAATTATGATGAGAGAAGAGTTAGAGCAAGTTGTTTTAAAAATGAAAGAAATGAACTTATCTCTAGAAGAATTGTTAAACCAAAACAAAACTTTAGGTTTTAGTGAAGACGTTGTAACAGTGATTGACTCTGCTGCCCATAAGCCCTTGAATATTAAAGCTTCAAAGTATTGGACTGGCGATTTTTAAGGTGATTGAACAATATATTTTTGAATTAATTAAGAAGTTGCATCTTTCAACCAACTCAGAAGAAGAGTTGTTAAGCTATGTGAATGATAAAATCCAACGAGATAGTTGGGGAAGTTATTACGAAACAATTAATATGCTTTTTAATACAAGTACCCAAGCTGATATGCAAAGAAATTCTGTTGCAATTCAGCTTGTTTTTTGGGCTTTTGATTTAGTTGATGACGTTGTCGATGATGATTATATATTGAAGTGGATTTCTAAAGAACAACAAATTGTTTTATCTCATATTACAATGCTTCAAGCAATTCGTTTAATCGATCGTGAGATTCAGGATGAAGTCATGTCATTTATAGTAGAAGCTGGTTACTCAGAGTTTCAAGATATTACTTTTGATTTCAATGAGAACCCTAGGCTATCAGAAGATGACTATATAGAGATGATTACTAAGAAGTCTGGTAATTTGATGATGTTGATTGGTCTTATTATTGATAAAAATAACAAATCTTTGTTGCAGTTTATGCAATATATTGGGATTGCTGCTCAAATTAAAAATGATATAGACAGTTTATTATCAGAACAAAAAAGTGATTTTAAGAAAAAAAAGATGTATTTACCACTTATTAAATATATATTTTTCTCTGGTGATACGAACCTTCAGAATTACTCTCGTGAAAATATTTTAAAATCTGGTTCACTAGATTACTGTAGATTGTTGTATAATTATTACATTGAAAAAGCATACGGTATTCTCTTAGATGCTTTTCCCGATAAATCTGAAGGAATAAGGAAATTAAAAAATGAATTCAATTTTTAGATTAAAGCGTATGTCAGTACCATTTTATTTGTTATTAATTGTTCTGACTTGCGTAATACATTTAAAATTTTTCTATGCTATTAAAGTTTCTTTACTTATGGGTAGAAATTATGATGATGTAACTATATTGACTATTTGTACGGCAGGTTTTAACTTTTTTATTAGTATTTTAGTGCTTCAAATGTTAAATAAACTTGATTCATATGTTCTTAAGCACTTTTTCATACTATGCTTATTATTAGCGAATACGATCTCTTTTTCTTATTATGATCCTTTTTTAAAAGGACTAGGAACAACGACAGAAATATTTTTGTTATTTTTCGTTCTAGCAATGTTGTCAAAGTTATTTAGTATTTATCCTGTTTTTTCAAGATCGAATAAATTGAATAACTTTTTAAAACTAAATAATTATTTGATATTTTCATTATTTATAATTGCACTAATTTTGAATGTGACACTTCAAAGAAGTGAGTTTGTACTATTTTCATTCGTCATGCTTATATCGGTGTGTATTATTTTATTACTAAGCGTATTTTACGTAATATTCTCAATCATTCGTAATTCACAGGGGCAGATTCGAAGGGAATTGTATTTTATTTTAGCATCACTATTGCTAAGTATTTTACCAATGTTCACGTTGAATTTATTTTTACATTTCTTTAATAGTAGTATTCCGTACTATTATTTATTACCGACGTTAATCATCTTTCCTTTGTATTTACTGTATTCGTTCTGTAAATTTAAGATTATTATTTCAAAATCTTATATGGCTATTATTTTATCGCTATTTCAAATTTGGAATGTCTTGATGTTATGCTCTGTTGTTGTGTTCTATGTATTTTTCTTAGCGCACCCTGATTTAATCAAAATAATTATTATACACAGTTTAATATTGGCTTTAAGTGTGTCACTTTATTATTTCAAAGATCAATATCAGAATAAACATCGCTCAACAAACGTTACGAGCAATATTAATGAGAATATTTACGATACCTTGATTCAAAATAATATTAAGTTATCGAATTATTACTTGTTTATAGAATCACAAGATCAATCTGAGCAATATAGATTCCCAACAGGGACATTTAATTATGATGATATTATTTCTAAGTCTCACATGATTTATGAGCGTTCGGCAATTGCGATAAACCAGTTACATGATATTACTGTTTATGTGCATCGTACTGCAGTAAATAATGCGTTTATTGCATTACATACTTCTGAAATAGATCAATTTAAATATCACGAATTTGTTAGCATGTTAGAGCAGTTCGATTTCTTTATGAAGAATTATTCAACGAAGTTAATGGATGAAGATTACAAGAACCGTATTTATTTATCACATGCGTCACTAGAGGAAGAGCGTGAACGCTTATCGATATTCTTACATGATGATATTTTACAAAACATCATTCTTGCTTTAAATGAGACGAAGACGCTAGATAAAGAGGGTAGTCGTGAGCATGTGGAAGAAATTTTAGATGAGTCGATTTATGCGATTCGTGAGGTGTGTGAAGATTTATTCCCTGCGGATTTAGATGATTTTGGATTAAATGAGAGTTTGAACGGATTAATTCGTCGTCATTTGTATGAATCGATGATTGATATTCAACTAGATTATCAAGAAAGTAACATATTGATAGATAAGTTAGTAAAGATAAGTAGTTACCGTATGATTAAAGAATTGATTAACAATGCAATTAAACATGCGGATGCTAAACATATCAATATTGAGGTAACAGAGTCTGCCGAGGCATTATCTTTCAAAGTTACCGATGATGGTGTGGGTATTGAATACCATAACGTTTCTGATATTTTAGTACGTGGTTCAAATAATGGACTGAAGTATTTAATCAATCAAGTGAGTCTGTTTGATGGGGAGATTGTTTTCTCCGTGTTAGACGAGAGTACACATAAAAAAGGATTGGTAGTTAGTATAACATTGCCGATTGAACAGAGGTGATTCCATGGTAAAGATTATTATTTTAGATGATCATGAATTATTTGGTCATGGTGTGGCTAAGATTATTGAGTCAGAAGATGATTTAACAGTTGCAAAAGTATTTACTGATCCTAACCTTTTATCTCATTATATTAAGACGTTGAAACCAGATGTTGTATTGTGCGATATCAAGATAAAAGATGTGAATGGTTTGAACATTGTAAAGACGTTTTCTTCTAAGTATCCGAAAGTAAAGTTTATAATGCTGAGTGGATATAACTTAGAAGAATATAAGATTAAAGCTTATGAAAATGGTGCAGTTGGTTTTATTTTGAAAGATGAATCAACGGATAAACTGGTTGACGGGATCCGTGCTGTATATTATTTTAATCAAAATTTAAAGCATGAAACAGCATTAGCAAAGCCTTTATTGAGTAATAAAGAAAAAGAAATCTTACGTATGGTTGCAAAAGATATGAAGAATCAAGACATTAGTGAGGCATTATTTATTAGTAAACGCACGGTCGAATATCATATTACAAAGTTGATTCGTAAACTCGGTGTTGAATCAAGGCTGGGTGCTGTTATTAAAGGTATTCAGCTTGGGATAATTGAGGAAAGTGAAACAAATTTATAGATATAAGGATAGAGCGTAGACATTTGTCTACGCTTTTTATTGTATGTAAATATTGATAATATCCATAAATGATATAAAGAATGTTTGCCCGTTGCTAGTCACTGTGCCGATGATAATTGCTGCCCATTGGTCAATTTTTTCAATGGTCATCCCAATAGAGTGAATATATCCATTTGAATAATACTCGATAGTTACATCTTGTTGTTTAGCGAGCGCGATGTGGAGTGTTTCATTAATCTCTTGCATACGATCTTCGGATAATTCGGGACGTTCTACTTTATTCTGATTCTCAATTTGACGTTTAACATCAGCGAATTGTTGTGGCATCGTCGCGAATGGTGCCCATTTAATCATGCCACGTCCTTTCGGAATATTGCGATTGAGTTTATGTTGTTCTACATTTCGATAATTGGTTTCGCCATAAATAGGGTGAATCATAGCCTCACATCCTTATTCTTTTCTTTTATTATACGAACATACGTTCTATTTTTCAATAAAAATAAGCAGTGGAATTTTCCACTGCTTAATTGTTAGTCTTAAATTGATGTTTACCAGGAAGATTCAGGGCAGTTACCACGAGTATTACACCGATGACACCAAGTAATGCGACATAAACACTCATCATGACACTATTTAGCACAACGCCGATAATTAATCCGGAACTGGCAACGAGGCCAGCGCCACTGTAACCAAGTGAACTGAAAGCAATATAGCTCGCACGTGCATCTTCAGGCATAAGCTTCGCCATATATACTGAATAAATAGGACTTTGAATCAATTCTCCAATGGTCGCAAATAAAATACAAAGCATGAGAATCCACCACGTTGAGAGCGTATGCGTCATTGCATAACCGAAAGTATACATTAATCCACCAATGACAAGCATTGTACGTTGGTTAAAGGGTTCAACAAGTTTATTGACTAAGAATGTAATGGTTACAACAAGTATCGTATTTTCGATTAACATTAAACTCATCATACGGACGCCATCAATATGTATGCCGAATAAATCAATGGGTTTAAACACTTCATGCAACCTAACGCCAATATAGTTCGTCAGTGCAAATTCAGCCGAGAAAATAAAAACGGCAGCCGCAGTAAAAAGAACAAAACGTGTATCTTTAAACGCCACTTTATATTTACCAAATAAATCTCGAATCCAGTGTGTATTAACGATTATCTTTTCTTTTTGAGTCGTTGGATCTTTTAAGAAACGATAGAAAATAATCGTATTTATCACCATTATCGCTATGATGAACAAAAAGAGTAAAAAGCGATGGTCTTTATAGAACAAGCCACCGATTGCGGTACCAACAGCAGTTGCTAAGTTATTCGACCAGTAGGTTGTAACATAAACAGACTTTCTACTTTCTTCATCCGTAGAATCGATAATCAATGCTTCAAGAGCCGGAAATATCATCGCGCTTGGAATTGCCAAACACATGAAAATAATTGCGACAATCCACGCCATATTAATATTAGGATGAATGAATATCGCCATAATGGTAAATAAGACTGCAAATATAGATTGTCCCCAAATCAGTTGACCTTTTCGACTGAAACGGTCTGCAAAATAACCACCGACCAGATTACATAATAAGCCGAAAATAACGTTGAAAGACATGAGTAAACCAGATGTTACTTTTCCAAGTTCATCTGCAATATATAAAACCATAAAAGGCATCACACTCATAGAAGCAGCATGGTCAAAAAAACCACAAATAATACGCAATTTAACGTTAGCAGGGAAGTCTTTATATTTCATAGGTGATACCTCAAATTTTCTCTTTTTAATTTATTATATTTCATAATAATCAGAAAATATAGATAAAAAAATAAGTTAAGACAAAAGTCCTAACTTATTTTGTAATCGCAAGCATGAGTTCACGCGCAACTTTCGCTGCAACTGCATTAGAAACACCACTATGGTCGTATGGTGGTGACAACTCTACAATATCAGCTGCAACAACATTCAGTTGTTCAAATACTTTGAATGCAGGTTCAAGTTCTTTATATGTTAAACCACCTGGTTCAGGTGTGCCTGTTCCTGGGAAGATAGAAGGATCTAAACAATCTAAATCGATTGTTACATAAACGGGTGTACCCCCAAGAATGTTTGGTAAGTCATTCAAAGTATCAATGGAGAATTTTTCGAGAGTTGTATGTGTGTTACTCCAGTCAAATTCTTCTTTCGTTCCAGAACGAATACCAAATTGAAAGATACGATTGTCTCCTACAATATCATGAATTCTGCGAACAACTGTCGCGTGAGATAATGATTCTCCCATGTAGTCGTCACGTAAATCTGTGTGTGCATCGAGTTGTACAAGTACAACATCAGGATATTTTTCGTGCACAGCACGGAAAGGGCCAAGCGTTACTAAATGCTCTCCACCAAGCATAAACGGTAGTTTGTTTGCATTTATGATAACGCGCGCTGTATCTTCTAATTCTTCTAACACTTTTACTTTATTACCAATGGTAATATCAACATCACCTGTATCGATAATATTTACGTCTTCTAAATCTTTATCAAGGTAAGGACTATACGTCTCTAAACCGTAAGATTCAGAGCGAATTGCATCTGCTGCGAAACGTGTACCTGGTCTATTAGAAACTGTACCATCAAAAGGAGCACCATAAATGACAGTTGTTGCGTCTTCAAATGAAGCGTCACAGCTCATGTAAACATATTTATTCGGCTTCATCAGCTAACATCTCCTTAACGAAAGTAGGTAACATAAATGCACCAGTGTGGATGTCAGTATTATAGTATTTTGTTTTGATACCAAGGGCATTCCAAGCATCTAAATCAGCATCTTTTAAAGGATCAAATGATTTAGAGGCGAAGCCAAATAACCAGTGTCCTGATGGATATGTTGGCATATGGAATTGATAAACACGTGTAATTGGAAATAATCCTTTGATTTTAGAGTGTGCACGTTTCATTTCATGAGCATAATTTGTGTAATATGGTGACTCATGTTGGTTAATCAAAATTCCATCATCTGTTAATACACGGAAACAGTTATTGTAGAAATCGTGTGAGAATAAACCTTCACCCGGACCGATAGGGTCAGTTGAATCTACTAAGATTAAGTCGTAGTAGCCAGCTTCTTTATTTTTTACGTAAGCTAATCCGTCTTCGAATAATAATGTCACACGAGGATCTTCTAATTTAGAAGCTGTGATTGGTAAGTATTCTTGAGATAAACGCACAACACGTTCGTCAATTTCAACCATATCAATTTGTTCGATAGAAGTATAACGTGTTAATTCACGGACAGTCCCACCATCACCGCCACCAATAACAAGGACTTTTTTAATTTTGGGGTTTGTAGCCATTGCCACATGTGTAATCATATCGTGATAAACGAATTCGTCTTTCTCGTTGACCATCATTAAACCATCTAATGTGAAAAATGTACCGAATTCCTCTGATTTAAAGAAATCAGTTTGTTGGAACGGTGTTGTTTCAGTTAAGATATGTTCAGTTGTCTTAATAGAAAACTTGACGTTATCCGTGTGATTCTCTGTATACCATAAATCTAACATGTATATTTCCTCCTATGCTTCTATTGGTTTGAATGATTCTACGACAATTTTACCATTTGAATATTTTTCGATTTTGTCTGCCATACCGCGTCCCATTTCGAATGAATCAGATAACTCAGCTTTTAAAGCAGTTTGTAAGAAATCTTCAGCTTTCCAAGGATCAACTGAATCACCACAAGTGAATACGTCTACTGAAGCGTACCCGTATTCTGGCCAAGTATGGATGGCTAAATGTGATTCTGAGATGATAACAGCACCACTTACACCATATGGATTGAATGTGTGGAAACAGCTTTCTACGATAGTTGCACCAGATACAACTGCTGCTTCGTTCATGATGCGTTCAATTGAATCATGGTCTTTTAATATATCCTGGTCACAATTATAATACTCGATTAATACGTGTCTACCTAATGTAGTTAATTTCATTAATAAATTTCTCCTTTATGATCAATAATAAATACTTCATTTTTGTTTTCTGCACCAATTTTAATGATGGGTTGATTATTAATAAACGACCAATAATCAATGGTCTTTTGGGTAATACGTTCCCCAGCCATTAGTATTGGAATACCGGGAGGATAAATCATTAAGCTTTCAGCACAAATCTCATTAAGTGCTTCGTTTAAAGGAACACTTTTCTTTTCAGCGTAGAATACATCGCGTAATCCCATCATCTGCTCAGGAATATCCATCTGCTTTAAGATGGGGGGTATGACTTGTTGCTTCGGATTGAAGTGATTACGACTAATATCTACAAGTGCGTTAAACAGTTTGTTGAGTCCATCCTCATTATCCATAAATGAAACAATTCCCATAATAATATTAGGTTCTGCAAGTTCCATCTGAATATCGTACTGATCGCGCAGAAGATGATACACTTCAAAGCCAGATAAATCTAAAGCGTGATCGATGTATATCGTAAGCTTTGTTACATCAAGTTGTTGATGATAGTTCTTGTAGAAGGCATCAGAATCAATCATATGAAATCCAGGTACTTGATTGATCCTTTGTTTAAAGTTGCGCACAAGTTTAAGGTTATGTTCAATGCGTGATTGACCATTTAAGGCAAGATGTTGTCTTGCAATATCAAGTGACGACATCAATAGATATGATGCTGACGTTGAGGTAAGCATATTCACAACACTTTTAACTTTGTGTAGATTAACACGTGTACCACGTACAAGTAATACACTCGTTTGTGTAAATGAGCCACCTGTTTTGTGAAGGGATGTTGCTGCCATATCAGCACCAGCTTCCATGGATGACATAGGCAAATTGCTCGAAAATCTAAAGTGAGCACCATGTGCTTCATCAATAAGGACAGGTATATTGTGCTGATGTGCAAGCTCCGTAATAACCTTTAACTCACTGACAGCACCGAAATACGTGGGATTCATCAGGAGAATTGCACGCGCATCTGGATGTTTTTGGATAGCTTCTTCAACACTTTTGACACTCACGTTATGTGCAATGCCAAATGTTGTATCAAACTCCGGAATCAAATATATTGGCGTAACGTCTGCTAAAGCCATTGCATTAAGTACTGACTTGTGAACGTTACGAGGTAAGATAAGTTTATCTTTAGGCTTACAGGTAGAAAGAATCATCGCCTGTATCCCTGACGTCGTACCATTGAGTAAGAAGTGTGCATCATCTGCTAAAAATAAATCAGCCATTAACTGTTGTGCGTCTAAAATGACCCCTGTTGGATGGTCAAAGTTATCGAGACGTGGCATCGAGTTAATATCATGACGTAAAGTACGATTGCCGTAATAGTTAAGGCGATAATCCTTATCTAATCCACGTTTATGACCAGGAACGTCAAAGCTAGTTACTTGCTCATGCTCATATACTTTTAAAGCAGAGAATAATGGTGTTTTGGTTTGTTGTGTTATATCAATAGGAGAAAATTGTTTTTTTAGATGAGTGTTTAACATAATACACTCCTTTATCGACTTATTTTATGGTAAATATTAGTTTTACTTAACTTATTGTATGGTATTACTGTTCTTTTATTAATACCAAACAAATTGTAATGTATTACTAAACTATTAGCAATATAAATTTTAAAAATTTTCAATATTATTTTCAACTTTTCGCATTGTTGAATTGAATTTGTTAGAATGAAAGAAATAGGAGGCGATAAAATGAAAGAGGTAAAAGGATATATTGGATCATATACAAAGCATGATGGTAAAGGGATTTACAACTTTACACTAGATACAGAAGCGAAGACAATTAAGTCGGTAGAGACTGGTTATGAAGTGCCTGCATCTACATATATTGTGCAACATGATGACAAACTATATGGTATTAAAAAAGTAGACAGCCAAGCGGGAATCCAAAGTTATCAAATCAAAGAAGATGGTAGTTTGGAAGTGATTAATGAGAACTTATCTTCAACTGATTCTGCATGTCATATATGGGTTACTAAAGATGGCAAGTATTTATTAGAAGCGGTTTATGGACCAGGATTAGTACGCATGTATAAATTAAATTCTGAAACAGGTGAAGTTTTGGAATTAATCGATACAGTACAACAAGAAGGAACTGGACCACATGCTGAACGTCAAGATCATGCACATACGCATTACATACAAGAAACACCAGACGGTAAATACGCAGTTGCCGTAGATTTAGGCACAGATGAAGTGATTACTTTTACGTTTGGTGATGAAGGATTTAAACGTGTTCACACATTAGATGTTGAACCAGGAATGGGACCAAGACATTTAGTGTTTAATGAGAATGGAAAATATGCTTATCTTTTTACAGAGTTAAGCAATGAAGTTGTCGTATTACAATATAATAATGGGCAATTTGAAATGCTTGATAAATTACCGACAGTACCTAGTAATTTTACTGAGAATACTCAAGGAGCGGCTATTCGATTGAGCCATGATGGTAAATTTTTATACGCATCAAACCGTGGACATCAGTCAATTGCAGTATTTAAAGTTACAAATGAAGGTGAAAAAATTGAATTAGTTGAAATCGTTGGAACAGGTGGAGACTGGCCACGAGATTTCAATATTGACCCAAGCGATTCATTCTTAGTATGCGCTCATGAAGTAGACGGCGTTTTATCTTTATTCGAAAGAGATAAAGAAACAGGTCGATTAACGATGATTGAGAATAACAAACGTGCACCAGAAGGCGTATGTGTACAATTTTTATAGTGCTATGAATCCTACCTCATTAGGGGTAGGATTTTTTGTACAACATAAAAAGAAATAAAATAAAAATATAAAAAGAGGGAATTACATGAAGATTGCAGTATATCAAATGGAAATTGTTCCTGGTGAACCTGATAAAAATATTGAGAAAGTAAGGTCATGGATAGCTACACTTAAAGATATTGAAATCGCAGTACTTCCTGAAATGTGGAATACTTCATATATGTTGAATCAGCTGCAAGAGATAACATCTGAAAATGGAGAAAGAGAAATTACAGCAATAAGTGAATTAGCGAAGCGATATCAAATAAATATTGTTGCAGGGTCCATTGCGGTTAAAGAAAATGGAAAAATCTTTAATCGAGCCATTGTGATAAATAAGATAGGAGAAGTCATCCATCAATATGATAAATTACATTTAGTACCAATGTTAGATGAACCAAGCTATTTAACTGAAGGGAATAAAATTTCCATATTTGAGATAAATAATGTGAAAATGGGGATAATCATTTGTTATGACCTACGATTTCCAGAACTATCACGTAAACTAACTTTAAACGGGATAGAGGTATTATTTGTAGTAGCAGAATGGCCGGTAGAGCGTATAGACCAATTTGAGAAATTATTGTATGCCAGAGCAATTGAAAATCAAGTCTATGTGATTGCAAGTAATAGTATTGGGAAATGTAATGGAACAATTTTTGGAGGAAAATCGATGGTTATTAACCCGTTAGGTGACGCTTTAACAAAAGGAATACTAGGAGAAGGAACAATTCAGTCTAACATTAATATAGAAGAAATAAACAAGATTAGAACTGAAATACCATTACTGAATAGCTTGAGAAAAGAAATATACTGAAGGAATATGCATTAAAATTTCAAAAACTTAAATGTCACAAAATTGTCACATTTAAGTACGAATTAAAAAACGACATAATGAATGTAATATAAAAAGCCTATAGTAAAAAAATTTCTATTCAAAATTGTTATAAGAATATATCAATATCGTAAAATGAATTATTACACTAATTCAGTAAGATTGTGGGAATAGATTAAAAGACAGGAAAAAATTATTACTAAAGAAATCTAATTGTGTGACGTTATGAGAGTAAAGTTAAATGTAAAAAATAGTAAATAACATGTGCGGAAAATATAGACAAAATAAATCTAAATAATACTGAAAATTATATTAATTTAAATCTTAAACGTTCTAATTAAGGTTTACTTACGAATGTAAACCCTTTAAAATTAAAGTGTATAATGTGTTGAATATAGCATTATTGCATTGTTTTTCAATTTTAAAGGAGGATTTTGTTATGAAAAAATCAAACAAAAGTAAGATGGATTTCCTACCTAACAGATTAAATAAGTTTTCTATTAGAAAATTTTCGTCTGTAGGTACAGCGTCAATTCTTATCGGATCTTTAATGTTTTTAGGAAATCAAGCAAATGCGGAAGAAACATCAACAGCTGCTGCAGATAAGACGCCAACCACTGAAGAAGTACAAGCAACATCAGAAGCTACATATACTATTGGAGACAAGACTTGGTATGACTACAACAAAAATAATATGTATGATGCTGCAGAAGATAAAGGAATTGCTAATATCAAAGTAAAAGTATACGAATATGGTGGAGCTCTAGTTGGAGAAACTGTTTCGGATGCGAATGGTAACTGGAGTATTTCAGGACTGAAAAACGGAAAATACAAAGTAAGCTTCGAAGCACCCGATTTAACTTATCAAGCAGTGCGACAAAATGAACATATGGGAACAGGACAAAACTCTGTTGGTCCAACAGATGCTCTATTTGAAATTAATGGATCAGACAATTTTAATCTAGATCAAGGATACATCGTACCTGGATACAATATTGATGATCCAGGAAAAATTGATCCACCAAAAGAAGAACCAAAACCGGATCCAGTTGAACCGGAACCAACACCAGTTGAACCGGAACCAACACCAGTTGAACCAGAACCAACGCCGGACACTGGAACATATTCTTTAGGTGATAAAGTATGGGCTGATAAATTAGAAGAAGATACAAAAGCGCCAAATAATGTTCAAGACGCTGACGAAGTAGGTATTGAAGGTATTAAAGTAACGTTACATGATTATGCGGGTAACTTTGTAGGTGAAACTTACACTGATGCTAACGGTCAATACAGATTTGACAACTTACCAAACGGAACTTACCGTGTTGACTTTGAAACACCGCTTGGCTGGTCACCAGTAATTGCTAACTTAGGAAACGAAGTTATTGATTCAGACGGACCAGTTGCAGTATTAGCAGATATCAAAGGTGCTAATAACATGGATGTTGATCAAGGTTACGTTAACAATGGTGGTGGAGCTGTAACGCCAGACCCAACACCAATTCCAGACCCAGTTAAACCAGATGGTAAATACTCTATCGGGGATAAAGTATGGTGGGATGATCAAGCTAAAGAAGGAAACTTAGATAATTTACAAGATGCTAACGAAGCTCCAGTTAAAGGATTAAAAGTTACAATTAAAGATGAATCAGGTAACTTAATTGATACGAAATACACTGATGACAATGGTCATTATCAATTTGATAACTTACCAAACGGAACTTACATCGTTAACTTCCATAATCCATTAGATTGGCAGCCAGTAATCGCTAACTTAGAAGCAGATTTACATGATGTAATTGATTCAGATGGACCGACTGATGTACGTGTAGTAATCAATGGTGCAAGCAACTTTAATGTAGATCAAGGTTATGTACTAAAGACTGATTCTCCTGCACCAGTTGACCCGGTTGATCCACCAACAGATCCGGTTGACCCACCAACAGATCCGGTAACGCCTCCTGGTGGTGGAGAACCATCACCATTACCATTACCACCAGAAGTATGTACGGTAGTTTCAATTGGAGACGGAACACCTGGAAACCTATCAATTGGAAACAAAGTATGGTGGGATGCAAACCGTAATAACATGCAAGATGCTGGAGAACACCCAGTTGTAGGTCTACGTGTATCTTTACGTGACTATGCTGGTAACACAATTGATGAGACATACACTAATGCTTGGGGAGAATACGCGTTCCACGGTTTAGCAGAAGGAACATACATTGTAAACTTCCATAACCCATTAGATTGGTCACCAGTAATTGCAAATATCGAAGCAGATTTACATGATGAAGTTGATTCAGATGGACCGACTGATGTTATCGTTAACTTAAAAGATAAATCTAATGCAAATGTAGACCAAGGATATTACGGTGAAGGCCAAGCTGGACCTGACTGTGATACTGGTGTAACACCACCTGGAGATAAAGACCCAGTAACACCACCTGGAGATAAAGACCCAGTAACACCACCTGGAGACAAAGACCCAGTAACACCACCTGGAGATAAAGACCCAGTAACACCACCTGGAGACAAAGACCCAGTAACACCACCTGGAGACAAAGATCCAGTAACACCTCCAGCAGACAATGGTGGAGATGATAAAGGTGGAGATGACAACTCTACGCCATTAACACCTCCTACTGATAGTGGAACAACACCTCCTGCTTCAGGAAATGTTGATACACCTAAAGCTTTAGACACTGCTCAACCTGCTGAAGGTCAATTACCTGATACAGGGGAAGCAAGTAACGCAGCATTAGCAACAGGTGCAGCTGCTGCAGCATTAGCTGGTGGCGCATTAATCGTTGCTTCTCGTAAAAGAAAAGAAGAAGAAATTTAAATTAAAGTACTAAAAAGGAAGGTCAATGTGACCTTCCTTTTTATGTTGTTCTGTTTGGATAAATTTTATTTAAATACTTGTTTTATATATCTGAATTTACCTTTGTAAGGAGGGAACATAATACCAGATTCCAACTTAGTACTTTTCGTCATATAGCCTTTTTGGTGGCTGAATAATTCAAATGTATATTTACCATGGTAATGCCCAATGCCTGAATGGCCCACTCCGCCGAAAGGTAAGTAAGGATTAGCAACGTGCATTATTGTGTCGTTTACGCATCCTCCACCAAATGAAACTCGGTTAAATACATCTCTAACAAAGTCGTAATCATCACTAAAAATATATAAAGCAAGTGGCTTTTCAAACCCTTTAATAATAGGGAATATTTCTTCTTTATCGTTATAACCGATTATCGGTAAAATCGGTCCGAATATTTCTTCTTTCATTGTTAAATCATTTAGTCGCGCATCAATTATAGTTGGATCAATATGTAATACATCTGCTTTCGAATTACCTCCGATTAATATGCGTTCACTTGCTTCTTCAATCATTGCTGTTAAACGGTTAAAATGTTGATCATGAATGATATTACCGTAATCTTCACTTTCAATCGAATTATCACCATAAAATTCTTTTAAAGTGGATTTCATTGCTTTAATGAATTTGTCTTTAATCTTATTATCAATTAAAACATAATCTGGTGCGACACAAGTTTGTCCTGCGTTCATGAATTTCCCAAATGCAATGCGTTCTGCAGCAACTTTAATATTCGCTGACTCATCAACAATTGTAGGGCTTTTGCCACCTAATTCAAGTGTTACTGGTGTTAAATGTTTACTCGCTTTTTCGTAAACGATTTGGCCAACTTTTGGACTGCCTGTAAAGAATATATAATCAAAACGAGTATCAAGTAATGCTGAGGTGACTTCTTTTTCACCTTGAACAACATGAACATGTTCTGGTGCAAATACTTCTTGTAAAATTTGCTCAATCATCATACTTGTTTGTGGTGTGTGTTCAGAAGGTTTCACGACAACACAATTTCCTGCAGCAATAGCGCCAATTAGTGGAGACATTACGAGTTGGAAAGGATAATTGAATGGTCCGATGATTAGTACTGTACCATATGGTTCATACATCACATAACTTTTGCCTGGAAATTGCATCATCGGTGTATTAATTGATTTCTTTCTACTCCAATTTTTAATTTCTTTAATATAGGTTGTAAGTTCTTTTAATACAATCCCGATTTCGGTAGCATAAGCTTCAACTTTCCCTTTGCCTAAATCACTATTTAATGCATCCATGATATCAGTTTCATGCGCTTTAATTGCTTTTTTGAGCGCTTTTAGTTTCTTTCTTCTGAATTTAATTTGTTTTGTCTCATGTGTTTCGAAATAGTTTTGCATATTCTTAATATCTTCTTGGATTTTCATGAAAATTCCTCCATTAACTTTAATTAAGGTGTATACTATTTAATAAATATATGAAAATAAAATCTGGGGTGAAGTAAATGAAATTTGGTCTTATCGGCACGAATTGGATAACAGACCGCTTTATAGAAGCGGGGATAACAGTACCTGAATTTGAACTGCATAGTGTATATTCAAGAACGATAGAACGCGCACAGAGTTTCGCAGAAAAACATAAAATCCCTAACTTTACAGACGACATGGATGTATTATTAAATGATCCTTCTGTTGAAGTTATCTATATTGCTACTCCAAATATATTACATCATCAGCAAGCAATACAAGCAATGAATCACGGGAAACATGTATTATGCGAAAAACCCATAGCTACGAGTGAGAAGAATTTTAATTTAATGATTCAAGCGATGCAAAACAATAATGTGTATTTCATGGAAGCAATGAAAAGTATTTATTCACCATCTTTTATGAAATTACACGATTGGATACAAGAAATTGGTGAGATTCGCCGAGCAAACTTTCATTACAATCAATACTCTTCTCGCTACGATAAATACAAAGAAGGTATAATTGAAAATGCTTTTAAACCTGAATTAGGTAATGGTGCATTAATGGATCTTGGTGTATATACAATAAGTCCATTAGTCAATCTATTTGGTATGCCGAAGACGATTCAGGCAATCGGAAAATTATTATCTACAGGTGCAGATGGGCAAGGTACAATTATATGTAACCACCATCAAATGACGTCAGTATTAAGTTATTCCAAAATAATAGATAGTCATTTGCCATCTGAAATTATTGGGGAAGAGGGCATAATATTAATCGATAAAATCTCTGCTCCGAATAAAGTTCAAAAATTAAATAGAAATGGTGAAGTCATTGACGAAATCATAAGTGAGGCACCACCAATGTCTTATGAAATTAAGCATTTTATAGATGCTGTTAAAAATAAAGACATTAATGCCTTAAATTTAGAGACGACACATCACACAATGAAAGTGTTAGATGAAGTAAAAAAACAAATTGGCATTTTAATTAAATAAGATATTGATTATTCTGAAAATTTAAATTATAATAATGACATACCATTTTTTCATTCTTTCAAATATTAAAAAGAGACGCATCTTGCGTCTCTTTTGTTATTTAATGAGATATTGTAAACTCTTATCTCTTTCCATAACATTACGTGCATAAGAACATAATGGAATGATTTTTAAATTATTTTCTTTTGCATAATCTGTCACTTTAAGGACAAGATCCTTGGCAATACCTTGACCACGAAGTTTTGGATCAGTGTATGTGTGATCTATTACAATAGTATCTTGTCCAGATGGTTTGAATGTAATTTCAGCATCGGGGTATGATTTATCACCGATGTAAAATATATTATCACCTTGTATAATATCCATTACTTATCACCTCGATTCAAAAAAACGTTCGACGCCATTTTAAGATAATGCTTCTGTTAATTGTGGGACTACTTGTTTCTTACGTGAAACAACGCCTTCAAGTAATGCTGTATTATTGTCTAAGGCAACATTGAAAGCTTTTGTAACAGCTTCTTGTTGTTGTCCTAATGCTAACACCTTAGAGTTAGAGTTTAAGATATCAGTTACAACTAATAGGAATAGTGCATAGCCTTCTTGTGCAGTTTCTGCATTTATCGCATTTTCTAATTCTTCTTGTCGACTTAAAACTTCATCAATATCAACAGTGTTTACTTGTGCAACGCGAACTTCATATTCACCCATAGAGAATGATTTTGCATCGATATTTAATAATTCTTCTGGAGTTTTGTCAGATGTTTTCGCACCTGCTTTTAACATTTCTAATCCGTATGTTTCTAAATCAATGTTAGCAATTGCAGCTAATTCCTGTGCAGCATTAACGTCTTCTTCGGTACATGTTGGAGATTTAAATAATAGTGAATCTGAAATAATTGCAGAAACCATTAGGCCAGCAATCTCAGGTTTAATTTCAACACCATATTCTTTATACATTTTGTTTAAGATTGTCGCTGTACATCCTACAGGTTCAGCACGGTAGTATAAAGGTCCAGCAGTTTCAAAGTTTGCAATACGATGATGATCTACTACCATTAAGATGTTTGCATCTTCAATTCCATCAGCTGATTGTTGGAACTCGTTATGATCCACTAAAATAACATCTTCACCATGTAAGCGTTCAATTACACGTGGTGCATTTAAGTTGAAATGTTTTAATGCAAATTCAGTTTCACCATTTAAATCCCCTAAACG
The DNA here is from genome assembly GCF_047425875.1 of Macrococcus animalis. Taxonomy (GTDB): domain Bacteria; phylum Bacillota; class Bacilli; order Staphylococcales; family Staphylococcaceae; genus Macrococcoides; species Macrococcoides animalis. Next base: position 1,672,021 of record NZ_CP179727.1, read on the forward strand.
CACCGCTTCAATATCTTTTCCTAAAGCTTTTTGTAAGTCTTCCATTACTAAAGCTGATGTTACTGTATCAGTATCTGGGTTTTTGTGTCCGAAAGTTAAAATTTTCATGAATAGTCTCCTTTAATTGTAATCTATCCTTTATTTTATCACGATTAATCTATCTCTTCTACAGTCATGCCTAATACATTTTTGAAGTGTGCTAGCGCAAACTTGTGTCCATCTGAATTAAATGATGCGACAGCATGCTCATCAACAACCATATCAAATCCTAAATTGTAACCATCTACTGCTGTATGCAATACACAGATGTCTGTACACACACCAGCAAGTTCTATCGTATTAATATTTCTCTCTCGTAATAATTGGAACAGTGGAGTGCCGCTAAATGCACTATAACGCATTTTATCAATCCAAAACACATTTTTCTTATCTTGATCGCGTAAGTATAATTGATGCAGTTTGCCGTATAAATTGCGTCCTGCTGTCCCTTTAATATTATGTGGTGGGAACAGTCTAGTCTCTGGATGCAAAGTATCATTCTCAAAATGCATATCCATTAACACGAATATAGGTGCTTCTTTTGCCATATAAGCTTCCCATTTCTTAGCTATTGTATCTTCTAATACTATAGCGGGCTTCCCACATGTTAATTTTCCGTTTAATGCTACAAAATCATTTGAATAGTCAATTAAAAGTAGTGCATTAGTCATGTTTGTCGTCTCCTTCAATATCATAATAATTAATTTAATAGTATAAACACTTAAATTAAGGGTATAATCTTAATTACAATTATAAATGATTTGAAGGTGTAATAAATGAAAAAGATAAATATTAAAGATTTCGGTGCGAAAGGTCGCAATGTATTCTACGATACAATTGCAATACAACGTGCGCTGAATCAAGCGAAGAAAGAACCAGTAGAAGTGTATGTTCCTGAAGGAACTTACTATATTGGTTATGAACTTGTGATTTACGCCCATACGTATTTACATTTACATCCGAATGCAGTATTTCGTCGTATGAGTCCATTTGCAATGCTTAAGAATGGTAAGAAAAGCGAAAGTTATAAACGTTATGACGGTAATGGATACATTAAAATTGAAGGTGGAACGTTTGATCAATATGGTCATGTCTTAAATTTTAACAATAGTATTATGTCATTAGGTCATGCACGTGAAATTGAGATTAAAGATGTGACGTTTAAGAATGTTGTGCAAGGTCATGCAATTGATGCATGCGGTATTAATGGCTTTAAAGTAACAGGATGCAAATTCTTAGGATTCCGTGATGATGAGGGTACACGTTCATTTAGTGAAGCTATTCAACTAGACTTACAACTTAAAGATTCATTTCCGAAGTTCGGTGAGTATGATGGTACGGTAACGAAAAATGTTATCATCGAAGATTGTTACTTTGGTAACTCAGACGAGCCGATGATGAAACCGTGGAATCGTGCAATTGGAAGCCACGCGAGTACTTATGAAATTTATTATGAAAATATCACGATAAAAAACAATACATTTGATAAAACGGGTGACTATGCGCTGACATTCCTGAAATCGAAAGTACTTCATGTACATGACAACACATTTAATGATTGTAATGGTGGGATTCGTTACTTAGGCACAAAGAAAGGGAAGTATTCACTTGATTTATTTGGCAATGATCATGGTGCAGAAGCAGGTGAAATGACGGTTATTCGTAATAATCATTTTCATTCAATCAATGAAAAATATGCGATATTATTCCAAAGTTTTGAGGGGAAAAAGAATAAGGACATTTATATAATTGATAATGAGTTTAGTGAAGATAATACATGTACAATTAAAATCGGTAAAGCTAAAAATGTTGTATGTATTGAAAATAAAAACTTAAAAAAAATTAAAAGAATCGAAGTCGATGATTTCTATACAGAAGCAATAGCTAAAGATGAATCTGTTGGGGAATTATAAAAGCAACATGTCCTAATGAAAGGGACACGTTGCTTTTTTCTTTTTGTAATAGAAGTTTGGTTCGTAATATGAATTGTCATAACCCTTATGCCAGTTGTGGACAAGTGAGGGTGAGATTGGTGGTATTAGCCAAGTCCAGTCACCTGTTACATTTCTATTTTGTGAGGCTTCATTTTCTTCAAACTTCAAGAATTGCCGGCTAGCATTGTAATGGTCAACGATAGAATAACCTTGTTGTTTGAAAGAATGATAAACTGCATAGTTCAATTCCACCACAACTTTATCACGCCAATAATTTGTTGTTCGAGTTGTATCCAAGTTCATACTTTCAGCGATTGGTTTAAGTAGATTGTATCGATATTCATCTAAGAAGTTTCGACTTGCAATCTCACTTTCCATATACCAACCATTGAAAGGGCAAAGTGGATAAGTAATCCCACCAATTTTTAAGTCCATACTTGTGATAATCGGTAAGGCATACCAAGTTAGCCCAAGTTGATTAAAATGTGGGAACTCAGGATGTTCAATGTGGACTTCTTTTATGATTTCTGTAGGTAAGTCATACGTCATATACTTCTGATTTACTTTATAAAGAAGGGGTAAGTATTTTCCGAAATCTTGATAACCAGTTCGTTTAATTAAGCTTTTAGTATCTGCTACGATTGGATCGTCACTATACCGTATTAATTGATCATTCAATAATTCGAAATTAATCTTGCTTTCTTCCTGAAAAATAGTGATTGTAGGTATAATTTTTCCACAGTTTGTGGCACTAACAATATGCGCTTGTAAAGCATTAATAAAGTCATGTTCATCTGTGATATGCCGCATATCAATAACCTGTAATTTATCCCAGAATAATCGACCGATGCAGCGATTACTGTATCGCCATGCAAGTCTTGCGCCATAAGTTAATTCTTCGGGCGTCTGAATATAAGTTCCTGTGCGTTTAATTTCATCGTCAATTTCCTTTATTCGAAGTGTAATTGTGGCTGCATCCCAATTTAATTCTTTTCCAATCTGGTTGATGAAATCTGTTGCTTTTTCTATCATCAATTTCACCTCAATCTCTATAATTTCGATTGTCAATAACTATCATAACATTTTATAGAATACTTTTGAGAATGAAATAATTTGAGTTATAAACTGATTACCAAGATTGAATATCTTTACGTTCACCTTTAAAATTATTTTGTTTATTGTGACGTAATGCTAGTTCCTTTTCGACATCTTCGTATTTTAAATTTTGTTGATACATTAATACTGCTAGGTGATAAAGTAAGTCACTAACTTCATTCTTAAGTTCTTCTTTATCATTTTTTAATGCAGCAATCACAACTTCAAATGATTCCTCGCCAAATTTCTTAGCAATTTTATCTATACCACTATTCAATAAATATTGCGTATAACTTTTATCATTTTTTAATGTTGCGCTGGTTACAACAGTATTAATTAAAGATTCCAATGTTACACTCGGTTTAAGATTGAAACATGATTCAGTTCCGTTATGGCAAGTTGGACCTATGGGATTGACTTGAATTAATAACGCATCTGAATCGCAGTCTAATGCCATTGAAACAACATGTTGAAAGTGACCGCTCGATTCACCCTTAGTCCATAAACGTTCTTTTGAACGAGAATAGAAAGTTACAATATTTTCTTGGACGGTTTTATTGTATGCTTCTTCGTTCATATAACCTACCATGAGGACATTTTTATTTATTGCATGTTGTAGTACCACAGTTAATAATCCTTTATCAAAGTTAGGTTTCATATGCATCGTACAGCCACTCCTTCTTTAGTTAAATACGTTTTGAGATCATGAATTAATAATTCCTGATCATGAAATATACTCGCTGCAAGGCATGCAGAAACGTCAGTTTCTTTAAAGCATTCTGCAAAGTGAACTTGATGACCAGCGCCGCCTGAAGCAATAATAGGTATATTAGAAATACTTTGAATTTTAGATAATAATTGATGGTCAAATCCTTGTTTCATACCATCATAATCCATTGAAGTAACAAGTAATTCACCTGCTCCACGTTTCTCAACTTCAATTACCCAATCAAGTACAGGTATAGATGTGGGTTGTTTGCCACCATGTGAGTAACAGAACCAATCATTTTCCTTAGGATGCCACTTTGCATCTATAGCAATACAAATACACTGGCTCCCAAATTTCTGACTGGCTGCATTAATAATATCAGGACTACGTAATGCAGTACTATTCAATGAAACTTTATCAGCACCGGACATGAGTAGGGCAGTGATATCCTCTAAATTTTGTATACCGCCACCAATGGTTAAGGGGATAAAGAGAGTTTCTGATGTTCTTTTAATGACTTCTAACATTAAATCATGTCCTTTTTCAGTTTTAGAAATATCTAAAAATACGAGTTCATCAGCCCCTGAAGCATTATAATATTTGGCGAGCTCAACGGGATCTCCAATATCACGTAAGTTTTGAAATTGAACACCTTTAACAACCATGCCATCTTTGACATCCAAACAAGGAATGATTCTCTTTTTAATCATTTAATCCCTCCCAGAATGCATCATTGTTACATGCTTTACCAACTATTGCTGCATGTGCACCAATAGCTTCAAGCTTTTTGATATCTTGTGCATTTCTAACTCCACCCGATGCAATAATAGGTAGTTTTGAAATTTGAACAAGTTTTTCAGTGATTTCGAAATTTGGCCCATTCAATTTACCATCTTTCGTTATATCTGTGTAAATTACACCACCTAAAGGATAGTCATTAATTGTGTTAATCATTTCTGTAACTGTTAATTTACTGGTCTCTAACCAGCCGTTCAAAGCAATATCCTCTTTAAATGCGTCGACAGCTAAATAAATACGACCTGGGAACTCCAGTGTAATAGATTTTAACCATGCTAAATCTGTTAATCCTTTTGTACCTATGATTAAATAGTCAGCACCAATATTAAAATAGTACAGGACGGTTTCAAGTGTTCTGATGCCTCCACCAATTTCTACAGGAAGTGTTGATATTTCAATGAGTTGCTGTATTGTGTTTTGTTCTGCTGGCGATTCTTGCTTCGCACCGATTAAATCAATAATATGAATACGTTTCACTTGAGGGTGAGTTGCATAAAATGCAATTGCTTCTTCTGGCGTACGTTTCATTTGTTCTTTAGTACCATAATTACCTTCAGTTAAACGGACATTTTGTCCGTCAATAATGTCTATAGCGGGCCATATTTCAATCATTATTAAAACCTCCATTTAAAGCGCTTTGTAAAATTTCTAAACCGTATGTACCACTTTTTTCTGGGTGAAATTGAATACCAATAAGGTTATTTTGTTGCACAATTGCCGGTATCATTTGACCATAATCAGCAACAGCAATGATATTGTCTGCCATTGGTGCAATGTAAGAATGTATAAAGTAAACATCTTTATTCAGCACTTGATATTCGCTTATTAAGTTATTCCACCCAAGGTGAGGCACAGGTAAGTCTGATTGGATGTGTGTAACTGTACCCGGAATAAAAGACAAACCGGCAGTATTGCCTTCTTCGCTGTATTCATATAGAAGTTGCATACCTAAACAAATACCAATAAAAGGTTTAGAATCTTTGTATTGAGTTAATAAAGGCACTAAATCATATTGATTAAGTTTGTGCATAGCATCTTTATAATGACCTACACCTGGAAGGATAATGTGGGTAGCAGCTTCAAAGTCAGTTGCATTGCGCGTTAACTTTGCTTCATAACCTAAAGTTTTTAATACATTGATTACATTTTGGATATTGCCTATACCATAATCTACAACAGCTATCATTCAATCACACCTTTTGAAGACTCAATTCGATTATTCTTTTTTTCTAATGACATTTTTAGACTACGTGCAAATGATTTGAAGATTGCTTCAATTTCATGATGGGTATTGCCTCCTCGTATTAAATCAATATGCACTGTCATACGTGCATTGATCACTACAGCACGGAAAAATTCTTCTACAAGTTCAGTATCGAAAGTACCTACTTTTTCTTTTGAAAGTGACGCGTTATAAGATAAGTAGGGTCTTCCACTTATATCCGTTACTGTTCTCACTAGTGTTTCGTCCATCGGAATATACGAAGTACCATAGCGATTGTAAAATTTCTGTTCCCGATAAAGTTCTAAAATTGCTTGTCCCAATGCAATACCTATATCTTCAGTAGTATGGTGATCATCGACATCAATATCACCATGGACGTCAAGACACAAAGATAAACCTGAATGAAATGTAAATAGGGTCAACATATGATTTAGGAATCCGACTCCAGTGTTGATTGAAGAATCTCCAGTTGTATCTAATTGTAGTTTGATTTTTGTTTCTAATGTATCACGATTAATTGAAATCATTTTGTTCTCTCCATTCATGAATCAATTGTTCAAATTGATTTAAATTATCTTCAGTTGTAATTGAATAGCGCACGGCATCCTTTAATATAGTGACGTCTGGATAAGTTCTTACACTAAAGTCATGTTGTTGAATAAATGTACCTAGTTTAACGGCATGTTCTCCATATGTGAACACGAAATTGGTTTCGCTGTCTATAATATTGATGATGTCTCGATGTTGGTTTAATATTTCCTTTAATCGAGAAGCAAGTTGTATCTGTGTTTGCATAAATGAATTGATTGCTGAAGTGTCCTGGATAAAGGTTGTCGCAATTTGTAGTGATAATGAGTTCACAGGGTAGGGGTGTGCGACTGTATTAAGTCGAACCAGGACTTCGGGAGCAGCAATAATAATACCTATACGTAATCCAGCAAAACCGTATGCTTTGCTTAAAGTTCTCATCTGAATAATATGTCGACCTTTTGGTACTGTATATGCACGACTAAATTCGATATATGCTTCATCTAATATTAAATAACCATCGACCAAAGACATAGCATTAGCTATGCTTTGAATAAAATCATTATTAAACAATTGACCTGTCGGATTGTTGGGTTGACTTAATATGAATAAATCAGGTTTTACGATTTCAATTTCTTTGATGATGCTTTGAATATCAAACTGAAATGTATCATCACAATCTATATAGTGAACTGTACGCCCGAATTGTTGTGCGTAAGTTGTATACATGACAAAGTCAGGGTTTAATGTCATGACATCTCCCGTACCAAGCGTCATCATACACTTTTGAATCCATTCATCAGAGCCGTTAGCAACACTAATCTGTTCTATTGGAAGTTGATTATAGTGAGAATATGCTTTGATGAAATCAGCATGTTCTTCTTCAGGATATTGATTAAATTTACATTGCTTTAAAATAGTAAACAAAGTCTCATTTGAGAGGGGAAGAATAGGACTTTCATTTTTGTGCATTCTAATCAAGTTAAATCATCCTTTCTAATTTGAATAGAAGCTGCGTGAGCAAATAAAGATTCGGCTTGAGCAATGTTAATTGCAGCATCCATATTTTTTTTAAAAGTCGCTTTTGAGATATCCATCACAGAATTAGAAGTTAAGAAATCATTCACAGTTAAACCATTGATAAAACGTGCATTACCATTCGTTGGTAGTACGTGGGATGGGCCAAGGACATAATCACCCATCGCTTCGGGCGCATATGGTCCTATAAATAATGCACCAGCACGATTGACACCTTCGATATATTTTTGAGCGTCAGCGGTTTGAATTGAAACATGTTCTGAACTGATTAAGTTTAATACTTCAAAGTTCTCTTCAATACTGTTAGTCAGAATACTATAATGATGGTTCTTTATACTCTCTTTAATAATTTCTTTACGCGGTTGTTCATTAATGAGACGCGCTATTTCATCTTCAATTTTCAATAATATTGATTCGCTTGTTGAAACGACAAACGTTCTCGCCAATTCATCATGTTCTGCTTGTGCCATGCAGTCATAAGCAATATGTGTTGGGTTTTGGTATTCATCAACAGCTATCGCAATTTCACTTGGACCAGCAATTGAGTCAATACCGACTTCTCCAAAGACGAGCTTTTTTGCGAGAGCTACATATTGATTGCCTGGACCTACAATTTTATCTACTTTCGGAATAGATTCAGTACCATAAGTTAGTGCTGCAATTGCTTGAGCACCGCCTACTTGAAATATACGTGTGACACCAGTAATGTAACAACAAGCTAGGACGATTGGATTAATACCTCCTATTTGAGGTGGTGTGACAACTATAATTTCCTTTACACCCGCAACTTGAGCTAATGTTGCTGTCATTAATACAGATGAGGGATAGCTTGCTTTGCCACCAGGAACATAAATACCTACGGCATTTAATGGATGATAAACTTGATACATTTCATCTTTATTATGCGCTGTACGATATTTAATTTTTCTTTGGTAAGTCAATATATTCTCATATGCCTGCATTAAGTCTTTTAATAATGAAGCATCAACTTGATCATAAGCCGCTTTAATATCAGCTTGTGGCACTTCTAAGATAGGGGTCGAAACACCATCGAATTGTTCATTGTATTGCTTAATTGCAGCATCTTTATTCATTTTTACATTTTGTAGAATTTTGAGGACATCCGCCATTTTAGAAGTATCTAAAGAATCAGTATCTGTGTATTGTTTAATAAATTTGTCTTTTGTAATCATTTGGTCACCTTCAATTGTTTAATAAAATCTTGAATTGCTTCTGATTTCGTGAAGTACGCATGCTTATTACAAATCAATCGTGCATTGACATCAAACATGTAATCTTTTTCAATTAAATTATTCATTCGCAATGTTTCCCCAGATTGGACGATATCAATTATGCCATCACTCATACCAATTAATGCAGCAAGTTCAACTGAACCATTTAATTTAATCACTTTAGTATCCATTCCGCGGTTATAAAAATAATTTTGGGCAATATTAATATATTTACTTGCGACAATTTTCATGTCTTCGATATTTACTTCTGGCTTTGCTGCTACTGCGAAATGGCACAAGCCGAAAGGTAAATCGAGTAAATGGTTTACCTTACGATTCTGTTCAATAAGCACATCACTTCCAGTAATCCCTAAATCTGCAGTTCCTTCAGCAACATACGTTGGCACATCATCGCCTTTTACAAGAAGGAATTTTACAGTTTCTGTTTCTATGACTAATTCTCTTTGTATATTTTCGAAATAAGATTGATAAATACTATCTACTTCTTTTAGATATTTGATAAAGTCTTTCAGTTGTCTGCCTTTAGATAATGCAATTGTAATCATTTCGTCACCCCATTATCTGGATTAAGCGCAAAGCCAATCGCCTCTGACTGATTCAAATAAAGACCACCAGTTGCAATAGGTAAATCCGCGTTTTTTTGGTAAAAATTAAAAAATAATGAATGATAATATGAAAATTTTGGTGATTGCGTGATATCAATATAAATATTTGAGATGTTCTGTGCCTTAAATATATCAATCCATTCTTTCATGCGTTGCACTTCATATAAATCATTAAATTGTTCGATTAAATAATCAGTTTGTTCTATCGGAGGCAGTGTAAATAATTTCACGATAGGGTGGTTATTCCCAAGTGATTTACTAAGTAGTGATACATTTTTATATTTAATTTCTTCTTTCAAAGATTTTAATTGTTCTGTTGTTAATAAATCATCTAATAATCGGTATGAACCAACTACAACCATATTGATAGGATTAAAATATTGATTGATAAATTGATTAAACTGATTAAATATTAAAGATTGTTGTTCAGTTTGAAAGGATTCAATACCAAACTGTGTTAAAGTTTTTTGTTTACGTATAACAGGTCCCACATAGCATACATTGTCAGGATTTATATGATATTGATGCATGTATTTTCGAATCGCATCAGTAAAATCATAGCGCATACTATACATTTGTTGATTGTAATGCCAGACTGAACGTTCTTTCATAGAAGATAAATCATCCGTCGTTAATTCATTATAGTTATATGTTTCTACTATTGGACTGGAAATGATGGAGTAGTTTAAGTTATCAAAAAATTGAAGAAAATTGAGTTCTAATTGTTTTTCTTGTAATAATGTATTGTTATTTTTAATAAACATGATTACCTCCCGCTTTAGTTCTCTACCATGATAAAGTAATTTTGTATAATATAACACCCATTACTCGAGATGTAAAGGATGTTGTTTTCTTTTCTTATAATCAAAATATGTTGCGCTAGCTATGGCAAATAATATAAACGCGATATAACTGAAGAATTGTGTATTATGGGAAATTTGAATGACTAGGCCGCCAATAATTGGACCTATTATACTGCCTATACTAAAGATTAGACCACACATTAGATTACCTGCTGGTAATAAATTTTTTGGTGTGATCTCTGTCATAAATGTAACACCCAATGAGTACATGGATCCGACAAAGATACCAGTAATAAAGAATAATATAACTAGAATTTGTCCTGATTGACTAAAGAGTTGACACATCATAAACATTAAAGCTCCAATAAATGAAACGATAGCGAGTAAAATATTACGGTTCATCTTGTCAGAAATCATTCCGAGAGGTACTTGGAAAAGTATTGCTCCTAAACTGAATGCCGGTAATATAATAATAATCAAGTCAACAGTAATACCTTGTTTCATTGCAAATACTGGAAAGTTGCTATTTAAACATGCTTCAAGTACACCGTACATCATAGGAAATAAAAATGCGACCCAGCTTGTTTTCATGACCTTGCCGAAATTTATCGTTGTTGATTTAAATGAGATGTTTGCTGTATTGTCAGCAGGAAATTCATTTTTGAGCATAAACACAAGACCACTTGCTAGGAGAGTAAACACTGCACTTAAGATAAATGGTAAACTTTCATGTACATCATGGAGCTTAGCAAGTATTGGTCCCACCATAAAGCCAAGAGAGAAACTGAGACCATAAATTGAAATAATACGACCTAGTTTGTGCTTTGGTGTAGATTCAGTTAACCATGATTGTGTAGAGAAATGTAGCATGTTATCACCTACACCGACAAGTAAACGCAGCACAAACCAAAACGTCATGTCCTTATATACTGGGAATAATGACATGGAAAGGACAATAAGAAGTGCACCTATAACAACTAAATTCTTATAGCCGACTTTTCTAAGCAAACCTTCTAAAAATAACGAGGCTAAAAAGACCCCGATATATAGAGATGAGGCGTGTAATCCATTTATAAAGCTGGGTACATCATCACGTTCAAATATAATTGCTATGAGTGGCAGTAACATGCCTTGTGTTAATCCAGAAATGGATACAATAATTGTAAGTATAATGAAGTTTTTCATAAACATGATATGCCTCCTTGATTTCGATTGTAACAGAATGCATTCGCAATGCCTAAATGTAAGTGGTGTGTTAATATGAATTTAATATATGAAAATATTCTAAAAATATTTTAAGGAGATGGGGCAATGTACAATTACGCTGATGACAGTTTAATGTTACATACAGATTTGTATCAAATTAATATGGGAGAAACGTATTGGAATGATGGTATTCACGAACAAATAGCCGTATTTGATGTGTACTTTAGAAGTATGCCATTCGATGGAGGTTATGCAGTGTTTGCTGGTCTTGAACGTGTAATAAATTACGTGAAAGCATTTAAATTTTCAGCAACAGATATGGAATATCTAAAAACTTTAGGTTACAAAGATGATTATTTAACCTATTTAAAAGATTTAAAGTTCACAGGGAATATCCGTTCAATGCAAGAAGGAGAAATTTGCTTCAATAATGAGCCCTTATTACGTATAGAAGCACCTCTGATTCAGGCACAACTGCTTGAAACAGCAATTTTAAATATAGTAAACTTCCAAGTCTTGATTGCGACTAAAGCAAGTAGGATTAAGCAAGTTGTACAAGATGAAATTGTTATGGAATTTGGTACGCGTCGCGCACAAGAAATGGATGCTGCAATTTGGGGAACGCGTGCTGCATATATCGCCGGTTTTGATTCTACAAGTAACGTGCGAGCGGGTAAATTATTTGGTATTCCTGTATCGGGTACTCACGCACACGCGATGGTTCAAGCGTATGACGATGAATATGTTGCATTTAAAAAATATGCAGAACGCCATAAAAACTGCGTATTCTTAGTCGATACATTCCACACTTTAAAATCAGGTGTACCCAATGCAATTCGCGTTGCAAAAGAATTAGGAGACAAAATTAATTTTGTAGGCATTCGTTTAGATTCTGGAGATTTAGCATATTTATCAAAAGAAGCACGTCGTATGCTAGATGAAGCTGGATTTACAGATGCAAAAATCTTTGCATCTAATGATTTGGATGAAGAAACGATTACTAACTTAAAATTACAAGGTGCCAAGATTACAGCTTGGGGTATTGGTACTAAACTAATTACTGCATTTGATCAACCTGCATTAGGTGCTGTATATAAACTTGTTGCGATTGAAAATAAAGCAGGTCAATTAGAAGACAGAATTAAGATTTCAAATAATGCTGAGAAAGTTACTACGCCAGGTAAGAAGAATGTATATCGTATTATTAATAATCAGACGAATAAATCTGAAGGAGACTTTATTACTTTAGACTTTGAAGAGCCATCTAAAGAAAAACCGTTAAAAATGTTCCATCCAATCCATACGTATAAACAAAAATGGATTAATGACTTTACAGCAAAAGATTTACATGCTGATATATTTGTCAATGGAAAATTGGTGTATGATATTCCAACTTTAGAACAGTCTCGTGAATACTTAAAAGAAAATTTAGCCTTACTATGGGAAGAGACAACTCGCTATTTAAACCCTGAGGAATATCCAGTTGATTTAAGTACGCTATGCTGGGAAAATAAGAATCAAGAAATTTATGAAGTTTCTACAAAAGTGAAAGAAGTGAAATAAATGTCATTACAACAAGAAATCATTAAAGCTTTATACGTGCAACCTGAAATTAATCCACAAGAAACAAAACAAGCAATTGTTGACTTTATTAAAGATTACGTTAAACAAAATCCTTTTATTAAATCACTTGTATTAGGGATATCTGGAGGTCAAGACTCGACATTAGGGGGAAAATTATCTCAGATTGCAGCAACTGAATTACGCTCAGAAGGTATTGATATTCAGTTTGTGGCAGTACGTTTGCCATATGGTGTGCAAAAGGATGAGCAAGATTGCCAAGATGCTTTAGATTATATTAATCCTGATAAGATTTATACTATTAATATTAAACCAGCTGTTGAAGCGAGTATTCAAACATTAGAAACTCAAGGTATAACACTTACAGATTTCCAAAAGGGAAACGAAAAGGCCCGTGAACGTATGAAAGCACAATACTCTATTGCTGCACATCATAATGGTATTGTCATAGGGACTGATCATGCTGCAGAGAGTATTACTGGTTTTTATACGAAGTTTGGTGATGGCGGGGCTGATATTTTCCCATTAGCTGGATTAAATAAACGTCAAGGTAAAGCTATTCTACAATTACTTGATTGTCCTAAACACCTATATAATAAAGTACCAACAGCTGATTTAGAAGAGTCTAAGCCTCAGTTACCTGATGAAGTCGCGTTAGGAGTTACTTATAATCAAATTGATGATTATTTAGAAGGTAAGCAAGTGGATGGAGAAGCAGGTAAAAAGATTGAACAACATTATTTAAGAACACAGCATAAACGTATGTTACCGATTACTCGATTTTCAGTCCAGGAAATTATTAAATAATAGTGATATAGTGTGTTTGTAGTTCAGGTAGGAGGATTGAAATGGATATATTAAGTAATCATTGGGTAGTTGTTGCGTTAATCTTTGTTATTAATATCTTTTATGTAACTTTTTTGACGATGCGTATGATATTAACATTAAAAGGATACCGCTATTTAGCAGCTGCAGTATCAGTAGTTGAAGTAGTTATTTATGTCGTTGGTCTAGGTCTTGTTATGAATAGTCTCGATAAAATTGAAAACATCATTGCGTATGCATTAGGCTTCGGAGTAGGTATTATCGTCGGGATGAAGATTGAAGAGATGATAGCACTAGGTTATATAGTTGTGAATGTAACAACAGCAGAATACGATAAAGAGATTCCTAGAACATTACGTGATTTAGGGTACGGTGTAACGCACTATGCAGCGCAAGGTCGTGATGGAGAACGATTAGTCATGCAGATATTAACACCACGTAAATATGAATTAAAACTGATGGATACAGTGAAGAATCTCGATCCAAAAGCATTTATTATTGCATATGAACCTAAGAATATTCATGGTGGATTCTGGGTTAAAGGTGTTAAAAGTACAAGGTTAAAGGCGTATGATGCAGATGAAGTTTGAAGTGAGAGATAATGAAAGTATTTCAGAGTGTTTACTACGTATGAAAGAAGCAGGTTATAGTCCAGTAAAAAGATTTCAAAAACCTATTTTTAAAGAGAATAAAAATGGAGAGATAGAAGTTTTCAAAGAACAAATCATCTTTACTGGTAAGAAGATTGAATAAGTAAAGTTTAATAAAGAGGTCCGAAACGGTTGTTTCGGGCTATTTTTAAAGAGCAAAACTGAACAAAGCATGATAATATAATTATATTAAGTTTATTGATAAAGCTATTCACGAACTTTTAATTAAAAAAAATAAAAATGTACGTATTATTATTTTTTTGTTATACTACAAATGACAAAAAAAACACGGAGGAATATACTCATGATTGAACGTTATTCAAGAGAAGAAATGACTAATATTTGGACGGAACAAAATAGATTTGAAGCATGGTTAGAAGTTGAAATCTTAGCAAGTGAAGCATGGGCTGAACTTGGCTACATCCCGAAAGAAGATGTTAAACTTATCCGTCAAAACGCTAAAGTAGATGTAGAGCGTGCGAAAGAAATCGAACTTGAAACACGTCATGATGTTGTGGCATTTACACGACAAGTTTCTGAAACGTTAGGAGAAGAAAAGAAGTGGGTCCATTATGGTTTAACAAGTACTGACGTAGTAGACACAGCACTAAGCTATGTCATTAAACAAGCAAATGATATCATTGAAGCTGACTTAGAACGATTTATTGAAGTATTGAAACAAAAAGCATTACAACATAAAACAACACTGATGATGGGACGTACGCATGGTGTACATGCCGAGCCAACAACTTTTGGTTTGAAAATGGCATTATGGTACATGGAAATGCAACGTAATTTAAAGCGTTTCAAGGCAGTACGTGAAGAAATAGAAGTAGGCAAAATGAGTGGAGCTGTTGGGACTTTTGCTAATATTCCACCTGAAATAGAAAGCTATGTATGTGAAAAATTAGGTTTAGGCTGTGCTGAAATTTCAACACAAACATTACAACGTGATCGTCATGCTTACTATATTGCAACGTTAGGATTAATCGCAACATCAATTGAAAAGTTTGCAGTAGAAGTACGTGGATTACAAAAAACTGAAACTCGTGAAGTTGAAGAAGCATTTGCAAAAGGACAAAAAGGATCTTCAGCAATGCCACACAAACGAAATCCAATCGGTTCTGAGAATGTAACAGGAATTGCTCGTGTGATTCGTGGATACATTACAACAGCATATGAGAACGTTCCATTATGGCATGAACGTGACATCTCACATTCATCTGCAGAACGTATTATGTTACCAGATGTAACAATCGCTTTAGATTACATGTTAAATCGCTTTACAAATATCATCGATAACTTAACTGTGTATGAAGATAATATGAAAGCGAATATGGAAAAAACATTCGGATTAATCTATTCACAACGTGTGATGTTAACTTTAATTGATAAAGGTATGGTACGTGAAGAAGCTTATGATACAGTTCAACCAAAAGCGATGGAATCGTGGGCTACTAAAACACCATTCCGTACACTAGTGGAACAAGATACGAAGATTACCAACTTATTATCTAAGGAAGAATTAGATAAGTGCTTTGATGAAAATCATCATTTAAACCAAATCGATACATTGTTCCGTCGAGCGGGATTAGAGTAAGTATCGTAAAAAAGAATCTCTACGGAGATTCTTTTTTTACATAACTTAACAAATAGACAATCACAAAAAGATTTACTTTTTTGAATTAAATGAATAATATTAAAGTATAATATATAGATGTATACTAGTGTTTATATATGATGAATTACTGTACTTTACCAATGTAATGCGTTAAACTATAGATATAAAAAATGATTAAGGGGTGTTTTTATTGCAAATCGAAAAATTAAAGGGGAAGCAGCTCGATGAATTGTTCGATGCAATTCTAACGCTAGAATCTCGTGAAGAATGTTATCAATTCTTTGATGACCTTTGTACAGTGAATGAAATCCAATCTTTATCTCAACGATTACTTGTTGCTAAAATGATTAAGCAAGGTTACACATATGCAGCTATTGAAAAAGAATCGGGAGCCTCTACTGCTACAATTTCAAGAGTGAAGCGTTCATTGCAATGGGGTAATGATGCATATACTATGGTTTTAGACAGAATGAATATAGAAACAAAATCTTAAATTTCCAAGTACTGGGTCATATTTGATTCAGTATTTTTTTTGTCATATAATAGGTTAGAAACGAGGTAACGAGATGAAAAAATCAATTATTTTATTATGTGTATTATTGCTTGCTGCATGTAACAATTCAAATACAGAAAAAGCCTCTAAAACGTCAGAAAATGCTCAGAAAACAGTGGATCAAACGGGAAAAAAATCCATAGATAAAAATGATTCAAATCAAGATAAATCTTCACAACACAAAAAAGTTGTTAAAGAGGGGATTACCTATATAGATAATATATTAATCGTAAATAAAGAAATCGCGTTGCCTAAAGATTATGCCCCTGGTGATGACCCAAAAGCATTAGATGCAATCAACAAACTGATGCAAGAAGGAAATGCAAGTGGTTTAAACATTGTATTACGTAGTGGTTTTAGAAGTTATGATGTTCAAATCGAGCTGTATAATGGGTATGTAGCACGTGATGGACAAAAGAAAGCTGATACGTATAGTGCGCGTCCTGGACATTCAGAACATCAGTCTGGTCTTGCTTTTGATTTAGGAAACGTTGCTGCAACAGATGACTTTAAATCATCATTTGAGAACACGCTTGAAGGTAAGTGGCTAAAAGCTCATGCTCATGAATATGGATTTATCATTCGTTATCCAAAAGGAAAAACAGATATTACTGGGTACCAATATGAACCATGGCATTTACGATACCTTGGAAAAGAAAACGCAAAAAAAGTAATGGAAAGTGGATTAACGTTAGAAGAATTTGTTGGACTAAAGTAGTAAGATTTTAAGGAGAATTAAATGAAAAAATTATTATTGGTATCTGTGTTATTACTGACAAGCTGTAGCCAAAAAGAAATGAAAGTCACAGATGATACATCGGTAGAAGAGAAGACAACAGAAAAGTCGATTGAAAAAGTTTCTGAAAAGGTGGTAAAACCTAAAAAGAAAGCACCTCTATACAGTAGAAAAGAGATTAAGGGTGTTACGTATATTAATGGTTTAATCATTGTAAATAAAAAAATAAGTTTACCATCGACATATAATCCTGGAGAGAATAAAACAGTACGAAAGATATTAAATCATATGATTCAAGATGCTAAAAATGAGCATATGCATCTTGTTATTCGAAGTGGCTATAGAAGTTACGCAGCACAGGAAAAACTATATGAGAAATTTGTTGCTATAGATGGCCAGCAGATTGCTGAATCATATAGTGCACGTCCTGGACAATCTGAACATCAAACAGGTCTTGCTTATGACATAGGTTCAGTTGAATCAACTGCCAACACGAGTATCCAGTTCGGTCAGACTCAAGAAGGTAAATGGCTTGAAAAGAACGCTCATAAATATGGATTTATTATTCGATATGGAAAAAATCAATCGCATATTACTGGGTATCAATATGAACCATGGCATATTCGCTATGTGGGTAAAAAACATGCGCTGAACTTATTTAAATCTGGAAAAACACTTGAAGAATATTTAGGGGTATATAAAAAGCCTACAATTAAAAAGCGGGTCATAAAACATCCAGTAGTAACGGAAGAATCTTTAACGACAGAAACTCCCGTAATATCAGAACACCCCGTTACAACAGAAGAAAAAGGTATTATTCCAGAAGTTTCAACGGAAGAACCAACCTCTATATCCCCAATAACGACAGAGCAACCATTTGTTAACACTGAAGAAATACACAATACAATACTTGAGACAACAGAGTAATCAATTTCAGTATTTAAGCATATTTATTTTGCACCTCTTTGTAGGTGTTTTTTTGTGCAAACATACGTTTGTTTTACATTAATATTAGTACAAAAAATGATATAATATTCATTATTATTATAAAAGGAGACACCTTATGTACGAAATTCAAGATTGGCAACATATATTCAAATTAGACCCGGCAAAAGAAATAAGTGATTCAGATTTAGAACGTATTTGTGAATCAGGTACAGATGCGATTATTATAGGGGGTACAGATAATGTCACATTGGAGAATGTGTTAGATATAATGAGTCGTGTACGTCGTTATCCGGTACCTTGTGTATTAGAAATTTCTAATCTTGAAAGTGCTATTCCTGGATTCGATCATTATTTGATCCCTTCAGTGTTAAACAGTGATAATGTTCATTTTCACAACGGGATGTTACACGAAGCTATAAAACAGATGGGTCATATGATGGATTATGATTTATTTTCAATGGAAGGATACATTGTTCTCAATCCAGACAGCAAAGTCGCGCAACTTACAGATAGTAAGACAGACTTAGACAAGGAAGATATTGTAGCATATGCAGAAATGATTGAACATTTATATCGCTTAAAAGCGATGTACATAGAATATAGTGGTACATATGGTGAGGTCCATATGGTGAAAGCAGCTAAAGATAAATTGATAAATACACGGTTAATTTATGGTGGTGGCATAGATTCACTTCAAAAGGCACAAGAGATGTTCAATGTGGCAGACACAATTGTTGTTGGCAACGTTATTTATACGGATATAGAAAGCGCATTACAAACAGTAAAAGTTAGGGGTTAATATTGTGAATGATTTATTAAAGAATATGAACGAAGAACAAAGTAACGCTGTAAAAACTACAGAAGGACCTTTACTGATTATGGCCGGTGCTGGTTCGGGTAAGACGCGTGTGTTAACACACCGTATTGCATACCTAATTGATGAGAAAGATGTATCACCGTATAAAATATTAGCAATTACTTTTACGAATAAAGCTGCAAAAGAGATGAAAGAGCGAGTAAAAAATATCATCGGTGAGTCATCAGATGTCATTTGGATTTCTACTTTCCACTCAATGTGTGTTCGAATTCTACGACGTGATATTGATCGCATTGGTATTGAACGTAACTTTACAATTCTAGATCCGACAGATCAGCGTTCAGTCGTTAAAGATATATTAAAGAAAGAAAATATTGATCCAAAAAAATATGATCCAAGAATGTTTGTTGGTGAAATCTCTAATTTAAAGAATGATTTGAAAACGCCAGATGATGCTGAAGTCGATGCGAATGATTATATGAGTGTGATGATTGCTAAAGTATATAAGCAATATCAAGAAAAATTATTAAAAAATCACGCGTTAGACTTTGATGATTTAATTATGATGACATTAAAGTTGTTTGAACGCGTACCTGATGTATTAGATTACTACCAAAATAAATTTCAATACATCCATGTGGATGAGTATCAAGATACGAATAAAGCGCAGTACATGCTTGTAAAAATGCTTGCAGATAAGTTTAAGAACTTATGTGTCGTAGGGGATTCTGATCAATCAATTTATGGATGGCGTGGTGCGGATATATATAACATTTTAAGCTTTGAAAAAGACTATCAAAATGCGAAGACAATCTTTTTAGAAAGAAATTATCGATCTACGAAAAATATATTGTTTGCAGCGAATGAAGTCATTAAGAACAACACAGAGCGTAAGCCTAAAGCCTTATGGACAGACAATGATCACGGTTCTAAAATTAATTATTATAAAGCGCAATCAGAACGTTCAGAAGCTGAATATATCGTGTCAGAAATTTTAAAGAAAAAGCGTGACGGATATGAATTGAAAGATATGGCAATTCTTTATCGTACAAATGCGCAATCACGTGTACTGGAAGAAACATTAATGAAATCGAATGTAAGCTACACGATGGTGGGGGGTACGAAATTCTACGACAGAAAAGAAATTAAAGATATCTTAAGTTATTTGCGATTGATTGCTAATAGCAATGAAGATATTAGTTTCACACGTATCATTAATACGCCTAAGCGTGGGATTGGTCCATCAGCTTTAGAGAAAATAATTGCGTATGCGGAAAATAACGGCTTGAGTTATTTCGACACACTAGCTGAAGTTGATTTTATTGGCTTACCAAAGAAGACAACAGAGAAGCTTGTTGCGTTCTATAATATGTTAGATAATATCATGAAACAACAAGAGTTCTTAAGTATCACAGAATTAACGGAAGAAGTATTGGATAAGACAGGTTATATGCGTATGCTTGAAGCAGAGAACACATTAGAGTCACAATCGCGTATCGAAAACATTCAAGAATTTATGAGTGTGCCCAAAGACTATGAGAAAGAAACACCGGATGAAGAACAATCACTTATTAACTTCTTAACGGATTTACAATTGGTTGCAGATGTCGACAATGCTGATTTAGAAGCGGGTATTACATTAATGACGATGCACTCGGCAAAAGGTTTAGAGTTTAAAGTTGTGTTTATTGCTGGACTTGAAGAAACAATCTTTCCTCATTCTAGAAGTCTAAATAGTGATTCTGAAATGGAAGAGGAACGCCGTATAATGTATGTAGCAATTACACGTGCCGAAGAACACCTGTATTTAACACATGCAGATACTCGTAGTTTATATGGGCGTACTCAAGCAAATAGAAAGTCGCGTTTCATTTCAGAAATTCCTGATGATATATTAGACACACCAGTGCGTCCAAGCTATCCAAAAGGTGTGAGACGAGGACCAGCGAATCGTATTTCTAATACGAGCCCATCTACATCTAGTGATTATAAAATAGGTGACAAAGTAATGCATAAATCATGGGGGGAAGGTTTAGTCAGCAATGTAAGTGAAAAGAATGGTTCAACTGAACTAGATATTATATTTAAATCAGTAGGTATGAAGCGACTACTTAGTCAATTTGCACCGATTGAGAAAAAGGAGTAACTCATGGATAAAAGAGTACAAGAACTGCATCAGCTTTTACACCAATATAACTATGAGTATCATGTATTAGATAACCCATCAGTACCGGATGCAGAATACGATAAACTGCTACATGAACTGATTGCAATTGAAGAAAAGCATCCAGAACTAAAAACGCAAGAATCTCCAACCGTACGTGTTGGTGCAGAACCGTTATCGAAGTTTGTAAAAGTCAATCACGATACACCTATGCTGAGTTTAGGAAATGCTTTCAGTGAAGAAGATTTAATAGCCTTCGACACACGTGTTAAGAATGAAGTCGGTGATGTTGAATATATGGTCGAACTTAAAATAGACGGATTAGCAGTTTCATTAAAGTATGTTGATGGAAAGTTTGTACAAGGATTAACACGTGGAGATGGTACAACGGGTGAGAATATCACTGAAAATTTAAGAACAATATATGCAATTCCGTTAACGATTAATGAACCACTTACATTTGAAGTTCGTGGTGAGGCCTACATGCCTAAAAAGTCATTCCTAGCCCTAAATAAGCAACGTGAAGCAATTGGTGAGCAACTTGCAGCTAATCCTAGAAATGCAGCAGCAGGATCATTGCGTCAGTTAGATTCAAAGTTAGCTGCAAAACGTAAACTAGATATCTTTTTGTATAGTGTAAATGATTTACGTGAAATTAACGCTACAAGTCAAAGTGACGCATTAGACCGTTTAGATGACATTGGCTTTAAGACAAACCCGGAACGTCGTTTATGTAAAGATATGGAGGAAGTGTTTGAATATATTCAATCGTGGACAGAAAAACGTAACGACTTGGATTATGATATTGATGGGATTGTCATTAAAGTGAATGATTTAGCGAAGCAAGATGAATTGGGCTTTACAGCGAAATCACCAAAATGGGCAATTGCTTATAAATTTCCAGCAGAAGAAGTTGTGACTACTTTAAATGATATTGAATTATCAATAGGTAGAACAGGTGTTGTCACGCCAACTGCAATTTTAGAACCTGTTAGTGTCGCGGGTACAACTGTTGGACGTGCTTCTCTTCATAATGAAGATTTAATTCACGAAAAAGATATCCGTATTGGAGATGCAGTCGTCATTCGAAAAGCAGGTGAAATTATTCCTGAAGTTGTTCGTGTTGTATTAGAACGTCGACCAGAAGGTACAGAAGTATATCATATGCCTGAAGTTTGTCCATCTTGTGGTCATGAACTCGTGCGTATAGAAGATGAAGTAGCACTCCGTTGCATCAATCCGAAATGTGATGCAAAGCTTGTAGAAGGCGTTATTCATTTCGTCTCAAGGACAGCGATGAATATTGATGGTCTAGGTGAACGAATCGTTCAAAGTTTATATCAAGAAGAGATTATCAATGATGTAGCAGATATTTATAATTTAGAACGAGAACAACTTTTGCCTCTTGATCGAATGGGTGAAAAGAAAGTAGATAAATTACTAGTTGCGATTGAAGCATCGAAATCAAATTCATTAGAACGATTACTCTTTGGTCTGGGAATTCGTCATTTAGGTGCGAAGGCAAGTCAAATATTAGCTCAAGAATATCATACAATGGAACGCTTAAAATCTGTTACAATAGAAGAGTTAACTGAGATTGATGATATAGGGCACAAAATGGCGCAGTCATTAGTAACTTATATGCAAAATGAAGATATTATTAAATTAATCGATAAGCTTGCAGCAAGTGGTGTGAATATGCGTTATAATGGACAAAAAAAAGAAAATATTGAGATTCATCCTGTATTCGGTAATAAGACGATTGTATTAACAGGAAAGTTAAGTGTTATGTCACGAGGAGATGCTACAAAAGCACTATCTAATTTAGGTGCGAAAGTAACGAGTTCTGTGACAAAGAAGACAGACTTAGTGATTGCAGGAGAAGATGCAGGAAGCAAGTTAGCAAAAGCGGAATCTTTAGGTATAGAAGTATGGAATGAGACCATGATGATAGATGCACTGAAGTAATAATAGTTAGGAGAAAAAGATGAAACGATTAGGCTATTTAGTATTATCGACGATCATTTTAGCGAGTTGTTCAAATGCTGATACAACATCCAATCAACAAACAAAAGAAAAAGAAGAAAAGCAAATTGCCACAGATATTCAAATATCAAACGATTATTTTAGAACGTTATTACCATTCAAAGAAAGTCAGGCACGTGGTTTAACGAGTACAAATATGTCGAGCAGTTATAACGGAGAAGCATTTGAAACAGGCCTTTTACGTATCAGTAAGAATGTATTCTCACCGGATGAATATTTATATAGAGACGGACAATTATTAACGAAGAATGCAGTAGAAAGTTATCTAGAACCACAGTACACAAAAGCTGAAATTGATAAGATGGATAAAGATGAACGGATTGAAAAAAATGCATATGCAAACTTCGGTTTAAATCCGTCGCATAAAGGTGAAACAAATCCTACAAAAATCGCAAAAGAGTCACCTGCCTATTTGTCACATATTATCGAACAGGATTATTTTACAGAATCTGATGCAAAACGCGAGAAAATTTCTGGTATGACGATAGGTCTTGCAATGAACAGTGTTTATTATTACCAAAAAGAAGATTTCGGTGAAGTATATAGTGAAGAATTAGATAAAGAAGAAGTTGAGAAAAAAGGTAAGATTATGGCTGAAGAAATATTGTCTAGGTTACGCGTGAAAGAAGAGCTGAAAGGTATACCAATAACAATTGCTATCTTTATTCAATCGTCAGCTGAAAGTATTACCCCAGGGAACTTTGTTTCGTATGCTGTGAGTGAAGAGAATAGTAAAAAAATTGGAAAATGGAAGCCGATTAAAGAAAAGTACGTGTTATTACCTTCAACTGAAGCAGATAAATTAAATGAAAAATTAAATAATGACTATAGACAATTTAATGATCAATTACAAACATACTTTCCGAACTTTACACAATCAATAGGAACGGGTTACTTTGTAAATGATTCTATTAAAGAATTAAATATTAATGTACCACTTGATTATTTTGGTAAAGCTGAAGTTGTTGGGGTTACGCAATATATTGCTGACCTAGCGATGAAGAATTTTAGACAAGTTGATAACGTAGAAATCTCAATCGTTGATAACGATAAACCTTTAGCGTTAATAGTGAAAAATAAAGGTGATAATGAACCGACAATACACGTATATAGACAATAAAATAAATAAACCCGCAAGCAATAACACTACAACATTGCTTGTGGGTTTATTTTATTATTAACTTCTAACAATACGTTTCATTTCATCAAATTCATCAATAATACGTTGTTCTGGTTTCGGTGTAACCATAGACACTAATACAGTTGATACGAAACTGATTATGAATCCAGGAATGATTTCGTAGTATTCGAATATTCCGCCATGTGATTTCATCAAAATCCAGAATATAACGGTAATTGATCCTAATACCATACCAGTAATCGCACCGTGTTTTGTTAAACCTTTCCAGTATAATGATAGTAAAACGAGTGGTCCAAATGCTGCACCAAATCCTGCCCAAGCATTTCCGACTAAGTTAAGGATTGTATCATTTGGGCTCCAGGCAATAGCACCTGCAATGATAGCTACTAATAAAACTGAAAGTCTTCCGATCATTACAAACTCTTTCTCACGAGATTTATCTTGTAAGTTTGATTTCGTGAATAACATATAGAAATCTTGTGTTAATGCCGAACTTGTTACGAGTAATTGTGAAGAAATTGTACTCATGATAGCCGCTAGAATTGCTGCTAAGAAGAAACCTGCAATTAATGGGTGGAAGAGTACTTGACTCATGACAACGAAAATTGTTTCTGGGTTATCTAATTTTGTGCCTGATTGATTAACAAATGCAATCCCAACTAGACCAGTTACAACAGCACCAATTAATGATATTGTCATCCAAGAGATACCAATACGACGTGCAGCTGGTAACATTCTATGAGATTTAATTGACATAAAGCGAACGATAATATGTGGTTGTCCGAAGTATCCTAATCCCCAAGCAAGTAAAGAAATAATACCAACAGTCGTTGTTCCTTTAAAGATATCTAAGTTAGTCGGTTTCAATTCTGCAACTGTATCAAATACTTCTAATCCATTTAATTTTGTAATCGCTACGATAGGTACAAGTACTAACGCAATTAACATGATGACTCCTTGGAAAAAGTCGGTAAGTGAAACTGCTAAATATCCACCAAATAAAGTATAAAGAATTACAATACCTGCAGTTAAGATTAATCCAACATGATAGTTTAATCCAAATGCACTTTCAAATAATACGCCACCAGATACCATTCCGGCATGTGTATAAAGCGTAAAGAACACAACAATAACTAAACCTGAAATAATTTTTAGAATGCGTGTATGATCGCTCACACGCTTTTCAAAGTAGTCAGGAATTGTAATTGCGTTATCTACAAGTTCTGTATAAACACGTAAACGTGGTGCAACTAAAATGTAGTTTAGCCATGCTCCAAAAGTTAATCCAATTGCAATCCAAGCTGCGGAAATACCCGTCGAATAAACAGATCCTGGTAATCCCATTAACATCCATCCACTCATATCAGCAGCACCTGCTGATAATGCTGTTATTAACGGGCCTAAATTACGTCCACCAAGCATGTACTCATCTAACGTACTTGTTGATTGTTTGTAAGCATAATAACCGATCCCTAAAAGAATTAAAAAATATACAGCAATCATCACATACGTCATCCAAGTTGCTTCAATCTTGACGTTTTGAAACGTATTTCCTAATAAAAACATTAATTTTCCCCCTTTTATCATTTAATACTTTAAATCAGAATATTTGTACAACTAAATTATAAGCTTTATTAAAGCGTTTTCATAGATATATTTTAATAATTTTAGATTTTTCCCCGAAAATTTGATAAAATCTAAGGATGATACAAAGTTCAGGAGGAATATATTCATGTCAAAAGTTACAACCGAGCAAGTGAAGCACGTTGCACATTTAGCACGTCTTGAAATCACTGAAGAAGAAGCATCAAAGTTTAGCTCACAATTAGAAGCAATTCTAAACTTTGCAGATCAATTAGAAGAGGTAGATACAGAGAATGTTGAGCCAACATTCCACGTATTAGATCTTCAAAATGTATTGCGTGAAGACGTTGCAAATAAGAGCTTAACGCAAGAAGAAATTTTAAAGAATGCACGTAGCACTGAAGCGGGTCAATTTAAAGTGCCATCGATTTTAGACGGAGGAGAATAACAAATGTCATTAAGATATGAATCTATAGAAAATTTAACAAAATTGATTCAAGAGAAGAAAGTTAAACCTTCTGAATTAATTGAAGAAACATTTAATAATATAAAACAACATGATGCAACGATTAATTCTTTTTTAGCTTTAGATGAAGCAGTTGCAATGGATAAAGCGAAAGCGATGGATAATCAAGAACCTACCGGGAAACTTTTTGGTATTCCTATGGGAATTAAAGACAACATTGTTACAAAAGAATTAGAAACGACTTGTGCATCGAAAATCTTAACAGGATTTAATCCGGTATATGATGCGACAGTAATGAATAAATTAAATGCAGAGAATGGAATTATCGTCGGTAAATTAAATATGGATGAATTCGCTATGGGTGGTTCTACAGAGAATTCATTCTACAAAAAAACAGTAAATCCATTTGACCACAGCGCAGTTCCTGGCGGCTCATCTGGTGGTAGTGCAGCTGCGGTTGCAGCGAGTTTAGTACCATTTTCTTTAGGTAGTGATACAGGTGGATCTATTCGTCAACCAGCTTCATACTGTGGGGTTGTAGGTATGAAACCAACTTACGGTCGAGTATCTCGTTTTGGTTTAGTTGCCTTTGCGTCTTCACTTGACCAAATCGGGCCGATTACAAGAAACGTTAAAGATAACGCTAAAGTGTTAGAAATCATCTCAGGTCACGATAATATGGATTCAACAAGTGCACCTGTTGAAGATGTTGATTTTTCTTCTACAATTGAAGAAGATATTAAAGGGTTACGTGTAGCTGTGCCTAAGGAATATTTAGGTGAAGGTGTATCAGCTGAAGTACGTACGTCAGTTCAAAATGCAATTAAAGAACTTGAGAAAATGGGCGCTGAAATTTCAGAGGTTTCATTACCAAATTCTAAATATGGAGTTGCAACATATTATATTCTTTCTTCAAGTGAAGCTTCAGCAAACTTAGCACGATTTGATGGTATCCGTTACGGTTATCAAGCAGAAGGTGCAAAGAATCTAGAAGAATTATATAAGAAAACACGTCAAGAAGGATTTGGCGATGAAGTTAAACGTCGTATTATGTTAGGTACATATGCATTGAGTTCAGGGTACTACGATGCCTATTACAAAAAAGCTCAAAAAGTACGTACATTAATCAAACAAGATTTTGAACGTATCTTTGCTGATTATGATGTGATTGTTGGACCAACTGCTCCTACTGTCGCATTTGATTTAGGCGCTCAAATTGATGATCCATTAACTATGTACGCAAATGATATTTTAACAATTCCAATTAACTTAGCAGGTCTGCCATCAATTTCAGTACCATGTGGTGAAGCAAATGGACGTCCAATTGGCTTGCAATTAATCGGTAAACCATTTGACGAAAAATTATTATACAACGTTGCATATAACTACGAACAAGTATTTAATATGTCAGAACGCTATCAATCATTATAAGGAGAATTTACTATGCATTTTGAAACAGTAATCGGACTTGAGGTCCACGTAGAACTTAAAACAGAATCAAAAATGTTTTCGGCTTCTCCTGCGCATTTCGGAGCAGAACCAAATACAAACGTTAACGTGATTGATTTAGGATATCCAGGTGTTTTACCTGTTGTAAATAAAACGGCAGTTGACTGGGCAATGCGTGCTGCAATGGCATTAAATATGGATATTAGAACATCAACTAAATTCGACCGTAAAAACTATTTTTATCCAGATAATCCGAAAGCTTATCAAATTTCACAATTTGATGAGCCTATTGGTGAGAATGGATATATCGATATCGAAGTCAATGGCGAAACAAAGCGTATCGGTATTACGCGTCTGCATATGGAAGAGGATGCAGGTAAATTAAGCCATAAAGATGGTTATTCATTAGTCGATTTGAATCGTCAAGGGACACCATTAGTTGAAATTGTATCTGAGCCAGATATTCGTACACCTGAAGAGGCGTATGCTTACTTAGAAAAGTTAAAAGCAATCATCCAATATACTGGTGTATCTGATGTACGTATGGAAGAAGGATCGTTACGTTGTGATGCCAATATTTCATTACGTCCAATAGGACAAGAGAAATTTGGTACGAAAGCTGAACTTAAGAACTTAAACTCTTTCTCTTACGTAAAAAAGGGTTTAGAGCATGAAGTTAAACGTCAAGAAGAAGTATTACTTAATGGGGGAGAAATCCTTCAAGAAACACGTCGTTTTGACGAATCTACAGGTAAGACAATTCTGATGCGTGTTAAAGAAGGTTCAGATGATTATAGATACTTCCCAGAACCAGATTTAGTACCATTATTTATAGATGAAGCTTGGAAAGAGCGTGTACGTGCGTCAATTCCTGAATTACCTGACAAACGAAAAGCGAAATATGTTGCTGAATTCGGCTTACCAGCATACGACGCACACGTATTAACATTAACAAAAGAAATGTCAGATTTCTTCGAGAAGATGATATCTTTAGATGCAGATGCTAAACTTTCTTCTAACTGGTTAATGGGTGGAGTAAACGAATATTTAAATAAAAATCAAAAAGAATTACATGAAACAAAATTAACACCTGAAAACTTGGCTGAAATGGTGAAATTATTGGCTGACGGAACAATTTCATCGAAAATCGCGAAAAAAGTCTTTGCAGATACTGTAGAATCTGGAAAAGCACCAAAAGTAATTATGGAAGAGCAAGGATTAGTGCAAATTTCTGATCCAGAACAATTAAAAGCGTTCGTTACAGAAGCTTTAGATAATAATCCACAATCTATCGAAGATTTTAAAAATGGTAAAGGGAAAGCGACTGGCTTCTTAGTAGGACAAATAATGAAGATTTCTAAAGGTCAAGCAAATCCACAAATGGTTAATAAAATTCTTAAAGAAGAATTAGAAAAAAGATAAACAAATATATAAAATAAAACTCTAAAATTAAGGCGTTTGTGCCCTATTTTTAGAGTTTTTATTATAAAATTAAGGATAAAATAGATGATGATATTAACGGAATTTAATTGACATTTATTATCATATTGATACTATTATTTTAATGAACTAGAGATGAGGAGAGAATACGATGATTGATATTCATAACCATATATTATTTGGTATTGATGATGGGGCACAAACAAAAGAAGATACCATTGATATGGCAAGAGCAGCGGAAGCTGAAGGAATCACAGACATCATAGCGACACCACACCATAAGATTGGGGTTTATGAGAATTTTGGACCAAAAGTTAAAGCTTTAACTGAGGAAGTAAATGAAATCATTAAAGCTGAAGGCATTTCTATAAAAGTCCATGCGAGTCAAGAAGTGAGAATATACGGAGATGTAGTTGAAGACTTAAAGAATGGACAAGCATTGGCCTTAAGCGAAGGTAGTCCGTATGTTTTAATAGAATTCCCTTCACATGAAGTACCAATCTTTACGGAGCAGTTGTTTACGAAGATGGCTTTAGATGGGTATATTCCGATTATTGCGCATCCTGAACGTAATTCTGAGCTTCAAAAGAATCCTAATAAATTAGCTGAGTTAATTGAGCTCGGTGCATTAGCACAGGTGACTGCAGGCGTAGTTTGTGGCCAGTTAGGTGAATTTAGTAAAAAATGTGCTGAAATGATGATGGATCATCGCATGATTCATATCGTTGCCAGTGATGCACACAATATAACTTCTAGAAATTATTATATGAATGAAGCTTATGATGTGATTGCAGCGAAATATGGTGAAGAAGCGGTTAATCGTTATAAAGAAAATGCAAGAAAAGTATTAAACGGAGAATCAATTCGTTACGTTAGTCCGATTGAAGTAGAAAAAGAAGATAAAGTTGAAAAGTCAACAAAGAAAAAGAAGAAGTTCTTTGGCTTGTTTTAGAGAGGCATTCGAACGAGCATTAAGATGTATGCAAACTGGAAAAAAACATAAGAAAGCTTGAAAATCCACATTATTAATCCTCTTCTAATTTTGAGCGTAAACTGCGAAAAGAGAAGTTGTTACAAACAAAAACCGATAGAACTATAAATCAAGGAGTGATTTATTAGTTCTTTCGGTTTTATTTGTGTCAGAACACTTCTGTACTGATCTCTTAAGTTTTTATTCTTCAGTTTTCTCATTAAATAAGTAATCTGAAATTGATGTTACCCATCTAGCAACTCCACGTTCAGTTAGTAATCCATCTTCAACACTATAATAATCTTCAATAGCTTTATTATTTGGCCATTTACTTGATTGATTTACGTAGAAGAACTCGTTGTTTTGTGAACCAAAGTATTCTTCTTCGGCCTGTTGGTATTTCGCGAAATCTGAATCATTATATTCAGGTCGCGTTCCAACGATAACTACAGGTGTATCATCATTACTTGCAGTTGTGTAAATACTTTCAATTGTTGCAATATGATCATTTGATGAAACATCTTCAGAAAAGTCATTTAATGTTAATGAATCTAAGATAATTAAATCTGGTTTCGTTTTGTTGATTTTATCCATACTAACTGATGAAGACGAGCTCGAAACTTCTACTTCATTAATTTTAATATGGTCATCTGTCGAATACTCTAATTCATCTTTAACTGTTGTATTTTCATCTGATGTTTGGTAAGGAGTGCTGACAAGAGTAATATTCATTACTTTCTTATCTTTTACTGCCTCATTATAAATTGACTGAAATGTTTTGTTTTTAAATAGGTTTGCGTTTGGTTTTTTGCTTGTGTCTTTTTTTACTTCTTTTTTAGTTGTTTTGTCTTGGTCTGCGTAATAATCTTTACCACTTTGAGTTGAGATTGATTTTTCTTGCGCTTCAGAATCCGTTACACGAGTTTCCCAAAATGTATAACCAACGGCAATTAGAATAAGCGCTGCAATAATATAAAGCCAAAATAATAAATTCTTCATTGCGAATATATCCTCCATCTTTCTTCAATATTAATATAGTAACAAAAAAACATGAAAATTTATACATACAAGTGTTGAATGATAAAATTTTCTTTGATATTATACCCACTCTTAATCGCATTATGACATAAATTATAAATAATTTTAAGTTTAAAGCTGTTCTAATAGGATATAATAAGTAAACATAATTGGCAACATACAATAAAATATACATATTCATTACAAAATTTACATAAGATTAATAAATAATTGGTATATTAATAAAATAAAATATTAAAAAAGAATGCAAAATATTAAATTGCGTGCTTTACAAAATGGAAAATGATTAAAATGAGATAGTAATTATACAATAATTATGGTAAAATATCTCTATATATAAGTGTCGAAGGTGTCATTTCCCGAATCGGAGGATATTTATGATTGATTATACGCCGTGGAACGAAAAAGATTATCATCAGATTTTCATTCATGAGGCAAAAGAACTGATTGAAATCTTTAGAAACGAAATTGTTGAGCTTCATCATTACGGAAGTACTTCAGTGAAAGATTTACCTGGTAATAAGACAATAGATATATTACCAATCGTAAAAACTTTATCACATGTAAGTCTTTATACAGACAAGATGGAAGCCATCGGATATAAAGAAGTTGATGCAAACAATTTCACTCATGACAATTGTAGGCTTTTCGTTGCAAAGAAAAATCAGCTGACTTTTTATGTGATGATGATAGAACGTACAAATTTTGATGCGATTACAAGACGATTAGCATTCAGAGATTATTTACGTGAACACAAATTTGAGCGTCTAGCTTATGCAAAGTTTAAAATGAAACGAGCAGTACAGTATAGAAATGATTTCAACACTTATAAAATGGCTAAAAATGATTACATTTCTAAATTAGAAGAAAAAGCACTACGTTGGTATAATACAAAGTAAGGTTAATGCATTGAACATGCTTAGCCTTTTTTTTTATGTCAAAATTGCATAATATACAGTTTACTGTAAAATAAAAAGTAATCATGTTAATAGAAAAAAGGTAGGGATAATGATGGCATCCGTAAATATAGCAAAAAATCTAAACGATATAACATTACAACTTCAAATGGCGAACCGCCATGGCCTAATTGCAGGTGCTACAGGGACAGGGAAGACGGTTACGTTAAAAGTACTTGCTGAACAATTTTCTAAGTCTGGCATACCTGTTTTTTTAGCTGATATAAAAGGTGATTTAGCAAGTATTGCTGAGCCAATGACTGTGAATGATAAGATTCAACAACGTTTAACAGACCTAAATATTACGGATTACAATCCGAGAAGTTACCCTGTACGTCTTTGGGACATCTTTGGTATAGATGGTGCACCTGTGAGAGCAACGATTTCTGAAATGGGCCCTATGTTATTAGCACGCTTGCTTGAATTGAATGAAACGCAATCTGGGATATTAGATATTGCATTTAAGATTAGTGACGACAATGGATTATTATTACTAGATTTGAAAGATCTTCAGGCACTTTTAAAAGATATGGCGGATAATGCATCTACTTATAGTAGTCAATACGGTAATATTACGAAACAATCTGTTGGTGCAATTCAACGTAAATTACTTTCTTTTGAAACACAAGGTGCGGAAACGTTCTTTGGTGAACCAGCACTGAGCTTAAGCGATTTCATGGAAGTGAGCCCTGAAGGTGAAGGTATTATTAATGTATTAATGGCAAATAATCTATTTACTAAGCCAGTATTATATTCAACATTTTTATTATGGTTACTAACAGAATTGTTTGAAGAACTTCCTGAGGTGGGTGACATGGATAAGCCTAAACTGGTATTCTTCTTTGATGAAGCGCATCTGTTATTTAAAGATGCACCTTCATCATTTGTAACTCAAGTTGAACAAGTGGTCCGTTTAGTACGTTCTAAAGGGGTAGGCGTTTATTTTATCACCCAGAACCCTATTGATTTACCTGATGAAGTTTTAGGACAACTTGGAAACCGTGTCCAACATGCACTCCGTTCATTTACACCAAGAGATCAAAAGGCAGTGAAAAGTGCTTCTGAAACATTCAGACAGAACCCTGAACTAGATGTTGCAACTGTTATTGGTGAGCTAAAAACGGGAGAAGCATTAATCTCTTGTTTAAATGAAGACGGTCAACCAAATATCGTACAGCGTGCTTTTGTTCGCCCACCAGAAAGTAAGATTGGTGTGATTGATGCATCAGTGAAACAAACTATTTTAAATCAAAATCCTTATCAAGCGAAATATGGAAAAGCAATTGATCGTGAAAGTGCGTATGAATTATTACAACAAAAATTTACACAAGTAACAGCTGAGAAAGCAAAAGCTGATCAAGAAAAACTTGAAGCAAAAACTGTAAAAGCTGAAAAAAGAAAGCCAAAGTCGGAGTTACAAAAAGTAGCGACGAGCGTACTAACTAGTGTCGGCCGTCAAATCGGCCGTGAAATTGTTAGAAACATTTTTGGTGGAAGAAGAAGATAATGAAAAACGTCATAATTTATATTATTTTAGTAGCAATTAATATGGCATTGATGATGGTATTAATGTCACCAACAGTACAAAGCAATGAATATTATACTAAAGGTGTACAGGTATGCATCGTGGTTGTAACCTTCATCTTAATTAGGATCTATTTTAAAGATCGCGGATTATTAAAAGATAAGAATTAGGTGGTGTGCTTTTTGAGGAAAAGAGCGAGAATTATTTATAACCCAACATCAGGCAGGGAGCTATTTAAGAAATCTTTAGCTGATGTACTAATAAAATTAGAGGATGCAGGCTATGAAACAAGTGCATACGCTACTAAGGCGGAAGGTGACGCTATTCAAGCAGCACGACAAGCCGTAGAAGAGCGCTTTGATTTAGTTATTGCATCTGGTGGAGATGGCACGATTAACGAAGTTATTAACGGTATTGCTGAACAAGAATATCGTCCGAATATTGGGGTGATTCCAATGGGTACAGTCAATGACTTTGGTCGTGCGTTACTCATTCCGAAAGATATTTTGCAAGCGGTTGATGTTATCGTCGAAGGGAATACAGTACCAGTTGACGTCGGTAAGATGAATAACCGTTATTTTATTAATATTGCCGGAGGTGGAAAAATAACTGAAGTCAGTTACGAAGCACCGAGCAAACTTAAAACAGTATTAGGTCCATTAGCATACTATATTAAAGGCCTTGAAATGTTACCTGAGATTAAAGCAACGGATATTCGTATTGAGTATGATGGAGAAGTTTTCAGTGGAGAAGTGATGTTATTCTTAATTGGATTAACGAATTCTGTTGGTGGTTTCGAAAAGTTAGTACCAGACGCATCAATTAATGACGGGAACTTTACGTTACTCTTTTTAGAAAAAGTGAACTTTGCTGAATTCGGCCATATTTTCTCACTCGCTTCACGTGGTGACCATATTAAGCACCCGAAAGTTCATTTTGTAAAAGCTAAAGATATTAAAGTATCTAGTTTCGAAAAAGTACAATTAAATGTGGATGGAGAATTTGGTGGTATATTACCAGCACACTTTATTAATTTAGAACGTCATATTAATGTTTATAGTCAGTTAGATATTATTCATCCTGATAAGAAGCATGAAATAAAAACGCAGTATGAGAATGAATTAGAAGAATAAAGCATGCGTACAATTTATCGCAAAAAAACTCGGACGAAACGATTATACGATTCGTCCGAGTTTTTTTGAATGAATTTGTTGATACGTAAAGTGTGCTGAAGTATGCGTTTAATAGACTAAATTTCATCCGTAAATTCTTCTAATAATGTATCATATTCAAAATTACGGTGTGAGGGATATAGACTCAGACCTCCGTCAGCTACAATCGTTTGGCCAGTAATATACTTACTTTCTTTACTTGCTAGAAATGCTGCGACACTTGCGATTTCTTCAGGTTCAGCAACATATCCCATCGGTACGAATAAATCCGCATCTCTTTTATCTTCAGGTGTCTTAAAGTTCTCCGCATTAATAGGTGTGTTAATACTCCCTGGTGCGATATTATTTATTCTGATTTGTACACGTGCGTATTCTAAGGCTAAGCTTTGTGTCATTAACTTCACGCCACCTTTGCTAGCACTGTAATGTGCATAGTGAGGCCATGGAATAATTTCATGTACACTTGAAATATTTATAATGGTTCCTTTGAATTTTCGTTCCATGAAGTGGTTAAGAGCGAGTTGACAACCAATAAATGTTCCGCGTAAATTTACATCAATAACCTTATCAAATTCTTCTATCGACATTGTATGACTTGGAATATCAGATTGCACCCCAGCATTATTCACCATAATATGAAATGCGCCGAATTGATTTATTGTTTCTTTAATTAAATGCTCCATTTCATTTTTATTTGTTGTATCAGCTTGAATAGCAATAGCATCTACACCAATAGCTTTAACAACCTTAACTAATTCATTAGCTTCGTCTTCTCGAGAACGATAATTAATGACAACATTAATGCCTTCTTTAGCAAATCGAATCGCGGTAGCTTTACCAATACCAGAAGCACCACCAGTAATAATTGCGACCTTCCCTGTTAAATCGTTATACATTTCCTCACTCCTTTTTTGTTTCCATACCCGTAATTTAAGAGATTAATCGAAAGGGTGAAATGTGACAATCATTTCAATTTCTAATAAAATGAAGAGTGAAAGGTGGCGCACATATGTATAAATTATCGATTTTAGCAACAACGGATACTCATAGTCATATTAGTTTGTATGACTATTTTTTAGAAAGTGAAATGAAAATCAATGGTTTAATACTAGCAGGTAGTATGATTGAGTCGCTCAAAGCTGATAATGAGCAACAAGGTATTGCAACTGTTGTTGTGGATAATGGTGATATATTACAAGGTAATATCATGGCCGATTACGCCGTAGAAGTAATTCCAGACATACACCCATCAATTAATATGATGAATGAAATAGGTTATGATGCAGGAACGCTTGGGAATCACGAATTTAATTATGGTTTAGAATATTTGGATGAAGCATATAAGCAAGCAATATTTCCATTAGTGAATTGTAATGTAAAGTATATCAATGGTGATTTTGTTGTTTCGCCATTCCATACGGTGGAAAAGACATTCAATGATGGAACAACAGTGAAGATTGGGATTACAGGTGTTGTGCCAGAACAAATTATGATGTGGGATGAAGAACATTTAACGGATCGCGTCATCGTTGAAGATATGTACGATGCACTCTTTCAATATAGTAACCAATTGAAAGCACAAGGCTGTGACATTGTCATTGCCTTAATGCATACAGGATTAGATCAAGAACAACTTGTAGAAATGCGAGGTATTGAGAATCAAGTTTACCGTTTAGCACAAATTGAAGCGGTTGATGCCTTTGTTTTTGGTCATACCCATCAACAATTCCCTGGCCCTGATTATGAAGGTATTGCTGAAGTGGATGCTGAAATTGGAAAGGTCTTTCATGCATATGGGGTTCAACCGATGTGCTTTGCCAGTCATTTAGGACGTATTGATTTAGAACTCGAGAAGTCAGATGATGGATTTAAAGTTATAAACGGAAAAAGCAGTGTTATTGAATTAAAATCAAGTGACGTGGAAATTAATACGCATTTAGTTGATGTGAATCAGAGTGCGCACGATGGGGTTCTTGAGTACGTGAAACGCCCAATCGGTGAAACATCACGTCATCATGAAAGTTACTTTGCTCAAGTTGGAACAAGCACAGCTGTTGAAGTCATAGCAAAAGCTGGAAAATTTGCGCTAAATCAATTGATTGAAGGTAATCAGTTGAAATTGGCAAGCTCCAATATTATATCTACAAGTGCGCCAATTAAAGCAGGTAGAGACGGTGTGAATGATTATATTGATATCGAAAGCGGAGAATTAACGTTAAAAGATGCACTAAACATATATCGCTTTCCAAATAAAATATCAGCTGTAAATATTTCCGGTCGAGTGTTACGAGAATGGGTAGAATGGAGTGTTTCTTGCTATAACAAGATAGGTAGCGCATACATAGTTAAAGATAACAAATCAACTGCGCCAGGATTCCCAAGTTACAACATGGATATCTTCTATGAATTAAACTATTGTATAGACTTATCTCAAGAAGCAAGGTACAGTAATGTAGGTGAGAAAATAAATGACACGTATCGTATTAACGATTTAACCTATTTAAATAAACCTGTAACCGATGAACAACAGTTTACTGTATTAACGACAGATTATCGTACAAACTTTTGTCCAATATTAAATGATACGTCAGTTACAAAAATACAATTAGATGATATTGAAATAAGGCAAATCATTATTGAATATATAAAGTCGAACGGTATGGACTTTGAGCCGACGAGACCATTTACGTTCTTACAGAATGGCATATTTAAATTTAAATCAAGCCCAAAAGGTGCTAAGTACTTACAGCCGGGCATTACAGCAACAAATGAGTACGATGAGGACTATTTAATATACGAAATGAATACATCATTAATGCGAGGATAGGACAAATCTCTGCATCACCCTCAAAATATTTGTATATTATCAATATTTTGAAATAAACTATTAGGAGAAAATATGAAACAAATTAACTTTAACAAGAATGACGAATTACAAGGGACAGTAGTAGATTTAACACACGAAGGAGCAGGTGTCGTTAAGATTGATGATTATCCATTTTTCGTTGAAGGCGCTTTACCAGGTGAAGACGTTACAATCAAAGTAATGAAAGTCGGTAAAAATTTTGGATTTGCTCGTCTAGTATCAATTCAAACACAAAGCCCAGACCGTGTGGCAGAGAAAGATATCGTTGGACGCCAAATTGGTACGATGACATTACAACATCTATCATATGAAGCACAACTTAAATTCAAACAGCATTTAGTTGAAAGTGCGTTTGAACGTTTAGGGAAATTTAAAAATATTAAAGTTGCTGAAACAATTGGCATGGAAGTACCTTACGAATATCGTAATAAAGCGCAAATTCCAGTAAGATCAGTGAACGGTATGCTTGAAACAGGATTCTTCAGAAAGAACAGTCATCAACTAGTGCCTGTTGAGAATTTCTATATTCAACATAAAGCGATTGATGAAGCAATTGTGAAAGTAAGAGATATTTTACGTAAATATGATGTTGTACCTTATAACGAGCGTAATCATAATGGAGAAGTACGACATATCGTTGTGAAACTTGGACATTATACGGGTCAATTAATGATTATATTAGTGACAAATAAAAAGCGTCTACAAAATATCGAATCAATTACACATGATATTGTAAATACAATTGATAACGTTGAAAGTGTTGTATTAAACTTCAATAATCAAGAAGGCAATGTGATTCTAGGCCGTAACAATACAGTATTACACGGCACACCATACTACACGGACAAGATGTTAGGTTTAGACTTTAGAGTATCACCAAACTCATTCTTCCAAGTGAATACACCGCAAGCAGAAGAATTATATAAATTAGCATTAGAGGCGGCTGATTTGAACGGTACTGAAACAGTGTTGGATGCGTATTGTGGTATCGGTACAATCTCTTTAGCATTAGCGAAACAAGCGAAACAAGTTTACGCGATGGAAATCGTCCATGAATCAATTAAGATGGCGAAACAAAATGCGAAAATGAATGGCATTGAAAATGTACGTTTTGAAACGGGTGCAGCAGATGAAATCTTACCGAAGTGGAGCGAAGAAGGCGTTAAGTTTGATGTTGCTTTAGTCGATCCACCACGTAAAGGATTAGACGATGAGTTTATTCAAACGTTAATTGCGCAAAATCCTAAAAAGATTGTTTACGTGAGTTGTAACCCATCAACATGTGCCCGTGACTGTCGTAAATTTGCAGATGCAGGTTACAAGATTGAAACAGTAAAACCAGTCGATATGTTCCCTCAAACAGCACATACCGAGGTCGTAGTTAGACTTACGAAGTAATTGAATATACAATAAAAAGCCTTGGCAACAAGGCTTTTTATTTTTGGGATTTTATAGAACATTACTATAAATATTGCAATCCGATAATTAATGGGCTAAGTCGTAAATTTCCTTGATATCCTCAGGTAGACAATTAGGAATCATCGTATTTAATTTTTCTTCATTGCCATCTTGAATGGCTTGTTCATAATACCAACTTTTGAATTTAAGCATGGCAAGGTGCTTTTCGAGTTTCTTTATTTCATTTTCTAAACGAATTTTATTATCATCAAAAAGTTGCTTTCTTTGAGGATATGTAGAAGATCCATCTTCACACCACTGCATAAATTGCTTTATATCTTTAATTTCTAAGCCTGAATGCTTTAAACACTCAATTACATTTAATCCTTCAATTTCAACAGCACTAAATTTTCTGATACCATTCGATCTTTCGAGTGTAGGAAAAAGTCCTTCTTTATCATAATAACGTAGCGTAGATATCGGCAAATTATACATTTTTGATACTTGTCCTATTGTATACAACATAAATTCCTCCAAAACAGTTGACCTAAAGTTAGGTTTAGGTTTTAGAATGATTGTATCATAACAAAATTAGAAAGTTAATACTAGGAGGATTAATATGCAAAATACAAAATTAACATTAACGAACGAGTGGGATAAAGTATTTAAAAAGAGTGATTTAATCACGCATCGCAAAGTAACATTTACAAATCGTTATGGTATTGAACTTGCTGCAGATTTGTTTATGCCAAATCAATTTGAAGGGAAATTACCAGCGATTGCAGTATCTGGCCCATTTGGTGCTGTAAAAGAACAGTCAAGTGGTCTTTATGCGCAAATTATGGCAGAGAGAGGATATTTAACAATAGCGTTTGATCCATCATTTACCGGAGAAAGTGGTGGTCAGCCAAGATATATGGCGTCACCTGACATCAATACAGAAGATTTTCAAGCGGCAGTTGATTTCTTATCTATTCAAGAAAATGTAGATGCTGAAAGAATTGGAATCATTGGTATATGTGGTTTTGGAGGCATGGCACTCAATGCGGCTAGTATTGATACAAGAGTTAAAGCAACGTTAGTTTCTACTATGTATGATATGACAAGAGTCAATGCAAATGGATATTTTGATTCAGAGGATAGTGAAGAAGCAAGATATCAAAAGAAAGTGAGTCTTAATCAAGAAAGAACAGAGAACTTCCTTAATAAACAATATAGTCGAGCGGGTGGTGTGATTGACCCACTGCCTGAAGATGCACCTGATTTTGTAAAAGACTATCATGCGTATTATAAAACTGATCGAGGATATCATGAAAGATCATTAAATTCAAATGAGGGTTGGAATATTATTGGCACAATGTCATTTATGAATCAACCTATTCTTAAATACAGTAATGAAATACGTAGTGCAGTGTTAATTGTCCACGGAGATAATGCACACAGTTATTATTTCGGTAAGGATGCTTATCACAATATGATGGATGGAAATAAGTTCACGGATAATAAGGCATTATTAACAATAGACGGTGCTAGTCATGTCGATTTATATGATAATTTAAATGTAATTCCATTTGATAAAATCCAAAAGTTTTTTGATAATTATTTAATATAGTAAATGTGTATTAAAAATGTGATTGTATTTGTATTTGTTTTCGGTCTAGTTTCTATAATATCTTCATGCAATTTAAACAGTTCTCAAAGTGAACAAGAAAATAAAAATAACGAATCTCAAAAGATTTCACATAAATTATTAAAAACAGAAAATAAATTAGTAGGTGCTAATCAAATGAAATTATTTATCGGTGAAGAAGAAGTTGATGTAAATTGGGAAAAGAATGCCACAATACATGATATATATGCGGATGTACAAAAGAATGATTTAGTAATACCGATGTCTAAATACGGTGGATTTGAACAAGTCGGGGAATTAGGCAAAAGTTATATAGTAGATGACAAGCAAATGACAACTCAAATAGGTGATATTGTTCTTTATAATGGAGATAATATTGTTATGTTTTATGGAGAAAATTCATGGCGTTATACTAAACTTGGAGAAATTAATCTTCCCCAAAAAGAGATCATTGATAAGTTATCTAAATCGAATTTAAAGATAAGGTTAACTTGTGAGTGGAAAAATTGAAAAAGATAACTGCTATAAGATGGATAAACATACCTCTAAAGTTGAATATTAAAAATTAACTTTAGGGGTTTTTCTAATTGATAATCAAAGTGAATATTTAAAAATTTTATAGGACATTTGTACAAGTAATGTAAATTGATTTTTATTCAATCAGGCTTTATGATGTAGCTACTAAATAATATGTGACTCATAAAGGAGAACTTATGACGAAGAAAAATCAAATGTTGTTAGGTTTAGGATTTACAGGTACGTTTGGTGCGAACGGCAAAGCTTGGATGAGTGAAGAAGTTAATGTTAGTACGTATCCAGATATTGATGCAGATATTCGTTATGCACAAATGGCTGAGAAGGGTAGATTCCAATTTATATTTATTGGTGATTTTCCTGGTGCAGTACCTAATGATAATCGTGAAGTGCCAGGTATGACGTTAGAACCGATTATTACATCGACTGCAATTTTAAGAGAAACAAAGCATATTGGTATCGCGAACACAGTTCATACACAATGGAATAATCCTTATACTGTTGCACGACAGTTTAAAGGGTTAGATTTAATGAGTGGTGGACGTATTGCGTGGAATGCTGTA
This sequence comes from Macrococcus animalis, assembly GCF_047425875.1. Classification (GTDB taxonomy): domain Bacteria; phylum Bacillota; class Bacilli; order Staphylococcales; family Staphylococcaceae; genus Macrococcoides; species Macrococcoides animalis. The sequence goes on from NZ_CP179727.1 coordinate 1,713,927, forward strand.
ACGGGTTCTAGCCCTCAAGTAGCTGAAAATTTTGGTGTTACTTTAATGGACAGACAAGCGCGTTACGAAAGTCATTATGAATTCGTTGAAATGGTACAACATTTCTGGGGGACTTGGGGGAAAGACGCGTTAAAAGCAGACAAAGAAAAAGGAATCTTTGCTGATTATAATCAAGTTAAAAAAGTATATTTAAATGGGAAATATCATCAAGCGAATGGTGCATTACCGATGCCACCATCTCCTCAAGGTCAACCTGTAATCTTCCATTCTGGTGGTTCTCCAGCAAGTATTGCATTTGCAGGTCGTTATGCTAATGCAATGATTGGTGAAGTATGGACGATTGAACAAGGGATTGAAACACGTAATGCGCTACGTCAATCAGCAATAGATGCAGGTAGAAATCCTGATGAGATTAAATTTATTGCTGGATTAATGCCGGTTGTAGCAGATAATAAACGAGAAGCGCTTGATCGTCATGCAAAATTTATGGATGAAAGCTTAGTTTATCAACGAGTACAACACATTAGTATGGTGTTAGGTATTCGATTATCACCAGCAGATTTAGAAAAACCAATTGCTCCACAACTTTTAGATAGAGTAGAGATTGATGCATACTCAGATCCTCGGGTTGAAATTGTATTGAAAGTTGCAAGAGAAGGTTGGACGTTACGCGATATTATTTATCATTCAGTTATTGACTTTCATCCCGTAACTTTAGGAGATGCGAAAGAGACTGCAGATCACTTAACAGATTGGTTTGAAGCGGGGGCTGCAGACGGATTCTGGTTAATACCAGATATTTTCGAAACAGATTTAGAACGCTTCGTTGAGGAAGTTGTGCCTATTTTACAAGAACGTGGTGTGTATCATGAAGATTATGAGGGCACTACTTTGAGAGAGCACTTAGGAGTGCCTGTTCAATATGGTGTAGATGAAAGATTGAAATAATATAATTTTTGGAGCACAGATCTTATAGAGGTCTGTGTTTTTTTATAGGAAATACGCCCACTCTATCTTTAGTAAGATATCAGTTCATTATCTTCTCTCTCACTTTTCATATATAATAAAGATAACTGTAAAAAGAAGAAGTGATGAGATGGAAAGAAGAATTATACACATTGATATGGATGCTTTTTTTGCTCAAGTTGAGCAGCGAGATAATCCAGAACTGAAAGGTAAACCTGTCATCGTCGGTGGCAAGAGTCGGAACCGTGGTGTCGTTGCAACATGTAGTTACGAGGCACGTAAATTTGGTGTGCATAGTGCCATGCCAACTGCACGTGCACATCAATTGTGTCCAGATGGTTATTACGTGAGCCCACGGTTTGAAGTATACCGTGAAGTATCGAATCAAATTATGTCGATTTTTAAAAGCTATACTGATATTGTTCAACCTGTTTCTTTAGACGAAGCGTATTTAGATATCACACATCTGGTACGTAAAGATTTAGGTGCCAGTCAAATTGCGGCTTTTATTAAACGTGATATTATGATAGCGACCAACCTAACATGCTCAGCTGGCGTGTCTTATAATAAATTTTTAGCGAAAATTGCTTCTGGGATGAATAAGCCTAATGGTTTAACGGTCATTCATTATGGTAATGTTCAATCAATTTTAGATGATTTGCCAATTGGTGAATTCCCTGGTGTCGGTAAAGTAACTGAAGAAAAAATGATGCGTTTAAAACTCACGAATGGTAAAGATTTAAGAGATAAAACCGAGCTTGAATTAATTGAGTTATTCGGTAAAAAGGGCAGTAGTTTATACGAAAAAGCACGTGGCATCGGTTCTGACATAATAAATATGGACCGAGTAAGAAAATCTATCGGTAAAGAATCAACGTTTTCTCATGATGTACAAGATGAAACATTTATTCTTCAAACGATGCGCACGCATGCTGATAAAGTGGCCCAAAAACTCCAAGATTTAAATCAAGTAAGTGACACGATTACTGTTAAAATAAAAACAAGTGATTTCGAATCGCATACAAAGCAGACAAAATTATTAGACTTTACGGATCAAGCGGATACCATTTATAATACAGCTGTGTTATTATATACAGACCTAAAAGGGAAATTTGACAATATACGTTTAGTTGGGGTCTCAGTAGGGAATTTAAAATATAAAGTGTATGAAAATCTAACGATATATGATTTTCTTTAGAAATGAGGAAGTATTATGAAGTTTAAATTTGCAATCATTGGTATAACTGCACTTCTCATTATGATGTATATTATGGAAACAGTAGAACATGGATTTAAAGTGTTACCTCTTATCGGTATTATTTTAGTTGCAGGATTCTTATTCTGGATTGATCATAAATTAGAACGACCAGTCAACCGCCACACAATAAAGAAGAGAATTAAAGATAATACGACTACCAAAAGGTAGTCGTATTTTTTATGTTTATTCTATAGATGCGTAAAATGCAATCAATTGCTGTAGTTTGTCATCATTTATAATGATAATCTCATCTCCCAGTGCAATCTTATTACGCACAATACCTTCTTTTTTAGAAGGTTGATCTGTTTTTTGCCTTCCTCTAATAAAAATATCAATTGACTCTAAGTCATCAGTAAAAATCCCTCCGTGATCAACAATATATTGAACGATGTTCTTTCTCGTTTTATGCAATGTACCCGTTATCGCAATACGTTTATTATAGAATGGGTGACTTTTATCAATGACGTCTGATGACGGCGTTATGTTTCCGAGTTGTTGTTGATAGCGTGACATACTTTGTTTCTTGGTCGTATTATTAATGCCTTTAATATATTTCTTGCGGCGTTTAGTTTTTAAATAATCTTCTAAACTTTCATAATGCTTTAATAATCTGACGGTAATCATCGCACATGCTTTCGCATCATTTAAAGCGTGATGATGGCCATGGAAATCTAATTTGTAATACGCCATCATATTTTTAAGACTGTAGCTATGATTTTGTATCGTATCACGTGACATAATGACTGAACAAAAGTAGGAAAGTGTTGGCATATCAAAGTGATATCGTCTAATCGAAGCGTTTAGAACTTTCATATCAAACTGAGCAAAATGTGCAACGATTGGTAAATCCCCTATAAAATCTAGCATATAGGGATAGACTGTTTCAAAAGTCGGTACATCCTGAATGTCATCAGGATGAATACCGTGAACTTGAATATTTGAATCACTAAAATATGTTTCTGGATTAACTAATGTATAGAAAGTTTCTGTCATCATATTATCGATAACTTTAACCATACCAACGCTACAGATTGAAGCTGGAGTCCCATTTGCTGTTTCAAAATCGAGTGCTATAAAAGAATTCATGTAATGCTCCTCTTTACTAAATGTATGAGAAAAATAATTATATTAAAAAAATTAGGGAATAAAAATATTAAGTATGTCTGAATATTACAACAAATTTCAAACGGAATGCAATATAAAGACAATGTTCACGATAAAAATAGGAGGAAGTCATGAAGAAGATTTTAAAAATTAGTAGTGCATTTATCGGGGTAATTGTAGGAGCTGGATTCGCATCGGGTCAAGAAATCTTACAATATTTTACGAGTTTTGGTACGTTAGGGATATTCGGAGCAATTGTTTCGACGTTGCTATTTGGGTATTTTGGGATGATTTTAGTGTGGGCTGGTAGTAAAACGAATGCGGATGACCATAAGATTGTCATCAAAAAAATCACAGATTATCCTGGTATCGGTCGTGTACTATCATGGATTATCGATATTGTGTTAATCCTTACTTTATTTAGTTTTGGAGTTGTTATGCTTGCCGGTGCAGGTTCAAACTTAGAACAACAATTTGGTATACCTTTTGTTTATGGTACAGCACTGATGGCACTCATTGTCATCAGTGCAGGGATGTTAAAAATTGATTTTATTGTTAAAGTTATTGGATACATTACCCCATTTCTTGTCATAATGATATTAATCATTTCAATTTATTGCATCGTTTCTTTAGATACACCTTACAGCACATTAGATAAAGTTGCTACAAGTGTTGATTCACCATTTCCACATTGGATTATTGCTGGTATTAACTATGTTTCAATGAATATTGGATTAGGAGCTGCGATGGCAATTGTTATTGGTGGTGCTGAAATAAATAGAAAAGCAGCAGCAATTGGTGGTCTGGTAGGTGGATTAGTTTTAGGAGTGCTAATCATACTAAGTCACTTAGCAATTTTCTCTAAAATCGAAGTCGTTAAAGACTTACCACTACCTATGCTAGGTATAGTCAATGAGATTTCACCAACGCTTGGCATCGTTATGTCGATTATTATTTTTGCAATGATTTTCAATACTGCGCTGAGTATGTTCTATTCGTTTACAGCACGATTTACAATGGTTGGCACACGTAATTTCAAAATGTTTTATATTGTCTCAACACTTGCAGGCTTTGGTTTAAGTTTTGTTGGATTTACGAAACTGGTTAATAAGGTATATCCAATTCTTGGCAACTTAAACTATTTACTCATTCTTATCATATTACTCGCACCATTGAAATTACAAATGAATAAGAAAACTAGAAATTCATAAAAAAACAATCGTAATGAGTGCGCTCATTACGATTGTTTTTTACTTTTTCAAATGTTCGAAATCGATTTGGTGTAACGTGTCGCATCCACAGCTGTCATTTAAGTCACAACTATTACATTTACCAGCTCTAGACTTTTTGAAGAATCGATAGAGTGTATAAATTGCGTATCCGAAAATCAATGTAAATAACATTATATTAAATATAAGTGCCAAGCTGTTTCCTCCTATACAAATAATCTTCCGATTTGATATACAGCCATTGTTAGCAAGTAAGCCGTTGCGATAGGGTAAATCATTGCAATGAGCGTCCATTTCCATGATGCAGTTTCTTTTCTAATTGCGGCTACAGTCGATAGACACGGGATATATAGCAATATGAATAACATAAAGGCATACGCTGATAGCGGAGTAAATTGAGCGTGAATCATATTAACTAAGGCATCATCTTTTACAGAATAGATAATTGCCATTGCGCTTACTATAACTTCTTTCGCTAAAAATCCTGGGATAAGTGTTGCACCTGCTTGCCATGAACTAAATCCTAGTGGAATTAATAATGGTGCAATTGTACCTCCAATCATTGCTAAGAAGCTATTGTCTATATCCACACCAAATCCTGATGGACCTGCGTAATTTAATAACCAAATTAAGACTGAACCCCCAAAAATGAATGTACCTGCTTTCTTAACGAATCCTTTTCCTTTTTCCCATGTGCTTCGCCATAAGGTTTTCAGTGACGGCAATCGATATGGTGGTAATTCAATAATAAAGATAGACGTATCATTCTTTAATACTGTTTTAGAAAGAATAAAGCTCACGAGTAATGCAACAACAATGCCGATTAAATAGAGACTGAGCACAACCAGTGCTTGATTTTCTTTGAAGAATACTCCTGCAAATAATGCATAGACAGGCAAGCGCGCTGAACATGACATAAAGGGTGCGATTAGAATAGTCGTCAGTCGTTCTTTTTCTTCTTCGATGCTACGCGCCGCCATAATACCTGGTACATTACAACCGAATCCGATAATCATTGGAATAAATGACTTACCATTTAATCCGAACACTTCCATCACTCTGTCCATAATAACTGCTATACGTGCCATATACCCGGAGTCTTCGAGTAAAGAAATAAAGAAGAAAAGTACTAAAATTTGTGGCACGAAAACGAGTACGCCACCCACACCAGCGATAATACCATCAATCACTAAATCTTGTAAGAATGGTACAATACCTGCCTGATTCATTAAGGACTTTACTGTGTCTGTTAACGGTCCAGCAAAGAATGCATCAAGCTGATCAGAGAGTGGTGTCCCAATCCAAGTAAAAGTTGTTTGAAATATGAGCCACATCAAGAATAAGAAAATTGGAATGCCGACTATATTATGAGTTACTATCTTATCAAGGCGTTCTGTTAAAAATTGTTTGTTCTCATCCGGATACGTAATAACATCTTTTATCAGATTATCAATAAATGTTGTTCTAGCTTGATGGATGCGTGATTTCAAACTTGTAAGTAATTCTCCCTCTAATTCATCTCGAATAGGAGCAAGTTCTGTAAGTGTCGCATCAGGTAAATACTCATCGACTACAGGATTACCTAATAAATATTGAATCGCTAAGAAGCGATATCGTTTATGCTCAAGTGATAAATTATTTGGTAAATTTTTGATGACTGCTTCTATCGCATTTTCAATTTCGATATCATAAACAATTTTTAGTGGACGATTGGCTGATAAAGTGTCATTTAATGCATGTAATACGTCCGTTGATCCACGTCCAGTACGTGCAACAACAGGGATGATAGGTGTTTTAAGTTTTTTCATCAATAAATCGATATTGATGTTAATTCCACGTTTTGTGGCTACATCTATCATATTCAATCCAATCATCATCGGTGCACCGAACTCCATAAGTTGTATTGTAAGCAATAGATTTCGTTTTAGTTGTGCAGCATCGACAATGTTGATCATACCTTCGAAATGTTCATTCAATAAAAAATTTGTTACCACTGTCTCGTCTTTTGAAAGTGGTAACAAATCATATATCCCTGGTAAATCAATAAGTTGCCCTGTGCTATTTTTGAGTTGACCAATCTTCTTCTCAACAGTAACACCACTCCAATTACCAACGTACTCATAACTCCCTGTTAGTGCGTTAAAGAGTGAAGTTTTACCTACATTTGGATTTCCTAGTATACAGAATGCTTGATTACTCATGAATTTGTTCCAACATTATTTTACATGCATCGCAGTTTCTAATACATACTTGTTGGCCATTAATATCTAAAGTACAGGGACCTTTAAATAAGCTTTTTTGACGGACTTTTATTTCGCTTCCTTCAGTAAAACCCAATGCATATAAGCGATGCATAATCATATTATTATCAAACACCATTGATTTTATTTTGTATGCACGATTTAATGTTGCGTTTGCGACATGAATCATATGGACACCTACTTTATAATTGATATTGATTATCATTTAGGTAAAGTTTATCATTTCAATGTAATATTAACAAGTAGGGAATTACCTTATTTTTGACAAATTAAAAACACGATAAATATATTTATCGTGTTTAACTATACTGATTATTAATTATTCTTCTTCACTAAAAGTACGCGCACCTAATTCTTTTTCGTATAAGTACAATGCATTTGCATCGTCTTTAATACGTTGAATATAATCGATATGTTTCTTGAACATTGCTTCTTCTTCAACTTGTTCATCTAAGAACCAATTCAAGAATGAGATTGTAGAATATTCGTTATCCTTTCTGGCGATATCTGCTAAGTTATAGAAGTTTGCTGTCACTTGTTGTTCCTGGGCAAGACCAGATTCAAATGTGTCCAAAACATTTATGAAATCTGTTTTAGGTGCTGCAATCTCTATAAATTTCGCATGTTGATCACGATCGTTTAAATAGTTATATATCTTAGTACCATGAAAACGTTCTTCGGCTGCTTGTTGTTCATAAAAGTTAGCGAATCCGTCATAACTTTTTGATGCACAATAAGCTGCCATTGCCATATAAGCATGTGCTGCTGCAAATTCATCGTTCATTTGCTTGTTTAAAGCGGCTGTCAATTCAGTTGATAACATTGTGATTTCCTCCAATCTATAAGATAGTACAATTATAATATAATTATATTAATAAAGATAACAATCTCAATTGAATTAATAAAAAAAGTAATATTTCCATATAGCACGTAAGTCTTATAAAATTTTATGAATTACATCAAGGAAGTGATATAATAAAGTGTTGAAAATAGGAGGTTAATATGAAAAAATTTGCTGCTAAAAATATAGCGAAAGCTGCGAGACGATTAAGCATTATGGCTGGTAAGCGTGGAACGGATTTACCAGGACAAATTGCCAGAAAAATCGATCCACAAATATTAAAAAAATTAAGTTCTGAAGTCGAAGAAGTTGTATTCATTTCAGGTACGAATGGAAAAACGACCACTAGTAATTTAATTGGACATACTTTAAAACAAAATAATATTAATATCATTCATAATACTGAAGGTGCAAATATGGCTGCTGGGATTACTTCTAGTTTCATCGTACAATCGTCTAAAAATACTAAGTTAGCGATTATTGAAATTGATGAAGGTTCTATTCCACGTGTGTTAAAAGAAATGACACCAACGAAAATGGTTTTTACAAATTTCTTTCGTGATCAAATGGACCGTTTTGGAGAAATTGATATTTTAGTTGATAGAATTGCTGATAATATTAAAGGAAAGGGTATCGAGTTAATTCTAAATGCAGATGATCCGTTTGTTTCACGATTAAAGATCGCCAGTAATAAAGTGACGTACTATGGAATGAAAGATCATATTCATGACTTTGAAGAAAGTACGATGATTGAAAGTAAGTATTGTCCGAACTGTGGAGCAATGCTAGATTATCACTGGATTCATTATAATCAAATCGGTCATTATACATGTACTTGTGGTTTCGACCGCAACACACCTAAATACGAAGTCGAAGCATTAACAGAAACACCATTTTTAAATCCTACAATCAATGGTCACACTTACAATATGAAGATTGCTGGCGACTTTAATGTATTTAATATTATTGCAGCGTATGCTGTATTACGTGAATTAGGTTTGAATGATCAATCGATAGAAAAAGGGTTCTTAACATACTCAAGTGATAATGGTCGTATGCAAAACTTCACAAGAGGAAACAAACAAGCGATTATTAACTTAGCGAAAAATCCAGCAGGGTTAAATGCAAGTTTATCAGTAGGTGAAAAGATTCAAGGTGAGAAGTCTTATATTATTTCCCTTAATGATAATGGTGCAGATGGACGCGATATTTCATGGATTTGGGATGCAGATTTTGAAAAACTTGCGCGCCAAAATATTCCATACATTATGTGTACAGGTAATCGTGCAGAAGAGATTGCCTTGCGCTTAAAATATGCTGAAATTGATGCTGAAATTGAAGTAAATCAAAATATTAAAGCAGCAACTGAAACAATACTAAAACGACCAGAATATACAGTTTGTATCCCAAACTATACATCGTTAGAACCGATGCACCAGGCATTAAATGCATATTTTGAAGGAGGTAAAGTCAATGAATAGAGCAATCGAAATATTCCACTTTATGCCGGATAAACTGAATTTATATGGTGATATCGGAAATATTATTGCACTGAAACAACGTGCGAAATGGCGTGGATTAGACGTTAAAATAACGGACATTAACTCAACACAAGGCATTAAAATTAGTGATGCAGATATTTTATTTATCGGTGGCGGAAGTGACCGTGAACAAAAGATTGCTACAGATGAGCTTTTTCGAGTAAAAGATGATTTTAAAGCCGCCATTGAAGACGGTATGCCAGCACTCACAATTTGTGGAGGCTATCAATTCTTAGGTGAAAAATATGTGACGCCTGACGGTAATGAGCTTAAAGGATTACATATTTTAGACTTCTATACAGAATCTAAAAAAGACCGTTTAACAGGGAATATTGTTTTAGAATCAGATACGTTCGGCCAAATTGTAGGTTTTGAGAACCACGGTGGTAGAACATATCATGATTATAATACATTAGGCCGTGTGGTGAGCGGATATGGTAATAATGATACCGATAAAAAAGAAGGCATTCATTATAAGAATTTATTAGGGACATATCTACATGGTCCAATCTTACCGAAGAACCATGAAATTACGGACTACTTATTAAAACAAGCTTGTGAGCGTATCGGAATGGATTTTCCTGCGATTCAACTAGATAATAGTGTAGAAGAAGCAGCGAAGCAAGTGATCGTCAAACGATTAATGGAAGAGAAAAAATAGCATAAAGATTATTGTTGGCACGGTTCTTTTTAGAATCGTGCCATTTTTATGATTTTGGCACGAAAATAATGAAAAGTGTGCCAAATCCTTTGCTTTGGCACGAAATGAAAAGATCTCGTGCCATTTTTATGTGACAAATTATCAAACTCTTTTAAAGATGTATTTAAAATACTACTTTAAAGTGTATAATCAACCTATAAGTTCTTGGGAGGGGTTTGGATGATTGACTATAACGAGAAACCATTTATCGTCATTTGGGAAGTAACGAGAGCGTGTGAATTACATTGCTTGCACTGTAGAGCTGAAGCACAAATTAATCGTAATCCTTATGAGTTATCGACGGATGAAGGGAAAGCATTAATCGATGATATTGCAAAAATGGATGGACCGATGCTTGTCTTCACAGGTGGTGATCCACTGATGCGTGATGACATCTTTGAATTATCAGCATATGCGGTAGAACGTGGCGTTCGTGTTTCTATGACACCGAGTGCGACACCCAATGTTACAAAAGAGAATATGGAACGTGCAAAAAATGTGGGTCTATCTCGTTGGGCTTTCAGTATTGATGGCCCGAATAAAGAAATCCACGACCACTTCCGAGGAACAGAAGGCAGCTTTGATTTAACAATAAACGCAATACAGTATTTAAAAGAACTGGAAATGCCACTACAAATTAATACAGTGATAAGTCGTTACAATATTGATTACTTAGAAGAAATGGCGCAAATGGTTGAAGAATTAGGATGTGTATTATGGTCAGTATTCTTCTTAGTACCGACAGGACGTGGGAAAGAAAGTGATATGGTCACACCTGCACAACATGAAGCGGTATTTCGATATTTAAACAAATTGCGTAAAACTGCATCATTCGGTATTAAGACTACTTCGGCACAGCATTATCGAAGAGTGGTATTGCAAGAACAAATTCGTGAAATGAAAAAAGCAGGTACATTCGATGCAATTAAATATGAAGACAGCTTAACGTCAATGGATATTAACACGATTGATGGATTAGGACGTGCACCTAAAGGCGTTAATGATGGTAACGGGTTTGTCTTCGTATCACATTTAGGACATGTTTATCCGAGCGGTTTACTCCCTGTTTCATGTGGAAACATTAGACACAAAGCATTAAGTGAAATATATGTACAATCACCAATTTTACAAAACTTACGTAATCCTGATCTTTTCAAAGGTAAATGTGGAATGTGTGAATTTAGATATGTTTGCGGTGGTTCTAGAAGTAGAGCCTATGCAGTTACAGGCGACTTAATGGAGTCCGAACCGTATTGTGTATATCAACCTAAAGCTTGGATTCAGCATAAACGAAAGATAAAAGAAGTAAGTAAATAAAAAATAATTATTAAATTAATCGGAGGAATATATAATGATTACAAAAGACATGCTCGTTTCAGACATCGTAAAACAATCACCGAAAGCAGCAGATATTTTTAGAAGTAACCGCATTGACTTCTGTTGTGGTGGAAATATTCCATTAACTGAAGCAATTAATGAGAAGAGTAAATCGCTTGATGCATTATTAGAAGAAATTAACGCTTTAGATAATGGCAGTGAAGGGACTTTAGACGTGCAATATCTAGATAATGCTGCACTGATTAATTACATCCAAAACAAATTCCATAAGCCACTTGCTGAAGAATTTAAAAACTTAATGCCATACGTTACAAAAGTTTCTAAAGTTCATGGGGAACGTCATCCTCATTTATTAGAATTAAAAGACCTTACGATGAAATTACGTGATGAGTTATTAGATCATACAAAAGATGAAGATGAAAATGTATTCCCATTAGTCATTGATTATACAAATAATCCGACAGAGGAATTAAAAGCTGAACTTGCACCACATATCGCAGAACTTGAAACAGAGCATGACGGTGCAGGAAATATATTAAAACGCATGCGTGAAATCACATCTGATTTTACACCACCAATGGACGCATGTGGAACATTCAGAGTAGTATACCAACGCCTAGCAATGCTTGAACGCGATACATTCCAACATGTACATTTAGAAAATAATGTTTTGTTTGAGAGAATTAAATAGTTAATTCATATTATTGAACAAAAAGAAACAAGTCACGTATTATACTAGACTTGTTTCTTTTTGTTTGGATGATCATTTAGCAAACGATTAATCATAAGTAGTTCATAAATGTAATGACTTTTCATTTGATTGTCATCAAACTCAGTTAAGAATTTGACACTATTTTTCAGTATGCTTAGAGAAGGTTTGTCAGGCTTATAAGTTCTGTCATCACCGAATGTTTTAAATGATTGCATCAAATGATTTAATGCTGTTTTTTCTTCATTTGACATTACAAACTCAGTCCCGTTTGGTATAAGAATCATATGATTAATATGCAATTGAATAAGGCGATTAACATCTAAGCGATGACGTAATCGTGTCAATTCATATTCAACTTCTAAATTTTTGTGGAAATGCATTTCTTCTTTTTCATAAGCGAGTAGAGTATCAATTTTGGCTATTAGTTTATTCGTTTGTTCCATCATAGGTAGAGTGCCACTTAAATCCGCAAGATTCGCATTTATTTCAGTAGAACGTTTAATTAACATTGTCATTAACTTCGTCTCTAAAATATCCATTAGACTAGCGATTTGAGTGTGGTACTTTGGTGGTAAAACAAAGAAATTTACAATCGTAGCAGTAGATAAACCAATCGTTGTAGTTGCTAACCGAGAGAAAAAGTTAAAGGCAAAGTCTTGATGAATATTTGGGACCATGGCAACAGCAGTAAGGCTTGCTACGAGCATACCGTCATAAAGCTTTAGTTTATAACAAATAAATAGAGTAACGGTTGCTGCGATACTGTAACTAAGGGCAGAGTCACCTAAGAAATAAGTGCTCATCACTGCAATAAATGCACCAAGTATTGAAGCTGGAAATCTAACAAATGCTTTTTTAAGAGAAGCACGTGCGGTGGGTTCGATTGTTACAATCGAAGTGATTACTGCGAATATGGGTGGTAAGTTGAAGAACTGACAAATGATTGCAGTTAAAAAAGTTGCGAGCCCTGTTTTTATCGTTCGTGCACCTATTATTTTTTTAGTCCATTTGATTTTCATTGTATCAATCCAATTTTTAAAAGTAGTATACTGTCTAATCTTTGTTATAATAAACAGTGACGAATATATGATATGTTTAATATACAAATTAATCAATACATTTGTATGAAATTGATATATATTTTACTTATCATCTATTATTAATAAACTAAAGTGAAAGAAGAGATAACCATGATTGTAACTTCAGAAAAAGATTTACAAGGATTAAAAGAAATAGGCAGAATTGTTGCTATAATTCGTGATGAATTGAAGAATCAAGCGAAGCCAGGTATGACAACAAAAGAATTAGATAATATCGCTAAAGACTTATTTGAACAATATGGAGCAAAGTCTGCACCAATTACTGAATATGACTTCCCTGGATATACTTGTATTAGCGTAAACGAAGAAGTAGCACATGGCATACCAGGCACACGTGTTATTAATGATGGAGATTTGGTTAATGTTGACGTTTCAGCCTGTAAGGATGGCTACTATTCTGACACAGGTATCTCGTTTGTAGTCGGAGAAGTGAATAATCCATTAAAACAAAAAGTAGTGGACTGTGCTGAAATGGCATTCAATGAAGCGATGACGAAAATTAAGCCAGGTGCTAAATTAAGTAACATCGGTCGTGCAGTCAATGCAACAGCACGTAAAAATGGCTTAACAGTTATTAAAAATCTAACTGGCCACGGAATAGGCAAAAGCTTACATGAAGAGCCAAAACATATTATGAACTATTATGATCCAATGGACAAAACGCTACTAAAAGAAGGCATGGTACTTGCTGTAGAGCCTTTCATTTCTTCTAAAGCAACGATTGTATCAGATGGTAAAGATGAGTGGGCATTTGAAACGAAAGATAGAAGTTTCGTAGCACAAATCGAACATACGTTAGTTGTTACTAAAGATGGTCCATTACTTTTAACACAATTAGAAGACTAAACATACTACTTAAGTTGTAGTCATTAATCATTCCACGGACGCTTAAAAGTTCGTGGAATTTTTTCTATAATGATAAGACTACGATAAGAATGGGGTATGCATATGCAATCAATTAAGCATTATTTAAACAACACTGTCAAAACCTGCGTTCAAAACTTTATGTACTTTAAAACTGCTACAGCATATAAACGATTAGCTGATATTAATGTATTAAAGCACTTAAAACAAAATGAAATGAAACAGTTAAATTTAGAAAAAGAAAAAATTCAAATCAAACTTGAAACACATGAAATTATGCCAACTGAACATTTGAAAAATAATCGTCAACCATTAATAAATAAAATCAATACAATCGACAATGATATTGATGAAATCGAATCGTTATTGTTAAACTTAGAAGAAGAAAAAAGAAATATTCAGTACGAAATACTATTATTATCAAATGTAAAATAACGAGGATGTGAATACGTGAAACAAATTGTAAATTCAGAAATGTTGATTATCTTTTTTACTTTGATATTATTATCGAATTTATATTATATATTCTTCGTCAAGATAGGGATGCTGTTGGTTATTGTTGTAGCTATAGCACTTATTTATTTAAGTCAAAACATGAAAGAGAACCTACGTGGACTCATAATTTTATGGATAGGGCTAATCATGTTGATGTTTGGATTATTATCGAATCCTTATACGTTAATCGTCTTATTTTGTTTTATTGTTATTGTCGCGATTCGCTATATTATTTACAAACGTCAACCGATGAAAGTGATTCAAACGGAAGAAAATATGATGGTCATTAGTAAACAATCTTTGTTTAGCTTTCAGTCAACACCAGATAAAGTTTATAAATTCGAAGATATAAACCTCCAACATGTTGTGGGAGATATAAATATCGATTTAAGCCAGGCTGCAAACTTAAAAGAAATGAATATCGTAGTTGTACGCAATATGATTGGTAAAACGACTATTACTGTACCTCATCACTATCAAGTCAAAGTAGATTATACGACGATGTATGGTCAGCTCAATATTCAAGATGCGTATAGTAAAAAGGCGAGAAATGAAAGGCTGACTTATGAAACGGAAGCATACCCAAATAAAGTGGTAATAAAGCTATTTGTTTCTTCAATCGTAGGTGATTTAGAGGTGCAATACCGATGAACAATTACACACGAATGATTGGATCTTTACT
This sequence comes from Macrococcus animalis, assembly GCF_047425875.1. Classification (GTDB taxonomy): domain Bacteria; phylum Bacillota; class Bacilli; order Staphylococcales; family Staphylococcaceae; genus Macrococcoides; species Macrococcoides animalis. The sequence goes on from NZ_CP179727.1 coordinate 1,729,018, forward strand.
CATACTCGTCTATAGTCTTGCGATTATTTTTTTTGTACTAGATCGTATTTTTGTTAATATTATCTATTTTCAAGGTATGTTTTATACTCAAATTGTTGGCGTGCCGGCCATTTTATTTTTAAATGTGATTGTCATCCTTGCGTGTATTATTATGGGATCAATTCTCGCCTATAGACAAAACGAACAATATACAGATATTCAAGAAATGATTGTACGTTTAGGAGATGGTGAAAAGATAAAAATTAATAATTTAAATCAAGACATTGAAGTATTAGAAATTATGAAAACATTGGAAAATGTAAGTGTTATGATTGAAGATGTGAAACGCCAAAATCAATTGGTCATTAATGATGTTCATCAACTTAATGAAGAGACGGTTAAACAAATTGTAGAAGAAGAACGTCAACGTCTTGCTCGAGAATTACACGATTCTGTTAGTCAGCAATTGTTTGCGGCAAGTATGATGTTATCTGCTTTAAAGTCAGCGGAACACGAGATACAAGTAAAAAAACAACTTTCATTACTGGAAAAAATGTTGCACGAATCTCAACAAGAAATGCGTGCACTATTATTGCATTTAAGACCTGTAGGATTAAAGAATAAAACTTTGGAACAAGGATTAACGCAATTAATTAAAGAATTAAAACAAAAGATTCCGTTAAATATAACAACGGACTTAGAAGAAATCGTATTAGAAAAAGGAATAGAAGATCACTTGTTTAGAATCGCTCAAGAATCAATTTCGAATACGTTAAGACATGCGAAAGCAGAGAATATTACGATAGAATTATTTAAAGCTAATAACAGGGTGATATTACGTATTACAGATGACGGTATTGGATTTGATATAAATCAAGTTGATGATACCAGATATGGTTTACATACGATGAAAGAAAGAGCACTAGAAATTGGCGGCACATGCCAAGTGATATCAGCACCACAATCAGGAACACGAGTAGAAGTGAAAGTTCCGATAAAGGAGGACTAACATGCGCGTATTATTTGTAGATGATCATGAAATGGTTAGAATCGGTATATCAAGTTATTTATCAATGCAAGAGAACATTGAAATTATTGGTGAAGCAAGTAACGGTAAAGAAGGTATAGAAAAGACGTTAGCTTTAAAACCAGACATCGTATTGATGGATATGGTAATGGATGAAATGGACGGTATTGAAGCGACGACGCAAATTAAAGCACAAATGCCAGCAGTGAAAGTAATTATGTTGACGAGTTTCATAGAAGATAAAGAAGTCTATCGTGCGTTAGATGCAGGAGTAGATAGTTACATATTAAAGACGAGTAGTGCAGAAGAAATACGTGATGCGATATATAAAACACATGATGGCGAAACGGTATTCGAAAAGGAAGTCATGGCGAAGATGCGCTATCGAATGAATCAGAAAGCAGAATTACATGAAATGCTAACAGAACGAGAAAAAGAGATATTATTGCTTATTGCTAAAGGTTATTCAAACCAAGAAATAGCAGATGCGAGTCACATTACGATTAAAACGGTAAAAACACATGTGAGTAATATTTTAAGCAAATTAGAAGTTCAAGATAGAACTCAAGCAGTAATCTATGCATTTCAGCATGACCTTATAGAATAATTACCGAACAAGCTTTTTTATTTCAATTTAGCAAACAAACGGAGGATAGCTCTGCTATCCTCCGTTTGTTATTTCACCATATTTTTATATCCATCAACTAATAATTCAAGTTCACCAGTATGCGGATCAATGACTAACCCGTGCACAGGAACTGATTTATCAAATAGTGGATGATTGTATACTAAGTCAACATTATGAAACACATTGTCAGATACATCATTAAACCCACCAATGAAATTATTCACATTTATTCCAGCATGATTTAATGTATCTATTGTATCTTGCTTTATTCCTCGAGTAATCATTGTTTCCATTACTTTATCTGCATCAATTTGACACATCCCACAATCTTTATGCCCCATAATAATAATTTCTTCTGCACCAAGTGCGTAGATTCCAACTAATAAACTTTTCATTGTTGAACCATATGGATGTGTAATTGTTGCACCGGCATTCTTAACGACTTTAACATCGCCATTTTTAAGTCCTAAAGCTTTGTGAGAAAGCTCTTGAAGTCTCGTGTCCATACAAGTAAGTATAACGGCTTTCATTTTCGGTTTCTTAGATGTTTTATACACTTCATACTCTTTGTTTTCAACGAACTTCTTGTTGTACTCTAGAATGCTTGACAATAATGACATAATTTTACCTCGATTTCTTGATATTTTTGTTATATTAAGTGTCTAATTTATCTTTATGAATAATCGCATTAATTTGAGATCCAATGATGATAATGAATCCAGTTAAATATAACCAAAGCATTAATACGATGACCCCTCCGATACTACCATATGTCTTAGAGTAGTTAGAGAAGTTATTTACATAATATCCAAATAAGAAACTTGCTCCTAACCACACAATTGTAGCAAATAAAGCGCCAGGTAGTACAGATTTAATCTTTAATTTAAGGTTAGGTGCAATTGCATAAAGTGTAGTAAACACGATGAATGTCACTAGGATAGGTAAAACGACTTTGATTAAATTGAATACCCATTTAAATTGCGATTCTAGCCCTAAATGGCCAAATAAATAATTACCAATCTGTTCACCGAATACTGGTAATGCTAGTGCGATACCGAATACTAGTACCATTACAATTGTGAATAATACGCTTAATAACTTAGCAATGATTGGATTTCTTGCATCTTCAACTTCATATGACACATTAAATGCATTCATTAAAGCTGTCATACCATTCGAAGCTGACCATAGTGCAGCGATTAAACCGAATGATAGTAATCCACCGTTTGCATTACTCATAACGTCATTAATAATTCCAGTAATCATCTTTGCAGTATCACCGGGTGCGTTTTGTGAAATCATATTAGTAATAGTTTCTGGCTTTACTTTAAATAATGGTATTAAAGTTAACAAGAAGATTAACATTGGGAATAAAGACAATAAGAAGTAGTAAGCAAGTTGTGCTGACAATCCTGCAGCATCATCTTTACCTATTCTAAATAATAACTTATTTAGAAAATTACCGTTTTCTTTATATTTTGCAGGTTTATTAATTTTAGAAACATAGAAAGTTTCATTTTCTTTTTTAGGTTGTTTCGTTTGGAACTTTTGATTAGACACATAATTTTCATCATTTTTGTTAATAGTACTTTTTTTATTTTCACCATCTAAATGATTTGACTCAGGACTATTTGCGGCCTGAGTCAAAAATTTAGAAGTGCTTTTATTATCTTTCGACATATTATCACCTCATAAAAATATTAAATTATTAAAGAAAACTAGCCGTTTGGACCAGAAATTTTCTTTTGGTTACGCTTTTCGATAAATGTATCTTTCGCATCTAGAATAGCTTTTTCTAATTCTGGATTATTACGACGAATTTCTTCAATTGTGTTTTTCCAATATAATAACTCGTCTTTTAAACTTTTTGCTTTAGCTTTCGTTGATGGTGCTGGTGTTAAACCATTTTCTTTTTTGGTTTGAACTTGATTCTTTACTGATGAACGTGTTTTTTTATCGATCATAGATACAGCAGCACCGATTACAGCACCAGCAATTGTTGCAGGGATTAATTTGTTATTCATGTTCTTCTCCTCCTAATAATTAAGAAATAGTGTTTATCACACCTATTAATCATTATATAGCCATTATTGGTGATTGATAAACAAAGAATATTGAAATTATAAAAAAAATATATTATTCATTTTTTGAATAGTTTGATAAAATAGAATTTGTATGGAAAATTAAAACTAGAAGGTGTGTATAATGAATAAAGAACAGATGATAAATGAAATCATCCAGAAATTAAAATTGGTTAATGTAGGTGTGATTAACCCTGAATCAATTGATGATAATAAAATGGATGATTTACGTGATATTCATGCAATGGTATCGAAACGAGATAGTTTTTCTCCGAGTGAGATGAGTGCATTAACAGAAGCTCTAGGACAATTAAGAAAATAGTAATAACATAATAGGCATATCATAAAAGGGGATTAGATTATGAAATTATATAAAGAAGAACAATTAAAAAAATATGCTGAATTACTTGTAAAAGTAGGAATGAACGTACAAAAAAATCAACGTGTATATATTCGTGCAACAGTTGATGCAAAAGATTTTGTACACATGATTGTTGAAGAGGCATATAAAGCGGGTTCAAGTGATGTTAAGGTTAACTATGCAGATGATCGTTTAGCACAATTAAACTTTAAATACCGTGATCAATCTGCATTTGAATCAGTTCCTCAATATCAAATCGATGAACGCATGGATTATGCGAAAGACTATGCTGCGCAACTTGCATTAATCTCATCAAGCCCTGAAAATTTGAAAGATGCAGATCCTGCAAAAGTTTCAGCTAATATGAAAGCTTATGGTGCAGGGTTTAAAGAATATATGAAGATGATGCAATCAGATCAGTTTGCTTGGACGGTTGCAGCGTATCCGTCATATGAATGGGCTAAACTGGTATTTCCTGAGTTAGATGAAGAAATGGCATTTGAAAAATTATTAGATGCAATTTTAGAATCAGTAAGGATGAATGCCGAGGATCCAGTTCAAGCATGGGTTGAACACAACGATAACTTACATACAAAAGCGGATTATCTAAATAAAAAGGCATATGTAGCATTACATTATAAAGCGCCAGGAACAGACTTAAAAGTTGGTCTGCCAAAAGGTCATATTTGGAGTGGTGCTTCAAGTACTAGTAAAGATGGCGTATCTTTCATGGCTAATATGCCAACTGAAGAAGTATTTAGCGTACCGCATAAAGATGAAGTGGATGGTACAGTATCAAGTACGTTACCACTAAGCTATGGTGGTAATATTATTGATGAATTTACTTTAACATTTAAAAACGGTGTCGTTGTTGATTTTGATGCAAAAGTGGGTAAAGACATTTTAGAAGGTTTATTAAATTCAGATGAACATGCAAGACGTTTAGGTGAAGTAGCGTTAGTGCCTCATGATTCGCCAATTTCAAATTCTAAAATTTTATATTATAATACATTATTCGATGAAAATGCATCTTGTCACTTAGCTTTAGGTTCTGCTTATCCGTTCTGCATTGAAGGTGGAAAAGAAATGAGTGATGAAGAGCTTGCGGCAAATGGATTGAATAATTCTATAACACATGAAGATTTCATGATTGGATCATCTGAAATGAATATTATGGGCATTACATCTGATGGTCAGGAAGAGCCAATATTTGTGAATGGAAATTGGGCGTTTTAATTTTGAATATAAAATGATATGATTATATTATTATTGATTTAAGAGGAGGATGGGCATGTCAGTACCTATGATGTGGTTAGTAGTTATTGCGTTCTTATTTACAATTTTTGGATTCGGCGCTTACCTTATGTTAGCTTTGATTAGTGCGTTTGATTCTAAAGAGGCAGATATTATCGATACACCTGAAGAAGCATTAGAAAAGAAAGTATTTGCTGACGACCTGCATTAATTGAAAGAACTAGAGATAGGAAACTATCTCTTTTTATTTTGCAATAAATCATCTATCATTATAGTAATAATGGAAAAGAATCGAGGAAAGAAAATGACAGAACGATTAAAAAAGACGATGAATGAATCAAAGACTATAAAAACAAAACAAATCTTCCCTACGGATACGAATCATCATCACACATTATTTGGTGGTAAATTAATGGCATTAATTGATGACGTTGCAAGTATTGCTGCAACGAGACACTGTGCACGCTCTGTCGTAACAGCAAGTACGGATTCAGTGGATTTCTTAAAGCCGATTAGACCTGGAGAAGTGGTGACACTTGAAGCAATAGTAACTTATACAGGAACATCATCATTAGAAGTGTGTGTACAAGTCATTTCTGAAAACATTATTCAACAAACGAAACAACTTGCTGCGATTAGTTTTTTAACATTTGTCGCACTAGACGAACAAAATAAACCTGTTGTTGTTCCTGAAGTTGTCCCTGAGACAGAAGATCAAATGTGGTTAAATACAACAGGTGAAGAACGTGCAGAATTCAGGAAAAGTAGAAGAAGTAAGAGTAAAGAATTACTGAGTTTTTTTGAGAAAAATATTGAAATTTAGTGAGACAAGGGACGCCTTATATCGATCCCTTATCGAAAATAAAAATACCTTTCAAATCACGCTTGATTGAAAGGTATTTTTATTATGTCACTAGATGTGCAAACGAGTTGCCCTTTAATGTTTATGTATTTCATTAACTACTAAAAATTCGACTTCTTTTTCAGTGAAATTATACCAATAATGTGGTTCGTGAGCATTAAACATATATGATGCTCCAGGTTGTAACTCAAGGCGTTCTGTACCTACCGTTAGTGTAAGTATCCCTTTGATACAATAAATAAATTCAACACCGGCATGCTGACTCGAATCATTTTGGCTAGCACCAGGTTGTAAAACTACGCGAATAGGTGTGAAAGCACCAGGAACACCATTGGATAAATTCTGATATGTAAATGAATTGGTAAGTTCTGAAGGATCCAGTGATTCTTTCTCTATTGTAGTTGTATGGAAAAAATAACTTGGATGAATTTCTAAAGCATCTGCGATTTTACGGAGTGAAGCCATCGTTGCACTGCATTTATTCGTTTCAAGCTGTGATAGGAAAGCAATTGAAACTCCTGTTTCATCAGATATAAATTTTAGTGTTTTGTTTTGTTTCTTGCGAATTTCGCGAATTTTTTCCCCAATTGTCATGAAATACCCCCCTATAATATACTTTATATACTATTATACATTAAATTATTAATTAAATAATAAGAATATTTTAAAAAAACTAATTATTAATAAAAAAAGCCCGAAATGGGCTTTTTTAGTCTTATGATGAATATTAATTTCGGTTCATCCTAATTTGGTTTGATTTAAAATTTACATCTGGGTAGTACATATTTTTAACGAGTAAGTTCGGTCCTAAACATTTTACTTTGGGACAGTGACAGTTGAGTGATTGATTTAACTCACTTGCTTTCCACTTGTCATAAATGGTTTGTAATGGTGTCTTAATGATGTTTTCGATAGTTCCTGTTTCATCACCAAAGTCAGTAACAATAACGTCACCAGTAAATACATTCACGTTAAGTCTTGAACGGCCGTCAGGGTCATTTCTTACAGTAACGTTCTTCGCGTTATTCACTTCATTTAAAAATGCTAAATCGTCTTGATTTATTGAACAAGGTAATATCGGTAACGTCCCAAATAACATCCAAGTTTCTTGATTTCTAAAAGAAAGTAATTGTCTAATCGCAGCTTTGGTTTCTTCTATCGTTAGGACATTTAAATCACTAGCAAAGTCAGAAGGGTACATTGGGTGAACTTCGTGGCGTGCGCATTTCATATCATTAACTATTTCGTGATGAATCTTCTCTAAATACGGAAGTGTACTTTTATTCAACATCGTTTCAGCAGAGACAAACATGCCAGCTTCAGATAATTTACGGGCATTTTCAATCATTTGTTCATATAATCTATAGCGGGAAGGAAGTGGAGGTTTCTTATCCATCACATGGAAACCAACTTCCGCAAATGCATCAATTGTTCCCCAGTTATGAGAAATATGCATTACATCAACTAAATCTATAATCGGTTCATAGCGCTCATAATTGATTGTTAAATTTGAATTCATTTGTGTATAAATACCACGTTGCTGAGCGTATTTTAATATAGGAATAACTGTTTCTTTTATAGATTTCTTAGAGAACATTGGTTCTCCGCCAGTAACACTTAAAGTCGATAAATATTCAACTTCATCAAGACGTTTGAAGATGGATTTCATATCTATCGTGTCTGGGTCTTTGAGTTGTAATGTATAGCCGACAGCGCAATGGGCACAACGCATATTACATAATGTTGTTGTTGTAAATTCAATATTTGAAAGTTTTGTCTCACCATATTTTTGGACATCATTATATGCTTCCCATGGGTCGTTATCAATCGAAATCTTTTCTTTCAAATGTAGCATATTTAGCCTTCTTTCCAATAATCGTCTTTTTCTATTATGAACATGTGAGAATGTTTGTCAATAATAAATACATTGAAAGTTTGTTGAATATGTTACATAATGAATACATTCAAGATAATTATAAGGAGCGTATTATGACTAAAGATTCTTTAGAAGAAATTAAAGTAAAGTTAACTGATTTTATGGAGACAATCGAATCTGTTAATCCAGAAACAACAGATATCAATGATATTGATGAGTGGTTAAGTATTTTAGATCAGTTAGAAGAGAAAGTTAAATCTATTCAACAATAAGGAGATAAGTAATGGCAGATATCCAAGTAAAAGTCGGTCAGCAGTTTCCTTTAACTATTAAAAGACTCGGCATTAATGGCGAGGGAATAGGTTATTTTAAAAGGAAGATTACATTTGTTAAAGGTGCACTACCTGGTGAAGTAATCGTTGCACAAGTAACTGATATTAACAATAAATATTTAGAAGCAAAGATGGTTAAAATTCGTGAAAAATCAAGAGAACGTGTGAAACCATTATGTAATGTGTTTGATTTATGTGGTGGATGTCAATTACAGCATCTATCATACAACGGGCAATTAAAATATAAAAAACAAATCGTTGAAGATGCTATTACGAAATATGCACCACACGTAAAGTTAGATTTAATTAAAGATACTTTAGGTATGGCAAGTCCTTTCGGTTATCGTAATAAGAATCAATTTCCAGTTGAGAAATCTGGACGTAAAATTCGTGCAGGATTATATAAAGAACATTCAAATACGTTGATTGATTTACATGAATGTATCGTACAAGATGATCGTACGATGAAAACAACGAATGAAATCAAGAAGATTATGAGTGAGTTAAATATAGAAGTATGTAAAAATCCTTCTCGTGAATACGGTGTTAGACATATTATTACACGTGTGGCACTAGCAACAGGTGACTTACAAGTCGTATTTGTTACAAATACACGTGACTTAAAAAAACAAGATATGTTGGCTGAACGTGTGATGCGCTTACCTGGTGTGAAAGGTGTTGCTTTAAACATCAATAAAGAAAAAACATCTATTGTTATGGGTAACGAAACAATTGTGATTGCTGGAGATGAAACTATTCGAGAAACTTTACAAGATCACGTTTATGATTTATCAGCAGAAAGTTTCTTTCAATTAAACCCTAAACAAACTGTTGTTCTTTATAAAGAAGTAGAACGTGCAGCAGGACTTACAGGTAAAGAAAATGTTGTTGATGCATTCTGTGGAACAGGTACGATAGGTATCTGGCTAGCAGATAAAGCGAAAGAAGTACGTGGAATGGATACGAATGAAGATGGTATAGTAAATGCGATTTACAACGCAACAGCGAATAACAAGGATAACTGTAAGTTCGAAATCGGTGATGCATCTGATAAGCTCGATGAATGGATTAAAGATGGATTCTATCCGGATGTGATTACAGTGGATCCGCCTCGTACAGGTTTATCTGAAGATACAATACAGTTAATCAATGAAATTAAACCGAAGACATTCGTTTACACAAGTTGTAACCCTTCAACGCTCGCGAAAGATTTAGCGCATTTAACGAAAGCATTCCAAGTGGACTACATTCAACCTGTTGATATGTTCCCACAAACTGCGCAAGTTGAAGCGGTGGTAAGACTTGTACGTAAGAAGAAATTAGGTAGATAAAGCATTGAGAGACTAGGACAATATCCTAGTCTTTTTTATTATCACAAATTTGTGAAGTGACATTCATTGCGATTATTTGGCCGTATAATGGAGTTGAGGTAATCATCATATGGAGGTGTTTGACATGCAACTTGACCATTTGAAAAGAGATATTATAATTACACAGAAAAAGGGACTACCGTTTATATGTGCATCTGTAATGATTTGGGGTTTAATTGCGATAATAGCGAGTTTGGACATTGATATACAACTTAAAAATATTTTGGTCTTTGTTTGTTCAACACCATTAATGCTATTTGCATGGCTATTTGGTAAGGTCTTAAAAGTAGATATCTTTAAAAATGAAAATCCATTAGGTAAATTAGGTTTTATATTCACATTGAACCAAATGATTTATTTGTTAATCGTTATGTGGGTTTTTAATGCTGTACCCGAAAAAATGATAATGGTATACGCAATGGTCTTTGGTGCACATTTATTACCTTATTCATGGCTATATGATTCGAAGATTTATGCGATATTTTCTGTAACGATTCCAGTTATCGCACTTGTATTAGGCAATCTCTATTCAATCAATATTTTACCCATTGCGATGGTCGTGATAGAAATCATCTTTGTAATAGTATTATTTTTAGAAATGAAGCAAGAGTAGCATGTTTTATCATTTTTGAGTCGGGTAAATAATACTATAACGATTTTAGGAGGAATTTATAATGACTAAGAAAATCGCAGTAGTATTAGATAATTTATTTGAAGATGTAGAATTTACAAGTCCAGTTGAAGCATATAAACAAGCAGGACATGAAGTTACAGTGATAGGTAAAGAAGCAGGTAGTACTGTAAAAGGTAAAAAAGAAAATACAGAAATTAAAATAGATAAAAGTATCAGTGATGTGAAACCTGAAGAATTTGATGCATTGTTAATCCCTGGTGGATTTTCTCCAGATTTATTACGTGGTGACGAAGCAGGTCGCTTCGGTACATTCACAAAAGGTTTCGTTGAAAACGAGAAACCAGTGTTCGCAATTTGTCACGGACCACAATTATTAATTGATACAGATTTATTAAAAGGTAAGAAGATGACAAGTTATTTATCAGTTCGCAAAGATTTAGAAAATGCTGGCGCAACAGTCGTTGACGAGTCAGTAGTAGTCGATAGCAATATCGTAACGAGCCGAACACCTGATGATTTAGAAGACTTTAACCGTGAATCATTAGCGCTGCTTCAATAGATGAATTGAGATACCAGCTGACGTGAGTCAGCTGTTTTTTTGTGCAAGCGACAAACACAGTTTATCGCTTGCACAAAAAAACAGCTCATACATCCCAAGACTGATTTTATGCTTTTTCTATCACTTTTAATTCCAAACGGTATAACCTGGTGGTAAGATGAAGATAAGAAAGAGGTGCTTTATCTTGAGAAGAAAAAAGCGTGGTTGTGGTTGTTTTGGATGTTCATCTATCTTACTCATCCCATTATTAATACTCGCATTATATATAGGATTTAACGTGTACAAAGGTTTCCAAGTCGACATTGGAGCACTTCGTACAATAGAGCAAAAAGAAACATTTGTTGCCACAAAAGATATGCAGCCTTACGTGAAAAATGCATTCATTGCAGTCGAAGATAAGCGTTTCAATTCACATGATGGTGTGGATTGGTTTGGTACTGCACGTGCCATAATCGTCTCAATCAAAAATGGTGAGGCATCACAAGGTGGTAGTTCTATTACACAGCAATTAGCAAAAACATATTTCTTTAATAATGAGAAATCTATTTCTAGAAAGATAAAGGAAGTTGTTGTTGCCAAGCGTATTGAGAACAACTATAAGAAAGAAGAGATATTAAGTTATTATTTAAATACGATTTATTTCGGCAATAATCATTACAATATTGAAAGTGCGGCGAATGGCGATTTTAACGCTAGTACGCATAAAGCAAATCAGTATTATCCACAAATTACAGTATTGCAAAGTGCAATCTTAGCAAGTACGATTAATGCGCCGTCATTATACCATCCAGAGGCATATCAAACAGATGAATCACTAAAAACACGCACGAAAGCAACGTTACAAAAGATGCGTGAGCAAAACTTTATCAACGAAACAGAATACAATCAAGCATTGACTGGTTTATAATGAGTATAAGATTAACGCTAAATAATATTTAGCGTTATTTTTATGGAGGTTTTACAATGGAGAAAAAAATCACCAAAATTGAAGTCCAAAAAAATAATAAAGAGCGTTTTAATCTTTATATTAACGGTGAATTTTTCGCAGGGATAGATGCTGCAACCTATGTGTATTTCAACTTAAAAAAAGATTCAATCGTTACTGACGAAGAGCTCATTCAAATAGGTGAATATGATGGTTACCGCGTTGCAATTAATAAAGCGATTCAATATTTATCATATAAAAAGCGTACAGAAAAAGAAGTACGTGATTATTTAACGAAAATTGAATTAAGAACACAAGCTATAAATAAAGCGATAGAATACTGTAAAGTGAATGGCTATATCAATCATGAAGATTATTGTATAAGCTTTATGAATACGCTGATTAATACAACTGATAAAGGGCCGGTTATTTTTGCACAGAAGCTAAAAGAGCTTGGTGTCGAACAACGTTTGATTGATCAATATACGTACAAGTTTGAATCGTTAATCACAGAAGAGCGTATTAGTAAAATTGCAGCTAAAATTACTAAAAAGTATGAAAAAAAACAATCTGGTCGCATGATTCAACAAAAAATAATGCAAACTCTGATTCAAAAAGGGTATAATTTGGATATTGCAAATGATGCATTAAAAAATGTTAGAATAGAAACAAACGACGATGCTTTTCAAAAGAATCTAGAAAAAGAAGTCAATCGTTTATCTAGAAAGCATGAAGGTTTTGAGTTGAAACAAAAAGTCATTCAGAGCATGATGAGAAAAGGATTTGAATACGATACAATAATAGAACGGTTAAAGGATAGTGGAATCGAGTGAATGAAAAAAAATTAATCGAAATGAATGAACATGAATTGCGTGAAGTAGTTGGAACATATCGCGAAAAAGCGCGTAAAGCGGAGACGATGGGTATCGTTAATGAATATGAAGTATGGATGCGTAAAGCATTAATTGCTGAGAGTTATTTGATTGATGTTAACAAAATCGAAATTGGTAAAGTGTATCAATTGGTTGGTAATCAGAAGGAATACTTCAAAGTCGAATATATAAAAGGTGTATTTGTATGGGGATTTAGACTGGGTGCCCAGTTAGACGAAGAAGGGATACCTTTAGCGCTGCTGCAGCTTGATGCTTAAGGAGAGAAGAAATGTCAAATAATATATTAGTAAGACTCGTAAACGTAACAAAGTACTTCCGACATGTAAGCGGATTTTCGAAATTTAGAGATATCATTATGCCTGAATCTAAGAATCATCATGTTGAAGTGAAAGATGTCACAATACATTTATATAAAGGTGAAATTTTAGGATTAGTTGGTTTGCCAAATTCAGGGAAATCGGTTATTGGTAAATTAATTTCTAAAGTAGTAGAACCAAATGAAGGGCGCGTTAAAAATGACCATCCGACATTTTTAGCAAGTCATAACCACATCTTTGATGGGGAGTCGTCAGTGAAGCAATTGATTGAATCTATCTTTTTATCTTACAATTTACCGTTGAATTCTTTTAATGAGAAGAGAAACAACGTTTTAGAGTTCAGTGATTTAAAAGATAAAGAAAAGATTGCGACGAATTCATTATCTACTTTTGAACGTTCAAAGTTAATGATTTCACTTGCTTATTTTTTAAAACCTGATGTTATTATTTTCGATGATTTGTTTCGTCATTTAGATAAGGTGTTTAAAGAAAAATTTGCCATGATACTTGATTTACTTGTTAAAGAGGAGAAATCGATTGTCTTAATTGAGACGGACATTGATTTTATTCAAGAAAAAGCAAATTACATTACGTGGATGAGCCACGGTCAAGTAAGGAAGTCAGGCATACCGAATGAGATTATACCTAGCTACAAAAATTATTTAAAGGATTATGAAAGTTGTCGTAATGATAACGAGCGTGAATTATTTGATTTAAACTATAAAATGGCGCGCTCATTGTCACATGATGAAGGGGATAAATTAAGTCGAATTAAGCGTTACGGTGGCGTTATTGTTGATGAGAATCTACAAAAGTTGCTCACGACAAGTGCACTTGTATTATTTGGAATTGCCTTAATGTTTGTATTATTATTAAATAATATCGGGGTTCCTAGTAAAGCTACGGCAAATGAAGAGACAAGCATTGTAGAGAAACCAAAAAAAGAATATGTTGATAAATATGCTCTTGGTGTTACGAACAAGGAAACAATAATAACGAGTAATGCAAAAGATATAAAATTACCAGCAAATACTGTGTTGACGATTTCAGGATTAAACGATAAAGTATATCGTGTTGATTTTGCGGGTAGTGCGTTAGATGCCAATAAAAAGGATATGACATATATCAATCCGGCAGCGCTTTATGATGAACACACATATAGAGAACTTGAAGATTATATGTATAGTAACTATGTCAATTTTAGAGAGTTCTTCAACGGTTATTTAGGAAAGAAACATAGCACAATTAACCAAGAGCTATATCCAGAAACAAATGACCGTTATAAAGTGAAATTAACAAAAAATAAAATTAATTTACACTTTGATGATATAAATCGTTTGAATGGCATAAGCTTCCCAATAGAGAATGCTGCCGGATTGAAGAAAAAATTTGGCATTCAAACGGATCAATGGATTGTAAAAATTGGAGAGGGATATGGCATTGCAGACTTTACGAAGAATGAATGGCTATATATTCAAATGTAGGTGTGAATCATGAATGAATTAATGAACATAATCAAATATATTCCACATACAATTAAAAATGCTTTAATCGAGATTTATTATAACCAAAAATTATATTCTATTTGGTTAACAATTAATCTTCTATTAATTGCAGCGACATTTTTATTGCTTAATTTAACAGAAAGTTTGCCGATTGAAAAGCTTTCGAAAGTTTGGTCGTTATCAGGATATTTAGTGTTTTTCTGGATTGCTTGTTCTGTATATTTTTCAATGAAGATGCTCCAGTCCAGAGGTTTTATGTTGAACATCACAAATACACCAACGTATGTTTTGACAACAGTTCAAATCATTAATTTCTTTTTCTTGTTTATATTGTCATTGTTAATGTTACTTTTAATAGCAAAGTCAAATAAAATCGAATTAGATACAAGTTTATTAAGTGTTTTATATTTCTCAATGATGACGTTTATTTTATTGATGCCAATTTGTACAATACTCGCATTAATGTCGCATTTAATAAAAAATATGCGCTGGATTATAATGGTGATCTTAGTGATTATCTTTTTAAGTGTACCAATTTTATGGATACCTTCAGAATTGCCAGAGCTAGCAGTTAATATTTTAAAACTTAATCCATTTTATTTTATTGTAAACGGTATTCAAGAATCAATTGTGCTGGGTACAATGCCATTTCTAAACTTACCGAGTCAAATGATTTTTATTTTTGAACTTATATTAATCTACATGTGGTTTAGCTATCTATATACAATTCTTAAAGATGAGATCAATGTCAATAAGTCGGAAAGTATAGAGCAAGAAAAGCAGCAAAAAATGAGTGCTTCTAAAATTAAAAACTTAAAGTTAAAACATAAGGAAAAATAAAAAGGCTTAGACGATGGATTCGTCTCAAGCCTTTTACTATGCTTTCAGATTTACTTTACCACGCATTAATTTCTTCTGTAACTTATCTTCTGAGAATACCCAGCCTGTATAACTGTGTGTTACATGATATGAATTGTTTAGTCCTAATATAGCCACAAATGAATAATGTCCATTTTTTAAGTATCTTAAGTCGATGAAACGGAGCTCGTAGCCCATTTCTGTTTCAGAGATAGTCCATCGATAGATTGAACTAAAATTGATAAATGCTTTTAAGTTTTTGTCATGTATCGCATATTGCATATATTTTGCTTCTGGAAACGGGATGCGTTTAAATCGATCACTAAAGTTGACTGAGCGCTTATAACTGCGGCCAATATAATCATGTGTATTCGTTTGAATGGCAACGCGCCACTCAAAATAACGTATGGTAGGTGCAACAAATATCTTAATGATTTTTTCATCTTTAGGGATGAGTTTAATCGCTGCACTTTTAATCGATTGTTGTAATATACGTCTCATGATATAGTAAATCACAAGTATTATTGTGAGACTTGAGAAAATATATATCGGGTTGCCACCAATGTACCATAAAGCAATCGCGCATAAATGTAATATGAAGATGATAGGATCAAACGTATTAATAATACCTATTTGTATCCATTTTTTCGTGATGGGTCTTAGTGCTTGTGTACCATAAGAATTAAAAATATCTACAAATACATGAAGGAACACTGCAATTTGAGCCCATAACCATACATGAATATATTGATTTTCTTTGAAGAAGAAACAAATTAGTATCGTTAATAAAATGGGCCATATTATAGTGAATGGGATAGAGTGTGTGATCCCGCGGTGATTATTAATATAGACAGCATTATTTTTAAACTTTAGTATTGTGTCAATATCTGGAATTTGAGAGCCGACCATTACTGTTGTAACGATGGCAGGGTACATCGTTGTAACTGCAGGATCAATTGTAGCAAGTCCAGCGAGTGCAACACCCATGACGACGTGAGTAGCTGTATCCATATGTATCATCCCTTTCACAATTATTATAATCCAATTCAATGCATTTGATAAAAGAAATGCAGAAGTTTAACAATAAATTTAGAAAGTTGGTTGTTATGAAATATAATGAAACGTTTAGTAAAGACTTATTAGAATGGTTCCATCAAAATAAACGACAAATGCCGTGGCGTGAAACCAATGATCCTTATAAGATTTGGCTTTCGGAAGTAATGTTACAACAAACACAAGTAAATACTGTGAGAAGTTATTATACACGCTTTATTGAAAGATTTCCTGACATCGATACTTTAGCAGAGACTTCCATTGAAGAAGTAGCAAAGTATTGGGAGGGTTTGGGATATTATTCACGTGTAAGAAATTTTCATGAAGCTATCCGTGAAGTGCAAGCGAATTATAACAGTAAAGTACCTGATGATCCGAAAGCCTTCTTATCTTTAAAAGGAGTTGGACCATATACACAAGGTGCTGTGATGAGTATAGCTTTTAATCATCAATTACCAGCAGTGGACGGGAACGTTTATCGCGTATTTGCAAGACTAGATAATGATTACTTTGATATATCAAGTACCAAGGCACGCAAACACTTCGAAGAAAAAGTGATGGCAGTCATCCCTGATGATGCTGGTGACTTTAATGAGGCACTAATGGAATTAGGCGCAACAGTGTGTACTCCGAAAGCGCCGCTATGCATGTTTTGCCCGGTACAAAGTCACTGTTTATCATTCGAAGAAAATAACCAGTTGAATTTACCAGTTAAACTTAAAAAGGTAAAAAAAACAGTGCAACAATTTAAAGTATTAATCATACATAAGGATGATAAAATAATTATAGAAAAACGACCTGATGCTGGTTTACTTGCATCCATGTGGCAATTTCCGATGTTTGAAATCGATAAGCACGTCAGTGATATCGAAGAACAAATGGATATATCACTATATATTGAAGACACACCTTTTGTTAAAACAAAGCATCAATTTACACATTTAGAATGGCAAATGGAAGTTTATACAGCATATACAAAGGATGAGGTATCTAGCGCATATCAACTCATATCACCAGAAAATAAAAATAAATATAATTTCCCGGTATCCATGACAAAAATCTTTGATTATTATATTCAAAACAATCTCTAGGTTGAATTACGTTTATTGAAGCAATAGTTATGTTATAATTTAAAATGCAAATATTATAAATTATAGGTGGTGTGGAACATGGTCAAAGAATCCATACCAAAAGAAGGCCAGAGTGTACAGATACAAAGTTATAAACATAACGGTAAAATTCACAGAGTCTGGTCTGAAACAACGATTTTAAAAGGGACCAATCATGTTATCATTGGGGGGAATAATCGAACACTTGTAACTGAAAGTGACGGTAGAACATGGGTTACAAGAGAGCCAGCTATTGTATACTTTCATTCTGAGTATTGGTTTAATGTTATTTGTATGTTTAGAGAAGATGGTGTGTATTACTACTGCAACTTATCATCACCATTTATTTACGATACAGAGGCAATTAAATATATTGATTATGATTTAGACATAAAGGTCTATCCTAATGGTAAATATCACTTACTGGATGAAGATGAGTATCAGCAGCATATGAAACAGATGAATTATCCAAAAGAGATTGATGATATCCTAAGGCGAAACGTTGATATTTTGCAGCAATGGATTGAAAGGAAAAAGGGACCATTTGCGCCAGACTTTATTAAAGTATGGCAAGAAAGATTTCATTTCCAGAAAAGAATGAAAGATTAAATCAACCTAGTACTAGGTTGATTTAATTTTGTTAAGGGAGTTTTTATATGATAAAACGATATATGCAATTTGTAAAACCCTATTGGATGTTAATTATATTAACAATTGCAATAGGGATACTAAAGTTTGGAATACCATTACTGATTCCGTTACTTATAAAATATGTAATTGATGACGTCATACAAAATGGTGCAATGACGATAGAAGAAAAGAAATCTGCATTGATGAACGCGATATTAATTTTCGGATTTATATTTGTCGTTATTCGTCCACCGGTCGAATATTATAGACAATACTTAGCGCAATGGACAAGTAACAAAATTTTATATGACATCCGTAAAAAGTTATACAAACATTTACAAGCATTGAGTGTGCGTTTTTATTCTAACAATAAAGTAGGAGAAGTGATTTCTCGTGTGATTAACGATGTAGAGTCAACCAAAGACTTTATAGTTACAGGTTTAATGAATGTTTGGCTAGATTTGGTTACAATTATTATTGCGTTAGCTATAATGTTTACAATGAGTGTGAAGTTGACATTAATCTCTCTTGTTGTCTTCCCGTTCTACATGTTTAGTATTTACTATTTCTTTGGTAACTTACGAAAGTTAACACGAGCACGAAGTCAATCACTAGCTGAAGTACAAGGCTTTTTGCATGAACGTGTACAAGGAATGACTGTAATTAAAACATTTGCAATTGAAGAAGAAGAGAACGAGCGATTTAATAAACGCAATAAAAACTTTTTAACTAAAGCAACTGATCACACAAAATGGAATGCGAAAAGTTTTGCAGTTATTAATACCATTACTGATATTGGGCCATTACTTGTTGTAGGTTTTGGAGCTTACCTAGTTATTGAAGGTGGCTTAACTGTTGGTAGTTTAGCAGCATTCATTGCTTATCTTGACCGTTTATATGGTCCATTACGTCGTTTAGTGTCATCATCCACGACATTAACTCAAAGTTTGGCTTCTATGGACCGAATGTTCCAATTATTCGATGAACCTTACGATGTGAAAGACGAACCACATGCACGTAATCTCAAAATTAATCATGGTGACATTACTTTTAAAAATGTTGGATTCAAATATAATACTGAAGATACTGAAGTATTACATAACGTTAATCTGGACATTAATAGTGGTGAAACCGTTGCTTTCGTGGGGATGAGTGGTGGTGGTAAATCGACTATGATTAGCTTAATTCCTAGATTTTATGATGTAACGAGTGGAGAAATAGAAATTGATCACGTTACACTAAAAGACTATTCTATAGAAAGCTTAAGAACACAAATAGGAATGGTTATGCAAGACAATATTTTATTCTCAGAATCAATTCGAGAAAATATTTTACTAGGTAAACCTAACGCAACAGAAGAAGAAATGATTTATGCTGCTAAACTAGCAAATGCGCATGACTTTATCATGAGTTTACCTGATGGCTATGACACTGAAGTTGGAGAACGAGGTGTGAAATTATCGGGGGGTCAAAAGCAACGTGTAGCAATTTCACGAGTATTCTTGAAAAACCCACCAATCTTAATTCTTGATGAAGCAACGAGTGCACTTGATTTAGAAAGTGAAGCGGTGATTCAAGAAGCGCTTGAAACTCTATCTAAAGATAGAACCACAGTAATTGTTGCACACAGATTATCAACGATTACACATGCAGATAAGATTGTAGTGATTCAAAATGGTGAAATCGTAGAAATCGGTACCCACCAAGAGTTAATGAACAATCGTTCACATTATTATAATTTATACTCAATCCAACATTTAGATGCGGAATAGTATGGAGAGTTTAAGCCCCCTGATGTATGATAGAAGTATCATACATAGGGGGTTTTTATAGTGGATTTATTACAAACAATTCAATTGATTGTGGATACAATTCTTTTAGTTATTATATTGATTGTAGCAATAGGGGTCTTTTCACTTATTTTTGTGGATAAGAAGCAAAATCAACATAGTATTTTAAGAAACTATCCAGTGCTTGGTCGCGTACGTTATTTCTTTGAAAAAATCGGACCAGAAATGCGCCAATACTTAATCCAATCAGATAACGAATCAACACCTTTTTCTAGAAAAGATTATTTAGATGTCGTGAAAGCGGGTAAGTATAAGTCACGTATTGGCGGATTTGGATCTAGACGTGACTTTAATGCACCAGGATTTTATTTACAAAACTCAATATTTCCGAAACAACCGAGTGAGTTAGCAATTGATCAAGATAATAAGGTAGATACAAAAGTATATAAATTAGATTCTGAGGGATTGTTCTCGAGAAAAGAACATAGAGAGGTAGAAACAATTGATCCTTATCTTTTAACAGATGAACATGCGGTAGTGTTAGGCCAAGATTGTAAATATCCATTCCATGTGAAGCGACTGATTGGACAATCAGGGATGAGTTACGGAGCCTTAGGTAAAAATGCAATTTCAGCTTTATCGAAAGGTTTAGGTTTGGCTAAAGGAACTTGGATGAATACTGGTGAAGGCGGATTGAGTGATCATCATTTAAGTGGTAACGTAGATATCGTTTTTCAAATTGGACCTGGGTTATTTGGGGTACGTGATGAAGATGGAAACTTCAGCGAAGAACACTTTGTTAGAAAAGCTGAAAATGAATATGTAAAAGCATTTGAAATTAAGTTAGCACAAGGTGCGAAGACACGTGGTGGACACGTAGAAGCTGAGAAAGTAACTGAAGAAATTGCAAGAATACGTAATGTGAAACCTTTTACGACGATCAATTCTCCAAATAGATTTACGTTTATGGAGAACAATATTGATTTGTTACGATTCGTAGAAAGATTACAAGATTTAAGTGGTAAACCTGTTGGATTTAAAATGGTAGTGGGTAACTTAGAAATGCTATATAGTTTGGTTGCAGATATGAAAGAAACTGGTATTTATCCTGATTTCATTACGCTCGATGGTGGAGAAGGGGGCACTGGTGCAACATATCAAGAATTAGAGGATACAGTCGGATTACCTTTATTCTCAGCTTTACCAATACTAAATGCTGTATTAGTGGAAAACGGATTACGTGATAACATTAAAATTATTGCATCAGGGAAATTAATTACTCCAGATAAGGTAGCAATAGCGTTAGGATTAGGTGCAGATTTAGTGCAAGTTGCACGTGCGATGATGATGAGTGTGGGTTGTATTATGGCGCAACAATGTCATACGAATGATTGTCCAGTAGGTGTAGCTACAACAGATCCAGAGAAAGAAAAGGGACTTGTAGTAGAAGAAAAACAATTTCGTGTAACTAACTATGTTATAAGTATGCACGAAGGACTGTTTAACTTGGCTGCTGCATGTGGTGTAGCAAGTCCAACAGAAATTACTGTGAAGCATTTATTATATCGCACTGAAAATGGTGATATTATTACAGGTGAACAGTACGTGAATAGAATGTATAAAGCATTGAAAGAAGCGGTATAGATAACTCTAAGCGGCAAACTCATAAGGGTTTGTCGTTTTTATTTTTGTTGATTATAGGATAAGTGTGTCATAGGTAATTTTCTTTAATAAATTGAATACGAAACTATCATAAGGGTAATAAATAGAAGAGGTGAACACAATGGATTTAAGTTTTTTAAGGGATGATACAATTGAAGCCGCTAAAAATTTACTCGGAAAAAAGATTACAACCTATATTGATGGTAAGGTTACGAGTGGTTATATAACAGAAGTTGAAGCATATTTAGGAGAAAGTGATAAGGCAGCACATACATATAACCTTAAAAGAACGAAAAAGAATGAAATGATGTATCGTGACTTTGGTGGCATTTATGTATATACAATGCATGGTCATCACTGCATGAATTTTATCACGCGAGACGCTGTCCACCCTGAAGGAGTATTGATTCGAGCAATAGAGCCAGTTGAAGGGATAACATCGATGATTGAGCGTAGAGGCAAAACTGTTAATTTAACAGATGGACCTGGCAAACTAACACAAAGTTTAGGTGTAAAACGTGAGTTACATAATGGCATAAGACTAAACGAAGGACCAATTCAATTGTCAGAGGGAAAAGTTCCAATTGAGATATTAGAGAGTAAACGTATTGGTATTGATAATAAAGAAGAAGCGGTAGAATATTTATATCGTTTTACAGTGAAAGATAATTCACATGTGTCGAAGGACAGAGTTAAAGCTGTTGAAGGTAATGGTTGGATAAATTAAAAAATCAGTAGGACGAATTAATCCTACTGATTTTAAATAAACGAAGTGTTGTCACATTGTCGACAAGCCTGTCCTAAATATCTATATTTTCATTTTCAATTGTAATTTTCTTATCATCTTTATGATATTTATAGAAACTATGTGTAATTCGTTCTAAGTGCTCTAAGCGATCACGATAATCAAATATTGTACCAAGAACAATGAGTACATGTTCTTTATTGTATTCTGGATTTTCGACTTGATTAATTTCTTTTAAGAATGCATCTAAAACATTCACTTTGAATGCCTCATTAATCATGTAATTATCGTCAATTTTATTTGCAGGAACTTTTTGAGATACACGCATTAATATTTCTTCGTGTATTGTCATCAATTCATCAAGTTCAAACTTTATTTGAACTTTTAATTCTTCTGGTAAGTTTATAACATCATTTTCATATCGATGTAATTTGCGTAATACTTCATGTGAGCGTCTTGTTGTTAAGATGATTTCTTTAAAGATGATTTTTTTACGGATATTTCGAATGCTGCCTTTTTTTGAATAGGCGCGTTCTTCTTTGTATAAGTTATATTGTTCTTCCACTTTTTCGATGCGACTACGAATATCATCAATATCTCGTTTGACTGCATGAAATTCAGTAGAGCCATTGATTTCTAATCGAATCCACTTAAATATATCGCTACTGATGTTCAAACAGTTATAATACATTTTAGTTTCAAACTTTGGTGGTAAAAATAACGTATTTACAACGAAGGCACTTAGTACACCAATCATCACAAATCCAAAGCGATAACAGGCTGATAATAAGAAATCACCATCTTGATGATCCATAATAATTAACTGAGTAACGACTGCAAGTCCCGTAACATGTGATAAATTTAATTTTTGTAAGACTGATATCAAGATGATAGAAGTAATCCCAATTATAACAATATGGAAACCAAATAAATGTGCCATGCCTACAGCTAATAATGCGCCAATTAAATTACCTTGAAATTGTTCAATAATTGTCTTGAATGATCGATAGACGTTAGGTTGCATTGCAAATAATGCTGAGATACCTGCAACAATAGCTCCAGGTGCATTAATTGCATGTGCTATAAACAACGAAACAATAATAGCGATGCCGGTTTTAAATATACGTGCGCCTAATTTCATTTTATACATCTACCTCATTATTTAATTGATAGTACACTTATACATGAATTTTGGTTATTTTACAATAGACATTTCTTTAAATGCATTTTCTACGGCAACGAGTGTGTCTTTAATATCGTCTTCAGTATGTTCTGTTGTAATAAACCATGCTTCATATTTAGAAGGAGCTAAATTAATGCCTTGATTTAACATTAATTTAAAGAACTTTGCAAAAGCTTCTCCATCTGTATTTTCTGCTTGCTCATAATTTACAACCTTTTCATCAGTGAAATATATTGTCATAGCACCCATTAAACGATTAATTGTCGCACGAATATTGTATTTATTAATGAGTTCTAACATGCCGTCTTCTAAAATTTTACCTAATCGGTCTAATTCTTCGTAAACGCCGTCTTGTTTAATGACTTCAAGTAATGCAATGCCTGCTTGCATGCTTAATGGATTACCTGCCATTGTACCTGCTTGATACGTCGGACCAAGCGGTGCAACATGCTCCATAATTTCTTGACGGCCGCCATAAGCTCCGATTGGCAAACCGCCTCCGATGACCTTACCAAAAGCAGTTAAATCGGGCTTTACGCCTAATAAATCTTGTGCGCCACCGTACATAAAACGGAATGCAGTAATGACTTCATCATAAATAACTAATGCACCATGTTTGTGTGCAATATCGTTTACAGCTTGTAAGAAGCCTTCTTTAGGTTCTACGATACCGAAGTTTCCAACGATAGGTTCAACTAAAACGCCAGCAATTTGATCACCAAAATGAATAAATGCTTCTTTGAATTGTTCTATATCATTGAATGGTACTGTAATTACTTCTTGGGCAACGCTTTTTGGGACACCGGCTGAATCTGGTGTGCCAAGTTGTGATGGACCACTACCTGCAGCTACTAACACTAAATCAGAATGACCATGGTAACAGCCTGCAAATTTTATAATTTTATCACGCTTAGTAAATGCACGTGCTACGCGAATTGTGGTCATAACAGCTTCTGTACCAGAATTAACGAAACGTACCTTTTCTAATGAAGGGATTGCTTCTTTTAACATTTCAGCAAATATAACTTCGTGTTCGGTTGGTGTTCCGTATAAAACGCCATTTTCAGCAGCGTGTTTGATTGCTTGTGTGATGTGGGGGTGGGCATGTCCAGTTATGATTGGGCCATATGCTGCTAAATAATCTATATATTTATTGCCGTCAACATCATAGAAGTAAGCACCTTCCCCGCGTGCCATAACTACAGGTGCGCCACCGCCAACAGCTTTATAAGAGCGGGAAGGAGAGTTAACGCCACCTAAAATTGCTTCATTTGCACGTTTTTGTAATCTTTTAGAATGAGTGAAATCCATATTATCAACCTCTTTTTGTTTTGTATTATCGTCTACTATACTATCATAGTAATATAGAAATTTTGATTAGGAGGATTAAAATGTTGAAAATTGGTGATAATTTACCTGCATTTGCTATGGAAAATCAAAACGGTGAGATGGTAACAAATGAATCTCTACTCGGTTATAAGACAGTTATATATTTTTACCCGAGAGATAATACACCGACGTGTACAACACAGGCATGTGATTTTAACGATAATTTAGAAGATTTAAACGAATTAGGGGCTCAAGTTTATGGTGTGAGTGGTGACAGTAAAACTAAGCACACGAATTTTATAAAAAAACATAATTTAAAATTCGATTTGTTAGTAGATAACAACTACGAATATTCAGAAGCACTAGGAATCTATCGTTTAAAAAAATCATTCGGCAAAGAAGCTATGGGAATTGTAAGAACAACGATCGTTCTAGACGAAGACAATAAAGTGATTGCATATTTTGATGGTGTGAAAGTGAAACAACAAATGAAAGATATTCAGTCGGTATTACGATAAGGAGAAATTATTTATGAAGATTATCTCTACCATTAACCTGAAAGAAATTTTAGTTGAACTAATGAATCAATTTCCAAATCATGAATTTATTCAACGAGATGGGTTTACTGCATTGACTGAAGAAGATATTCAAACGATGGATGTGATTATTACGTATGATTCGAAACTTAATGCTGAAATCATCAATAAAGCAAAAGAATTAAAATGGATTGCATGGTATGCAGCTGGAGTGAATAATTTACCACTCGAATTAATTAAAGATAAGGGTATAATACTTACGAATGCTCGTGGTGTACATAAAATTCAGATATCTGAGTATATTTTTAGTTATATCATGACGGATTATAAGAATGTAATTCCTTATTATGAATTACAACAACAAAAAGGTTATAAAACAAAGATTCGTCATAAGGAGCTTTTCAATCAAACGATTTGTTTTATTGGAACAGGTGAGATTGCGCAATATGCCGCACGTTTAGCGAAAGCGTTTGGAATGAATGTGTTAGGAGTTAACACGGATGGAAGAGAAATTGAACATTTCGATCAAGTTTTATCCATTACTCAGAGACAGAAAGCTTTTCAACAATCAGATATTATTGTGAATGTCTTACCGGAAACTGAAAAAACTATCGATTTATTGACGTTAGATGATTTTAAAGCGATGGGGGAAGCGGCATTATTTATTAATGTAGGTCGTGGTACAGTAACAAAAGAAGAAACGTTACTACAGGCCTTAAAAGAAAACATAATAAGAAAAGCTTGCTTAGATGTTTATTACAAAGAACCATTACATGCAGATAATCCGTTGTATAATTTAGACAATGTTATTATGACACCTCATATAACAGGCAACAGTTTGCATTATAATAAACGTGCAACTGAGATTCTTAAAGAAAACTTATCATTGGGAATTAATCAACAAGCTCTATTTAAGAACAAAGTTGACCCTTCAAAAGGATATTAGAACCTTAATTAATTGGTAAAAATTGATATACTGCCGAATTGTCTATTTGACATTTATGAAAAAAAGCATGTAAAATAGAATTACTATAAAGTAGAAAAGGGGTGTTATGATGTCGGCTGAATTAAATATGGAACATATGCTTGACGATGCGATTCAGAGTTTACGAAAAACTGGCGTGAGAATAACACCGCAAAGACAAGCTGTGTTGAGATTTTTAATAGAATCTAACAGTCATCCTACCGCAGATGAGATTTACAAAGCATTGTCACCTCAATTTTCAAATATGAGTGTAGCAACAGTCTATAATAATTTAAAAGTATTTAAAGACAGTGGTCTTGTAAAGGAATTAACTTATGGAGATGCTGCGAGCCGTTTCGATTTTGAAACAGACAATCACTACCATGTTATCTGTAGTGAATGTGGTAAGATTACAGACTTCCATTACCCAAGACTTGATGAAGTTGAAAATATCGCTCAACATATTACGAGTTTTGCAGTGACACATCATCGCATGGAGATTTATGGGGTTTGTCCAGATTGCATGAATAAAAAAGGAAATCGCGAGTAGCGATTTCCTTTTATTTTGTTATTTCTTCTGTTATTGATTCTTTTTCTTCTAATGCTTTCCTTTTTCTAGCATTGTTATAATCTTGATTGAACTCTTTTCCTTCTAAGTTCGGATCGAGTGTCAATGGTTGATTACAGTTTGCGCAAATATCAGCACGTCCTAACATTTTCGTATAATGTTCGCAGTTTGGACAGCGAACTTGAACGGTTTTTGTCGAAAGCATACCTATCCAGAAGTATACGACGAAACTGATTAAGAAAAGTATTGTCCCTAATAATAAGAATAATGAAAAGATAAGTTGACTGTGGTAAAAGTAAAAAATTGCAGATCCAATATACATAACAATCATGGCAATAAAGATTAGTCCTAATGCCCAGGTACGAATACGATTAATCTTACTAGTAGGCTTTCTATTTAATAATTTCAAACCATCATCTCCTATATAATACTGAAGAGCATTATATCATATTTATTTAAATCAGATATTATAAAAATCAGTCAGGCTTCCTCACTTTATAAACATTTCTATAGAAGAAACTAATTAAATATAAAAAGTTAATAAAAAGTGTTGACGAATACGGTACATCTTGTTAAGATATAAAAGTCGCTGAAAACAGATGACACAAAGCTTTTGAACATCAAAAAACAAAACGAAAAAGTGTAAAACTTGCACTTGAAACTTTGTTCACAACGATGTAATATAATAAAGCAAGTTGATTTACGACTTGAAAAGAAATGATCAATCAAGTGTAAAACTTCTTAAAATTAAACGTTGCAAAGAGTTGAGAGTTATGTTATCATTAATTCTTGTAACGCGAAAAAATGAACATTGAAAACTGAATGACAATATGTCAACGTTAATTCCAATAATTTGAGTGGACTTAGTTCACTCCCAAGAGTGATTGCCTCAAGCAATCAAAAGAGCATTATCAAACAAACTATTATGGAGAGTTTGATCCTGGCTCAGGATGAACGCTGGCGGCGTGCCTAATACATGCAAGTCGAGCGAATTGACAGAGATGCTTGCATCTCTCGATTTTAGCGGCGGACGGGTGAGTAACACGTGGGTAACCTACCTATAAGACTGGGATAACTTCGGGAAACCGGAGCTAATACCGGATAATATTTAGCTTCGCATGAAGCAAAAGTGAAAGACGGTTTTGCTGTCACTTATAGATGGACCTGCGGTGTATTAGCTAGTTGGTGAGGTAACGGCTCACCAAGGCAACGATACATAGCCGACCTGAGAGGGTGATCGGCCACACTGGGACTGAGACACGGCCCAGACTCCTACGGGAGGCAGCAGTAGGGAATCTTCCGCAATGGACGAAAGTCTGACGGAGCAACGCCGCGTGAGTGAAGAAGGTTTTCGGATCGTAAAACTCTGTTGTAAGGGAAGAACAAGTACGTTAGTAACTGAACGTACCTTGACGGTACCTTACCAGAAAGCCACGGCTAACTACGTGCCAGCAGCCGCGGTAATACGTAGGTGGCAAGCGTTATCCGGAATTATTGGGCGTAAAGCGCGCGTAGGCGGTCTCTTAAGTCTGATGTGAAAGCCCCCGGCTCAACCGGGGAGGGTCATTGGAAACTGGGAGACTTGAGTACAGAAGAGGAGAGTGGAATTCCATGTGTAGCGGTGAAATGCGCAGAGATATGGAGGAACACCAGTGGCGAAGGCGGCTCTCTGGTCTGTAACTGACGCTGAGGTGCGAAAGCGTGGGGATCAAACAGGATTAGATACCCTGGTAGTCCACGCCGTAAACGATGAGTGCTAAGTGTTGGGGGGTTTCCGCCCCTCAGTGCTGCAGCTAACGCATTAAGCACTCCGCCTGGGGAGTACGGTCGCAAGACTGAAACTCAAAGGAATTGACGGGGACCCGCACAAGCGGTGGAGCATGTGGTTTAATTCGAAGCAACGCGAAGAACCTTACCAAATCTTGACATCCTTTGACAACTCTAGAGATAGAGCTTTCCCCTTCGGGGGACAAAGTGACAGGTGGTGCATGGTTGTCGTCAGCTCGTGTCGTGAGATGTTGGGTTAAGTCCCGCAACGAGCGCAACCCTTATCTTTAGTTGCCATCATTAAGTTGGGCACTCTAGAGAGACTGCCGGTGATAAACCGGAGGAAGGTGGGGATGACGTCAAATCATCATGCCCCTTATGATTTGGGCTACACACGTGCTACAATGGATGGTACAAAGGGCAGCAAAACCGCGAGGTCAAGCAAATCCCATAAAACCATTCTCAGTTCGGATTGTAGTCTGCAACTCGACTACATGAAGCTGGAATCGCTAGTAATCGTAGATCAGCATGCTACGGTGAATACGTTCCCGGGTCTTGTACACACCGCCCGTCACACCACGAGAGTTTGTAACACCCGAAGCCGGTGGAGTAACCTTTTAGGAGCTAGCCGTCGAAGGTGGGACAGATGATTGGGGTGAAGTCGTAACAAGGTAGCCGTATCGGAAGGTGCGGCTGGATCACCTCCTTTCTAAGGATAATTACGGAAATCAAATCTTTAAGATTTGATAGGGATTAACATTGACATATTGTATTCAGTTTTGAATGTTTATATAATTTAATGGGCCTATAGCTCAGCTGGTTAGAGCGCACGCCTGATAAGCGTGAGGTCGATGGTTCGAGTCCATTTAGGCCCACCATTATAAATATTCAACTTAATAAAACACCTTTATGGGGGCTTAGCTCAGCTGGGAGAGCGCCTGCTTTGCACGCAGGAGGTCAGCGGTTCGATCCCGCTAGTCTCCACCATTTTAATTATTGTACTTTGAAAACTAGATAAAGTAAGAAGAAATAAAAGATTTTACCAAGCAAAACCGAGTGAGTTCATATTTGAATTCTTAAAAAAATCGCGCGTTTATACATTTATGTATAAACATCACAATTATTAATAACAGATTAAGTTATTAAGGGCGCACGGTGGATGCCTTGGCACTAGAAGCCGAAGAAGGACGTTACTAACGACGATATGCTTTGGGGAGCTGTAAGTAAGCTTTGATCCAAAGATTTCCGAATGGGGAAACCCAGCATGAGTTATGTCATGTTATCCATATATGAATACATAGTATATGAGAAGGCACACCCGGAGAACTGAAACATCTAAGTACCCGGAGGAAGAGAAAGAAAACTCGATTCCCTTAGTAGCGGCGAGCGAAACGGGAAGAGCCCAAACCAAAGAGCTTGCTCTTTGGGGTTGTAGGACACTCAATACGGAGTTACAAAGGAACAATTTAGACGAATGACTTTGGAAAAGTCAGCCATAGAAGGTAAAGGCCCTGTAGTCGAAAAGTTGTTCTCTCCTGAGTGGATCCTGAGTACGGCGGAACACGTGGAATTCCGTCGGAATCCGGGAGGACCATCTCCCAAGGCTAAATACTCTCTAGTGACCGATAGTGAACCAGTACCGTGAGGGAAAGGTGAAAAGCACCCCGGAAGGGGAGTGAAATAGAACCTGAAACCGTGTGCTTACAAGTAGTCAGAGCCCGTTAATGGGTGATGGCGTGCCTTTTGTAGAATGAACCGGCGAGTTACGATTTGATGCAAGGTTAAGCAGTATATGTGGAGCCGTAGCGAAAGCGAGTCTGAATAGGGCGAATGAGTATCAGGTCGTAGACCCGAAACCAGGTGATCTACCCATGTCCAGGTTGAAGTTCAGGTAACACTGAATGGAGGACCGAACCGACTTACGTTGAAAAGTGAGCGGATGAGGTGTGGGTAGCGGAGAAATTCCAATCGAACCTGGAGATAGCTGGTTCTCTCCGAAATAGCTTTAGGGCTAGCCTCGTGTGATGATTATTGGAGGTAGAGCACTGTTTGGACTAGGGGCCCCCCTCGGGTTACCGAATTCAGACAAACTCCGAATGCCAAATAATTTAACACGGGAGTCAGACTGCGGGTGATAAGGTCCGTAGTCGAGAGGGAAACAGCCCAGACCACCAGCTAAGGTCCCAAAATATATGTTAAGTGGAAAAGGATGTGGCGTTGCCCAGACAACTAGGATGTTGGCTTAGAAGCAGCCATCATTTAAAGAGTGCGTAATAGCTCACTAGTCGAGTGACGCTGCGCCGAAAATGTACCGGGGCTAAACATATTACCGAAGCTGTGGATCCGTAAGGATGGTAGGAGAGCGTTCTAAGCAGCGTCGAAGCATGATCGTAAGGACATGTGGAGCGCTTAGAAGTGAGAATGCCGGTGTGAGTAGCGAAAGACGGGTGAGAATCCCGTCCACCGATTGACTAAGGTTTCCAGAGGAAGGCTCGTCCGCTCTGGGTTAGTCGGGACCTAAGCCGAGGCCGAATGGCGTAGGCGATGGATAACAGGTAGATATTCCTGTACCACCTAAGATTGTTTGAACGATGGGGGGACGCAGTAGGATAGGCGAAGCGTACTGTTGGTTATGTACGTCCAAGCACTGAGATTGAATATTAGGCAAATCCGGTATTCATTAAGATCAAGGTGTGATGGGGAGCGAAATTATAGTAGCGAAGTCGTTGATTTCACACTGCCAAGAAAAGCCTCTAGTTAGAAATTAGGTGCCCGTACCGCAAACCGACACAGGTAGTCAAGATGAGAATTCTAAGGTGAGCGAGCGAACTCTCGTTAAGGAACTCGGCAAAATGACCCCGTAACTTCGGGAGAAGGGGTGCTTTTTAGGGTGCAAGCCTTGAAGAGCCGCAGTGAATAGGCCCAAGCGACTGTTTATCAAAAACACAGGTCTCTGCAAAACCGTAAGGTGACGTATAGGGGCTGACGCCTGCCCGGTGCTGGAAGGTTAAAAGGAGTGGTTAGCATCTCGCGAAGCTACGAATTGAAGCCCCAGTAAACGGCGGCCGTAACTATAACGGTCCTAAGGTAGCGAAATTCCTTGTCGGGTAAGTTCCGACCCGCACGAAAGGCGTAACGATTTGGGCACTGTCTCAACGAGAGACTCGGTGAAATCATAGTACCTGTGAAGATGCAGGTTACCCGCGACAGGACGGAAAGACCCCGTGGAGCTTTACTGCAGCCTGATATTGAAATTCGGCACAGCTTGTACAGGATAGGTAGGAGCCTTTGAAACGTGAGCGTCAGCTTACGTGGAGGCGTTGGTGGGATACTACCCTGGCTGTGTTGACTTTCTAACCCGCACCACTTATCGTGGTGGGAGACAGTGTCAGGCGGGCAGTTTGACTGGGGCGGTCGCCTCCTAAAGAGTAACGGAGGCGCTCAAAGGTTCCCTCAGAATGGTTGGAAATCATTCGCAGAGTGTAAAGGCACAAGGGAGCTTGACTGCGAGACCTACAAGTCGAGCAGGGTCGAAAGACGGACTTAGTGATCCGGTGGTTCCGCATGGAAGGGCCATCGCTCAACGGATAAAAGCTACCCCGGGGATAACAGGCTTATCTCCCCCAAGAGTTCACATCGACGGGGAGGTTTGGCACCTCGATGTCGGCTCATCGCATCCTGGGGCTGTAGTCGGTCCCAAGGGTTGGGCTGTTCGCCCATTAAAGCGGTACGCGAGCTGGGTTCAGAACGTCGTGAGACAGTTCGGTCCCTATCCGTCGTGGGCGTAGGAAATTTGAGAGGAGCTGTCCTTAGTACGAGAGGACCGGGATGGACATACCTCTGGTGTACCAGTTGTCGCGCCAGCGGCATAGCTGGGTAGCTATGTATGGACGGGATAAGTGCTGAAAGCATCTAAGCATGAAGCCCCCCTCAAGATGAGATTTCCCAACTTCGGTTATAAGATCCCTCAAAGATGATGAGGTTAATAGGTTCGAGGTGGAAGTACAGTAATGTATGGAGCTGACGAATACTAATCGATCGAAGACTTAATCAATTTTATAGATTTTTTATTCGGGATTGCCGAGTAATATCTAATTTCTTCTTACTTATCTAGTTTTGAAAGTATAATTTATTATCTTTCATTTGTCTGGTGACGATGGCAGAGAGGTCACACCTGTTCCCATACCGAACACAGAAGTTAAGCTCTCTAGCGCCGATGGTAGTTGGTCTTACGATTTGCGAGAGTAGGACGTTGCCGGGCAATATATACCCAGGAGGATTAGCTCAGCTGGGAGAGCATCTGCCTTACAAGCAGAGGGTCGGCGGTTCGAGCCCGTCATCCTCCACCATTTATATTATGCCGGAATAGCTCAACTGGTAGAGCAACTGACTTGTAATCAGTAGGTTGAGGGTTCAAGTCCTTTTTCCGGCACCATTTCTTTGAGCCATTAGCTCAGTTGGTAGAGCATTTGACTTTTAATCAAAGGGTCAGAGGTTCGAATCCTCTATGGCTCACCATTATTTTTATTAATTATACTTGCTTATATGCGGGTGTGGCGGAACTGGCAGACGCACTAGACTTAGGATCTAGCGCCTTTGGCGTGGGGGTTCGACTCCCTTCACCCGCACCATATTTGCGAAAGTAGTTCAGTGGTAGAATACAACCTTGCCAAGGTTGGGGTCGCGGGTTCGAATCCCGTCTTTCGCTCCATTTATTCTATCTGTTTTATAACTTGCTTATTATTTCTAATAAGCCGGGGTGGCGGAACTGGCAGACGCACAGGACTTAAAATCCTGCGGTAAGTGATTACCGTACCGGTTCGATTCCGGTCCTCGGCACCATTAGCGCCCGTAGCTCAATTGGATAGAGCGTTTGACTACGGATCAAAAGGTTAGGGGTTCGACTCCTCTCGGGCGCGCCATTATTTTTAAATTACTAGCTACGGGAAGTAGCTCAGCTTGGTAGAGCACTTGGTTTGGGACCAAGGGGTCGCAGGTTCGAATCCTGTCTTCCCGATTTGCTTTAAAAGCTTTAATATGGGGGCTTAGCTCAGCTGGGAGAGCGCCTGCTTTGCACGCAGGAGGTCAGCGGTTCGATCCCGCTAGTCTCCACCATATTAACTTTATATTATTTCGGCGGCGTAGCTCAGCTGGCTAGAGCGTACGGTTCATACCCGTGAGGTCGGGGGTTCGATCCCCTCTGCCGCCACTATCTTTTTTACAATTCAATGTGAACTTCTTTAGGATTTAGGACCTTTAGCTCAGTTGGTTAGAGCAAACGGCTCATAACCGTTGGGTCGCAGGTTCGAGTCCTGCAAGGTCCACTTTAATATTTTATAATGGAGGAATACCCAAGTCCGGCTGAAGGGATCGGTCTTGAAAACCGACAGGGGCTTAACGGCTCGCGGGGGTTCGAATCCCTCTTCCTCCGCCATTATTTTTTACTTCAGCAAATTGAATAAAAGATAGATTTTCAATTATTTATTATTATCGCGGGATGGAGCAGTCTGGTAGCTCGTCGGGCTCATAACCCGAAGGTCGGTGGTTCAAATCCGCCTCCCGCAATTATTAGTGGTCCCGTGGTGTAGCGGTTAACATGCCTGCCTGTCACGCAGGAGATCGCGGGTTCGATTCCCGTCGGGACCGCCATTTGTATGGCTCAGTAGCTCAGTCGGTAGAGCAATGGATTGAAAATCCATGTGTCGGCGGTTCGATTCCGTCCTGAGCCATCTTTTTTATTATTATGCCGGAATAGCTCAACTGGTAGAGCAACTGACTTGTAATCAGTAGGTTGAGGGTTCAAGTCCTTTTTCCGGCACCATCTTGGAGGGGTAGCGAAGTGGCTAAACGCGGCGGACTGTAAATCCGCTCCTTCGGGTTCGGCAGTTCGAATCTGCCCCCCTCCACCATTTTTTTATTTGTTTATTTTTAGGGGCATAGTTTAACGGTAGAATAGAGGTCTCCAAAACCTTTGATGTGGGTTCGATTCCTACTGCCCCTGCCATGGCGATTGTGGCGAAGTGGTTAACGCATCGGATTGTGGTTCCGACACTCGTGGGTTCGATTCCCATCAGTCGCCCTTAATTTTAATATTGGGCTATAGCCAAGTGGTAAGGCAACGGACTTTGACTCCGTCACTCGTTGGTTCGAATCCAGCTAGCCCAGCTTTAGGCGCCATAGCCAAGTGGTAAGGCAGAGGTCTGCAAAACCTTTATCACCGGTTCAAATCCGGTTGGCGCCTCCATTAATTTCATATGCGGGAGTATTTCAACTTTTAGAATACGGACCTTCCTGGTCTGAGATGTAGGTGTAAGTCCTACCTTCCGCTCCATATTATTTAGCGGGAGTATTTCAATTTTTAGAATTCAGATCTTCCTGATTTGAGGTATAGGTGTAAGTCCTATCTTCCGCTCCATTTACATTTTTGTTAAGCTGCTAATGCAAGCTTATTTTTTTCGTGAAATTTAAAATTTATATTTAGGCAAAAAAAGAACTACAGAAAGAATTCTGTAGTTAAAAGTAATTAAACGAAAAATGAAATTTGGTGATAATAAAGTTGACGAGACTTCATTACTTACTTATTATAACAGGTCAGTTGTCATTTGTGAACACAGTTTGACAAATGAATTAAATTCTTGACCTTTAATTTATATAGTATTATACTTACTTAATAATTAATTTTACTAAGCCACCGTGGCGGAATTGGCAGACGCGCCGGACTCAAAATCCGGTTCCTCACGGAGTGTCGGTTCGACCCCGACCGGTGGTACTACTATCCCTTAAACATTTATGTTTAGGGGATTTTTTTATTTCATAAAAAATATACGATATTGGATATTTGGATTATTCATTATCGTTTACTATAATGAATCTCATAACCATACATGAAAGTAGGGGAAATATGAGATACAACGAGTATAACCAACTCATTGGGGATGAAATACAAGATTACACACCTGGATTGTTACCTAATATCCAAACATTAGTAGGTAAGACAGTTACAATAGAAAAGATTAATGAAAAGCATTTCGATGATTTGTATGAAGTATATGGTGCGTTGTCTTCTCCAGAAAACTTAACTTATATGCCAATTCAAAAGTTTGAAGACAAAAATGAATTCAGAGACTTTCTCATCGGCTTAATTGCATCAATTGACCCATATTACTTAACAATAATCGATAAAAAATCTGGGAAAGCTGTGGGGACGTTCTCATTAATGCGTATCGATAATAAGAATAGAGTAGTAGAAATGGGTTGGGTTGTATACTCACCAATCCTTAAACGCAGCAGACAGGCTACAGAAGCTCAGTATTTAGTAATGAAGTATGTATTTGAGGAATTGAAATACCGTCGCTATGAATGGAAGTGTGATAGCTTAAACGAAGCATCTAATAAATCAGCCAAACGACTAGGATTTACATTTGAAGGGACATTTAGACAAGTAATCGTCTATAAAGGACGAAATCGAGATACAAATTGGTACTCAATCATTGATAAAGAGTGGTCAGAGAATAAGAAAAGACTTGAAGCTTGGCTAGATGATAGTAACTTTGATGCAAAGGGTAGACAAAAACGATCGTTGAGTGAGATGTAGGAAAAAGATAAATACATATTATTACATGATATTTCTATTAATTTCCATCATCAAATTATTTGTAGTAGGTATCCAATTACCAATCGTTAAATTATTCAATAAAGATACAGACATCGTTAAGCTCCAACAATTAATTGCAAAACGTATATTAAATTAAAAAATAAGCCGCAGACTGTTATACATAGTCTACGGCTTATTTTATTTCATGATTCTTTGATAAGTTTCTTCAGTGATTTTAGTGAAATGATTTGAGGGTATTTTACGAATTTGATTCATTGCACTCTGAATATACTCTTTTGCTTTTTGTTGATTACCTAATCGTTCTTCATTTAATGCTAAATATGTTTCTTTATGTGCAATAACTGCAATATCAACCGGTGCATGAAACTCAATATCGGGTTGATATGCATTTAGTGACAGTATCGCTTCGTCAAATTGTCCTTTTCGATAAAGTGCGACACCTTTTGTTAGCATCCATATATTTTTATTAAATGCTTCAAAACCTTCTTCTGTATAATTTTCACTTTTTAAATATTCATGTTGATTATTAATTATATCTAGCAATGCATCATCTTCTTGTCGGTAAAAATGATAAATCAATTTAGTGGTAAAGATGTCATACTTGTAGTTGAAATCGTCATCTAGAAATGGTTTCAAAACTTCAAATTTATTAAATGTTTGTTCATACATTTCAATGTTGTTATCTAACATGTATCCAAAACAAAA
This sequence comes from Macrococcus animalis, assembly GCF_047425875.1. Taxonomy (GTDB): domain Bacteria; phylum Bacillota; class Bacilli; order Staphylococcales; family Staphylococcaceae; genus Macrococcoides; species Macrococcoides animalis. The sequence goes on from NZ_CP179727.1 coordinate 1,766,135, forward strand.
AGATTTATAAATTGAGGGTAGTAGTCGAAACGTCTTGTTTTTTAAGCATGCTTGCTCAGCTAACTTGATGTAAATGAATAGATTTTCTAAGTCATAACTAGAATAAGCATATGCAGAAATACTTAATAGCAGTCTCGGAATGGCATTTGGATCAGTTATTTCATAATCATCTTTGTATTGCTTATATAGTTCAACACCATTTTCGAATGCTTGTTGATAATTATTTAATATAAAATGCATTGTAATTACATCATTTTCTACATCAAGTAAGGCATTTTTATCATCAAGGTCTTTGTAAATTTCTTTTGCCATATGCAAATAATCAAATGCGCTATGGTCATAGTTGATGGCTTTTGTATATGCATACCATTGAAAAATAAATGCACCTTTTCTATTATGTTTAATTTGATTGATGATTGGATCAAGAAGTGCTTTAAACTCTTTTTCTCGATAAAACTTTGGTTTTTGTAGATGTTCTTTTATTTTGATGTACATTTCATTAGTTAATACTTCATCCCCATCTTCCAATAACACACTCACTGTCGTGTCTAACTGTTTTGCGATATATTCTAAACTCTCCATTGAAGGCTTGTTTTTACCATTTTCAATAAGACTCAACATGCCTTTTGTCATGTAATCTCCTGCAAGATCAACTAAGGTCATCTTTTTACTTTTACGTAACGTTCTAATTTTTTCACCTAATGTATTCATAACGTACCTCCACTATTTAGTTTAATTATATTAAACTCTTTCTTGCAATTCAAATCTTTATTCTATATAATTAGTTTAATTAAATTAAACTTAATCGGAGGGGAAGATATGGAAAAGGAATTGAAGGAGTCATTTCGTCAAATGTATTTATTAATTTTAAGCACCATGATTGCAAGTCTCGGCATATCTATTTATAGTTTCGGGATTAGTTTCTATATTTTATCTGCCACAGGTTCCGCTAAATTATTCTCGATTAACTTAGCAATGAGTGTACTTGGTAGAATTGTTGTTACACCTTTATCAGGTTATTTAGCAGACAATTATAATCGAAAGAAAGTAATTTTTTGGAGTATTTTTATTGAAGCGATGTTAGTATTATTCCTATTAATTTATATTCACTTTCTAGGATTCAATATTATAGTTTTATATATCGTCACTTTTTTAGCTGCTTTTATTTCTAGTGCGAGTAGTCCTAGCTTTATGGCATCTATTCCACATATCGTCCATAACGAGCATCTACAAAAAACAATGGGTTATAATTCTACTGCGAGTAGTTTATCAATGCTATTAGGTCCCGTATTAGGTGGATTGCTATATGGATTTGTTTCTAAAGAATTATTCTTAATAATATTTATCATTGCATATATAATTGCAAGCCTGGTTATCTTAATGATTAACTTCGAATTATATAAAAAGAAAGTTGATAATGAGATCGATGAAAAGATTGAAAAAGAGAGTATCATTAAGAGTTTTAAGTTTGGTTTGAAATATATTTGGCATCATGACATACTTCGTACGTTACTGATACTTTTTATGTCATTAAATTTCTTTGTATCAGGGTTGAATATTGGTATGAGTAAGATTATTATTGGTCATTTCAAAGCGAGTTCAGAAATGATGGGGATTTTAGAAGCATCGTTTAGTATAGGTGTTTTAATCGGAGGTATCGTTGTTGGAAGTAAGAAAAAATTTAAAAATCCATTCCCCGTACTAAAAATCGGCTTACTTTTAGAAGGTGTATTCTTAATCATCATTAGTGTGCCATTATTATTAATGAGTGGATTATGGCCAGTATATATTACATTCTTTATCGTAGGTTTATTATTAGGAATAACAGCCCAATTTGTAAATACACCAATGTTTGTCTTCTTTCAGGAGTTCATTGATGAGCAGGTACAAGGAAGAGTATTTTCAGTAATTAATCTTACTGCACAATTGTTGATGCCTGTATCCTACATCTTATTTGGTATTATTTTTGATCAAGGGTTATATGGTATCACATTCTTAATATGTGGTGTAAGTTGTATTGTCCTCGTATTAAGCATAATGAATCAGAAATTTAATGTGAAAACGACAAGATTTTTAAGCCAAGCATCTTCATAAATATAAGCCAACCATCTCACGAACGAGATGGTTGGCTTTTTCCTTTTGAATTTAATATTGAAATAAACAAAACTACGCCTAATATAATCAGCATTCCGATACTTTGAATGATATTAAACGGCTGCTTCAACCAAATAATGCTGAGTATGACTGCGGTCAGGGGCTCGATACATCCTAACAATGCTGTAAGTTGTGGATCAATGTATTTTGTACTCAGTAGATATAAGAAGAATGCCATTGCAGTACCAAAGATGATTACAAATACGATATAGAAATTTCCCATCAACCCGAAGTCTAATGGATTGATATTCCAGTGCCTATTAAATAGGCTAATGAATAAACCAGCAAATAGCATTGCCCACCCAACGATGACAAGTGGCGTGTTATGGACAAAGAGCCTACCAGCATACATTGTATAGAATGCTGCAGCAACAGCTGACAATAGCCCCCATATGATTGCTGATGGTGCAACAACGACATTGTTTATGTTTCCACTAGTAAGGAGTAAGAATGTTCCGAATGTTGATATCAAGATAATGATTAAATCAATAAGCCTAAAAACAGTTTTTCGTGTAAGTAACAGATAAGTCAGGATAACAATGGGTGCTAAATACTGCAACAATGTTGCTACTGCAGCATTTCCTCCTTCAATTGATGCAAGATATGTATATTGCACGGCGAGCATGCCAAATATTGAGTATATCAAGAGTTGAAAGAAGCTATGTTTATGATTAAATATATTCATTACATGTTGTTTTCTTAATTTCGCAAGGAGTAATAAGAATAATCCGCTTAAGATGAGTCGTATCGTAATAAACCAATCCAGTGGAATTTGATAGCCTTCAAAGAGTTGCTGTGAAATCGTTCCTCCAACACCCCAAAATATTGCACCAAGTGTAACATACATTATTCCTTTTAACTGTTTATTCATTATTTCACCCCTTTAAAGTGTTATCTTGATTATAAAATTCTGAATATTGTGATGTCAAGATGACAATTATATTGAATCTAGGGTAAAATAAATGAACAAAATAATAATGAAAAGAGCATTCTTATGACAACGATTGATATTAACGGAATAACACTAAATTACAAAATAGAAGGTGAAGGAAATCCAGCTTATTTTTTTCACGGCAATGGTGTAGATTTGACGAGTCATTTCGAACTATATGATGATATATTTTATAACTATAAGCGCATTTATTTAGACATTCCAGGTATGGGTGAATCTGAAGCAGATTTAGGGTTAAATAGTACGAACGATATTCTAGATGTAGTCTTAGACTTTATCAAAGAAATGACGGGAGAAGATAAATTTATACTCATAGGTCATTCTTACGGTAGTTATATGTGTCTTGGTGTCATGGATCGATTACAAGAGCAAGTGAAAGCGAGTTTTATCACTTGTCCAGTTGTAGAAGGTCAGAAGCATTTAAGAACGATTGAAAAGTTAAATCGTCAAATTGATGAAAAATTTGAAGTGACGGAAGATAAAGATTATTATAAAGATTTTTTAAGTATGACGGTACGTATCAATCAAGAAACGTGGGAATTATTCAGACGATTAATGGTGCCAGGGATAAAACGTGCGAATAATCAATTTATGAAGAACTTGCGCCGTCAGGATAATAAATTTTACCAGTTTAGATGTGAGGATAATATTCAAATTCATGCATCTACGCAAGTTTATGTCTTACTAGGGCAGTATGATAACGTTGTAGGTTACAAGGACCAAATTCGTTTCTTTGAGCCAAGTAATCATATTAAAACTGTAATTTTAACCAATACAGGTCACAATCCTATGATAGATGCTTATGATGAAGTACGTCGATTAGCAACCGAGTTTGTTTCATTGTGTGATCATTTATAGCTTAGTTGATATAATTGACAATGATAATATACAGATAGTATAAAGTGATAATCCAAAATAATAGAATAGGCAACGCAAAGTACCAACGTTTTAAATCACGTGTTGTAAGGGTCTTTGCTTCTTCAATACATTGAGTAAACACTTCATCAGGTATGAGTTTAATTGTAAGTGCGATGAAAAATGGTAACAGTAAAATATCATCTAAATAACCTAGCACTGGTATGAAGTCAGGTATTAAATCTATCGGTGATAATGCATAAATGATTGTTATCAATGCCAAAACCTTAGCGAGTATTGGCGTTTCTTTTTTACTCAAAGCAATAAATATTGCGGGTACATCTATTTTGAGTTTTTTGGCACGTGTTTTTAAGTCCATTACAATACCTCGCTTTATTAATAGCATCATATCACATATTAAATTATGGCTTCACTGATTAGTAATAATACGGAATTATTCTAATTTATAATTGTGTTAAAATATAGTAAAAGAGGATGACAAAATTAACGAGGTAAACTATATGCGTAAAATAATTGTAATCGGTTGTCCAGGTAGTGGAAAAAGCACTTTTTCAAGACGCTTAGGTGAAATGCTGAATATAGAAGTTGTACATTTAGATATACTGAATTGGAATGCGGATAAAACTGTTGTAGAGGGTGATGTGTTTTTAAATCGATTAGAAGCGGCAATACAAAAAGAAAGCTGGATTATAGATGGCAATTATGGTTCTACATTAGAAATGCGTTTTAAAGCGTGCGACACTGTATTCTTTCTAGATATTCCAACGCGTGATTGTTTAGCGGGTATTGAAGCTCGCAAAGGTATAGAACGTGTTGATATGCCTTGGGTTGAAACAGAAGAGACAGATCCTGAATTTATCGATTTTATTATGAACTATAAGCATAAGAATCGACCAGTAGTTCTTGATTTAATATCGAAATATCCTGAAAAAGTAGCAATAATATTCAAGTCGAGAGAAGAAGCGAATGCGTATTTAATGTCTTATATATAATGCATCCATCATATAGGGTGCATTATTTTTATTGAATAATATAACTTGCGTTATAATAGAGATACTAATTTCGAGGAGTGATAATATGGTAAAACATGAAGATGTAAAAAACGGTGTGATTTTTCCTGTAGGAGAGAAGAACGAAGCATTTAGTCAGTACTTCATTGGACAAAGCTATTTAAATTTACTCGTAAATAATGAAAACGTCAATGTAAATGTTGGGAACGTGACATTTGAACCAGCTTGTCGTAATAACTGGCATATCCACCATGAAGGCTTCCAAATCTTACTTGTAACAGGTGGAGAAGGTTGGTATCAAGAAGACGGTAAAGCAGCGCAATTATTAAAAGCAGGGGATGTCATTGTAACGCATGATGGTATTAAACATTGGCATGGTGCTACAAAAGACAGCTGGTTTGAACATATTGCGATTACTGCAGGAAGACCTGAATGGTTAGAGCCTGTGGAAGATGAATGGTATAACAATCTATAATGTTAGCGCATCCGAAAAGCATTATTCAGACGTTACAGGATAGACATTATTTTAGTGGACAGTGCATCGTTACTGAAATTACGAGTGGTACTTCAAGCACAGTTTTCTTTATTGATGATTATAGTAAAAAATTTATTTTAAAGTTAAACGAAGAGAAAATAATCCAATCTGAAGTAGCATTTTTGAAGCGGTATGCTCATCTTGCAGCTTTTCCAAATGTGATTAGTACAGATGATAGAACGTTTATATTAATGGAATGGCTTGCTGGAGAGATGTTGTCGAAAGACTATAGTAAGATGAAATTATTACAATCAATAGCCTTCATGAAGCAGTATGATCATTGTGGTCAAGAAATCGGTTATTTAAGTGATTTGAAAGATGACTTTAAAATATTCTTAAAGGATGAGCTTGAATTACAACGTTTAATTCTAAGTGATTATATCGATATTGATTTATTGTTAGAAACGTTACATTCAACTGCATTACCTGAAGAAATACCAACGTATGTGCATGGTGATTTTGGGTATCATAATATGATGTTACATGATGGAACGATACGCGTCATTGATCCAACACCGATGCAAAACTTGATTTTGTATGAATTACTATTTTTATATTTTTCTAGTCCGATGGATATTAATAATGATACATTTAAAGCGTATTACCGTCATTATCAAAAATATGCTGTCATGTCATTTGATGACTTTAAAGTTTATGCTCAAGCGATACTCGCATTACGCATCTCAACGAGTACAAGACATCATCCAGAAGATACAGATTCCTATATTAACATAATGAACAAGATGTATTAAAAAAATGCAACTCATTGAATCAGTGAGTTGCATTTTTTATAAAATTAGATTTCATTTTGATTTGTGATGATTTTATTAACAATTCCGTAATCTAAAGCTTCTTGCGTGCTTAACCAATAATCACGGCCAGTATGTTGTTCAACTTCTTCTAGCGGTTTACCAGTTTCACGTGCGATTAATTCATTTAACTTTTGACGTGTACGGATAATTTCTTTTGCAGTGATTTCCATGTTTGACGCTTGTCCTTGTGTACCACCACTAGGTTGGTGAATCATGAAACGTGTATTTGGTAATGCATAGCGATTTTCCTTCTTACCAGATAAGTAAATCAGTACGCCAGCACTTACTACCCATCCAGCCCCGATAATTTTGACTTCTGATTCGATAAAATTAATCATGTCATGAATTAAATATCCTGAATCAACATGTCCACCAGGAGAAGAAATAATTAATTTGATAGGTTCGTGGTTAATTGAATCTAATAATAATAATTGATTGACAACTTCTTTCGCTGATTTATCATCGATACCACCAGAAATAAGAATTGTACGTGATTCTATCATTTTCTCTAACATAATATCTTTGTTTTCATTTGTCATAATGTGCCTCCTATAAGCTTATTTATTTCATTTTATTGCTTTGGTCAATTTAAGTCAAAAAATATGGTTTAATATAATTTGATAATTACTCTATATATTTATAAAAATTCTGTTATGATGAGTAAAACAATGACTTCAAAAGGAAAGGTGAACATATGAAATTCAATGCAAAACAGTTTTTTTCGAATATTTTAAATGGTATGGCAGCAGGGATTGTAGTTGCTTTAGTACCAAACGCGATGTTAGGTGAATTATTTAAATATTTAGCACAATATCACTCAATATTCACAAATTTAGGGCAATTATTGATTATATTCCAATTTTGTTTAAGTGCATTAGCAGGGATCACAATCAGTCAACAATTCAAATTTAACGGATTACAGACTGCAATTCTATCTGGTGCATCTGTGTTAGGTTCAGGTGCAGTTCAATTTAATGGTAAAGGATTTATGTTTGTAGGTATCGGTGACATTATTAATATGATGTTTACGATTGCAATCAGTGCATTCTTACTTACGATATTAGGTAATAAAATGGGCAGTTTAAATATAGTCTTCTTACCGTTAATAGCTGGTATACTGCCAGGGTTTATAGGTTCATTATCATTACCTTTCGTTAAACAATTTACTGGTGCAATTGGTCAATTAATTCAGCATTTCACTACCTTAAATCCTTTGTTAATGTGCATATTAATTGCGATGAGTTTTAGTATATTAATGGCAACACCAATTTCGCTTGTTGCAATTGCAACGGTTATTAGTTTATCAGGATTAGGCAGTGGCGCTGCAAACCTGGGGATTGTAGCTTGTTGTTATACTTTTATTTTTGGTTCTTTACGTGTGAACGATAAAGGGACTGTTACAACATTAATAATTGGTGCCGCAAAAATGATGATGCCTGTTTACTTCAAACATCCGATCATTATTGTAGCATTACTGATTAACGGTTTAGTCGCAGGTTTATGTGCATACTTCTTTCATGTACAAGGAACACCAATGTCAGCAGGTTTTGGTTATACTGGATTGGTGGGTCCAATAAATGCACTTAAGTTTATGGAAGGCAGTTTCACCCAAAATGTGATCAGCTTATTATTGGCTTACGTTGTCATTCCATTACCAATTGCTTTTGGAACACATCAAATATTAAAAAAAGTGTTACCACGTTATAATGACGAAATATATTTATATAAAGCAGAACAGTAATTGATGCATAAAGTAACTGGGACAGAAATGTTCTGCCACAATTAAAAACCGAACGAAACTATTAAATCGCTGAAGTGAAGTGCACCCCAAAAGTTAGATTTTAGGTCTAACTTTTGGGGTGCACTACATTTGTGATTTAAAGATCGTTCGGTTTTTGTCGTATTGGTAACTTCTGTTGCGCAGTTTAGGCTCTTAATGAGAAGATAATTAATATTTTTGTTTCAAGCGCTTTATTTTACTGTTGATAATTGATAATAAAACGTTCAAGTCTTACCATTGCTTCTTTAATCTCTTCCATACTAGAAGCAAATGATAATCTTATATGACCTTCACCATATTTAGAGAAAGCACTTCCTGGCACAACTGCGAGTCTTTCTTGTTCCAATAAATCTGTGGCAAATTGATAAGAGTTTTTATTATATGCTGATATGTTTGGAAAGATATAGAATGCACCTTGTGGTTTTTCAACAGGTAAACCTAACTTTGTTAATTTATCATATAGATAATCACGTCTTTCAATATAAGCTTGATTCATTACTTTCACTGTTTCTGTATCTTTAAACGCTTCGATAGCCCCAAATTGACTTGGTGTTGCAACACAAATCGAGTTATATAGATGGACAGATGTTACGTGATTAATAAGTTCAGCTGTTGATACCACATAGCCGATACGTGCACCGGTGATAGCATGAGATTTCGATAATCCGTTTATAACAAATAATTGATGACGTACTTCAGGAAACTCTAAGAATGAATGATGCGGTGTATCATACACGTTTTCACTGTAAATTTCGTCTGTCACGATAAATATATCTTCATCTTTTAACATAGCAACTAAACCTTTAATTTGGTCGCGGGTAAGTGTTTTACCGGTTGGGTTCGTTGGATAATTAAATAATACTGCTTTTGTCTTTGGGGTAATTGCTGCTTTAATTGCTTCAGGTGTTGGTACTAAATGCGTTTTAGTTGTATCAACGAGTATGACTTTTGCGCCAAGTAATTTAATAATTGGTTCATAACCTAAATAACAAGGTGACGGTAATATTACTTCATCTCCTGGATTGATGATTGTTCTAAACACATCATCAATCGCTTCGGAACCACCATTCGTTACTACAATTTCAGTTTCAGCATCATAGTTAGCGTTAAATTTTTTTGAAATTACTTTACTTATAGACGCCCTTAATTCAATTAACCCTCTGTTATGTGTATATCGAAGTTGGTTATTTTCAATAGCAGTAATCATCGCTTGTTTAACTTTCTCTGGTGCTAAAAAATCAGATTGTCCTAAAGTCAGATCAATACAATCTTCTAAACCCGACGCTTTGTTTGCGAATTCTCTTGTTCCTGGTATCGTCACTTCATTAATAAATTGATTTAACTGTGGCATGTTTATTCACTTCTCTTCCTGACATTTTTGTTGATGATTATACGCTATATCACGTTAATTAGCAAAAGGATATCACACAATACAGAAAAAAAACAATATTCTGTATTGTATACTTATACGTAATTATGTATAATAATATTTATCTCAAAGGAGGGGAAGATATTGTCTGTTAAAACGATAGGAAAATATATATTAATAATGTTATTAATGTATTCATTAATTCCACACACTGCTGAAGCCAAAAGTGATCAATTTGATACAGTGAAAAAGAATGGTGTATTACGAGTCGGTTTATCAGCAGATTATGCACCATATGAATTTGAAAAAACGGTTAATGGTAAGCGAGAGTATGCTGGTATTGATATCGAACTCTCTAAAAAAATTGCTAAAGATTTAGGTGTTGAATTAAAAATTGTCAATATGCAATTTGACAGTTTGCTTGGAGCACTGAAAACAGGAAAAATCGATGTTATTATTTCAGGAATGAGCCCAACGCCTGAGCGTAAAAAAGAAGTCGATTTTTCGGATTATTATATGCATGTTCAACAACGTATGATTATACAAAAGAAAGATAAAAAGAAACTAAGTAGTATTGAAGATTTTAAAGGTAAGAATATCGGAGTTCAAAAACAAACGACGCAAGAAGAACTAGCTAAAAAAGAAATTCCAGATGCTAATGTCACATCACTCACGCGTGTACCTGAGATTATCATGTCACTTAACACAGGTAAAATTGATGGGGTGGTATTAGAAGGGCCAGTTGCAGAAGCATATCTATCTCAAAATACGAGTTTAGCATTTTCAGATATGAAATTTGCAGATGCAAATAAAGGGACGGCGATTGCGTTACCTAAAGATTCACCGAAGCTATTAGATGCATTAAACAAAACGATTAAAGATATTGAAGATCAAGGATTACTGCAAGATTATAAAGATAAAGCCAATAAAGCGATGTTTGATGAAGGATCATTCTTTAGTAAATATGGTACTTTCTTCATTCAAGGGATTGGTGCAACGATTCTTATTTCATTAATTGGTGTCGTGCTAGGTTCAATCTTTGGTGGGATTCTGGCATTTATGAAACTAAGCAAAAATCTTATACTTAAATCAATCTCATGGATATATATAGAATTTATAAGAGGTACACCATTACTTGTTCAAGTATTCTTAGTTTATTTTGGAACGACAGCAGTTCTTGGCATCGATTTATCAGCATTTATTTGTGGTGCGATTGCACTCGTGATTAATTGTGCAGCTTATATTGCAGAAATTATCCGTGCGGGTATTAATGCAGTTGATAAAGGTCAATCAGAAGCAGCTCGTTCTCTTGGATTAAGCCAGGGACAAACGATGAATAAAGTTGTAATGCCTCAAGCGATTAAAAATATATTACCAGCTTTAGGGAACGAGTTTGTTACCGTTATTAAAGAGTCTTCAATCGTATCAGTTATTGGGGTTTCTGAATTGATGTTTAATGCGCAAGTCGTACAAGGTGCATCATTTGATCCATTTACGCCACTGTTGATTGCTGCGATTGTATACTTTATCCTTACATTCGCATTAAGTCGAGTAATGAATGTATTCGAAAGGAGAATGAGAGTTAGTGATTAAAGTGAATGATTTACACAAAAATTTTGGTAAAGTTGAAGTATTAAAAGGTATTGATTTAGATGTTACTGAAGGTGAAGTTGTTGCAATTATTGGTCCATCAGGTAGTGGGAAATCAACATTACTGAGATGTTTAAACTTACTTGAAACACCCACAAGTGGTGAGATAATATTTGAAGGCAATACATTAACCGCTAAAGGAACAGATATTAATATACTACGACAAAAGATGGGCATGGTGTTTCAAAGTTTCAACTTATTTCCGCATAAGACAGCAAAAGAAAATTTAATGTTAGCCCCTTCATTATTAGGTAAGGGAAGCAAAGATAAACTAGAAATGAAAGCATTAGAATTACTTAACAAAGTTGGTTTATCAGATAAAGCGAATAATTATCCATCGCAATTATCAGGTGGACAGAAACAACGTGTTGCGATAGCGCGTGCACTGGCAATGGATCCTGATGTTATTCTATTCGATGAACCAACATCTGCACTAGATCCAGAAGTTGTAGGTGATGTATTGGCAGTTATGAAGAAACTTGCTGAAGAAGGAATGACAATGGTTGTTGTCACGCATGAGATGGGGTTTGCAAAAGAAGTAGCAGATCGCGTAATATTTATGGATAAAGGTGTCGTTCAGGAAATTGGCGCACCAGATGAATTTTTTAATAACCCTCAAAATGAACGTGCGAAAGCATTTTTATCAAAAGTTCTTTAATTATAGAAAAGCGTATAGCGGACAAAATTATTTGTCTTATATACGCTCTTTTTATGTTAAAATAGTATTCTTAAATATCAAGGAGGTGTAGTGATGTATCAAAAGCTAAAGCAAGAGGTTATAGAATACAGTAAAACAATTGGAATCGATGCTATTGGTTTTACGACGGCTGAACCTTTTGAATCGCTACGCCCAAAATTAGAAGCGTATTACGCTAATAATTACGACTCAGGCTTTGAAAAAGGATCGATTGAAGAGCGTATTAATCCGAAAGTTTCATTACCTTCAGCTCAATCTATTATCGCGATTGCTGTAGGTTACCCGAATAAATTACCGAATGCACCGAAAAGTTTGCGTGGTGCCCGACGTGGTATATTTGCACGTGCGTCTTGGGGGATAGATTATCACACATTATTAAATAAACGTTTAGAGCTGCTCGTTGCATTTATTAAAGAACGGATGCCTGATGTTGAAACAATGAATATGGTCGATACCGGTGTGCTCAGTGATCGTGCGGTTGCAGAGCGTGCCGGACTTGGATATGCAGCGAAAAATGGCTTTATCTTAAATAAAGATTTAGGGACATGGACATATCTTGGGGAAATACTTGTGTCTATTCCATTTGAACCTGATCATCCTGTCATTGATTCTTGTCTGGACTGCACGATTTGTATTGACCGATGTCCAACAGGTGCTTTGTTGGGTAATGGACAACTCGATTCGAATAAATGTATTAGTTTTTTAACGCAAACGAAAGGCTTTATGCCAGATGAATACCGCGCTAAAATTGGCAATCGTTTATATGGTTGTGATACGTGTCAACAGGTGTGCCCGAAAAACCGTGGCATTAATACGATGCAAGATGATATAGATTTAGAACCTGAAAAATTAAAACCACTTCTCGTCCCATTATTAAAAATGACAAATCGTGAATTTAAAAACGAATTTGGCCATTTGGCCGGAACATGGCGTGGAAAGAAACCGATTCAACGTAATGCAATCCTCGCACTTGCGCATTTTAAAGAAGTAGAAGCAATACCTGAACTTAAAGACGTCGCAGAAAATGATCCGCGACCAGAAATTAAAGGAACCGCTTATTGGGCTATTGGGCAAATCAGTCGTCATGAAATAGATTATTTAAATGCAAGATACGATAAAGAAACGGATAAAGATGTTAAAATAGAAATATTAAAAAGCATAGAAAGCGTGGAAAAGTAAATGTCATCAATTAATGTAGTGTTATACCAACCGGAAATACCAGCTAATACAGGGAATATCGCAAGAAGTTGTGCAGCAACGGATACACACCTTCATTTAATTCGTCCATTAGGTTTCTCAACAGACGATAAAATGTTACGTCGTGCAGGGTTAGATTATTGGCAATTCGTCAATATTACATACTATGATAGCATCGAAGAATTCTTTGAAAAAAATAAAGGTCATTATTACTTATTAACGAAATTTGGTACAAAACCGCATACCACATTTGATTACAGTAATACGAATGAAAAACATTATTTCATTTTCGGTCGTGAAACAACAGGATTACCAGACTGGGTTAAAGAAAAATACATGGATACAGCATTACGTATTCCAATGAACGACAATGTGCGTTCTTTAAACTTATCGAATACAGCAGCGATTCTTATTTATGAAGCATTACGCCAACAAAACTATCCTGGATTAAGTTAAAAATTAAGGAGGGTTACCAATGAACGAAATCATTCAGTTGTTACAAAGTCACCGTTCAATTCGTAAATTTAAAGATGAAGCATTATCAGAAGATACTATCGAATTACTCGTTCGTGCCGCTCAAAGTGCATCAACGTCTAGTTATGTTCAATCATACTCAATTATCGGTGTAACAGATTTAGAGAAAAAGAAGCAATTACGTGAAATCAGTGGTCAACCCTATGTTGAGCATAATGGCCACTTGTTTGTGTTTGTGGTGGATTATAATCGTCATTACGCATTAGGTGAGCATTTAAACCAATCTGTAGAAGATTATTTTGGGACGACAGAATCATTACTCGTTGGAACAGTGGATGCAAGTTTAGCGAGTCAAAATATGGCGATTGCAGCTGAAAGTATGGGGCTAGGTATTTGCTTTATTGGTTCTCTTCGTAATAATATGCAACATGTCATTGAGATATTAAATTTACCAGAGTATACATACCCATTATTTGGGATGGTTGTTGGTGTGCCAGAAAATGAAGGCAGTCAGAAAGAAAGGCTGCCTGTTGAAGTGATATATCATGAGAACGGTTATAAAGCTTTTGATTATTCAAATTACGCAGATTATGATACACGTACAGCAGCATATTATCGATTACGCACAAATGGTGCTAGAAGTGATCGATGGAGCGAGCAGGTTATCGGTATGCTTTCTCAAAAAGCGCGATTAGAAGTTGATAGTGTCTTAAAACAACAAGGGTTTTTAAAACAATAAAATGATAATAATAAAAATCCGAAGACCACATTCAAAAGATGAACAGTCTTCGGATTTTATTGTTAATAAGAACTACTTATTTAAATCTTCTTCCTTAACACCGTAGCTAGATTCTTTGCCAGCAGTTAAAATAGCTGTAAGGAAAGCGATACATACCATACCGATTAATAATGTATTCATTGGTAATCCCCCTGATTAACTTAATAATCATATTATAACCTATTCAATAAAGTTTTAAAACAACAAAAAAGGATTGATTGGATGAAAGCAATAATAAATGCAAAAATATATACAGAAGATAAGGTCATAGATAACGGCTATATCGTGTTTGATGAAACAATTGTTGAGATTAATGAAGGAACATATAAAGGTGAGGCAGATATAATAGACGCGCGAGGAAATATCCTTCTCCCAGGGTTTATTGACATTCACATTCATGGCGGCTACGGTGCTGATAGTATGGATGCAACTCATGAATCTTTAGACAAACTAACAAAAGGTATATTAATTGAAGGAACAACATCATTTTTACCGACTACGATGACGGAATCAATACCACGTATAAAGCTAGCGCTTGAAAATATTGCGTCATTTGAAAGTAAAGGCGCTGAGATTCTAGGTGTGCATTTAGAAGGACCATTTATATCTGAATTTAAAGTTGGTGCACAAGATCCACAGTTCGTTATCAGACCAACTATAGATATGATTAATTCGTTCTCAGACGCTGCTAAACAACAAATAAAAATTATAACGATTGCTCCTGAAGTAGAAGGTGCAAGTGAAGCGATTGCGCATTTCAATCATATTATATTTTCGGCAGGGCACACTATTGCTTCATTTGATGAAATGAATAAGGCAGTAGAACATGGATTACGTCATATAACACATTTATATAATGCTGCGACAGGGTTCACGCATCGTGAACCAGGTGCTTTTGCCGCAGCATGGTTAAATGATGGATTAAATACTGAATGTATTGTTGATGGCGTCCATTCTCATCCAGCCGCAGTAAAAATAGCTTATCGTTTAAAAGGTAGAGATAAATTTATGGTTATTACAGACGCAATGCGTGCGAAGGGTTTAGGGGATGGTGAGAGTGAATTAGGGGGTCAAAAAGTAAATGTTGTGGGAAATGAAGCGCGTTTGGATGATGGTACTCTAGCTGGTAGTGTGTTAAAAATGAATGATGGGCTTAAGAATTTTATAGCGTTTACTGACGAATCTTTAGAGAACGCATGGCGTGTGATGAGTTATAATCAAGCTGTCGCATTAGGCGTTGATGACCGTATTGGAAGTATAAAAATAGGAAAGCAAGCAGATTTAGTTTTATTAGATGTTGAATTTAATGTGTTATCTACTGTCAAAAGAGGGTATAGCATATATAATAGAGAAGAATAGATTATTCTTAGGAGGAAATATCATGGCTATGAATTTTAAAGTATTTGAAGATAAATTAACAGTATCAAACTATGTTGCAGATTTATTCAGAAAACAAATGAATAACAACCCAACATCAATTATTGCAACTGCATTAGGCGACGAAGCATCACATGTTATTTCAGAATTGAAAGCAGACATTTCTAAAAATCCAGTAGATACAAGTCAAATTCATATTTTTGATTATGATAAGTTACGTGGTGAATTTGGAGTAGTAGGTATTGTAGATGAACAGTATCACGAAGCAACAGGAAAAGATATTATGGATTTAATTAAGAATGAAGCAAAAACAAAAGAGAATAAAGGTAAATTAACAACGTTATTTGCAACGATTACTCAGGATGGATCCGTCGGATATAAAGAAATAAATCAAGATGACGATAAAGGTTTAAGATCAGCACGTGAAATCATTTTAGTATTAACTGGATCAAATAATGCACCAATAGTTGAAAAGTTATACAAAACTGAAGCAGGTGGCGGATTTGAAGCAGCGAACTTAAAAACACATCGTATGGTAAACGTCATCTTAGATAATGCAGCGGCAGCTGGATTACCACAAGATGTACGTGAATATTACTTCCAAAAATTTGCATAAAGGAATGATGACTTTGTCAACATCTCATGATAATAAAAATGAAATGGTCAATGATTTTGAAGATGTCGTTGAATTAGGTAAGGAAATGGAGCAAATTTCTGTGCAGAATGCAGAAGCTTTGGAAACTGAAAATGAAGAAAAAGAAGTTAATGAGAAAGATAGCACGCAATAATATTACAACAGTACATAAATTTATTATGTACTGTTTTTTTGAATATATAATGAATGTAAGCGCTATTTAATGTAAAATATAAGTATTATAGTATATAAGGGGAGAATCATAATGTCATTTAGAATTGAACACGATACATTTGGTGAAATTGAAGTACCATCAGAAAAATATTGGGGTGCACAGACACAGCGAAGCAAGCTAAACTTCCCAGTAGGTAAAGAGCAGATGCCGATAGAAGTAGTGTATGGATTTGCACAATTAAAAAAAGCAGCTGCAATTGTCAATAAAGATCTTGGAAAGTTATCCGCTGAAAAGTCTGATGCAATTGTGAAAGCATGTGATGATGTTTTATCTGGGAAATTAGATGCTCATTTTCCTTTAGTGGTATGGCAAACAGGTTCTGGTACACAGAGCAATATGAATGTAAATGAAGTAGTAGCCTATGTTGCAAACATGTATTTAGAAGAAGCGGCAAGTACTGAAAAAGTTCATCCTAATGATGATGTGAATAAATCACAATCATCTAATGATACATATCCAACTGCAATGCATGTAGCACTTTATCACGAAATTGAAGCGAAATTAATGCCTGCATTAAATACATTACGTAACACTTTAAAAGAAAAAGAAGAAAAATTTGCTAACATCATAAAAATCGGACGTACACATCTGCAAGATGCTACGCCACTAACGTTAGGTCAAGAAATTTCTGGATGGCGTTATATGTTAGATAAATGTGAGGCGTTATTAAATGTATCTAAAAAAGAATTATTAAATTTAGCGATTGGTGGTACTGCAGTAGGTACAGGTATCAATGCTCATCCTGAATTCGGGGACAAAGTAGCAAAACAAATCAGTGTGCAAACAGGTTATGAATTTGTTTCATCTGCAAACAAATTTCATGCATTAACTGCTCATGATGAAGTAACATTTGTACATGGTGCTTTAAAAGCATTAGCTGCTGATTTAATGAAGATTGCAAATGATGTACGTTGGTTATCATCAGGGCCACGTGCTGGTTTAGGTGAATTATCTATCCCTGAAAATGAGCCAGGATCATCAATTATGCCAGGTAAAGTAAATCCTACACAATCTGAAATGTTAACGATGGTAGCCGTTCAAGTGATGGGTAATGATACTGTTATAGGTATTGCAGCGAGTCAAGGAAACTTTGAGTTAAACGTATTTAAACCGGTAATAATGTATAATACATTACAATCCATTTATTTATTAGCAGATGGTATGAATTCATTTAATGATAACTGTGCAGTAGGAATTGAGCCAATTGAAGAAAACATTAATAATTATTTAAATCAATCTTTAATGTTAGTTACAGCTTTAAATCCCCATATCGGATACGAAAAAGCAGCGTTTATCGCAAAAACAGCTCATAAAGAGGGTTTAACTTTAAAAGAATCAGCAATCAAATCAGGATTTTTAACTGAAGAACAGTTTGATGAATGGATTAAACCAGAAGAAATGATACACCCAAAATAATAGCGTTTTAATCTGAAAGGGCAGGTAAGTTATGAGAAGATTAGGTTTAGTAGATATCGGTTCAAATACAATTCGTTTAGTAATTTTTGAATACTCAAAAGAAACAGGATTGCAAGAATTGCAAAATATAAAAACACCTGCACGATTATATCAATATTTAAGTAAAGATAAAGAAATGTCTGCACGTGGTATTGAAGTGCTTTGTGAAACCTTAAATAGTTTCCAAAAAGTTGCCGAAAAATTTAGTGTACATGCATTATATCCAGTAGCAACAGCTGCAGTACGTCAAGCAGTTAATATTGAAGAAATTATATTAAAGGTGAAAGACAGAACTGATATTGATATGCGTATTATTTCAGAAAAAGAAGAAGCTTTCTTTGGATTTTATGCGGTCATTAACACATTAGATTATGAGGATGGTGTTACTGTAGATATTGGTGGTGGCAGTACAGAAGTTACATTCTTCGAAGATAAAGAATTAAAGTTTTCTCACAGCTTTCCATTTGGTGTTGTCACACTTCAAAATATGTTTTTTGAGGGTAAGCCCCATAATGATAAAGAAGCCATTGAAGATGCTGCAAAGTTTATTAAGCAGCAATTTAGAAGTTTACGTTGGTTAGAAAAACGTCGTGTTCCAATTATCGCAATCGGTGGCTCAGCACGAAATATCGCTAGAATTCATCAATCGATTACAGGATATCCAATTGCAGGCGTCCATGGATATGCGATGAGAGAAGAGGATTTAGAACTTGTATTTAAAAACTTAACCAATGCTTCACAAGATGATTTAGAAGATTTAGATGGATTAAGTCGTGATCGTCAAGATATTATTGTACCTTCATGTGTACTCTTTAATACGTTGTTTGATGAAGTGGATGCAACGGAATTTATCTTTTCTCGTAAAGGATTACGAGAAGGTGTCATTATGAATATCCTTGAAGACGAATTCGTATTACCATTTGATAAAGACAATGTTTTTAAAGATTCTTTGAAGAATCTGGCTTCAGATTATAATATCAATCAAGAAGAAGCTAATCAACGTGTGATGATTGCAGAAACACTTTACTACGAATTAGATAAGTTTGAGTTGATAAAAGGGAATAAACGAGATAAAGCATTTTTAAGACATGCAGCTTATTTATATTACTTAGGCAGTTATATCGATTCAGATGCTTCGAGTCAACATACTTATTACATCCTATCAAACTCGAGTTTGAATGGCATAAGTCATAAAAATAGAGTGAAGCTTGCATTGCTCGCAAGCTATAAAAATAAATCATTGCTTAAGTTTTATGAAGATGAAACGAAATGGTTTAATAGTGAAGAACGTGAGGTAATTCATATGCTTGGTAGTATATTGAAATTTTCTTATGCATTAAACATCAGTAATACAAATATCGTACAAGGTTTATATTTTAAGAAAAAAGATGATCATTACGATTTGATTATTGAATATATAGGTGACGCAATTGCTGAAGAATATCAAGCAGAAAGACAAAAAAAACATATCGAAAAACTAATAAAGTCAAAACTTAATCTCATTTTTACAGAATCTTTACAATAGTTAGGTATAACTAGTGTAGACTGATAATAATACAATAAAAGTGGATGTGACGATAATGGAAAAAGTAGATTTAAACAACAAAGCATTTTACAACAATCGAGAGGTAAGTTGGGTAGGTTTTAACCGTCGTGTAGTAGAAGAAGCCTTCGACAAAAAAAATCCATTACTAGAACGCCTTAAATTTTTAGCAATCGCAAGCTCAAATGCAGATGAATTTTTCATGGTACGTGTTGGGGGACTTAAAGACCAAGTAGCAATGAACTTTAATGAACCTGAAAATAAAACTCAATTAACACCTACTGAGCAATTAGTAGCAATTGACAGTGCGAACAGAGAAAGTGTGAAATTACAATATGAACAATATAAAGCTTTAATTCAAGAGTTAGAAGGATATCAGGTTTTCTTTAAAGCGATGGACGAATTATCACCTGAAAATTACGAAATTATTTCTCAAAAATTTAATTTTGAAATCTTGCCTACATTAACGCCATTAGGAATAGACGCTTACAGACCGTTTCCGAAATTATCAAACAAATCATTAAACATATTTGTTGATGTTGAGACGGATTCTGGAGAAAAGAAATCAGCGATCGTTCAAATCCCAGCTTTATTAAATCGTATTATTCAATTAAAAAATGGTGATCGTACAATCTTCGTATTACTTGAAGATGTTATTAATCATTTTATTGATAAATTATTCTTTGGATACAAAGTTATCCGTACATTTACTTTCCGCATAACAAGAAATGCAGACTTGACAATTCATGAAGATGGTGCGGAAGATTTATTGATTGAAATTGAAAAGTTCTTAAAGAAACGTAAAAGTGGAGCTGCAGTTCGTTTAGAAATTGATACGAGACATGATAATTCAATTAACGGTTCATTCTTAATGAATGAGTTAGAAATTGAAGAACGTGATATTTATAAATTAGATGGGCCATTAGATTTAACGATGTTATTCCAATTGGCAGGAATGATTGAAAAACAATACCCGCAACTTGCATTCAAACCATTTGAGGCAGCACCACCTAAGTACTTACAAGGTGGCAATATATATGAGGAAGCGACGAAGCGTGATATCTTCTTCCACCATCCTTATGAGTCATTCCAACCGATTGTAGATTTCATTAAACAAGCTTCAGTTGATCCAAATACTTTAGCGATTAAACAAACACTATATCGTGTTTCTAGTGATTCTCCAATCATTGATGCATTAAAAAATGCTGCTGAAGCAGGGAAACAAGTGACTGTACTTGTTGAGCTTAAAGCAAGATTCGATGAAGAAAATAACGTGCACTGGGCACGTATGCTTGAAGAAGCCGGGTGTCACGTAATTTATGGTATGACACACTTGAAAACACACTCTAAAATTACATTAGTTGTGAAAAAAGAAGGCGATGATGTTGTACCATACGTTCATTTAGGTACAGGTAATTATAACGATAAAACAGCAAAGATATATACAGATATGGGTATTATCACTACAAATAAAGAAATTGGTCAAGATGCAATGAACTTCTTCAATTACTTAAGTGGTTACTCAGAAAAACCAACATATAAGAAATTACATGTTGCACCATTTGAAATCCGTGATGAGTTCGTGGAACATATCGATCAGGAAATTGCATGTCATAAAGCACATGGTAATGGTTTAATCATTGCGAAAATGAATTCTTTAACTGATAAGACAGTGATCAAGAAGCTATATGAAGCGAGTCAAGCAGGAGTTAAAGTAAAATTAATTATTCGCGGTATTTGTTGTCTTCGCCCAGGCATTGCTGGGATTAGTGAGAATATTCGTGTTATCAGTATCGTTGGTCGATTCTTAGAACATTCAAGAATTTATTATTTCTTCCATAATGGCGAAGAAAAAATGTATTTATCTTCAGCTGATATGATGACACGTAATATGATTAAACGTGTTGAAATTTTATTCCCAATCATAGATCCTAAGATTGTTAATGAATTAAAAGAAATCTTAGACTTACAATTAAACGATAACCAAAAAGCACGTGAGCAAGATGCAAATGGTGTCTATCATTATGTTCGTAATGACAAGGATGCTGTGAATTCACAAGAAGAATTAGTGAATCAAGCTGAAACTTATAAACGTTCATTAGTGAAAGCGAAAGTAACTGAACCACGTCCAGTAATGAGCAAACGTGCAAGATTATTAGGATTTGTAAGAGATAGATTGAAAAAATAATACAAAAATAGCACCATCGTCTACCTCAAAGGTTCACGGTGGTGCTTTTTGTTATAAACTTATAAGAATTTTGTAATACTTTCAATTGGACGACGACTGCTTGTTCTAGGTTCTTTTAAAGTCTTTCCTATTGTAATAATTAAGGCAGGTATAAAGCGATCTTCAATATTGAATGCTTCTTGCACAGCTGTTCTGTTAAAACCACCAATTGCACAAGTTCCTAAGTCTTTGAGTGTTGCAAAGTTCATAATTTGCATTGCAGGGAATGCTGAATTCATAATTGCTGCTTCAATTGCATATGATTCATTTTGGTATACATTGTTAATTTGTCCGGCTAATATTGATTTAACTTCTTCAGTCATTGTGCCGTCTTCAATTGAAGGATCGAATACAGTATCAATATTTTTATTTGCTTCTTTATCAGCTAAGATAATGAATGTCGCGCTAGAATCTTTCACTTGTGATTGGTTATATGCTAATGGCAGTAATTTCTCTTTCGCTTCATCACTATGAATGACAAGGAAGCTCCAGTGCTGTAAGTTCCAAGCTGATGGCGCGTAGTTTGCATATTCTAATATTTTAGTAATTTCTTGTTTAGACATTTTATATTCAGGGTCATAGACTTTGACCGCTTTACGTGTTAACAATTTATTCTGGATCGTACTTTCCATGATGTGCCTCCTAAAATTAAATAAAGATTCATACGATTATTATCATATAAATCTTTATTATAATATGCAATTTAATTGCTTAATCCAAAGTTGCTGAAATCGTTTCTTGTGTTAAAGGATGAACAAATTCCAGCTTATAACTCTCAAGCGATAATTGTCGTAGATTAGAGTCACTATACAAAGGATCCCCTATTACCGGGTGCCCAATGGCTGCTAAGTGTACACGGATTTGATGTGTACGACCTGTCTCAAGTTTTAGCTCAACTTCTGCAATACCGTCTCCTAATGCTTTTGAACTAACGATATGCGTAACTGCACGGTCACCAGTTTGAGAAACACGACGTTTATTCGGATGGAATTTATCTTTACCAATCGGTAAATCGATTGTTTGTGATTTTAAAGGTAAATGACTTTTTACTTTGGCACGATATGTTCGTGTAATTTGACGGTCTTCTAACATTCTATCAAGGATTTTCTTTATGAATGGATTTTTAGCAACTAGTAATAAACCGACTGTTTCTTGATCAAGACGGTGAACAGGTTCAACATAATCTGATTCTAATGTATAGATTGCATGGTTTAATAGCGTGTTTGATTCTGCCATATCATTCGGGTGTGTCTTAACCCCCTTTGGTTTAACGAGAATCGCTAAATGTTCATCTTCGTATTTCACTTCACATAAGCGATAGCTTGATTTATATGCACTTTTCTCTTCTGGGATAGGTAAAAATAGCTTATCATCCATATGTAATAAACTACGAAGTGTTGCTGGCTCATCGTTAATTGTAATTTCTTTAGACATTCTGAATTCATGCATAGGCTTTTTGGGAATGTGTAATGCCTTTAACATTTCTTCAACGGTCATGTTATCCCAATCTTTATTAATATTTATAATCATAATTTTTTCTCCTAAGTCGTATTAAGTCGTATAATAATAGGGTAATATTTAATATCAAATATAAATCAAATTTATTAATCATCATTCGCTTAATTACTATTATAGATGAATTGAAGGAGAATTTACATGACAGAAGAAATTAATTTAGAGAAATTTAATAAATCAATAGAAGCAAGACAAATGACATTTGACGATATTGATGAGATTATCTCATTACAAAAAGTTTGTTTTCCTGGTATGGAGCCTTGGGAGAGAGCACATTTAGAGTCGCATTTAAATTTATTCCCACGTGGACAAATGGTAATCGAGTATGAAGGGAAAATTATTGGTTCTTGTTCAAGTTTAATTATCAACTTTGATGAATATGATGACAAACACACGTGGAATGATATTACGGATTCGGGATATATTACGAACCATAACGATAATGGTCATAACTTATACGGAATTGAAGTGATGGTCCACCCCGGATATCGTGGGATGCGTGTTGGACAACGGTTATATGAAGCTCGCCGAGAAATTGCTTACGAATTAAACTTAAAATCAATTATTATTGGTGGACGTATTCCAAATTATCATCAATATCAAGAGGAATTAACACCACGTGAGTACGTGAATGATGTCATGAAACGTAAGATTAAAGATCCAGTCTTAACG
This sequence comes from Macrococcus animalis, assembly GCF_047425875.1. Taxonomy (GTDB): domain Bacteria; phylum Bacillota; class Bacilli; order Staphylococcales; family Staphylococcaceae; genus Macrococcoides; species Macrococcoides animalis. The sequence continues at coordinate 1,790,077 of NZ_CP179727.1, forward strand.
TTTCAATTTATGAATGGTTTTACGTTGATGCGTATTAACCCTAACTATTTAAAAGATGATGTTAAAAGTAGTAAATATGCGACATTAATGGAGTGGAATAACCCAGACTTTGTTGCTAAATCGAACTTACATTTTAGAACGAGTTATCCAGTTCGTATTTGCACAGTTAACTATATGATGCGAAAAATTGATTCATTCGAAGAGTTTGCAAACCAGATTGAATATTTTGTGGATGTTGCGTATGATGCAGGTAGTGATTTTATTGTCTTCCCAGAATTATTAACGACGCAATTAATGAGTTTTGATGAAAAACGTAACCCAGCTGAATCAATTCGTCAATTAACAAAGTATACTGAGCAGTATATTGAAATGTTTAATAATTTTGCGATGCGTTATAATATTAATATTATTGGTGGTAGTCACTTCGTAGAAGAAAATGAAGATATTTATAATATTTCATATTTATTTAGACGCGACGGATCAATTGAGAAGCAATATAAAATACACGTCACACCTAATGAACGTAGATGGTGGGGGATTTCTCCAGGCAAGAAGATTGAAGTATTTGATACAGACTGTGGTAAGATTGCAATTCAAATTTGTTACGATAGTGAATTCCCAGAAATGGGGCGTATTGCAACAGAAAAAGGTGCTAAGATTATCTTTACACCATTCTCTACGGAAGATAGACAAAGTTATTTACGTGTAAAATATTGTTCAATGGCACGTGCGATTGAAAATCAAATTTACACTGTGACGAGTGGGACATGTGGTAATTTACCTCAAACAGAAAATATGGATATTCAATATTCTGGATCAGGTATATATGCACCAAGCGATTTCGGCTTTGCGCGTGACGGAATCGTTGGTGAAACGGGCGAGAATGTTGAGATGGTTGTTATCGGAGATGTTGATTTAGAAGTATTACGTCGAGGTCGTGAAGATGGTACCGTGCGTCAATTACGAGATAGAAGACATGATTTATACCGCGTTGAATATAAACGAGATTAATAATAGGAAATGGTGCTGTCATGAAGAATAGTACATTACTTTTAAAAGAAATAGCTGAATATTTAAATGAAGAAACCGAAGTATATTCTATGATGAATGGTGCCCTTAACCGATTGGTTGAGGGGACCAATTTTTCTACTGGATGGATTTTCTTTATTGATGATGAAGGTACTCACACATTAGCATCTGATTATGGATTACCTGATGCATTACTCATGGACGATTGTCGCTATATGACAGAAGGGCCATGTTGGTGTGTTTCACGTTACCATCAGAAAAAGTTAACGAAAGCGAGTAATATTATTACGTGTTCTCGTATCGTAAAAGCGAATAAACAGTATAATGATAAGACTGGTGGTATTACGCATCATGCGACTGTTCCATTACAATCAGGAGATGAACGATTCGGTCTGTTGAATGTAGCAACACCCAATACAAAGATATATTCAGAAGAGGATTTAGCATTATTAGAATCGATTGCATTCCAAATTGGGAGTGCCATTAAGCGAATTTATTTAACTGAGAAAGCACGTGAAACAGCATTGCAAGATGAGCGAAATCGATTAGCGCGTGATTTACATGATTCGGTAAATCAAATGCTATTCTCGCTCAAACTTACTGCGCATGCTGCTGCAACAATGAGTAAAGATGAGCAATCTAAACAAGCATTTCAAATGATTGAATCAACGAGTCAAGATGCGGTCAACGAAATGCGTGCTTTGATATGGCAGTTGAAACCAGTTGGACTAGAACAAGGTTTAGTCGAAGCGGTGAAGAATTATGCGAATGTGTTAGGATTAAAGATAGATATTAAGGTCACTGGACTGTTGAACCTTGAAAGTCAGTTAGAACATACAATATTCAGAATCATCCAAGAAGCGTTGAACAATGTTAAGAAGCACGCTGCAACAGATAATGTTGCTATCTATTTTTCTCAAGATGGAGGTCAATTTTATATGCGTATTAAAGATTCTGGTAAAGGGTTTAAGGTAAGTTCAGCAAAGACACTACCGACACATGGTTTGAAAAATATCATGCAACGTGCCAGTGAAGTTGGTGCAGAAATCGTTACACAGAGTGAAATTGATGTAGGAACGATGATAGAATTTTATTATCCGAAGGGACAAAGTCATGAAAATTATAATTGTTGATGATCATCATATTGTAAGACAAGGAATACAATTTTTATTATCTACAGAGAAAGATTTCGAAGTTATAGCTGACTTTAATGATGGCAGTGAAGTGCTGAATTATTTAAAGACCAATGACAAGCCAGACCTGATAATTATGGACTTAGTGATGCCAAATATGGATGGAATTGCAACTACGAAAGTTATAAAATTAGAATATCCTGAAGTAAAAGTCTTGGTATTATCAAGTTTTGTTGATGAAGAGCATGTGATGGGTGTGATTGAAGCAGGTGCAGATGGATATGAAATGAAAGACAGTGAACCAGAAATACTAATACAAACGATTAAACGTATATTGGCTGGACAACAGGCATTCCATCCAAGTGTTGAAGCATATAAGGAAATTGGATTAAACTTACCACATGTGAAGAATCCATTATCGAAACGAGAACTGGAAGTTTTAGAAGAAATGTCTAAAGGATTAACGAATAAGGAAATCGCAGAGAGACTATTCGTATCAGAGAAGACAGTGAAAACACATGTAAGTCATATATTTACGAAATTAGAAGTAAAAGATCGAACACAAGCATCGATGTATGGTGCGAAGTATAATTTGTATAAGTAAGATTTGTCTGTAAAGTTTGGAAGATAGACAGTCTTGTCCGATATCATCAAAATATCGGACAAGTTAAGCCATAAATCGGTTAAATTCGTCAATTCTTGTCCTATATATCTAATATATCGGACAAGAATTGAGGATAAACCTAAAAATAAAAAGTGACATGACTGATTAAAGTAATCAAACAGTCATGTCACTATTTTTTATGCTAAAACGTCTTGATAGTCTGGTGTTTCATCGATTACTTTCTTAACAAAAGGACAAATAGGTAAAATCTTCTTATTATTCGCACGTGCATATTTCACAGCTGCATCAACTAATTGCTTACCCGCACCTTCATCTTGTAACTCTTCAATGACTTCTGTATGATCGATAATAATTTGATCACCATTCTCTACATACGTCATTTGACCTTTAGGACTCGTTACGTCACCAATATAAAATAAATTTTCTTTTCTATTCACATGCATCATAATATACACCTCATATTTTCTCTTATTACTAACAGTATACGTTGTATAAAGAGTTATATAAAGGAATATGAAATTTAAATAACAATTTAATTTCCAAAAATTTGATTTTACTTTTTGATTGTTATAAAATTACAATAACAATTTTAATAATAATAATTATCACTTAATAAGATAAGAATAATAAAGGAGTTTATTAATATGGGATTTTATATTATGATTATTTCATTTTTTCTAGGATTGTACTTAATTATTCAAGGTGTTAAGCAAACGAAAAAGAATAAAAATTATAGTTTTATTTTAATACCCGGAATCGTCTTATTAGTTTTCTCAGTATACCTAGCATGGCCACATTAAAAAATAGTAACTTTCTAATTTAATTAGAAAGTTATTTTTTTATTTGAATATAAACTGTAATAAATATACAATTAAACCAATGAGGTGGTTATATGATTGATAAATGGTGGGCGAAAGATGAATGGGTTGGTTTAATTTTTATGATTGGCTATATGGCTATGAAGGAGAACTTACCAAGTATGTGGGCTGAAAGAATCGTTCTTATATTGCTTGCAGCTGTCATGATTTATTTCGTTATTATGATATCGATAAAAATATTAAGGGATTATCGTAACTTTAATCATCAAAATATCGAATACTTCATTGATAGAAAAATGGATTTCTTTATTATATGGTTGATTCCAGTATTATTTAAATTCGCGACATTTTATTTAGTCTATGTCGTCATGATGGTCGAATGGGGCAATCTTTGGAACTATATTATGGTATTCGGTGTCATCATATTAGTTTTGATAATGTTTGATGAATATTTCGAACGTCATAGTGATTTGAGAGAGGTGATTAATCGTGCTAAGTAATATAGTGACTTGGTTCAAGAAATATTATAAAAATATTATTTTCTATACTGGATTAATTATTTTTTTATCATCTGAAGATCCTTTGATTCGTAATTTATTATTATTTTTATTCATTCTCTTTGCTATTTATAATTTCATAGATTTTCACAAAGACTTCCATCGCAACATGAAACGTTTAGAATCAGATTCGGATTTGCATTATCCATATGATTTAAAGAAAGATGGTCGATTTATTTATTATTCAAGGATCATCATGTTTGTATTAATGATAGTTATTCTAACTATTATCTTTAATGTCAAACACTATATTTGGGTATATCTTCTCTTACTCATCCTGATATTAATTATAGTAATTATATCTGAGAGTAAATTTGAAAAACGTACCAACTTGAGGGAACTTTTATTCGGAAAAGACGAGGCATCTTAATGGATGTCTCGTCTTTTTATTGATTACTTATACATTTCTTATTCATGTGGTTCTAAATGAACAATCGTTTCGATCGCACCGTATGCTTCTTTAATATCATGTTCGATATGTTCAGTAATATCATGGCTTTCCTTCACCGTTAAGTGGGCATCTACTGTTACGGTTACATCGATAAACGTCATTACGCCGTGATTACGTCCTTTAATATCAACGACTGATATTACATCTTCAACTTTTAATACAATTGATTTCATTTCTTCAAGTGTATCTGAATCGAAGCCGTCTGTTAATGTGATGGCTGTTTCAAAGAATATTTCAATTGCTGTCTTCATAATCAGTAACCCAACTACTATTGCTGCCACTGTATCTAGGAATGGAAGGCCCATGAATACACCGACTATTCCTACAAATGTACCTAGTGAAACAAGCGCATCAGATAAGTTATCTGCAGCTGCAGCTTTTAAAGCACTTGAATCCACTTGTTTGGCTAAATTTTTATTATAGAAATAAACGCCTAGCATTGCCATAGCGGATAGTATTGCTACACCGGCAGTTTCTATTGAGGGGTTTGAAAAGTCTTGATTAATATAGTGACGTATGCCTTGAAGAATGACTTGTACACTAACTGCAAACATAATAAATGCAGCGATTAATGAGCCAATATATTCTGAACGGTAATGTCCATAGTTATGATTTTCATCTGCTGGTTTCATACTAATGGCAAGCCCTATGAGTAATGCAACCGAAGATACTACGTCAGTCGCATTATTCAATCCATCGGCAACGAGTGCTTGAGAGCCATTCATATAACCGAAGAGTAACTTTAAAGTAGTTAGTAAAACGTACATAATAATGCTGACTTTCGCGCCCTGTTGGGCTTTTGCGAGCTGATCTTTAACTTGCACTTTATTCATCCTCTCAAGTAAGTCATGTCTAACTATTATCGAACATATTTATTAAAATTACTACTAAATAGTTGAACTTCCGCAAATTTTTTATACATTTTATTTATAATTATAAATTTTTAATTTACAACTAAAATAAAATATTTTATAATAATTATAATAGTCAGAAAATTCAAAAACGAAGGAGCTTCTTATGAAAATTAAAGGTAACATGACTGTCAGAATTATTATTGCTTTAATCGCTGGTATTGCAATTGGTTCGATCTTTAATCTACAGCAAGATGCAGGATGGGTACAGTGGCTTAATCAATATGTCTTTAATGTTATTGGTCAAATCTTCTTGAATTTAATATTTATGCTAGTTGTACCTGTTGTATTTGTATCAATTGTATTAGGGGTGTTAGGTGTCGGAGATCCGAAGCATTTGGGGTCTATTGGTCTTAAAACAATCACGTTCTTCTTAATAACAACAGCGATTGCTATTACTTTAGCCATGACGTTAGCTATAGTCTTCAAACCAGGAGAAGGTAAAAGTGAGTTATTAAAGAGTGATGAAGTTAAAACATATGCAGAAGAGCAAAAGAAAAAAGCTGCTGCTGCTGAAGAAGAGGGTACATCACCAAATCAAACGTTCGACCAAACATTAATTAACTTAGTACCTAAAAATCCAGTACTTGCCATGAGTGAGACAAACATGTTGCAAGTCATTACATTTGCAATATTCATTGGAATTGGGATGATTGCCTTACGCGAGAAAGTATCTGCTGTGAAATTGCTCTTTGAGCAGACAAACGAAATATTAATGTATATTGTAACTGCAATTATGCAATACTTTGCCCCAATTGGGACTTTCGGTTTAGTTGCAACAGCATTTACGAATGCAGGTTTTGGTGCAATTAAGCAACTTGCAATGTACTTCTTCGTGGTATTATTAGGATTATTACTACATATGCTAATAGTTTACGGTGGTGCTGTAACACTTTTAGCAAGAAGAAATCCAATTTGGTTCTTTAAAGGCTTTGCACCTGCTATGACTGTTGGATTTAGTTCATCAAGTTCAAATGCAACATTACCAATTTCTTTAGAGTGTGCACAGGATAATTTGGATGTACGTAAAGAGATTTCATCTTTTGTGCAGCCACTTGGTGCAACGATTAATATGGACGGTACAGCTATAATGCAAGGGGTTGCGACTATATTCATCGCACAAATTTCAGGAGTTAACTTAACGCTTGGGCAAATGGTGACAGTTGTTGTCATCGCTGTAGTGGCTTCTATCGGTACTGCAGGGGTGCCTGGTGCAGGTTTAGTTATGCTTGCTATGGTATTGACTTCAGTTGGATTAAACCCAGCAGCAATCGGTATCATCCTTGGTATTGATAGATTACTTGATATGACGCGAACAGCTGTTAATATTTCTGGTGATGCTGCATGTGCAGTTGTTATTTCTGAACAGGAAAAGCGATATTTAGCAAAAAAAGGAACGAAAATTGCGTAAATGTGACATTTAATTAAATAAAATTAGAAAAGAGGAAACTATTTAAGAGTTTCCTCTTTTAATTTTTTGTAAATTATATTAAGATGGTAAAGTCACTTTAGATGAATGTGTATTATTTCAACTTATATTTTAAGAGCATTTACTGACATAAATTAATATTATTGAGAGAAAGGTCGTATGAAAATGGATAAACAGCAATTCACAGATTTACTGCAAACGAAATTCAAAATGGTGCGTATCGAAGCGGGATACACACAAGACACAATGGCTCAAACAATTGGACTTTCGAAAAAGACTTTAGTTCAAATTGAAAAAGAACGTGTATTACCTAACTGGACAACATGTGTTTCTTTATGTGCCCTATTTAGAGATTCAGAAGTTTTACAAAATACTTTAGGTGGAGATCCTTTAGAAGTTATTCAAGTGATCTCACGTGGAGCATGTGCTTACCCAGATAAAGATAACAAAAATGAATTATGGTGGACAACGATTGAATCAGATCGTGACGTTATATTACAACAAAACAAAGTCTCAAACTTATACCGTGTATTAGACGGTTCTACTCAACCGTTATACGGATCAAACAAAGCGCGTGAAGCCGAAATGTTTTTTAATAAGAAGAAAAACGAAAACTTAGTAAGTTTATAATATTTTTGATAAACAAACGCATGTTAGCGTTTGTTTTTTTTATATAGAGGTATTACACTTATAAGTATTAATTATAAAGAGGTGGCCATTTGAACGCACTACTTGTCGTATTATTTATGGGATTCATCGGGGCTCTAATCGGTGGATTTACGAACTATATCGCAATTAAAATGTTATTTAGACCGTTTGAACCGAAATTTCTTTTCGGTAAACAATTACCTTTTACGCCAGGATTAATTCCGAAACGACGCAATGAATTATCTGTAAAAATGGGTGAAATGGTGACAGAACATTTACTAACGCCTGAAATTTTTAAAGAAAAACTTATGACACCACAAACAGAAACAATTATTAAAGACTTTATAGTACGCCAAATCCAAACTTTAAAAGAAGGCGAATATTCAATTGATGACTTTGCGAAACGATTTGATATAGATCTTGCGAAGCTTGGAAACGCTAAATTGCGTAATCAATTAGCGCAAGTGATTGATAAAGCAGTATTAACGCATAAGGATGAGACGATTGAATCTTTGTTGCCGGCTGATTTACGTGGGAAACTGGATGTGCAAGTCGATAGCTTGTCTCCTATGATAATGCAAAAATTGCGCGATTATATTAATTCTGCAAAAGGATATAATGATATGATGCAAATGATAGATCGTTTCTTCATGGAAAAAGGAAGACTCGTGAGCATGATTCAAATGTTTATGACAAAAGAAATGATTGCAGATCGCGTTATAAAAGAATTTAATGCATTAAGTAGGGAAGAAAAATTAAACAAAATTATTGAAACTGAAGTTCAACGTGAATATGAACATTTATTATTAAAGCAACCTTCAAACTTTATTAGTGATAAAGAAATAAGTGTGATTAAAGAGAATTTAATCGATCAAATTATTACACAGGTTGATTTAAATCGATATACAAATACGCCACTCATTCAACTTGCACCAAAAGCGTTTGAATACATGGAAGGTGCAGGCAGTGATAAATTTGTACATTATGCTATTTCAAAAACATCTGATAATATTGCAGAAATATTAGAAAAAGTGCATATCGCAGAAATTGTAAAACAACAAATCGATAACTTTGAATTATCATTCTTAGAGAAACTTGTCATTGAAATTTCTAATAAAGAGTTGAAGATGATTACATTTTTAGGATTTGTATTGGGTGGAGTGATTGGATTAGTACAAGGTGTAATCGCTCTCTTTGTATAATAGAAATGATTTATGTTATATTTATTACGAACAATTAAATTTTGTGTAAATTCAAAGGAGAATGATTATGTCAGTTAATATTTATGATGAAGCGAACCGTTTAGAAAGTGCATTACGTCAAAGTGACGAATACAATGCAATTAAAGCACATTATGAAGCAGTGAACAGCAATCCAGAATCTAAGAAAGTATTTGATGACTTCAGAAAGATTCAATTAAATTTACAAGAAAAACAAATGTCAGGTCAAGAAATTACTGAAGATGATTTAAATGCAGCACAATCAACTGCTGAATTAATCGAAAAAGACGAAAATATTGCAAATTTAATGGAAGCCGAACAAAAAATGAGCTTCATGATTCAAGAAATTAACCGTGTAATCATGAAACCTTTAGAAGATTTATATGGTGTACAAACAGAAGAATCACCTGAAGCGTAATTGCTAAATGAACATCTTTAAAGTACAATAAATAAATATATTATCAAATAAACAAAAAGTGATTCACTTTTTGTTTATTTTTTTGTGAGGGATTCTATGAAGTTCTATTTAAAACATGAACAGTTTGAAGTTATTCAACTCTATATTAAGAATATTATTAATTTGTACTTTGAAGAGAGTTACTTGTTTGAGGGTACAGGAGCCAATCAAATTGATATCGATATCACACAAGATGAAGCAACTGTCGTATCTACTACGATTACGATTGAGAACAAGATATTTAAGAAGACGGCGAAAAGAGGTGGATTAACAAAGCGTGATATGAAGCAAGCGCTTGGTGAAACACTGATTGAAATATTTACTGAACATACGGGTATTACACAAAGTTGGGGAACGTTAACTGGGATTCGCCCAACAAAGCTTTATCATAAGTATTATAAACAAGGATTAACTCACGAGGAAATTTGTGAAATATTATCTAAGAATTATTTAATAGCACCTGAGAAGCTTGAGCTAATGCAAGAAATCGTGCATACACAATTAAAAGCAATACCTGATTTATATCATCTTCAAAAAGAAGTGAGTATTTATATTGGCATCCCATTTTGCCCAACAAAATGTGCTTATTGTACGTTTCCTGCGTATGCAATACGTGTATTTAAAGATCAAGTGCCAGAGTTTCTAGTGGGTTTAGTTCATGAAATAAAGCATACAGCAGCTTGGTTAGAAAAAAACGATATAAAAGTGACATCTATCTATTTTGGTGGAGGCACACCCACATCCATAGACCCACATGATTTAGCATTATTACTTGATACAGTTTATACCTCGTTTGATATGACAAGTGTACGTGAAGTGACAGTGGAAGCGGGTAGACCTGATACGATAGATGAAGATACGTTAAATGTCCTCAATCATTATAATATTGATCGAATAAGCATCAATCCACAAAGTTTTACTGATAGTACACTTAAAGCGATTGGTCGTCATCATAGTGTTCAGGAAACAATTGATAAGTTTAAATTATCACGTGAGCATAATATGAATAACATCAATATGGATTTAATCATTGGATTACCGAATGAAACACGAGAAGAAGTGGCAATCTCGTTGGCTGAAACCGAAAAATTAAATCCAGAGTCATTAACTGTGCATACATTAAGCTTTAAAACGGCAAGCGAAATGACGCGCAATAAAGATAAATATCCTGTGGCAACAAGAGATGAAATTGTGTATATGATGAATATGACCCGAAAATTTGCAGAAGATAATGAGTATATACCTTATTACTTATATCGTCAGAAAAATATTCTTGGAAATTTAGAGAATGTTGGATATTCAAAAATGGATGAAGCATCTTTATATAATATACTTATTATGGAAGAAGTACAAAGTATCATTGGGCTCGGTTGCGGAGCGTCAAGTAAATTAATAAATCCAAAGACAGGTAAAATAGAAAACTTCTTAAACCCTAAAGATCCGAAATCATATAATAGTAGTTATAAAAGTTATATGGATCGAAAGATTGAAAAACTAACGCAATGTTATCAAGAAGAGTCTGAAGCATAAAATGCAGCAGACTCTTTTTACATATATCTCCCTAACAATTTCACGCATTTTAATGTAAAATATGAGGTAACAAGAAAAGTGAGGAATTGTTTATGATTAAATTTATCCACTGTTCAGACCTATATTTAGATGAACCTTTTGATTTGAAGAGTCAATTGCCTGACCATATTATGCAAGATGTTTATCGTGCGAGTTTTGAAAGTTTCAAAAATTTAGTCGATGATGCGATAGATATGCAAGTTGATTTCATACTGATAAGTGGGAATTTATTTTCGGATAAAAATAGAAATATTCGTGCAGATAAATTTATTGAGCAACAATTTGAGCGCTTAAATAAAGCTCACATCTTTGTTTATATAATCGCTGGGACTGAAGATAATTTATCAGTGAAATCATACGTGAAATATCCAAGCAATGTCGTTGTTTTTTCTGAAGATGTGCAATCTTACGAATTGATAACAAATAATGGACAGCGTGTGTTTATTCATGGGTTTAGTTATAAAGGGTATGCTACGTATGAGAATAAACTAGATAATTTTCCAATCAATGAAGTAGATAATTCAATACATATTGGTATGCTACACGGTATATATCATAAGATAGATGGGTTTACAGCTACAGAATTCAGTATTGAAGATTTGAATCGTAAATTGTATCATTACTGGGCATTAGGTCACTATCCATATAAAAAGCGTTTGAGTGATATTCCAGAAATTCATTATCCAGGTAGGATGCAAGGCTCTAAGTTTTCTGATACGGGACACAAAGGTTATTTATATGTTCAAGGTGATTATACTGAGCTTGATGTAAAGTTTATTCCTACAGAACACATTAGATTTGAGCGTGTATCATTAACTTTGAATGAACTAGGTAAGCATGCGATTTATCAAGATATTACTGATTTTAAAAATAGTATCCGACATACGGGGAAAAGTATATATCAATTGAAGTTAATCAATCCATTTGAAACATTAATAGATCCAAAAATGATTCAAAGCATCCTTAGACAAGTACAAATGTACGAATCGAACGAGACTCAGTTTGTGTGGATTGATGAGATTGAATTAGAGCAATTACAAGAAGTACATACTTTAGCAAGCGAATTTAGCTCAGAACATTTGGAGAATAAATTATTGTTCGATAGAGCGTGTGTTCCTATTCAACAATCAAGTGTAGAACGCTTTGCTAATGAAATGACGTTCGATTCACACCAAGATTTACTGAATCATGGTGAATCAAGATTAAAGGTAATGATGAGGGATGAATCATGAAGATAAAGTCACTTGAAATATATGGATATGGCAGATTAGAACATCGCAAGTTCGATTTCAATCAAGATTTTGTTCAAATTTATGGTGAGAATGAATCAGGAAAATCAACAATGCAAGCTTTCATTCATGCCTTATTATTTGGATTTCCTAAAGACGGGGAATATGAGCCACGTTTAGAACCGAGATTTGCACCACAATACGGAGGCAAGATGATACTTAGTTTGAATACAGGTGAAGAAGTGAGTATCGAACGTATATATGTCCATCAAAAAGAAGAAACTACAATACTTTTAGATGGCAAATCGAAAGATATAACTTGGCTCAATCAATTACTGAATCATATTTCTAAAGAAACATACAAAAATATCTTTTCATTTGACGTATTAGGTTTGCAAGAAGTGCATCGTAAATTGACAGAAGATAAATTACAAGCATATTTACTACAAGCAGGTGCTTTTGGCAGTACAGAATTTACACAAATGACAGAACACATTAAGCAAGAGAAAGAAAGATTGTTAAGTGAAAATTCGACCGGTGAAATCAATCGTGCTACGGAAAATTTACAGGAAATCGAATCATTAATTCGTCAAAAAGATATTCAATTTGAGACTTATGATCTATTACTGAACGAGCAAGATAAATTATTACGTGAATCGGCAGAATTTGATACTCACATTAAAGAATTAAATAACGTATTAAATCGTAAAAAACGTGAAATCAAATATCATGAAAAAACAAAAGAATGGAAAAAGTTAGAGCATAAATTGAACGTGACACCTCCTACATTTCCAGAGCAAGGTATAGATCGATATGAATCACTAAAGAAACAAAAACATCAAGTCAATCGTGATTTACAACTACGATTAGAAAGACTGACACAACTAACTAATGAGAACCAAAACATTAAATTACTTGAGTCAAATGTTATCGATCAAACTAATGAGATTTTAAAGCAAGAGCAATCCTATCGCAATTATCAATCCGAACTTTCGCATCATACAACATTATTAGAACAATTACAAAATGAGCAACAAGGATTAATGCGTGACATTGGATGGTCAGAATATCAATCAATTGATGTAAATCCGCTATTACAAGAAAAAGCGAGTTTAGCAATTAATCAACTTGAAAAGAATATGCTTGAAAAAGCACAAATTGAACGTGAAATTAATTTTGTTAAAGACACAGTTGCTAAAAAAGAACAGGCAGTACATGACTTAGCACAAATCAAAGTACACGATGAACGTTTTGATAAATCTGAACAGTTAGAGAAGAATAAGAGTCTATTATTAGATAAAACAAAATTATATGAGAAGATGAAACAAGAAGCGGTTGCATTTGAAACTGGTGAAATGAAAAAGTATAAATTGCATCAAACTTGTTTAATTTTGATGATGTTACTGTTTTTAGGTGGTGCAGTCTATTCATATTTTATCAATCAATTTATAATGCTCGCTATATTTTGCGTATTAGCAATTTTAACTGGAATTATGATTTTTATGAATAAGAAACCGAAAGTACAATTCAATCAATCTTTACAGCAAGATGTAGATGACTTATCCTTTAAAGTTAAAGATTTACAAGATAACTTTGATTTATCATTTGATTTAGAAGAACAGAGACAAGTGAGACTACGTATGTTTGACCGTAATAATGAAGTTGTACGTGAGAAGAATCGATATGCCGCATTATCTCAAGAGCTTGACGCAATTAATGAACTGATTAAAGCATCTACAGAAGAACTTGAACATATCAAAGAAAAACTTGCATTACCGAACTCATTTTTAGTATCTCGCGTGAGCTTGGCAATAAAACAAATAGGCAAGATTAATGATTTGGACCGTGAAATTAAATTATTATCGACAAAGCAACAAGATATTAACGCATATTTAAAACGATTTAATACAGAAGTTAATGCATTAAATAAAGCTGTACCGATTAATTTAGACATTAATACGTTGTTCCACGACTTAAAAACATTGCAAACGAAAGATGAGAAAAATAAGTTCCAGTTTGCGAAAAATAACGACCAGATTATGTTGTTAAATAAAGAAATGAATATTATGCATGACACGTTAAATCAGATTAATACTGAATTATTAGCACTTTTCAAAGAAGCACAAGTTGAGAATGAATCTGAATATTATCACCGTGAAAGAGAATTTGTAACATATCAAAATGATTTAGCTCAGTTTGATACAGTGGGTCGCATATTAGAAGAACAAGGTTTTTCATATGAAGATAATACCGATTTAAGTTTTGTAACAGCAATCGATTTAATTGCACAACAAGATGCGATTGAAGACCATATAGATCAAATAACATATAATCTAAGTAGTGTAACAGAAAAACTTTCTGATATAAAAATACAATTGGAAACAATTGCAAATGACGATAGTTTATCAAAACTTAAATATGAGTTCCAAATTAAGAAAAATCAATTAAATGATTTAATCAAAGACTTTACATCGGTTAATTATATTGAAACACTCGTTGATGCTCATATCGAAGGCGTGAAAGAAAAACGATTACCTTATGTGATACAAGATGCAACTGAAATCTTTAAATACTTAACAGAAGATTGTTATATGAATGTGCTTTATAAAGACAATCAATTAGTTGTGAAGGCAACGGATGGACAGATTTATCACCCAACTGAGCTATCGCAATCAACAAAAGAAATATTATATATTGCACTGAGATTGAGTTTAATTCAATCACTTAACAAGTATTATCCATTTCCAATTATTATCGACGATGCGTTCGTGCATTTTGATAGAACAAGACGTGAACGTATATTAGAATATATGATGAAGTTAAAATCTAACCAAATTATTTATTACACTTGTAATAGATCAACTGTGGTTACCAATAAAAACACCATTACACTTGAGAGAATAAATAAGGAGGTTAAAAAATGAGAACAATCGAAACGTTGAAGCCAGGTGCTTCAGTCGATCACTATTTTTTAATTCATAAAGCTATACAAGGTGTAACAGGGCAAGGAAAGCCATACTTAACGTTATACCTAAAAGATAAAAGTGGAGACTTGGAAGCAAAAGTTTGGACAGTGACTGAAGAAGATATAAAGACATTAGCTCCTGAAACGTTAGTAAGAATTAAAGGTGATGTAATCGATTATCGCGGAAGAATCCAAATGAAGGTTAACCAGTTTAGAGTGGCAACGCCAGAAGATGGCGTGAAATTAGAAAACTTCTTAGAATCTGCACCAATAAGCGAAGATGTGATGATGAATGAATTAATGGATTATTTACTTGAAATCGAAAATGCAAAGTTACAACGTGTTACGCGTTTACTATTGAAGAAATATCAAAATGAATTCATGACATTTCCTGCAGCAAGTAGTAATCATCATAACTTTGTATCAGGATTGTTATATCATGTATTAACGATGTTGAAACAAGCTAAGGCATTATGTGAAATTTATCCTAGTTTGAATAAGAGCTTACTATTCTCAGGGATTATTCTGCATGACTTAGGTAAAGTGAAGGAATTGTCAGGACCAGTAGCAACAAGCTATACAGTTGAAGGAAACTTATTAGGTCATATTTCTATAATGAGTGATGAAGTAGCAAGTGTGGCACGTGAGCATAATATTGACGGTGAAGAGATTATGTTACTGAGACATTTAATCCTGAGTCATCACGGAAAATATGAATATGGATCACCGAAATTACCGATGGTTAAAGAAGCAGAAATCTTGAACTTTATCGACAACATTGATGCAAAAATGCAAATGTTTGATAAACATATGAAGAAAGTAGAGAAGGGACACTTCTCTGACCGTATCTTTGCTTTAGAAAATAGACAGTTTTATAAGCCGATTAACTTAGATTAGAGGAAGAGGCTGTCGACAAAGCGATTAGACGCGAGCAAACTGGAGACCCCCCCGAAAAATCGCTCTTTGATTTTGAAGGGGGTGTTGAAGTTTGACAAGCGTCTGCTTTGGAGACGCCGTTTAGCAACAGGCTGTTATCGAAGTGTTAAGACACAAGATAACTGGAAACAAAGTTAAAAAAACATCCCTATTTTTGTAATAGGGATGTTTTTTTATTGACCAGCTTGTGGAGATTGTGCTGTTAAGATTTGCTCATCAATGATTTTCTTAATGTCTTTATCTTTATAGTCTACATTGTAGTCTTTAAGCAATGTCTTGTATGCATCTACCATAATTTTTGGGTCTTTTTGAATTTTTGTTTGGCGCACTTTTTCTTGTAATGATTTCTTTTGGCTATCATAGTCATCTTGTTTATCAGCTAAGATGATGTGGTAACCGAAATCAGATTTAACTAAACCTGAAAGTTCGCCTTCTTTTAATTTGAATAATGCTTTTTCAAATGGTTCAACGGTTTGTCCTTTAACAACATAGCCTAATGAACCGCCATTTGCTTTAGAACCAGCATCGCCAGATTCTTTCTTAGCAATTTTAGCAAAATTCTTTTTATTTTTCTTAACTTCATCCAATACTTTTTGTGCTTTTTCTTTTGCAGCTGCATCGCTTAAACCATCTTTATTAGAATCAGATTTAACTTGGATTAAGATATGAGAAGCCTTTTTAACGTTTTCTTTCACGTCAGCATCCGTAACTTTTACTGTCTCATCTAATAATTTTTTACGATATTCATCATTAACACGTGTATCTTTGTATTTTTTGATAGTCATACCAGGTTGTTGCTGTTGTAAAATTTGAAGAAACTGCTTTTCGCCACCGTATTTTTTTATTTCTTCATCTACAGATTTTTTGATTTTCTCTGCATCTACTTTTTTACCGTACTTATCTTTTAAAATGTCTCCAATTAAAATTTGGAAAGCAGTATTGGCAACTTCGTTTTTACCCATTTCATTAATAACATTCGTTGTCGTAACATCTCCTGCTTTTGAAGAAATTAAAGCCTCACCATCATTACCACATGCTGATAATCCTAATACAGATAATGATAATGCTGTTGGTAAGATTATTTTTTTGAATTTAGTCATATATATTTTCTCCTTTTCCCTAACAAGTTCTGTTTAAATATATCATAATGCATGAAAGGATTACAATTTATCTTATGTTACATTCATGATAATTTGGTGTAAATTCATGTTTTGTTAAAATTTCGAATCCATATTTACGTTCTTCGATATAAGAACCCTTCGGTGTGTTGATAATATATTTTAAATAAATAAAATCAATAAATGATATACCAACATTTATTGAAAATATAAAAAGGAAGTAATGTGCAAAGTTTGGAAACAATATTGCACAACTTAAAGTTAATATTGAAATAATAAAAAAAGGTAACATTACTGACAGTCCAAATAGTATTTTATGAATCGGATGGTTAATTCTTATATTAAACAATGGAAATATTTTAGATTTATTTGTCTTTTGAAAAATCATTGATTTAGTATCATTCAAAAATGGAAGCATATGAAAAAATTTATGTAATGGATAAACAAGTAAACATGACACAATAAAGATAAAAAAATAGTGATCTGAGAACTGCTTACCAAAAACACTTGAAAATAGTTCAAAACTTACTATAAAAACTAATATTGAAATTAGTCCAGAAATAAGTAAAATTCGTTGCAAACCATAAGTTGCACGGATATTAAAATTTTTATTACATAAGTACATGGCAATTCTCCTATTGGTCAATTTACCTAGCAATTATGCATTATCAGATTCGTTCTCGTCAAGTAAAACTTTTAATAGATCGTTGTGACTTTTCTCCAAGTGTTTTATGAAATCATCGCCGTAAATTTGAGCAACAATATATTTTAGTTCAGTGAAAGCTGGTAAGTCGTGCATGATATCATTATATTTACTTGCAGCTTCGTAAATACGATCGTCAGTTTCTTTATAGCCATGATACGTTTCATATAATACTTCTTTACCTTTTTCAGTGAGTTCTAAATAAGTATTTCGTTTATCAAATTCACTTTTAGGCATCGTTAAATAACCACGTTTTTCTAAATTTTTAGCAAAATTAAATACAGTTGAAACATGCATCACACCATATTGACTAACTTGTGAAATTGTCGCTTTCTCCAGGTTACGAATAATGATTAGAATATGATGTTCGTTAATATTTAAATCATAGGGTTTAATCCAGTTTTGCCAGTCTTTTTCTACCGTTTTCCATAATGCTTTGCTCAATTGAGACACTTTATGGGTAAAAAGCATTTTTTCGATAACATCTTTTTCACGCTTCATAACGTATGTCATCCTTTCACTTATCTATATAAAATATGTTGTTACTATAGTTAATGTAAAAAAAGTATGATGCTAGCATCATACTTTACTATAGGATAATAATATTTTACCATAATAGAAATGTGAAACAAGATATTTTTCTGAATTTTTAAAAATATATTAATAAAATTTAATATATTTTTATTAAATTCAAAATTTAATATTTGAACCGATTATTTCTTTGATAAAGTATCCATAATTTCTGTTTTGCGATTATTTATATTGTCGATATTGCCTTTTAGGTTTTCGATGTTAGGTTGGATATCTGATTTATAGTGTGCAATCATATCTTTAATTTCGTCAGCCATGGTTTTCATAACTTCTTGAGAAGCATCTTTCGTTTTGAAGACATAATCTTTTACTTCATTTGCTTCAATCTTTAATTGATTTACTTGTGCTTTCGTGTCATATGATGTTGATTTGAAGTTTTGTTGTAACTCTTTACCTGACTTTGGTGCATTTAAAATTGAAGTTGCAGCGCCTGCTGCTAAACCCACACCAAATCCTAAAATAATACGTGAAAATTTCATAAGTCATCCTCCTAAATATTCTTGTAATAAACTATACCCGAAAAAGTAAATAACATGTATTTATTTTATTTTGTTACTGATAGCATCTTTTAATGCGGTCATTGCTTCATTATTAAATGCTTCCGCATGTGTTTCCCATTTGTAGCCGAATCCATCAATATCGTCTTCGTATCTAGGAATCACATGGAAATGAATATGGAACACTGATTGATCGGCAAACGCACGGTTATTTTGTACAATATTAATACCTGCAGGTTGAAATGCAGCATCTATAGCCTTGGCAACCTTTTGTACAGATTGTATGACCTTCGCTAATTCCTCTGGTTCAACAGCTAAAATATCCTCAGCAGGTTTTTTTGGAATAACTAACGTATGTCCTTTTGATACTTGCGAAATATCTAAAAAGGCATAAGTATATTCATCTTCATACACTTTATATGAAGGTATTTCACCCTTTAATATTTTACCAAATACAGTCTCACTCATTAAAAACGCCTCCTATGCTTTTTTTCTTATTATAATAGAAATAATTTAATTATTCATTCAATCGCAATTCGTTATGCGAAATATTCTTAATTTGTTACAATTAATTAAAAATGACGATGAACGGAGAATGAATGTGACAGTTAAAGTGAGTAATTTAACAGGTGGTTATGGAAATCAACCTGTCATACATAATATTGATTTTGAATTAACACCTGGTCAGATTGTTGGATTAATTGGTTTGAACGGAGCAGGTAAAAGTACAACCATTAAAAATATGTTAGGCCTGCTTAGACCCATAGAGGGAGAAATTGAAATTAATGGTTATAAACTATCGATTGATCCTTTTAAATATCGCGAACAATTATCATATATTCCAGAGTCGCCCGTCTTATATGATGAACTCACGTTAGAAGAACACATTGATATGACGGCAATGGCTTATAATATCGATTCGAAGACGGCAATGGATCGTGCATTGCCTATATTAAAGGTATTTCGTTTAGAAAAAAAACTTAAACAATTCCCAGCACATTTCTCTAAAGGGATGAAACAGAAAGTTATGATTATTTGTGCGTTTATTTCAGAACCTACATTACATATCATTGATGAACCATTCTTAGGACTCGATCCACTTGGGATTCAATCGATGCTTGATTTAATGGTGAAAGCGCGTGAGGCAGGACGAACAGTGCTGATGAGTACTCATATTTTAACAACTGCTGAAATTTATTGTGACTCATTTTTACTAATGCATCACGGAGAGTTGATTGGTAAAGGGACACTAGCAGATTTAAGAGCACAATTTAATATGCCAAACGCAACACTGGATGAAATTTATATTCATGCAACAGGTGATGCACATGAATAGAGCAATAAAACTCTTTAAACAAAGACTAGCGAAGAATCAGAAGGAAGTGGCTTATTATAGTAAGTTTATATTTAATGGACACTTTGTCGTATTCTTATCGATAGCATTTGGAGCGTTAATGCTGCAGTACTCGCAGATGGTGAAACATTTAGCACCAAATATTAATTATCATCTCATTATTGCATTTGTATTTGCATTATTAGTGATAACGAATATTCGAACGTTTATTAGACCCGCTGATCATATTTTTTTACTTAACTATGAGAAGCATATGCCACCTTACTTTACCAAAGCGATGATGCGTAGTGCAATGATTCGAATCGTCATCTTTATCGTATTTGTCGTACTATTTATTCCGCTATATTTTAATGCTGTACATCCATCATTATATGGCTATATTAGTGCGTTAGTATTTGGGATATTTATGATTATTATTGGTGTTTGGATGCGTTTCTTAATGATGAAGCTTGATATTGAACACCATTGGATTAGTTTACTTATATTTATTATGACATTATCAGGGGTTTATACATCACTTGAAGGGTTATTTGTTACGGTAGTGCCGATAATGCTATTCTCTTTAGGCTTTGTATATTTATTGAAAAGAAATACAGAGCATAGAACACTGAATTGGCATGAATTAATCGATTATGAAGAACGTCTTACACACAATCAAAATAAAATAATTAACATGTTCACAGATGTTAAAGGAATGAAAGATACAGTAAAACGTCGTAGAATTTTAGATATGTTTTTACCGAAAAATAAATCAAATTATAATCAGCAACATATGTTTGAATTTTTATTTATTCGTAATTTCTTACGTAGCAGTGATGCACTGTGGATTATTATTAGATTAATCTTAATTGCAGGTGTCGTAATTTGGATTGTGAACCAAGAAATTATCGCGCTCATTATTGGTGCATTTTTAGTATATGCAATTGTTTTACAAACATCGCAATTTTATAAACAACAAGCATTTCAATTATGGCCGCAAGTTTGGCCAGTGCCAGAACATCTAGTATTAAAGGGATTTAAGCAATTTATGCGTAAACTTGTGTGGATAACGACGATTCTTATTGCGCTGATCTATATCGCATTTTACCCTGCACATTTTTATTATGTGATTGTCTTCTTCTTGTTGATGCTATGGACGATGCGTAATGTGACGGAGAAAATTGAAAAGCGTATGAATTTATTAAAGGACTAAGCATCGCTTAGTCCTTTATTTCTAATTCATTTTCTTCTAGTTCATCAGGTTTTTCTACAAATAACATTTTAGAATAATAAATATTAGCCATAATATCTTCTGATTGATAAGTCGATAACGCTTCTTTACTGAAGTTTTCTCTAAAGAAACTACTTTTCTTAAAGTCTTCTAGTAATTCTTTTTTATCGAATTGAAATACTGCAACGTATGTTTCGCCTTGTTTTGGATGCAAAAGTCGAAATGCATTATATCCTTCATATTGTTTTAATTTTTCTATGGGTAGAGGTTTCGTATTAAATACTTCTTGACGTGATTCTTTCACAATAAAATAGAGTAATAGCGTCGTTTTTTCTTGTAATGTACCATCACTGAAGACGTTAATAAATGTTTGTGGTGCACTAAAAACCGTTTTTTCTTCCGTTTCTTCGTACAAATAAGCACTATCTGCATTATAAAATGATAACAAGTTTCTTTGACTGTTTTTCTTTTTTATTTTATCTAAGAAAAAGCTTGAGCCGTAAGTAATATATGTGTACATGTCCATCATCCTCTCTATTTAAACGCTCATTCGACAGCCTCTTAAACGGCGTCCCATGAGCAGACGCCAGGCAAACTTCAACAAATCCTTCAAAATCAAAGTGCGATTTTTCGGCTTTGTTTCCAGTTAGCTTGTGTCTAAAAGCTCATTCGGCAGCCTCTCTATACACTATACCCAAATTACATGATTTATGTCAGTTTAATGACATTACTTTTTTGTGATACTTTATAATTGTTGATATGATAAAATCAGATTATATACGCAAAATAGGGGGAAGTTTGTTTGAATTCATTTAATGATACAATTTTAAGAGCAGCACGAGGGGAAAAAGCGGCACATACGCCAGTATGGTTTATGCGTCAAGCAGGTAGGAGCCAACCCGAATATAGAAAGATTAAGGAAACACATAGTTTATTTGAAATTACACACGATCCAGAACTTTGTGCATACGTTACAAAGTTACCGGTTGATCAATATAATACAGATGCAGCTATACTTTATAAAGACATTATGTCACCCCTGGGTGCTATCGGTGTCGATGTCGAAATTAAATCAGGAATTGGTCCAGTGATTGATAGTCCGATTCGTTCAATGCAAGATGTATCACGTCTAGGTGAAATTAATCCTGAGAAGGATGTACCATATATTTTAGATACGATTAAATTATTAACGCAAGAACAATTAAACGTACCATTAATTGGCTTTACCGGTGCGCCATTTACGCTAGCAAGTTATATGATAGAAGGGGGTCCTTCTAAAAACTATAATAAGACAAAAGCGATGATGTACGAACAACCTGAAGCTTGGAATATGTTAATGGAAAAGTTAGCAGATATGTGTATTACATACACTCACGCGCAAATTGATGCAGGTTGTAAAATGATTCAAGTATTTGATTCATGGGTAGGTGCACTAAACCGCGCAGATTATAACAAGTTTATCGCACCACATATGACACGTATTTTCGCGGGTATTAAAGAGAAGAACGTACCTGTTATTACATTTGGTGTAGGTGCGAGTCATTTAATCGAAGAGTGGAATGCTTTACCTGTCGACGTATTAGGTTTAGACTGGCGTTTGCAAATCGAGGAAGCACGTGCAAAAGGGATTACGAAGACATTAATGGGAAATTTAGATCCTGCACTTCTACTTGCACCGTGGGAGGTTATTGAGTCTCATTTAATTCGCATTTTAGATCAAGGATTACAAACAGATAACTATATTTTTAACTTAGGCCATGGGGTATTCCCAGAAGTTAAACCTGATACATTACGTCGCGTAAGCACATTTGTACACGACTATTCAGCAAAATATAAAGCACAATAATGGGGGATAAATCATGACTAAAAAAGGTTTACTTGTAATGGCGTATGGTACGCCATATAAAGAGGAAGATATTGAACCGTACTATACACATATTCGTCACGGAAGAAAGCCGTCAGAAGAAAGTTTACAAGATTTAAAAGATCGTTATAAAGCAATTGGTGGGATTTCTCCACTTGCTGGTACAACTGAACGTCAAGCAGAAGCATTAGTTGATGCTTTAAATAAAATGACAGGTGAAGAATACAAATTATATATCGGTCTGAAACATATCGCACCGTTTATTGAAGATGCCGTACTTGCAATGCATAACGATGGGATTACAGAAGCTGTAACCATTGTACTAGCACCCCATTATTCTAACTTCTCAGTAGGAAGTTACAATAAACGTGCAGCTGAAGAGGCAGAAAAATACGGCATTCAATTAAAACACGTCGAGTCTTTCTTTAACCAAGATCAGTTTATTGATTTTTGGACTGATCAAGTGGACAACACTTTAGCAACAATTCCAGAAAATGAATGGGAAAAGACGGTTTTAATTGTGAGTGCGCATAGTTTACCAGAAAAAATTAAAGCAGCAGGTGACCCTTATCCATCTCAACTTGAAGATACAGCGACAATGATTATGGATCGATCTAATATATTAAATGTTGAAACTGGGTGGCAATCAGAAGGAAATACACCAGATCCTTGGTTAGGACCAGATGTACAAGATTTGACACGCCGTTTATATGAAGAAGAAAATTATGAACACTTTATTTATATACCAGTGGGATTCGTGTGTGAGCATTTAGAGGTATTATATGATAATGATTATGAATGTAAAGTCGTATGTGATGAATTAGGTGTTAAATACTATCGTCCGGCGATGCCAAACACGGATGAGCGTTTTATCAATGCAATGGTTAATGAAATAAAAAGTGTATTAAATCAATAGAAAAGAGATGTTTTAGAATGACGAAGAAATGTGCAATTATTGGTGCAGGCATCACAGGTTTATCAGCAGCGTATTATTTGAAAAAAGAAGATACTTCTTTTGATATCGATGTGTTAGAAGCTAACGGTGTAGCTGGGGGTAAGATTAAAACCTACCAAAAAGATGGGTATACAATCGAGCTTGGACCAGAGTCATATCTAGGTCGTAAAAAGATTATGACCGAACTTGCTGAAGCAATTGGTCTAAAAGATGATATTGTCGTGAACAACACAGGTAAGTCATATATTTATGCTAAAAATAAATTATATCCTATTCCTGGTGGCTCTATTTTAGGGATACCAACGGAAATGAAACCTTTTATTTCAACGCGATTAATTTCACCATTTGGTAAATTACGTGCAGGACTGGATTACGTGATAAAGCCGATACCGATGACACCAGATGTGTCAGTAGGTGCATTTTTCAGACGTCGTTTGGGTAACGAAACACTAGAAAATTTAATAGAACCCTTATTATCAGGTATTTATGGTTCTGATATAGATAAACTAAGTCTTAAATCAACGTTTCCAGATTTTAAAGCGACTGAAGAAAAGCATGGTGGTTTAATTAAAGGAATGCGTGCTAATAAAAAAGCAACACCGAAGCGTAAGGGACCGGCTCAAGGCCAGTTTAGACAGTTTAAAAATGGACTAATGAGTTTTATAAATGCATTAGTGAAAGATTTAGAATCTAAACAGGTAAATATGAAATACAATCATAAAGTGGAAGCAATCGAAAAGCTGCAAAACGGATATAATGTTACTGTAAATGGTGAAAAAGTGTTTTATGATAAAGTTATCATAACCGTACCGCATACTATTTTCCGTGATTGGTTTGATGATGCCCCATTGAATTATTTCGATTACATGGAGACAACAAGTGTCGCAACGGTGGTGATGGCATTTGATGATAGTCAAGTAGATAATAAAGAGAATGGCACGGGCTTTGTGATTGCAAAGAATTCAGATACTATCATTACAGCATGTACATGGACAGATAAGAAATGGTCACATACAACACCGCCCGGTAAAACGTTACTACGAGCGTATGTGGGTCGACCTGGAAGCGATGTTGTGAAAAATAATGATGATGCTGCTATTGTAAAACTTGCGAGACGTGATTTAGACAAAATGATGGAAATTAATGGTGAACCTGAATTTACGATTGTAACGAAATTATTTAATAGTATGCCGCAATATGAAGTTGGACATATTGATCGTATTCGTTCAATTCAGCACTACATTAAGACACAATATCCTGGACTAGTGATAACAGGTGCATCGTTTGAAGCTGTGGGTCTACCTGACTGTGTATCTCAAGGACAACGTGCTGCACTTCACTTAGCTCATGAATAAACAAACTTTTATCTAAAGTAGAACAACAGGTTTAAAATAGTGGAAGATAGACTTTAGGAGGATAATATGAAATTTATTCATAATAATGATATAACAGACCCTTCCTTGAATTTAGCGATGGAAGAGTATGTATTAAAACATTTGCCAAAAGACGACTCATATTTCTTATTCTATGTAAATGAACCATCAATCATTATAGGTAAGAACCAGAATACATTTGCAGAAATTAATCAAACATATGTGGATGAGCAAAATATTCATGTCGTTCGCCGTATTTCTGGTGGTGGAGCAGTTTATCATGATTTAGGTAATTTAAACTTTAGTTTTGTAACAAAAGCAGATGATGATAGTTTTCATAACTTTAAGAAGTTTACGATGCCTATCGTTGAAGCACTAAATAAACTCGGTGTTAATGCTGAAATGACTGGACGAAATGATTTGCAGGTAGGTGAACGAAAAATTTCTGGTAATGCGATGTTCCAATCAGGGGACCGTATGTTCTCACATGGAACATTAATGTTAAACAGTGATATTGAAGAAGTTGTGAAAAGTTTATCAGTGAACGAAAAGAAATTGATTACAAAAGGTATTAAATCTATCCGTTCACGCGTTGCAAATATTCAAGAATTCTTGGATGAACCGATGTCAATGGAAGACTTCAAGCAGACTTTATTAAGTTCAATCTTTAAAGGTGAAATCGAAGAATACAAACTGCAAGATGAAGACTGGAAGTTGATTGGTGAAATAAGTGAAGCAAAATATCGCAATTATGATTGGAATTATGGAAAAAATCCGAAATATAATTATGAAGTAAAACAAAAATTCCCTGGTGGTATGCTAGAACTAAAAATTAATGTCGTAAAAGGAATGATAAATGACGTTAAAATCTTTGGGGATTTCTTTGGTGTTGGTGAAGTAACGGATATCGAAGAAAAATTAAAAGGATTGCCACATAATCAAAGTGCGGTAAAAGCTGTACTGGACACTGTAGATTTTGCGCATTATTTTGGTAGAGTAACAAAAGAAGAATTTTTAAGCTTAGTAGCTAAGTAGAGCTTCTAAAAAAAATAAATTTTTAGCGCCAATCCTGGAATATAATTCTAGTGTTGGCGCTTTTATATTGAGCTATTCAATTTAGATTTCCTCCAAGGCTTTAAGTGCGTTTGAATATTGAATGAAATCTTCTTTACTGTTATTTAATAAAGACATATCAATTTTTTCTTTTAGTACTTTCTTTTGGTGTGCTTTTACAGCGTCATCAATAATTAATTCGATGTATAAATTATTTAAATTAGATACGAATGTTTCAAGTCCATTGAGTTGAGTTTGTTGATTATAGTTCATAGTTGGTGACCTCCTTAATTTGTATTAAAACGAGTATAGAATATAATAATCTAAATTGCAATAGAATTCTGAAAATTTAATTATTTAACTAATTATTTTTTTATTTAATAATATATAGCCATAATTTTAACTATGTAAACATTATTCTGCAAAATGTAAACAATGTTAAACATATAATTTAGTTAACAAATGTTAAAAAATAATTTATAATAATGTTATAAACGTTAACTATGAAAGGGGATCAATATGGAAAGTTATATTATTAACGAAAAGACAATGTATATTAAAGCTTATAGGGAGAATAGAAGTGTCTATTCTGAGATTGGAGAATTCGGAAAAGAAGCATTTGTGTACAAAAAGAAACCATTGCATATTGTAGAAGATTCATTGTTCTTTTATCACGCTTCATATAAGTCACGTAAGAGCTCTACAAAAATGATTGCAAACATTAACACGAAACCCCCAATTGTTATTCAACCAGGAACACAAACATACTTTTTCCCAACACACAGTGATCGTAGTGCTGAACTTGCATGGATTAATGTACATTATGTAAATAGATTTCAAGCTGGGAATCATTATGACACTATCGTCTTATTTGATGATCAATCGAATGTATCTTTTCCTGTAACACCTTATACGTTTAATACGCAATATTTACATGGCATAAAATTAGAGTATAGCGTAAGATCTAAGGCTTTAAAGCAAGAAATGTATAAATCTGAATCAGTGAACTTTGACAAATGTAGGGCAAATTTATTCGAAATGTTAGCAATGTATGCATTATTAGAGAAAAAGGTGTAAATGTTCCATAAAAATATTTACCGAAAGTATTGACCTATCCGTTTCAATTGATATAATAGTATTTGTTGATTGAAATTAATCCACAGTAGCTCAGTGGTAGAGCTATCGGCTGTTAACCGATCGGTCGTAGGTTCGAGTCCTACCTGTGGAGCCATGGAGATGTACTCAAGTTGGCTGAAGAGGCGCCCCTGCTAAGGGTGTAGGTCGGGTAACCGGCGCGAGAGTTCGAATCTCTCCATCTCCGTTATATAGTCTGTAACCCTAGTGGTTGCAGACTTTTTTGTTTTATTCTTTTTCACTCTAAATATTTACACTTTATTTTTTACAGAAGAATTAATATAAATTATAATAACTAAAAATATCACGATATTATTAAAATTAAATTTCTGTGATTTTAGTCACTGTAATAACAATAATTAGTATGTAAGATGTATGTAATTTATATAGAAAGGAGTATTAAAATGTTAAGAGCTAAAGAAATAGTGAAGAATGTATTAAATGAAGTAAAAACATACGGTAATTTAAAAACAGTGCAAGAATTAAGAAGTGTTGAAATGTTCGACTACTTATATAAAAATGGCTATATCAATTTTAAAGAGGACGAATCTGGAATAAAAAGATTATATTTCGTTACTGATGAAGGTGAGAAGCTATATAATTCTTTATCACAATAGATTATCATTACTGATGAATAACATTTAAAATATACATATTGAAGAATTTAATACTCACTTATGCAAGCTATAATTTCAATAAACTGCCGTCTAGCCATAACTAGACGGCTTTTAATTTTATATTAATATTTAATGGAATTTCATACGTGAGATTGTGAAATCATTAACTAACTATTGTGATTTATGATAAGATAATTGTAGATAATAAACAAGGAGGAATGCATAATGAAAATAGCAATCGCAGGCGCAGGCGCAATGGGTGGACGTGTTGGATTATATTTAACTGAAAGTGGGCAAGATGTAGTCATGCTTGATAAATGGCAGGATCATGTTGATGCAATGAACAATAATGGTATCACTGTGAATTCTTATGGAGAGCAAACAAACCATAAAGTTAAAGCAGTTCACATGTTTGAATATAATGAGCCTGTTGAGCTTGTAATCCTTTTAACAAAAGCATTAACAGCTGAAGAAACGATTGATAATTTAATCAAACAAGGTGTTATTACAAAGGAAACCAAAGTAATGTCTTTAATGAATGGATTAGGTCATGGTGACATGTTAATGCGAAAGTTATCAGAAGACCAAGTTATCTTAGCTGTAACAATGTGGTCTGCTGGTTTAAAAGGTCCGGGGGAATTAATTTTAGAGGGTACTGGCAATATTGAATTTGGATATCCTGATGGTCATGTCGATGCATTTATTGAACAATTAAAAGTTATTTTAGATGATGCAAAATTAAATGGTGTAATTAGTTATGATATCGTTACAACAATATGGAATAAAGCGCTAGTAAACTGTTGCTTTAATACATATTGTTCAGTAACGGATAAACGTATCGGTGAATTCGGTGCTTATGAAAAATCAGATGAAATGTTAATGCCATTAGTGAAAGAGATTATTGCAGTCGGAGCAACAAAAGGTGCGAAATTAGAATTTGAGGCAACTATGAATAAGTTCCATAAAATGTATTCTCCAGAGGTTGTTGGTTTACATTATCCTTCTATGACACAAGATATTCATAATGGACGAAAAACAGAAGTTGATTTCTTAACTGGTGCCGTTAGTCGTTACGGAGATGAAGCTGGAATTGAAACTCCTTATTGTGATATCTTAACGCATTTAGTACATCAAATTGAAAAGTAGCATTATAGAATTATCTAGGCATGTTCATACATGTCTGGATTTTTTGATTTAAGTGCGTATTATATCTTTTGTAAAACATAAATTCAAAGTGCATTTATATCGTAAAAAAGAAAATAATTACGTAACAGCACGCTTTTAGGTACCTTTTATACAACATTCGTATGGAATACACATCTTTAGAACAAATTTACACTTTTTTAATGTTGCGTTCACAAACTTAAAATGATATATTTTAAAAGTACTCTTTTTACGAGAGACAATATATTATTATCGCGGGATGGAGCAGTCTGGTAGCTCGTCGGGCTCATAACCCGAAGGTCGGTGGTTCAAATCCGCCTCCCGCAATTATTAGTGGTCCCGTGGTGTAGCGGTTAACATGCCTGCCTGTCACGCAGGAGATCGCGGGTTCGATTCCCGTCGGGACCGCCATTTTGGCTCAGTAGCTCAGTCGGTAGAGCAATGGATTGAAAATCCATGTGTCGGCGGTTCGATTCCGTCCTGAGCCATCTTTTTAACTTAGTTTGGCGATTGTGGCGAAGTGGTTAACGCATCGGATTGTGGTTCCGACACTCGTGGGTTCGATTCCCATCAGTCGCCCCATTTATAGATGCGGGTGTAGTTTAGTGGTAAAACCTCAGCCTTCCAAGCTGATGTTGTCGGTTCGATTCCGATCACCCGCTCCATTATTGATCCACAGTAGCTCAGTGGTAGAGCTATCGGCTGTTAACCGATCGGTCGTAGGTTCGAGTCCTACCTGTGGAGCCATTTTGGCCCCTTGGTCAAGCGGTTAAGACACCGCCCTTTCACGGCGGTAACACGGGTTCGAATCCCGTAGGGGTCATACAATCAGAAGTGAAATATCGCTTCTGATTTTTTTAATGAAATTTTTTTGGATCGTTGTCCGAGTTGGCCGAAGGAGCACGCCTGGAAAGTGTGTAAACGCCATAAGCGTTTCGAGAGTTCGAATCTCTCACGATCCGCTAAGTTTGAAACTGCTATCTGTTACTGAAAAGTAACGTTAGCAGTTATTCTTTTTTTAACATAAATAGGGTGCAAATTTAGGTGATATTCGCTACTTTTATTGTTAAAAACATGTATAATATATGTGGATATCGCTATATTTAAATAATATATTGTGAAATAAATTACAGAATAAAGAAAATAAGGTGATTATATGAAAGTGAAAGCATCCACACGAAAAATACTATCAGAAATTAATTATCCAGTTCGATATAAACGTTTTTCTAAAATTTTTAAACGCATAAAAAAGTCTGAGCGTCGTTTTTTTATTAAGCTGTTAAAAGTTATTTGTAAAGATATTAAAAATAAAGAATTGATTCAGTTTGCGACATTTAGTCATGTCAATTTAAATCAACATGGACTATTTATTTTGTTACAAGACCGTATAGTAATGGCTCATAGCAAAGTGAAATCTAAGCGTATTTATTATGAAGTAATTCCATATTCAAATTTAGTTGAGATTGATTTTGAACCTAATACCGAAGAAGATTTCGGGGAATTATATTTTAAATATAAGCGTAAGAAGTTGAGTGAAAAAACAGTCACTGTTCGTATGATTAAAAGTGATGACTTGCCATATATTGTAGAGTTTATTAGAATAAAGTTGTCTGAAATTGTATAAAAGGAGGACGTCGTTATGGCTAATATTGATAAATTAGTATCATATGCAGAATTGAAATTAGGTCAGTTTGGTGCGGATTACCGCGAGAATTATGAACAGGATAAAGTACAAGAAGTACAACCGGGTAGCTATGCAGTTAATGGTAGCTCAATTGAAGTTAATTATGACGCTCAAAGCTATGTTATTGATTTGACACAAGCTGGTGAGGGTGAAGTTTCTGAGATGGAAGCACAAGAAGTTGTATCTAGATTAAAAGAATTTTTCAATCAGTAATGATTCAATATAAAAAGCGTGAGACGATAAATTTCGTCTCACGCTTTTTATATTGCCGTCAATGCAGCGATGTATAATCCTAATGCAAATAAGAAGCCAAACACCGTATTAAATTGACCTGTTACTTTCATAGCAGGCATTAATTCGATTGGTGTATGCCCATTAAAGAATCGGTTGACTGCTTTTATTGGTAAATTAAAGCTCAACAATACTAGAAGTAAAAATGGAGAGCCATAAGGTTTATAAAATACAGTGTATAATACGACTAAAAAGCTGACTAAGTATAAAACTGCCATTGTGATAATCGCAAAAGTTTTTCCAACCAAAATGACATATGTTTTTCTTCCGCTGGCTTTATCTTTAATACGATCTCGAATGTTATTTGCCATGTTGATCATACCAATATTTATTGAAATTGGAATCGACATAATCGCTGGATACCATTCTAAATGTCCAACTTGGATATAGAATGTAATCATAATAATGACAAATCCCATAAAGAATCCGGCAAAGATTTCTCCGAAGGGAGTCCATGAAATAGGGATAGGTCCACCAGTGTAGAAGTATCCTACAGCCATACATAATATTCCGACAAGTAAAATGAGCCAAGATGATTGAGCACAAATATAAATCCCTAAAATTGCTGCAATAATATAAAATGCAATGGCCAAATTATATACAGATTTTGGACTCATGCCATTACGAACAATGGCTCCACCGATACCCACAGACGTATGGTCATCCAGGCCACGTTTGTAATCGAAATATTCATTAAACATATTCGTTGCAGCTTGAATTAAAAGACATGCTAAAAGCATCATAATTAATAAATCAAGACGAATATCAGAAAAGTATTTTGCACATGCTGTTCCAACGAGAACAGGTACGAAGCTTGCAGTTAATGTGTGTGGTCGCATTAAATGATAATATTTGGCAATACCAGAATGTGATTGTAAATGTTCAGACATATTCATACCTCTTTTATTCGTAATGTATAAATTTTATATTTAATATGACATACCGTCAACAAATCTAGCATAATTTGTCCAATAATCAATGAATAATGTTAAAATAATAAGTATATTATTTTAGAGTGAAAGAAGTGTAGAATGTGCTGAATGATCATGAGTCAAAGAGTAATTTAACAATCGATAAAATAAAAATGATAGAGCAGATTAATTTAGATTATTCGGTCAATGCAGCTATTATTATGGATTATTTCAAATCTTATATCGGGGAACGATATATCTTTATCAATAAAGACAAATCTTTTAAATTAATGGGAATCGGCCACCGGGCTTTGATTGTTGAAGATACGATTAATCCAATTAGTATTGAAAATCAATTCAAGTCACTACTTCATGAAGCAACCTACAAAGGTGACCGTTCTATTAATGATTTAAAATTATTTGGTGGTTTTCAATTTGATGATAATGAAAGTCCAAATTTTTCAGCTTATTATAAAAGTCATTTTATTATTCCAGAAATTCAAATATTAGAAGTAAACGGGAAAGCTTCTATTATTTTTGTTGATCAAAATCATGACATAAGTGACATAATTGATGGGTTAAAAAATCATACAATGACATCGATAGCTGAAAATAAAATTCAAGAAACTAAAGATATGGATTTAGATTTGTTTAAAGCAAATGCAACAAAAGCTATCGCTATGATGAACAAAGCAGAGTTAGAAAAAGTTGTCCTTTCTAGAAAAAGAAAAATTACGATGCAAAATAAGATAGATATATTAACACTTGTTGAACAAGCTATGAAAAACCATGAGGTGAGTTACTTTGCATTAATAGAATCGGCGAACCAAACATTTATCACTAAAACCCCTGAACAGCTCGTTGCAGTTCAAAAAGGAGAGTTATTAACGAATGCGATTGCTGGAACGATGGGTAAGGATGTACCAGATGCGAAACAACAATTATTAGATGATGAGAAAAACTTATATGAACATAAAATTGTAGTTGAGAGTATAAAAGATGATTTAGCGCCATTCACACAAGAAATTACTTTAAAAGGTGCTCCAGATATTTTAGAGAATCAATTTTTTTATCATCTATACACACCAATCAAAGCAAAACTTCAGACCGGCAGCTTGTTAGAAGTGACAGAAAGTTTACATCCTACACCAGCGCTTGGTGGTTTTCCGAAGAATAGTGCGATGCAGTTCTTAAATGAGGCGAACGAAGGTCGGGGATTATATGGTGCACCACTGGGTTATTTAGATATGAATGATGAGGGTGAATTTATTGTAGCAATTCGTTCAATGATAATAGAAGACAATACAGCGATGCTTTATGCAGGATGTGGTCTAGTAAAATCAAGTGTAGTTGAAAGTGAAGTATATGAAACAGAGATTAAATTTAAACCGATGTTAGAAATGTTAGGGGTTAATTGAGATGAACGAAGCTTTAACGAAACAAGTCTTCCATTTTGTGAAGTCATTATATGATTATGGGATTGAACGCATTGTTATTTCTCCTGGGTCACGTTCTACGCCGATTGCGATAGCGTGTGAGTTACATCCAAAAATGACGACGGATATCCATCCAGACGAACGTAGTGCTGCGTTTTATGCTTTGGGTTTAATGAAAGCGACGAATAAACCTGTAGCAATTCTTTGTACTTCAGGTACGGCTGCAAGCAACTATACGCCAGCTGTATCAGAATGTTTTATCAGTAATATGCCACTGGTCGTAATTACAAGTGATAGACCCCATGAACTAAGAAATGTAGGTGCACCTCAAGCAATAAATCAAGTCGGTATGTTTACTAATTTTGTACAATACGAAAGAGATTTCCCAATTGCAGATGAAACTGAACAAACGTTGCAATTTATAGATGCAGTATTATTACAAGCGAGTCGCTATTTTAATGGACCAATGAAAGGGCCAGTGCATTTTAATATTCCATTTAGAGAACCGTTAATGCCTAATTTTGAACTGACTGACATGATGACAGTTGATATGAAACCACAAGTCAGTTATCAAAAGACATTTGATGTAAATACAGTAAAGCCATTTATTAAACGTGAAAAGGGTATTATCATTGTTGGAGATTGTCAGTTAGAAGACCTAACTCAAATGTTGGTGTTCTCTACAATTCATAATGTTCCAATTATTGCAGACCCACTGAGTCAGATACGAGATTTAAAACATCCAAATGTCGTATCAACGGGTGACAGCGTTTTTAAGGTAATAACTGATATTCAACCAGGTTATATCATTCGTGTTGGGAATGCTGTTGTTTCTAAATCAATCAATAAATGGTTAAAAGCGCAGGAAGCACCTCAAATACTAGTTCAGCCTAGAATTCAGCCGAACACTTTCCCGAAAGTACCAGATTTATTCTTGGAAATGACAGCGAATGATTTCTTTAGACAAGTGGCTGAAGAAAAGCCGGTTCATAATAAATCTTGGATTAAGTTTTGGCATACGATTAATGATTTAATAATCAATCATATTATGCAACATACACAAACAGTTTATGATGAAGGCAGTGCATTGTATAAAATTTTTAAACAAATCAATAAAGATGAAGTTATTTTCTTTGGTAATAGTATGCCGATTCGTGATGGCGATACATTCTTTACACACTTTGAAGGTAAGCCATTTTGTAATAGGGGAGCTAACGGTATAGATGGTGTAGTAAGTACGGCGTTAGGTATGGCAAGAATTAAACGTGTTACTTTGATTATTGGTGATATTTCATTCTTCCACGATATGAATGGTTTGATTATGCATAAATTATTAGCGGCGTATCATAACATCAATATTATTGTGATGAACAACAATGGAGGCGGCATTTTTAGTTACCTACCGCAATATGAAAATAAAACACATTTCGAGCGATTATTTGGTACCCCATTAAATTTAGATTTTGAACATACAGCACATCTTTATAACATGAAATATAAGAAATTTAATGTATTTGATGATATAACTTTACCAAAAGATGTGGGTCATATTATTGAAATTGCATCTGATCGTGAAGAGAATTTAAAAGCACATAAAGCACTGATAACGACATTAAAGGCAAAACTCAATGCTGCATTATAAACATTATCGCAATCAAAATAAACACCTAATCATTATGATACATGGTTTTTTAGGCAGCATAGAAACATTTAAACCGGCGAAAGATTTATTGTTGCCATATATTGATGTAATCTTGGTTGAATGTCCTGGGCATGGGCAAGAAAATGATGCAACTGAAAATTGGTCCTTTTATGAGATTGCGAAGCAATTATCACAATACATAAAAAATGTATCTGAAGATTATCAAAGTATTACACTTTATGGTTATTCAATGGGTGGTCGAATAGCATTATATACTGCACTACATTATCCTGAATTAATCGATAAACTTATTATTGAAAGTGCGACCCCTGGTATTGAAAGTGAAGAATTAAGACAAAATCGTGCTGCTCAAGATGCATTGCGTAGCGAGCGTATTAAACAAGACTACGTCGCATTTATCGATGCGTGGGAACAGTTAGCACTATTTAATACCTTTAAACCTTTAACTCAAGCACAGGAAATAAGACAGCGAGATATTCGACTTAATCATCACCCAGAATCAATTGCCAAAGCTTTGCGGGAGTATGGAACTGGCCAACAAAAAAACCTTTGGCCAATGCTTAAAGATTTTAATAAACCAGTATTAATACTCACCGGTAGTTTAGATAGTAAGTTTGAATTGATTGCTAACAGAATGGCAGAGCAATTGCCTGAAGCACAACATGTAATAATCTCGGCAGGTCATACGATTCATGTGGAGAATTTAAAAATATTTGATACAATAATAGTATCGTTTATCAAGGAGGAAAATCATGACTAGAGTTTGGGAAACATTAAAAGAGTACAATGAAATTAAATATGAATATTTTGAAGGTATTGCAAAAATTACAATCAACCGTCCGGAAGTACGTAATGCATTTACTCCTAATACAGTAATGGAAATGATCGACGCATTTTCTCGTGCACGTGACGATCAAAGAATCGGTGCTATCATCTTAACAGGCGAAGGCGACTTAGCTTTCTGTTCAGGTGGGGACCAAAAAGTACGTGGCCATGGGGGTTACGTAGGTGATGACAATATTCCACGTTTAAATGTATTAGACTTACAACGATTAATTCGTGTTATTCCTAAACCAGTTGTTGCAATGGTTCGTGGATATGCAATTGGTGGAGGACATGTATTACATATCGTATGTGACTTAACTATCGCTGCTGAAAATGCTCGTTTCGGTCAAACAGGACCTAAAGTAGGTTCGTTTGATGCTGGATATGGCTCAGGTTACTTAGCAAG
The DNA here is from genome assembly GCF_047425875.1 of Macrococcus animalis. Taxonomy (GTDB): domain Bacteria; phylum Bacillota; class Bacilli; order Staphylococcales; family Staphylococcaceae; genus Macrococcoides; species Macrococcoides animalis. The sequence goes on from NZ_CP179727.1 coordinate 1,826,903, forward strand.
AATCGTTGGACACAAAAAAGCACGTGAAATCTGGTACTTATGCCGTCAATATGATGCACAAGAAGCATTAGACATGGGTCTAGTGAATACAGTAGTACCGTTAGATAAAATTGAAGATGAAACTGTACAATGGTGTAAAGAAATGTTACAACACTCTCCAACAGCATTACGCTTCTTAAAAGCAGCGATGAACGCTGATACAGATGGATTAGCTGGATTACAACAATTCGCTGGAGATGCTACATTACTTTACTACACAAGTGATGAAGCGAAAGAAGGACGTGACGCGTTTAAAGAAAAACGCGAACCGAATTTCGACCAATTCCCTAAATTCCCATAAAGCTAAAAATGCTGAACACTAGAATCATAATGATTCTAGTGTTTTTTATTAACAAAATTTACATATTTTTAATTTGTTAATATTTGTGTGGATTTGTATATTGGAATTGAGGTGATAAAGTGTTCTTAAAAACGTATGATTTTAGTTTATATGAAGCTTATATATGGGAAGTTGCAGGACGAATTGAATTGGATCAATTTGATCAGTCACAAGCTTTTTCATTTAATCTTGGGTATACAGGCGAGAAAATGTTTTATGATGAAATTAAAAATACGACAGGAGGTGTGAAATTGTGGAACATTCGTTTGCGCAGTAATGGAGAGGTGCAGTTTGATTTTTTATTGATTAAAGATGAATATATTATTAACATTGATGTGAAGAATTTCTCTGGGAAGTACACTTTTAGTAATAATAACTTTGTAAGTGAGAATAACTATGTTGAAGCTGATCCTTTGTCAAAGTTGTATAAAGCAGAGCAGAAATTAAAGTATTTTTGTACAAGAAATAACATTAATTATAAAGTGAAGAGTTATATCTTATTTATAAATCCAATGTTTGAATTGAGTGGTTTTAGCAGTCATGAGAACGTTCTTTATCGTGATAGTATCCCAAGAATTGTAAATATGTTAAACAAAGATGAACCGTTATATGAAGAGATAGAGATTGGAAAGCTATTAATGAAACATCATTATCCGAACAGTAGATACCAACGCATTCACTATTATCCATATCCCGAGTTAAAGCCAGGAGTGAAGTGTCCAGAATGCCGTGAATTATTACCATTTTCAAGAGGTAGACAAAGGAAAGTTAGTTGCATTTGTGGATTTGAAATTTCGAAATCCAAATTAGTAGATATGGCTTTTCATACAATAAAAATTCTTAAAAATAATGTAGTAACAACCACTGATATATTTAATTATACGGGTATTGGAAGGACTACAATCCGAAATGTGCTTACAACTAATTTTGAAAAGTGTGGAGAGAATAAAGGGAGTAAATATACAATAAAAAAATCGGAAATGGGTATTTTCGAGAAAACAATAAGGTATGAAATACACGTAGGTGTTGATAAAAGTGATAAATCAACACCTATGAAGCAGTAACGTAAAAAATTACGGTGTAGGTGTTGATAAAAGTGATATATCAACACCTATGAAGCAGTAACGTAAAAAATTTCGCTGTAGGTGTTGATAAAAGTGATATATCAACACCTAAGAAGCAGTAACGTAAAAAATTTCGCTGTAGGTGTTGATAAAAGTGATATATCAACACCTAAGAAAACAGTAACCTAAAAAATTACGGTGTAGGTGTTGATAAAAGTGATATATCAACACCTAAGAAGCAGTAACGTAAAAAATTTCGCTGTAGGTGTTGATAAAAGTGATATATCAACACCTAAGAAAACAGTAACCTAAAAAATTACGGTGTAGGTGTTGATAAAAGTGATATATCAACACCTATGAAGCAGTAACGTAAAAAATTACGGTGTAGGTGTTGATAAAAGTGATATATCAACACCTAGTGTGATACTATGCATACAGAATCCTCCAGCGCCCAAGATAATTACTATGTATAAATCTTGGGTTTTTGATATGATTAATATATTAATCAAGAGGAAGTGTAATTATGGAATGGCTCAAATCAGCTGCACATCTATATCCGGATAAACCGGCAATAATCTTTAACGAGCAGCGCATCACTTATGAAAAACTATACGAAAATGCTCAAAAAGTTGCATATGAACTTAAACAATTTAATCATAAACGCATTGCACTACAAGCGGAGAATACATTATCAGATTGTTATATCATACATGCTGCAATTATTGCGAACATTGAAATAGTGATGGTCAATAAACACTTGACAGAAAATGAAATTTCAAAACAAATGGCATCAGTGGATACCTCTCTAATCCTTACAAACGATAATTTCACTTCAATACAATCATTTAACAAATCTAAGTTAGTTCATACAGCACTGGACAGTCATCACTCATACCTCGGTGAGCACAATCAACCTAACGACATTTTATCCATTATGTTTACGTCTGGTACAACAGGTGTACAAAAGGCAGTGCCTCAACGTTTCAATAATCATGTCGCAAGTGCAAGAAACTGCAAAAATATATTTACTTATAGTCATGACTCGATTTGGCTCAACGTTCTACCTCTATTTCATATTAGTGGCTTAAGTATTCTGCTTCGCGCAGTTATAGATGGTTGTACTATTGTGTTACATGAAAAATTTAATGCGCTTCAAATTATTTATGATATTCAAGAAAAAAATATTACACATATATCTCTTGTTCCACAAACATTGGAGCGGTTATTGAAAAATGGACTACATAGTCGTTATTCACTAGAAGGGATATTAATCGGGGGAGCAAAATTAGATGATCGATTGTTGGCTCAAGCCCGCAGAATCAATTTACCAATATATACATCATTCGGTATGACTGAAACGTGCTCCCAAATGATTACGGCATCGCCTATGGATATTGAAAAATATCCAGGAAGTGTAGGTCGTGTTAAGGATACTATACAATTATTTAATGTCGATAACAATGTTGGAGAGATTGGTGTGCAAGGTGAGAACGTAATGCATGGTTATTTATATCCTAAGACAGCAAATAACGATGCTTTTATTGGTAATTACTTTTTAACAGGAGATATTGGTTATATAGAGGACAATTATTTATATATTTTAGACCGCCGAAAAGACTTAATTATATCTGGTGGAGAAAATATATATCCTTCTGAAATTGAACAAGTTATATTAAAGCACACAAGTGTACATGCAACCTGTGTCATCGGTATAGATGAAGAAAAGTGGGGAAGCGTACCTATATGTTTATATGAAGCGGATAGAGATTTAGAAGATGACATTAAAAGAACTCTTGACGACAATATTGCTAAATTCAAACATCCGAAACAATTTGTGCGTGTGGAGGCATTAAAAAGAACATCTAATGGGAAAATATCACGTCATCAGTGTAAGGAATGGTATGAACATGATTATCACAAAGCTTAATATATATATGTTTGATACACCTTTTATATCACCGATTAAGACAAATCTCATTACACTAAATACGCGAAAAGTATTAGTCATTGGTGCGATAATTGACGGTTTTGAATATTTTGCAGAGGCAAATAGTTTTGAAACACCTTGGTATCATTATGAAACGATTGACACTGTGCATCAAACTGTTATTCAGATATTTGATCGTATTAAAGGGAAATCATTTAGTTCAATTAATGAAATGCAGCCTTTTTTAGATATTAATCATCCTAATGCGAGTAGTTGTTTCGATGTCATCGCCTATCAATATTTCAATTCTTTAAAACCAGTAAGAATTCCACTAGGACAAACTCTTCATCATGATGATACCTTAATTCATACAAATGCATCTCGTATAAAATTGAAAATGCATAATCATATACTTCAGCAAGTGAAATCTCTTCGAGAAATTAGTGATATTCAAATTGTTATTGATGCCAACGGGTTACTAGATTCAAGCCATTTCAAATTATTAAATTGTTTAAGTGAGCACAACATACTCTATTTTGAACAGCCATTCAAATCAATAATGGATTATAAATTAATACATAACCTTTATCCCCACATCAATTTAGCAATAGATGAAAGTGCAACGGATGTTGCATCAATCGAACGTTTTCAAGATATAGGTGTAGAAACCGCAGTAATTAAATATAGTCGTATTGGTGGCATTACTAAAGCATTGCAACTCACATCTTATTTACCTGATATGCAATTTGTAGCAGGTGGGATGTATGAGTTTGGATTGAGTAAATATTATACGGCATTACTTGGAGAACACTTTCAAACAGTGCCAGATGTAACAGCAAAAGGGACATATTTCAAATGCGATTTCGTAGATTATGATGAATTATTAATTGGCAATAAAATTCAACTTTCAGTTCCCAAAGTGAAACCTTCACATTTGAATTTAATAGCATCTTTTGTATAAAAATGTAAAATAAGATTTCTTGATTCTAAAGCCAGAGATTATTCGATTATAATAATAGATGTTAACTTCGCTGAGGTTTTCATCTTTTTTTGTACTTTAATTTCTTTAAAAATATTCTGAATTAATAATATGGTATTGCATAACCCTAAAATGTCTGTTCTAATGGATATGTAAAGGAGTATAATTCAATGAAAAGATACTATGAAGAAATTACATTCATTAGAGCAATTGCATGTTTACTTGTACTTTTAACACATGTAACATTAATGTACCCAATTGAAAATCAGAACATTGGTACAAAGTTAAGTTTAGTAATAAACCAGTTCGCACGTGTTGGGACACCAATGTTTTGTATCATTAGTGCATTTTTGTTGTTTAATGGATTTAAAGATAAAGTGCTAGACCATAAGAAGTTTATTCAGTCACGCACGAAAAAGATCGTCATACCTTATTTGATTTGGTCAGTAATTTATATCGTACTCATGGATATAACTGGGAAGAGTGAATTTGATTGGCAAAATATATGGAAGTATTTATTTTTAGGCGATGGTTACGTACATCTATATTTTATTGCTATTGTACTTCAGTTCTATATATTCTTTATGATGTCATATCATTTATTTAATAAAGACAATATTGCAAAATATACATTATTGTCAGTGATTATAATGATTGCATGGTACATAGCAAGAGATAGTAGTTATGCAGTAAATCATCGTGCATTCTTACTCAACTGGATTGGCTTTTTCATGATGGGTGGGTATATGGCTTATTATTTAGATCAAATTAAGGCTTGGATAGGACGTATTCAAGAATATTTAGGTTACTATGTCATCATAGGCTTAATGTTATTACTTGTTGAAATGAATCTTCCACATCTGTTTACTTCAGACAGAATGATGAATATTATTCTTGTACCTTTAGCGATTGCCTTCATCATCTATATATATTGGCATTCTAATAAATTCATAGTCTACTTACTAAACTATATTGGTAATCGAGCAATGGGCATTTATTTAGTTCATATGCTTGTCATTGGTGTGTTAGGTGAATTAATTCCAATATCATTTTGGAATCCTTATATGCTTTTATTTAATTACATCCTTGTTGTAGTTGTCACATTGATAACAGTAGATTTATTAAGTTTGTTACCAAAAGGAGAGTTTTTATTCCCAGTGGCAAAGTCACCTGGACAAGATGAAACGTTATGGCGTAAAATAATTCATTTTATCCATTAAAAAAAGGAAATTCCATAAACGGAATTTCCTTTTTTTAATGATGATGCTCTTTCTTTTCTGGAACAGGATCATAGCCACCTGGATGAAATGGATGGCACTTTAAAATTCTTACGGCTGTTAAATAACTGCCTTTAAATGCACCGTGTTTCTCAATGGCCTCTAAACCATATTGAGAACACGTCGGATTAAAGCGGCACGTTGGCGGGGTCATTGGTGAGATATAATTTCTATAAAATTTAATGCCATATAGTAATAGTTGTTTCATTTTATCTCCTACTTTATCTCATCTTCTTCATAAAACGATACGTTCGTCTTATTAAAGTCTTTATAAGTGGTTTCTTGATTCATTATAATTGTGACAGGTTTATCCTTAATCTTTGCATTTACTTTAAGGTCGAAGTTTAAGGTTTTTGGTAATTTTTTTTCGGATGAAAGTTCTACATCAAAGCTACCACTTTGAATATTAATGTCTGTTAAATCATTAAATGCAGCAATTTGATTCATACTTGAGAAATCAATACCGTAATCAAATAAATACTTTAAGTACTTTGAATTACCTTCATAATGAATCACATTGTCAGTTACCTCAATTGTTTCTACTTCTTTTTTTATGACATTTTGAACAATATCCGTTAAATTCACAATATTGGATTGAACTGTTGAGAAGTATTGAATATCAGCTTTACGTGCTCGATAATTCAAGTATTGTGGATTAGGATATGCTTCAATATTACCCTCGTCCATATTGAATATAACAGACTTTACAGGATATTTCGTGTTATTTGAATCGGCATTAATAAGTAATGCACTTTTATTTATCGTATCGAATTGTGATGTGGTATCTTGGGTGAATTTTGTTGTGAATTTATCATATGAAATTGTTGCTTTGTTTGAAGCAGATAAAGAAATACTATCTATAGCTTTAATATTTTTTTGCATACGTGCAATGATTTGGTCCTTCGTTAAGGGTTTCTTTTTTTCTTTTGGTGATGCACATCCAGTGATAATTAATGCTAAAATGATAAAAAGTGCAGTTAATTTTTTCATAGTGACCTCGAGAATCTATTATTTTAAATTGATTGGAGCTAGGAAGATGATTTTTAGTGATCATGTTGGGAATCAAGTTGTCCTTAAGTTTAAGGATACTACTGATATACCAACGAGTAAACATGTATTAATGATAACAAACTTTCAGGGTAATATGCTACTAACGAATAATAAAATTCGAGGTATAGAGTTTCCGGGTGGTAAAGTTGAAGTGGGAGAAACACCCATACAGGCGATGTATCGTGAACTTAAGGAGGAAACAGGGGGCATTGTAAGACATTTTGAATATATTGCGACATATACGGTGCAAGATCAATCACCTTTTAGTAAAGATGTTTTTTATGTTGATGTGGCATCAATTGAAGAGCGTGATGACTACTTAGAAACGAGTGGGCCAGTCATTGTAAAATCGATTAATGATGTGAGAGATGATGATAAAAGTTTCTTACTTAAAGATGACTGTATACTTTATATATTGGAAACATTAAAGGAGCGGTTTTAATGTTTATTAATAAGAAATCAATACAAGCAACTTATCAAGGGATAGTCTTTAAAGAAGTGACGTATCAATCCGATGAGTTTGAAGTTAAAGGCTTACTATATGAGCCACAAAATGTTGATAGGATTGTCATATATTTGCGAGGTGGAAAGGGACAGGTTGGTATATTAAGACCCGCTGGATTGATGCGCTTTGCGTATTCAAATACACTCGTCGCAGCACCTTATTATCGTGGTACACATCAAAACGGGCAAGATGAATTTGGCGGTGCAGATCAAGAAGATGTATATGCTTTGGTGCGTATATTACGTGAACAATATCCAAAAGTACCATTGCATTTTATTGGATTTTCACGTGGGGGTATTCAAGGACTTGTGACGTATCAAGCAAGTAAGGTGACTTCGTTTATTACATGGGGTGGGGTATCTAGCATATATTATATGTATAATGAGCGACAAGATTTACGAGGCATGTTAAAACGTATCATCGGTCCTATTACAAATAAAGTCGAATACGATAAACGGGAAGGATTAGCACTTATCAAAGCTGATAGCCCACCGATTATGATTATTCATGGGACAGCAGATAAGCAAGTGAATGTTGCACACGGAAAGATGTTAGAGGAACGACTTATATCTCTTGGTGTATATCATAAAGTGATTTATATACAAAATGAAGCGCATGTATTACGACCAGATAATGAAAGAATGATATTAGAAGAGATTTACGAATGGATGAAAGATGTAGAATCATAAAATAAAAAAATTCTCCAATCACAATTTGTGATTGGAGAATTTGCCTTATGAATTATCCTCTGAAGATAAATCCACCTTTTTCTTCAATTTCTGCTGACTTTTCACCAAATTTTTTGAAGTTTTCTTGGAAACGTAATGCTAAATCTTTTGCTTTTTCATCGTAAGCATCTTGAGATACCCAAGCATTACGAGGCATTAAGATTTCTTTAGGTACGCCAGATACTGAATTTGGTACGAATAATCCAAAGATTGGGTCTTGTGTGAATTCAGAATTCTTGATTTCACCACTGATTGCACGACGAATCATTGAGCGTGTATGTGTTAAACTCATACGACTACCAACACCATATTCGCCACCAGTCCATCCAGTGTTTACTAAGTAAACATCCGAACCGTGTTTATCAATTAATTCACCTAACATGTTTGCATATATTGTTGCATGTAATGGTAAGAATGGAGAACCAAAACATGTTGAGAATACTGGTTGTGGGCTTGTAACGCCACGTTCAGTACCAGCAAGTTTTGAAGTGAATCCACTTAAGAAATGGTACATTGCTTGCTCTTTTGTTAATTTAGAGATCGGCGGTAATACACCGAATGCATCTGCAGTTAAGAAGATGATTGTTTTAGCATGTCCTGCAATTGAAGGTAACACGATGTTGTCAATATTTTCAATTGGATATGCTGCACGCGTATTTTCTGTTAATGACTTATCTTCATAGTCTGGGAAACCTTTGTCATCAACTTTAACGTTTTCTAAGATTGCACCGTAGCGAATCGCATCATAAATTTGAGGTTCTTTCTCACGTGATAGATCAATCGTCTTTGCATAACATCCACCTTCAATGTTGAATACGCCATTATCATTCCAACCGTGCTCATCGTCACCGATTAGTTTACGATGTGGGTCTGCTGATAAAGTTGTTTTTCCTGTTCCTGATAAACCAAAGAATAAAGCGACGTCTTTATTCTCACCAACGTTCGCTGAACAGTGCATACTCATAACCCCTTGAGTAGGCAATAAGTAGTTCATAACTCCGAAGATACCTTTTTTCATTTCTCCAGCATATTCAGTACCACCGATTAAAATAATCTTGTGTTTAAAACTCGTAATAATGAATGTTTCAGATTTGGTGCCATCAATTTTAGGATCTGCTTTAAAGTGTGGAGCAGAGATAATTGTGAAATCAGGATCGATTAATACACCTTCATTAAATGTTTCTGGACGGATGAACATAGTACGTGCAAATAAATTATGCCAAGCTAATTCATTGATAACACGTAATTTTAATTGTGTTGCAGGGTCTGCTCCAGCGTATCCGTTAAATTCATAAACTTTGTCTTGCATTCCCAAATAGTCCAATACACGGTCTAATAATTTCAAGAAGATTTCTTCAGAGATGGGTTGGTTAATTGTACCCCAATCAATATGATCTTTTGTTTCAGCTTCTTCAACGATAAATTTATCTTTTGGTGAACGACCAGTATATTTACCTGTTTCAGTTCTAACAGCCCCAGACTCTGTTAATACACCCTCACGATTAGATAAGATTTCGTTGATTAATTGTGTTCTAGATAATTGGTTTAACACAATGTCGCTCTTTAATAAGTCGTCTAATTTACCAAAGATTTGTTCGCTCATAAAAAGGTCCCCCAAGTTTATATTTTCTGCTAATGTAAGCAGTTTCATGAATTAGTATAACATAAGGATTATGCCCTTACATTAAATATAAAGAAATTTTTGTTGATAAACTATTATTCAGAAAATTTGTGAATCAATTCGATATGTTGACAGTGTACAAAAAGTTTAGTATTATCTTACTTGCGGATTCTCTTATCCAGAGTGGTGGAGGGACATGGACCCTGTGAAGCCCAGCAACCCTTAACATAAGTTAAGTAAGGTGCCAAACCGTTTGCGGACAGACGTCTGAACGATAAGAGTAGAATGGACTAATTATGTGTATATTAGCCTTCTCTCTTACAGGAGAGAGGGCTATTTTTGTGGCTTGAACCGTAAATTTATATAAAATAGGAGTGTTTTATAAATGGCAGATCGTAAATTATTTACATCAGAATCAGTAACAGAAGGACATCCCGATAAAATCGCTGACCAAATATCAGATGCAATCTTAGATGCAATATTAACAGGAGATCCTAAAGCACGCGTTGCGTGTGAGACGTCAGTAACAACAGGTATGGCTTTAATCGCAGGAGAAATCACAACGTCTACTTATGTTGATATTCCTAAAGTAGTACGTGATACAGTAAAAGAAATTGGTTATACACGAGCGAAATATGGTTATGACTTTCAAACAATGGCAGTATTAACTGCTATTGATGAGCAATCTCCTGACATCGCGCAAGGCGTTGACCGTGCATTAGAAGACCGTGGTAACTTATCTGACTCAGATATCGAATCTATCGGTGCTGGAGACCAAGGTTTAATGTTTGGATTTGCTTGTAATGAAACAGCAAGTTTAATGCCTTTACCAATTTCATTATCGCATGAATTAGCACGTCGTTTAACAGAAGTACGTAAAAATGGCACTTTAGATTATTTACGTCCAGATGGAAAAACACAAGTAACAGTTGAATACGATGAGTTTAACAAGCCTAAGCGTATTGATACAATCGTTATTTCGAGTCAACACCACGAGAAAATTGAATTAGAACAAATTCAAGCTGACGTTAAAGAACACGTTATCAAACCAGTCGTTCCAGTTGAATTAATCGATTCTGAAACGAAATATTTCATCAATCCAACTGGTCGCTTCGTTATTGGTGGACCTCAAGGAGATGCCGGACTTACAGGTCGTAAAATTATCGTAGATACTTACGGTGGATATGCCCGTCACGGTGGAGGTGCATTCTCAGGTAAAGATGCAACGAAAGTAGACCGAAGTGGTGCTTATGCTGCTCGTTACGTTGCGAAAAATATCGTAGCGGCAGGGCTTGCTGATAAATGTGAAGTTCAGTTAGCTTATGCGATTGGAGTGGCACAACCCGTGTCGATCTCAGTTGAAACTTACGGTACATCTGAGTATAGTGAACAACAACTTGTTGATGCAGTGCGTAAAACATTTGATTTACGTCCAGCAGGAATCATCCAAATGTTAGACTTACGTCGTCCAATATACAAACAAACAGCAGCATACGGACACTTTGGTAGAACAGATATTGACTTGCCATGGGAAGCAACTGACAAAATTGATGCATTAAAAGAAAACTTAAAATAATTGAAAAAATCAAGTAGACTTAAGAATTATCTTAAGTCTATTTTTTTATAAATAAAAACCGTCTCAATTATATTGAGACGGAAATATAATATTAATTATTCAGCTTCTTCTTCAGTTTCTTCTTCTTCAGTTTCTTCTTCTTCAGTTTCTTCTTCTTCAGTTTCTTCTTCAGCTGCTGCATCATCTTCAGTTGTTTCTTCTTCTGTAGCCGCGTCTTCAGTCTTTGCGTCTTCAGCCTTGTCTTCTTCTCCACCACAAGCACCTAATAATAGAGCTGATGCAAAAGTACCTGCTAATAATAAACGTTTATACTTTGCCATGGTATCATCCTCCGAGAAATTTAATTTTTAGCCCAATATAATATTTAGGACACTTTAATTATTTCATATCAATATTAATCTAGAATATATTTCTTATAAATTATTGTTAATCATTGTTTAGAATATTAAATAATAATAAATTTCATTAATAAGAGTAAAGTTTCACAATTTATTTTTGTTTTATCAATGAAGTTCTCTTAAAAGTTATTTATAATGAAAGTAATACAGTTAGAAAGGTGAATGATATGTCAGTAGAAGTAGGTAGTACTTTATTTTATGTGTTAATTGGTTTAGGTATCTTAGCTTTATTATTCTTCATACTTTGGTTACTTGCATTATCAAGCAAGAAAAAATCAATTGCGCGTAAAGAAGAAGAATTTCGAAAAGCGCAAAAAGTTAAATCTGATGAATATCATGAAGAAAGTGAGAAATCACGCTTAACATACAAAAAAGAATTAGCAGAACAAAAAGAAACAATGCAAAAGCAAATCGAAGAAAAAACATCACACATTGAATCTTTAAAAATGTTCTCAAAAGATAAAGGAGAATATTTAACAGATTTAACATTGATTCAATTGAAAGAACAACTTGTATCAGAAGAACGTATTCGTCCTGAAGATATGCATGTATTAGCAAATATTTATATTCCAGGAAAACGAGTGAAAAGCACTGATAAATTAGATCACGTTGTATTAACACGTACCGGGATTTATTTAATTGATTCAAACTATTGGACAGGTCATATTTTCCATGGTGTGAGTGAAATGCAATTTGCTGGTGAGCCAATGCTAGAAAATGTGTTTAAAATATTAAATCTTGATCCGAAAGTAGAACAAACAATCGTATTAGATCAAAATAAAGATGGTAATGCAGAGTTTAGGACATATAACCATTCAATCGAAGCGTTAAAATTAAAAGCAGAACGATTAGAGAAAGTATTTGAATTACCATATCCAGTAACACCGATTGCATATTATAATGCTGAAGGTGTGGGAAGTGAACATATTTCTAATTACTCAAGAGACAATGGTGTGAAAGTTATTGTTGGAGAAGAAGAGTTACAAACATTCTTTGAGAAATTTGTATTCCACGGCCGCTTCCAATATAAAGTTGAAGAATTAGAAAATATTATGGATCAAATTGAACATTTAAATCCATAAATAAATAATTATTGCCGGTAAATCAAAAATACTGGCAATGAAAAAAGCCACAAGTGAATTTCACTTGTGGCTTTTGGTGTATTATGCTGATTTACGTTTAATTAAGTATAATCCTAAGCCTAATAATCCAATTGCAGCAGCACCAGTACCAGCAGCTTCACCAGTAATCGGTAATTGTTCTACCGCTTCTGTGATTGCAGGTTTATCTGAATCTTTTGCAACTTGATTCGATTGAATAGTAGTATCTAAGTATGTTTTTTTCGTTTGAGCAACTTTTTCGAATGGAATCACGTTGTCATGTTCCACTTCAACAGTTTGATTATTTGAATTAATCATTGTAACTATTTCAACCTTCTCTCCAGTTGCAACTTCACTTGAGTTTACATCATTTGAGTCTACTTCAGTTGTAGCATCTTCAATCGTTACATCTTCTGTAGATACATCAGTTTCGTTTGTTTTTTCTTCCGTTGTGGGTACTTCGTTAGTTTTATCTTCATTAGTTTTAACTTCTTCTGTTTCTTCTGGTTTATACTCACTCGCATTACCCGATAAGATACGTTGTAATGCTTCCGTCGTGTAAGCTGTCATATCAGCAGCTTTGAAGTATTGACGTACAACAGCATCTAAAGATGGTCCTTCTTCTCGAGGACCACCTAACATTTTGAATCCGTCTCCACCAACTGCTAAGAAGTCGTTTGTTACAACTTTGTAAGTCTTCGTATTGTTTAATGGTTCGAATTTCTTGGTCTTCTTATTATATACTTCGATTGCGTAAACACGTTCACCTGCAGGCTTTGTTAAATCATAATGTACTTTAATCGATTTAGAGATGTGTAAGAATGCTCCATTTGCATCTAATCCAACTTTACCGTCTTTATCAACTGTTGGAGCACTTAAAGCGTGTTCAAACATTGCTTTAACGTCAGAACCTTTTACATCGATTTGTGTGATAGTGTTTCCGAAAGGTAATACTTTAATGATATCACCAATCGTAACGTCTTTGTTGCCATCGATTGAAGCTCTGATTCCGCCGCCATTAGTTACTGCGAAGTCACCGACAGTATCAAATCCGTTCTCACTATAAGCTTCCATAGCATCTGCAATTGCGTTACCTAAGTTTGTTTCGCGAGTACGAACGTCGTTACGTTCACCTTGTAATTGAACTGGGTTGTGGAATACTACTTCAGATGTTGCTTTACCAAAATTATCTTTCGCAGTATCAACGATAGCTTTTACTGCTGCATCTTGTGTTACTGCTTTCGTATCAGCTTCCTTAATTAATGAAGCTTTTAAGTTTGTAGCTACTTTATCTTGTAAATCGAATGTTACTTTACCGATGTTCGCTAAAGCTGTCCCAGTTTGTGCTAGCATTGCAGTTTTCTTTAATTCACCATTTTCGATGACAGAGTGAGAATGACCATCTAATACTACAATTGCATTGTTTATAAAGTCTTTATTTCCTGCAATTTTAGTTGCTAAGTTATCACCGCGCCAAGCTTCTTTTGTAGTGGTATCAATTCCTAGATGACTTAAGATAATGAAAGCATCCACTTTTCCTTGTAATTTTTTCATTTCAGCAGTAACAGAAGTCACGGGATCTAAGAATGTTACACCTACGATATTGTTAGGATGTGTTTTTGTTGCGGTTTCGGGCGTTGTTACGCCAATCACCCCAAATTTCTTTCCGTTTTTCTCGATAATTGCTGATGGAGCATAAACACTTTTACCGTCTTTATATACATTTGAGCTAATGATAGGGAAGTTTAATAACTTTTTGTAGTTCATTGCAGTATCAAATCCGAAATCAAATTCATGGTTACCAACCGTCATTGCATCATAACCAATGGCATTCATTGCTTTTGCCATATCTTCTCCTTTAGAGAAGTTTGATAAAGGTAAACCTTGGAATGCATCTCCAGCGTCAAACATTAAAGTTGGTTGTTCTTTGTCTTTAATTGTTTTTACTTTTGCCATACCTATAACACGTCCATCTTCAGCATCTAAACGCCCGTGGATATCGTTTGTATGTAGAATTTTTACTGTATTTGGACTAGCTGGTGCTTCAGTCGTCGCTATTTCCGTTGTAGGAACTTCAGTGGTTGTAGCAGTTGTAACCGCTGCAGTTGGTTTAGCAACTTCAGTTGTTGCTACCTCTGTTGTAGGTGCTTCAGTTGTTGCCTTTTCGGTTGTTACTTCTGTTTTCACTTCAGTTGTAGGAGTTTCTGTTGTTGCAACCTCGCTAGTAGGTGCTTCAGTCGTAGGTGTTTCTGATGTTACATCTGCAAGTGCATATGGACTTTGAAATAGCATAGAGATGATTAACGTAAACATTAATGTTATTGATAAAATGCGTTTCACAGTATTACCTCCAAATATTATTTTGTATTCTCTTCTATAATAAAGTAATAATAATTTTTACTAATCATCTTAATCAAAGATAAACAGTAATTTTACAATAAATTTAGAATTGAAATGTAAACGCAAACAAAAAGAGCAGTGGGCCAATAACATAAGACAGAATCAGGTAAACTATCGCAGCCAATCTTCTTTCTTTAAATAGCTGAACAACTTCAACATTAAAAGTTGAAAATGTCGTAAAAGCACCTAAGAATCCAGTTCCTAATAATAACATCATCGTTTGATCAAATCGTGCTACAAATCCTAAAAGCAATGCGCCGAGTAAATTAATCATCAAGGTACCAAATGGAAATGCACCATTTAATTTCTGACTCACAAAGTATCTTAGCATAGCACCAAGTGGAGCACCGAGAGCAACATATAGCATTATGCGTCACCCCATTTCATACCAAGTACAACACATATTAAACCACCAATAATCGTAATTGATAAATATAAAGCTAGCGCGGAATAACAATGTGCTAAATATAAATCTACAGCATCTTTACTTAATGCAGAGAAAGTCGTAAAACTCCCTAAAAACCCAGTCGTTATACCGGTCTTGAGTAAAGTGTTCATATTCAGTCTTTTAAAGTAATTTGTGCAAAATCCTAAAAGTAATGCACCCAATAAATTCACGATAACCGTATAGGTCGGAGCATCAATCATTAAACTCACACCATATCTGCTTAAAGCACCCATCATACTAAACAATGCAATATATAAATAAACCATAAATACCTCCATAATAAAAAGGACTGACGAATCAATCCTTAAATAATACCAAACCTAAATAATATACTAATCAATTGTACTAAAATTACGACCAAAATCACATATGGCCAGATCTTTGCGACTTTAAATAAGCTACTTGAAATTTCTTTTGGCTGTTTTAAAGCTTTATCAATTAAAATAATACTAATTATAAGTAATATACAGCTCACCAAACCAGTGAACAATATAATAGAAGTAATTGATCCAAATAAAACTGCAAGAACGGGATTATAGCCATTACAAAAGATGCTTAATACTACAAAAAATATAGAGAAGTACACGTATTTGTTCGCTTTCATGATGTTCCTCCAATCATTAATCATTTTATTTTACCATATCATCTGGATTCAATAGAATAAAAATATTAAAAACTTGATAATTATGCTAAAAATCATACAAGTTATGTTCAATCAGTAGCAATCACTGACATTATATGATTATAATAAGTAGAAGTGTTTACATTATATTTGGAGGAATAAATATGAAAAATTTAAATGTACAAGTTTTTGCAGATGGCGCAGATATCGAACAAATGAAGACAGCTTATGCAAACAAGACAGTTGACGGTTTTACGACAAACCCATCCCTAATGGCGAAAGCTGGTGTTGAAGATTATAAAGCATTCGCAGAAGCAGCAGTTAAAGCCATTCCAGATGCCTCTATCTCATTTGAAGTGTTCGGTGATGATATGGAAACGATGGAAAAAGAAGCAGCAATTATTCAATCATTCGGTGAGAACGTATTCGTAAAGATTCCAGTTGTAAATACAAAAGGCGAATCAATGATTCCGTTAATCAAGAAATTATCTGAGCAAGATATTAAATTAAACGTAACAGCAGTTTACACAATTGAACAAGTAACAGATATCGTAAAAGCAATTAAACCAGGCGTTGAATCATACGTATCAGTATTTGCAGGACGTATTGCAGATACAGGCGTTGACCCAATGCCATTAATGCGTGCAGCTGTGAAAGTATGTCATGAAAAAGAAGGCGTTAAATTATTATGGGCATCTTGCCGTGAATTATATAACGTTATTCAAGCAGACGAAATCGGTTGTGATATTATCACTTGCCCTGGCGACGTTGTTAAGAAAATTCCTAATATTGGACGTAACATTGATGAGTTATCAGTAGATACAGTACAAGGATTCGCTAAAGATATTCAGTCAAGTGGGTTAGGAATTTTATAATTAAATACTTATTATTTAGACTATTACATCATTAGCGATGTAATAGTCTTTTTGTTTTAATTAAGAAACAATATTTTGCGAAAATGAGAAATCAGTATTTAAATAATATTAAAAATTATCAGACTATTATGGTATTATAATACATGTGTAAAGAAAGGGGTTACAAAATGGAATTTGTAAATATTAACGAAAACTGTTTGAGTATTGTCTTTGATGAACGAATTAATCCAGAGATCAACGCGCAAGTCATACAAATGAAATCTACAATTCAAAATAGTGATATTGTAGGGATTAATGAACTTGTTATTTCATATAATACTTTGGTCATTTACTTTGATGATACGAAAACGAATCATACGGCACTAACTGAAGCGGTTCAAAAGCTTGAGTTAATATCAGACGATAAATATCCGGCGACTACATATATTATTCCGGTTTGTTACGATGCACCTTTTAATCTGGATTTAGAGGAAATGGCAACACGACACAATAAATCGACGGATGAAATTATTCAAATACATACGAGCAAGCCTTATTTAATATATATGTTAGGATTTATGCCAGGCTTTCCTTTCTTAGGTGGATTAGATGAGTCGATTGCTACACCACGTAAATCTTCTCCACGTAAAGAAATCCCAGCAGGTTCGGTAGGTATTGCTAATGCACAAACAGGCATATATCCTTTAGCGTCACCTGGCGGTTGGAATATCATCGGAAGAACACCGTTGAGATTGTTCGACCCTAATCGTAATCCAGAAGTGTATTACGAAGCTGGAGATTATATAAAGTTTAAACGTATTTCAAAAGATGAATATGACACGATTGAACAATCTGTAAATAACGGCACTTATGTGATAGAAACGGAGGTACATTAATGGGACTTCAAGTCATTCATCCAGGTCTATATTCAACGATACAAGATTTAGGGCGTACAGGATTTCAAAATGTTGGGCTATCACCTGCAGGAGCTATGGACTATCGTGCTTTACTGTTAGGTAATCTTTTACTCGGTAATACGGAACATATGAGTATTGAAATGACAATGCAAGGTGGTATCTTCAAATTTACTGAATCGAATGCTTTTGTGATTACAGGCGGCAATATGTTAGCAGAATTAAATGATGAGCCAGTTTTGAATCGTTGTGTATATAATGCAAATGCTGGCGATATCTTAACCTTTAAAACAGCAAAGAATGGTTATCGTACATATCTTTCAGTAAAAGGTGGATTTAATATTCCGAAAATACAAGGTAGTTATGCAACGCATATGAAGATTAAACTGGGTGGATTAGAAGGTCGTACTTTGATTAAAGATGATGTACTTCAGTTTAATCAACCAGGTAAATTAGAAACACGTCGTGTGAATACACACTTTATCGATAAAGTGAGTACTATTAGATTTATTCCAGGACGTCAATATGACCGTTTTAAAAATTTAGCATCTTCTTTATCAAGTACATATGAAATTTCAAATACATCTGACCGTATGGGAATTCGGTTAACAGGCGATACTCTTGAAGTGAAAACGAATTACGATATTATATCCGAACCTGTTCAGTTGGGTTCAATTCAAGTTTCATCGGATGGACAACCGATTATATTAATGAATGATCGTCAGACAGTTGGAGGTTATGCAAAACTAGGTACAGTTTACTTTAGTGATATACCAACGCTCGTTCAAAAAGGTCCGGGTAGTGAAATCAGACTTGTTGAAGGTACTTTAGAAGAAGCTGTTAAAGAAAAGCAAAAAATGATGACACTCATTAATGAAGTCAGTATGCACGCATTTGATATTAGACATACAAGTAAAAAAATTCAAAATTTATTAGAGAAGGCGGAATCATAATGAATTCAGATAAATTACAACAACTCATTGATATGATGAATAGCAATGAATTAAATGTCATTTCGATTAAAGAAGGTGATAATGAATATTATATTGAAAAAGCCATAAAAGAGGTTCATACGGTTCCTACACAAATTGATCAAATATCAGGACAAAATGTAACCCATCAAGAAACTGTTAATAATAATCATCATGTACAAAAGTCACAACTTGTAGGAACATTCTATAATATGCAGGATGAAACTTCGAAAGAACCATTCATCCGTGTCGGAGATAAAGTAGAGAAAGGTGATCGTATCGGAATTATTGAAGCGATGAAAGTGATGAATGATATATTTGCTGATGTTGATGGAGTAATTGAAGCGATTCATATTGAGAACGGTACAGCAGTGGGCTATGATGAGCCATTAGTAACAATTAAAGAGAAATAAGGAGGTGTAATCTTGAATCAGAAACCTTTCAAAAAAGTTTTAATTGCAAATCGAGGAGAAATTGCAATTCGTATTATTAGAACATGCAAAAAAATGGGCATTAAAACAGTAGCAGTATATTCTACGACTGACGTCGATAGCCTGCATGTTGCGCTTGCAGATGAAGCATATTGTATTGGACCATCTAGTTCTACTGAAAGTTATTTAAACATGAATAATATTATTGCAGCAGCAGAAGTTACCGGTGCTGACGGTATTCATCCAGGTTATGGATTCCTTGCTGAAAACGCCAACTTTGCAAGACTATGTGCAGAACATGATATTGTATTTATTGGTCCAACACCAGAAACAATAGAGAAAATGGGTGACAAAGTAGAGGCACGTAAAACAATGGTTACTGCAGGTGTTCCTGTTATCCCAGGTTCTAAAGATGTGATTCCTACGCTTGAAGAAGCGAAAGTAAAAGCACAAGAAATTGGTGTGCCAATGGTGATAAAAGCTGTTGCAGGAGGTGGCGGAAAAGGGATGCGTATCGTAAGTCGTATGGAAGACTTCGAAAACCTCTTTAATGCAGCAAAGTCAGAAGCAAAGAATGCTTTTGGTGATGATCGTGTATACATAGAAAAATTCATTAAAACTGCACGTCATATTGAAGTACAAGTTATAGGTGATGGTAAAGGTGATGCGGTTCATTTATATGACCGTGACTGTTCAATTCAGCGTAATAACCAAAAACTTGTAGAAGAAGCTCCGGCAGCAATCGTTCCAGATGAAGTTAGACAACGTATGACTCAAGATGCAGTTAATGCAGCTAAGAATATTAACTATCGTGGTGCTGGTACATTAGAATTCTTATATGTGGAATCTACACAAGAATATTATTTCTTAGAAATGAATACACGTGTGCAAGTTGAACATACTGTAACTGAAATGGTAACCGGTGTTGATATTATCGAAGCACAGTTGAACATAGCTTTATTTGATATGTTTGATTTAGTTCAAGAAGACATTCAAATTAATGGTTTCAGTATCGAATGTCGAATTAACGCGGAAGATCCTGATCATGGCTTTAGACCAAGTCCAGGAAAAGTTGAATACTTGAATTTACCAAGTGGTCCAGGTGTACGAATCGATACATTTTTATATCAAAAGTGCATGGTTTCACCTTATTATGATTCAATGATTGCTAAATTTATTACATATGATAAAACGCGCGATCGTGCATATCAAAGAATGCTCGCAATTTTAGAAGAAACGGTGATTACAGGATTCCCTACGAATTTAGATTATCAATCTCGTATTATTCAGCATCCGAGATATCAATCGAATGAAATAGATATAAAATTCTTAGAAAAAAATCATTTCTTGGAGGGATAACTTTGCAAATTGATTTAAATGCAGACTTAGGTGAAAGTTATGGAAATTATACGATTGGTAACGACGCGGCAATCATTCCGTTAATTACTTCAGCGAATATTGCATGTGGGATGCATGCAGGAGATTTTAATGTATTAAATAAAACAATTGAAATGTGCAGAAAATACAATACCAGTATTGGTGCACACCCTGGCTATAATGATTTAATGGGCTTTGGTCGAAAAAAAATTGATATGACATATGACGAAGTAGAGAATTTAGTGACATATCAACTTGGAGCAATACAAGCATTCTGTATGAAACATAACGTGACATTAAACCACGTGAAACCGCATGGTGCACTTTATAACGCAACATTTAATGATGAAAAGTTGGCACAGGCTATAGTGAATGCGATTAAAACATTTAATCCAGAACTTAAAGTGATGGGAATTGCAGGAGGCAATTTAGTGCGTATTGCCGATGAAAATGGGTTAACCGTTATCAATGAAGTGTTCGCAGATCGTAATTATACGGACGAAGGTACACTCGTTTCTCGAAAAGAAAGTAATGCGATGATTCACGATGCAAGAGAAGCGGTTACACATGTGCTACGTATGATTGAAGAAAAGCAGGTTAAGACAATAACAGGAAATTTTATACCAATTCAAGCGGATTCTATTTGTGTTCATGGGGATGGACCAGAGGCGTTAGCTTTTGTTGAGCAAATTCGAGAAACGCTACTACAAAAAGAAATTGAAATAAAAGCAAAATAATATAAATCATAAGAGAAAAGGGGCTTATTATGAATAATGAAAAAATAAAAATGACACCAGCACAACGAAGGTTATTATTTGGTGCAATTTTCTTAATGGCGACTTCAGCTATAGGACCAGCATTTTTAACACAAACGACTTTGTTTACTGAACAATTTATGGCGAGTTTTGCGTTTGCAATTCTTTTAAGTATTATCATTGATATTGGAGCACAATTAAATATTTGGCGTGTCTTAACAGTGACAGGGAAACGTGGACAAGATATTTCGAATGAAGTTTTTAAAGGCTTAGGTAGTCTTATTGCAATCTTAATCGTACTTGGGGGATTAGCGTTTAATATCGGTAACGTTGCAGGCGCAGGTCTTGGATTTAACGCATTATTAG